>NZ_JACYTR010000078.1 GCF_014841215.1 Pseudomarimonas arenosa
CCGCGCAGCGGCCGAATGAGGGCCGTGCCAGCGCCGAAAGATCGCGAACACTCTGCTATCTCAACACCATCGGTCGAAACTCTCGCCCCGCTTGGAATTGCCGGATCTTTCGGCGCGACCTCACGAAATATGCGGGCTAAAGCCGCGCCGAGCCTTGCCGCCGGTCAGGGTCGCGCCACGCGCTGTCGATCCAGCGCACCGACAATGTCCGCGTTCGAAATCATTGCCGGCGACTAGAAGTTTGAGCGTCGTTTCCAGTCCCAAGTCTGCGAGTCCACTATCGCCGGATAGGGGCTCTCGAACTTCACCCGGCGCAGTGAGCTTCGCTGATCGATCTGGACAACGAATTGCGAGTAGTCCTATGTGCGCAAGTTGTGAAGAGCTTGAAGGCTAAGCAGGCAGCGTTTCTGTCAGCTAAGTAATCCGTTCGAATCGTACCCAAGCACCGCAGAGTTCATTTGAACTTTGCGCAATTGCCACCAGGGCCTGTCACGGCCAATCAGGGCGCGGTACGTGCCACGTTCTTCGTTGGTGTGCGGGTCCGGTGATTACTTCAATCAATATCAAGGAAACGTTGAAATGCGTGAACTTAGCCTAAGAGAGCTTGAGCTCGTGGCCGGCGGGACGTTCTTGGCGTCCGACAGCGAATGCGGCAACGGCAATGGCAACATGGCCGGAGCCTGGGATGCGCTGCGCAGCGGTCTGTCGGCCATTGCCACCATGGCTGGCGGCTGGTTGGGCCAGTACATCGAGGGGTTCCTCGATACCATTAATGCAGCCGAACGAACTGGCTGTGACATTCAAGCCTATAACGATTGGCGTGATTGCGTCATCGACTCGATGAGCAATGGCGGCGACGGTTCGGAGTGCGGTCCTCCTCCGGGCGGCTGATGAAGTGAAATCGATGGCTGGGATTTTCCCAGCCATCGATTGTCGCCAGTGATGGCGACCTCGCCTCAGGCTTCGAACCCTCACCACCCACCCATGTGCTGACATGCCAACCCTGGACCCATTGCCCAGGCCCGACGTGTCAGCGTCAACCACGGCATGTCCAATGGTCCATCGGATAGTACTGCTTGCCTTGATGGCATCGTGCGAACTTCAGGCCGCACACATCAATGCGCAAACCATGAGTGGTGAAGTACTGAGCGGGACTTGCGCGCCTTGCGTTCACGAGCACATCGTGTTCGGCCACGAGGGCGAGCTACGACTGATCTCCACTCTTGCAGTGCGCATTGGGCCGCTGGGAAGCAACGATCCGTTTCTTCAGACCAGGGTGGCACGAAGCGACTCCGACTTTTCAGTCGATAGGCTTGGTGTGGCCACACTGTTTCGCGATGAGCAATCGAAGCATGCCGACTCGCAAACGTTGGATACCTTCAATCGATGTTTGCAACAGGAGCGGAGCGAAGCGTGTGGGCGTGCGGCATCCCTTTCTTTCGATTTCGCATGGAATGACGTGCTGGTGCTGTCGATCGAGAGAAAGATGCTGTCGGGATTGGTAGGCAGCAGCCGCGGCCGATACATCGATCTGCCAAGTGGTCCGGGGGCGCCGCGCTTCACCGCCGAGGTGAGCTTTTCGCCCGGCCTGTCCTTGCATTGGGAAGGCGACTGGATCGAGCAGGCGGCGGGACGATTGCAGTCCGGGCCTCGAAAGCACGGATTCCTGGCCGTCAGTACCGTGTCCTCCTGGGCAGAGGTGGCCAAACAATGGAGTCATCGCCAGGACCGATTCATGCAATCCGCATCCGAGGCATTGAAGTCGATCCCCGCGGTCCAGCTCGACGACCCCAAGGCTGTGCTTCAGCACTATTGGACCTGGCTACGCCGAGAGTTTGACTACCAGCCGACACAGCGTGTGTTTGAAGGTTCCACTGCGCCAATGCCGCTCGAGCACGTTTTGGCCACTAGGCGCGGTGATTGTGACGATCTCAGCCTGCTGCTAGCCGCGGTTCTGCAGCGGCACGGCATCGCTTCGGAAACGGTTCTGTTGGATACCCGGCTGAATGATGTGCCCAAGTCCAGACTGCCAACGCACCAAGTGAATCACGTCATTCTCTATCTACCCGAACTTAACAAGTACATTGATCCAACCCTTGCGGCAAGGTCTCCTCTGCCAACCGCAGGCAGATCAGACTATCCATTCGCGGTGCATACACGTTCGGCAGCCATCCGAGCCATTCGCCGTGGCGCGGCGACGGACGGGGTTGTGCGCCCGGCAGGCCATTGAGTACCCAGCACATGCCAATCCAAGAGAGCGCAGCGGAAACAGCCGTCGATCAACTGTTTCGCCAAGAAGCAGTGGCAGCCGCGTCGAGCCGATTCGGTTCACCGGTCAAACCGGTCGGCGTGGCAGGTTGGCTGCTGAGTCTGTTGTTGTTGCTGACACTGATAGTGGCTGGGGTGTTCCTGGCCACCGCAAGCTACCCGCGCAAGGAAATCGTGGTGGGTTCAATCCAGTACGGATCGGGCGCTCCGCGCATCGTTTCGCCGCGCCCGGGCACCGTGGCTGAAATTCTGGTGCGTGAGGGGCAGGAGGTCGTTGCCGGTCAACCGTTGATGGCGATTGCACTCGACCCGGTCCTTGATTCCGGTGAGCGCCAGGGGGAGGCCATCGAATCTGCGGTGATTCAGCAGGCCGAGGCGCGCATTCGCGACCTTGATGCGCAGATCGAATCCAACCTCTTGCAGGAGCGATCCCTGCTGGCGACCAGCCGCTCTCATCAGGAACAGCTAGTGCAACTGAACGAGCAGCTGCAGTTGCAGGTCGCACGTGTCCTTCTGGCCGAAAGGACACTGGTGGATGTGGAGCCACTGGTATCGAAAGGGCACATTCCGGCCATTCAGGTCCGGACCTATGAGGCTGAGTTGCTCGCCGCCAAGCAATCCAGGGTGGCCCTGCAGCGCGAACTGAGTACGACGCATCGCCTTCAGAGCGAGGCTGAAGCCAGCGTCAAGGTCTTGCGCAGTGAACGCACTTCGCTGCGCGCGCGACTGGAAGTAGAGCAGGGCACATTGGCAGAGAAGCAGGCCAGCCTGTCAGGCTCGAGCCGGCTATTGCTTACCGCCCCGATCGCGGGTCGGGCGACATCAATCGTGGCGCGGCTGGGAATGCCAGTCGAGCCTGCCTCAGCGCTCGCGATCATCGTGCCTTCCGACCAACGATTGCAGGCTGAACTATGGGTTCCGTCGCGCGCCGTTGGCTTTCTGCAATCCGGCCAGGAAGTGCGCTATATGTACGACGCGTTTCCGATTGAGCGATTTGGTCTCGGGACCGGCAGCATTGTTTCGGTTTCGCAGGCCGCTGTGCTTGCCCCGGATCTGGTCAAAGAGCTGCAAACTGATGAGCCGATGTACCGCGTTATCGCGAGCATTCAAGACCAGGCCATCGGCGCCTATGGCGACGAGTGGCCTTTGTCCTCTGGCATGCGATTGCAGGCGGCCTTGGTGTTGGAGCGACGGTCGCTGCTGCAGTGGCTGATTGATCCGCTGCGCGCCGCTTCGAAGAAGAACCAACTATGAGTCTGGTGTCCGACGCTCGCGGTGTCGTCAGCGCCGACGATACAGGCAAGGTTCCATCGCGGCTGCCCATTCAGCTCGGCCTGGACCAGGATCTGTCGCTGCTGTCGAGACAGAGAATGCTCGCCGCGGCGGCCGCTTTGGCCTATCAGCCGATGCGACTTGAGCAGGCGATGTTGCTCGTTGCCGGGCGCTCGGTGAGTGGCTCCGAACGCTTTCCCGGTTTGCTTCCGCTGAGTCTGATGCATCCGTTGTCAGTGTTCCTTCATCGACCATTGCAGGCCGAGGCGAGATCGTTGGGTCTGCGCTCACCCTGCGAATTTCGTGCTCTGGCTGCTTGGCAGAGCGCCTTCGATTTCGCTGTTGATTGCGGCGACTGGCGCGCCATGTGGAACGTGTTGTTGGGAATGTTGTCGGACGTAGTCGGTGCGCCGGCCACGATCAGATCGGGCCGCATGTTTCTGCGCTCGTTGCAGCAACGTGAAGTTGAGATGCCTTCCGCCCAGTGCGCCTGCTCGTCGTTGCAGTCGATCTGTCAAATGCTGGTAGATCGAAACAGCATGCCTGGTCTGTTGCAGGCTACCGTAGTTCACGTCGGCATCCTCAATGCGCATGCGTTCGAAGATGGCAATGGGCGTTTGGCCCGAATGGTGTTCAACGCTGTGCTGCGCCGCGCCGGACTAGCCGCGCACTGCTATGTGCCGATATTTGAAGCGCAATCCCATTCGCGCGGGGGCTACGAAGTGAGACTGCGGGAAGCAGAAATCTTCGGTGATTGGAACTCGCTGATTCAATATTTTTGCAACTTGATCGTTGGTCTCGCTGGACGCGACGATCGTCGACTTCTTTGGGCCTGGCATGGCAATGAACGCTGATCCCCTTCATCTGGCTCTGTCGTTGGGGTTGCCGCCCTTTCCCTATCCGATTGCCAAGTGCAATGCGTTGAACGCAACGCCGTACATGACGACGGTCGAGCACTTCGAACATCTCTTTGGTGGTACCCCACAGCGAAGCGCCATGTTGGGAGATTTGGCGCGACTCGTGGAGCGGCTCAAAGCAGCGAACCTCGAGCCGGTGGCCGCCTTGATTGGTGGCAGCTTCCTGCGTTCTGACAATCCGGCGCCAAAGGATCTTGACTGTGTGCTGTTTTACAACGGGCACACGAACGACGAAGCAGTTGAAGCGTTGCATCGTCTTTGGGAGGCGTTCTCGCGCAAGCGCATTGACCTCAGGCTGATCTCATTGCAGAGAGATCCCTTGCTTGCACTGAAAGCCTGTTCGTTCTTTTCCACTCTGTACGGCGCCACACGCGATCAGCGCCGTCCCGCGACGGGCAGCCTGCTGCTTGATCTGCGGCCGACCAATCCAGAAGGCTCTCACGGTGACGAGTAAGTTCAAATGGCGGATGCAGTCAGAGGCTGCCGAGTGCGGCCTGGTCTGTGTGGCTGCGTGTATGGAGATGCTGGGATCGGACGCCGATCTCGTGTCGATGCGGCAGCGGTTTTCCGTCTCGAGCCGCGGTCTCACGCTGCGAGAAGTCAGCGACATTGCAGCTGCTCAGGATCTGACCACGCGCGCTGTGAAATGTGAAGTGCAGGAGCTGGCAGAGGTGAGGCTGCCGGCCATCTTGCACTGGAAGTTCAACCACTTTGTTGTGCTGACCGGGGTTACGCGGAAGGGCAAATACCGCCTGATCGATCCGGCCTTGGGCGAACGAGAGGTCTCTGCGGCCGAGTTGAACGAAGCGTTTACCGGCATTGCCCTGGAAGTAACCGCCGCACCGGGATTTCAGCCGCGCAAGAAAAAGTCAGCCCTTAACCTGCTCTCGCTTGTAAGCCTGAAGAACGGGGTCGGGTTGGGAATTCTGCAGGCCTTGCTACTCTCGCTGTTTCTCCAGGCCTACGTGATCGGCAGCCCGTTTCTTCTGCAACTCGCTGTCGATGAGTCGGCGATGAAGGGCGATCGAGAATTGCTGATGACCTTGGCGATTGGATTTGCCCTGTTCGCCGTGTTCAATGCGAGCGCAGAATTGCTGCGCGGGATAGCTCTGCAACGTGTCTCCGCGTTGATGAACTGGGATATGACGTCGCGCTTGTTTCATCACATGCTGAGATTGCCGCTGGCCTGGTTTCAGCGCCGGCGTCTGGCCGATGCGCTGACCCGGTTCGATTCCCTGGATCCGGTGCGATTGTTGTTTGCCAATGGTCTTGTGGCGGCCTTGTTGGACGGCGTGCTCAGTATCGGTGTGTTGACCGCGATGTTGGTCTACTCACCGTCGCTCGCCTTGATTGTGATCGTTTCCACCTTGTTGGTCGCCGTGCTGAAGATCGGAACCGTGCCCAAGGGCATCCAGCTTGGCGCCAAGGTCTTGCAGACATCCATCGCCGAGAAGGGCAAGCGGATTGAAACCTTGCGCGCCATGCAAACCATCAAGTTGATGTGTGGCGAGGGAGACAGAGAGCGCGATTGGGCGAACAAATTTGCCGAAACCGTCGGCGCCAGCCAGAACAGCGCACACTTCCAGATTGGCGTGCGCTCGGTGCAAACGGCCATCGATTCCTTGTCATGGATTGTTCTGGTCTATGTCGGGATCGGATCAGTTATTGAAGCCAGTCTGAGTGTGGGCATGTTCTATGCTTTCGTCGCCTACCGTCAGCAGTTCAGTGCCCGCGTCTCCAACCTGATCGACCAATTGGTCGCTTGGCGGATGCTTGATCTGCATTCGGACCGGCTTGCCGATATCGCCTTGCAATCGCGCGAGGATGGCATCGATGCGCCTGCCCCTTTGGCGCAGTCGGGGGGAGGCGCCATCGAGCTCGATGCTGTCGCCTTTCGTTACGGACAATACGAGCCTTTCGTGTTGCGCGACTTGTCGCTGCAGGTCGAGGAGGGCGAGTTTGTCGCCATTACCGGGCCTTCGGGTAGTGGAAAGTCAACCTTGCTCAAAGTGCTGACCGGCCTCTATCCGCCCACGGTAGGAGATGTTCGATTCGGAGGTATCTCTGCGAAGGCCCTGGGGCCGGCAGGTGTGCGTCGACGAATGGGCGTTGTCATGCAGGACGACGAGCTGCTGGCAGGCTCCATTCTCGACAACGTGAGCTTCTTCGAGGAAAAGGCCGATATCGAACGGGTCTGGCACTGCTTGGAGTTGGCGGCCATTGCCGACGATGTGCGCAAGTTTCCCATGCGCCTGCAAACGATCATGGGCGATATGGGCTCAAGCTTGTCCGGAGGCCAGCGACAGCGCTTGTTCCTGGCCAGGGCGTTGTACCGGCAGCCGAAGATTCTGGTGTTGGACGAGGCGACTTCTAACCTTGACCTGTCACGAGAACGCGCTGTGCATCGGCACTTGAGGGATCTGAATGTTACGAGGATTGTGGTCAGCCATAGGCCGGAGACCATGCGGATGGCCGATCGCACCCTGATTCTCGCCGATCGCCGCTTGCTGATCGCCGACGCCAGTGCCTTGTCGGCATTGATGGGCGAGCCGCCGATCGCTGCGTGATCTGCCGCTGATGTGCCCTGTCTGCTGCGCATTCGGGACAGGCTTCAGCCTGATTCACTTGAGGAGAGATTGACGTGAACAGAAAGCGAAAGGATATGTTGAGGTGGTTTGGCTTGGCCATGCTAGTGCTGGTTGCGCTCGGCTTGCTCTGGCATAGGTCCGATAGCCTGACCGCAGCCGCAGGAAATGACCGTGGCCCATTTGCTGCGCTTGAGCAAGAACCGATGAGCCGCAGCGAAGTGTTGTCTTACTTCCACCTGCAGTTCGAGGGTCTGTGTCAGCGCGGTCAAGCCCCGGGAGGGCAGAGTCAGGAGGAGTGCTTGGCCCAGCTGGCCGAGTCGAGGCCATTGTGTGAGCAAGAGGTGGCATCCGCGTTTCCCCTCCGTATCGAGGCAGTTGCCGTGGCACGGGAGATCGGCAAAGACTATCTTGAATGCATGTTGCCCTCGCTGTAGGTGGGGGTGTGCTGGTTGTGCTGCTGCATCTGGTTGTTCAAAGTCGGCGCGTCACCCTTGCGCCTAGCCGGTCGGCGGCCAAATGCGGCATACTTCGCCACAGCTAAGGGCATCGGTGGTGGAGTGAGGTTGCATGTTGGATGCCGGCATCTTTCGGCGGTTCGTGCCGACTAACCAGCTTGGCGCGAGCGAGCGTACGACCCTGGCTCGCCATTCGGTTCTGCGCAGCTATCAGCGTGGCGAACAGCTGTTTCGCGCCGGAGGCGTGTCGCCTCATGTGCTCTTTCTCACTCAAGGCAGGGTCGAGATCGATACCCCGAGCGGGGCGGTTCTGGTCGAGGCCGGCACCGATCGCGCCCGCTTTTCGCTGTCCAGCGGTCCGCGACATGCCGCGTCCGCGCAAGCCCTGTCTGAGGTTGAACTGCTATTCGTTGACCGGGAGCAGCTTGACCGCGCCCTTACCTGGACCCAGGCCGGCGAGATCGAAGTGCGTGACATGCAGGAGGACAGCGCCACCGATTGGCTGTCAGTGATGCTGCGTGCATCGCCGCTGCAACAGGTTCCACCGGCCAATATCGTGCGGGTGATCGCAGCGGTGGAGCAGGTGCAGTTTGCTGCCGGCGAAACCATCATCCGGCAGGGCGCGCCGGGGGATGACTACTACGTGCTGGTCGAGGGCGAGTGCCGAATTACCCGCAAGCGGAGCGAGGGGCAGGCCGCCGAGCAGATCGACCGCATTGGGCCGGGGCGCGGGTTTGGCGAAGAGGCTTTGATCTCCGGCCTGGGGCGTAACGCCTCGGTCGAGGCGCTGACCGACTGTCGTTTGATGCGCCTGTGCGGGCGCGAGTTTCAACGCTTTCTGCGCGAGCCCCTGGTGCAGACGGCGACCATGGATGATCTCGAATCGGATGTGCAGCGGGTCGATGCTCGCACCCCGGAGGAGTTTGCTCACGGGCACTTGAAGGGCGCGATCAATCTGCCCCTGCGCGATATTCGCGCCAGCTGTCTGGCCATGGATCCCGGTCGCCCGGCAGTGGTGTACTGCGATGGCGGCGGGCGCAGCGCTGCGGCCACCTTCCTGCTGCGCGAGCGCGGCTTCAATGCCCGATGGCTGGAAGGTGGCGTACCCAGCGCGCTGCTGGTCGAGCGCGGGTAGTCGGTTGCAGCTGAACGGTCGGCGGCCACCGACCACCGCCTGACTCTTGCGTTGCCGCTCGAATCCTCGTATATCAACGTGCTGGCTGACGGCAACGTGACGAGCGGTTACCGTCCAGGCGAGGCGTTGAACGGGTTGACGAGGCTGCTCATGCTGAGCCTTGCAGGCTGGACAAGAATCAGCACGCCGCAGCCAGGAATGCGCTATCGACGTCGGAGGGCAAGGTGCCCCAGGACGAATGGATTCATCCGCGGCGGGTGATTTCGACGATGCCCTCTTCGATTGTTTTGGCCTGAGCCGTGCTCGGGCCGTCGACGTTTCAGGTGAGTCATGGATGCAAAAACACTTACACCGGTCGTTTCGACCAAGATTTCGCCGCAAGGCGGGCTGGATGTGCTGTCACGCGGCGAAGTGTCGCGATTGCGCGATGCCAGTGCCGGCGGCCTGCACGAACTGTTGCGCCGCTGCGCGCTGGCGGTATTGACCACCGGCAGCGAGTCGGATGATCCGCGCGCCGCGCTGGAGCGCTATCCGACCTTCGATATCGAAGTCCATCAGCAGGACCGCGGCATCAAGCTTGAACTCACCGATGCGCCGGCCACCGCCTTCGTCGACGGCAGGCTGATTCGCGGCGTGGCGGAACTGTTGGTGTCCGTGGTGCGCGACATCGTCTATGTGTCGAGCGAGATCGAGGACGCAGCG
Organism: Pseudomarimonas arenosa; assembly: GCF_014841215.1. Taxonomy (GTDB): domain Bacteria; phylum Pseudomonadota; class Gammaproteobacteria; order Xanthomonadales; family Xanthomonadaceae; genus Pseudomarimonas; species Pseudomarimonas arenosa. Next base: position 9,338 of record NZ_JACYTR010000078.1, read on the forward strand.
GCGTTTGATCTCAACAGTTCGGAAGGCATCACCAATGCCGTGTTCGAGATTCTGCGCAACGCGCGGGTGCTGCGCGCCGGGCAGGAGCCGAACCTGGTGGTCTGCTGGGGCGGTCATTCCATCAAGCGTCACGAGTACGAATACACCAAGCTGGTCGGCTACCAGCTTGGCCTGCGCGGGCTCGATATCTGCACTGGCTGCGGGCCGGGTGCGATGAAGGGGCCGATGAAGGGCGCCACCATTGCCCATGCCAAGCAGCGTCTGTTCGAGTCGCGCTATATCGGCATCACCGAGCCCGGCATCATTGCCGCCGAGTCGCCGAACCCGATTGTTAATAACCTGGTCATCATGCCGGATATCGAAAAGCGCCTCGAGGCTTTCGTGCGCGCCGGCCACGGTATCATCGTGTTCCCTGGCGGCGTCGGCACCGCAGAAGAAATTCTCTACCTGCTGGGCATCCTGCTGCACCCGAAGAATGCCGACCTGCCGTTCCCCTTCGTGCTGACCGGGCCGAAGGAATCGGCGGCCTATTTCGAGCAGATCGATCATTTCCTGCGTCTGGCGTTGGGCGACGAGGTGGCCAAGCGCTACAAGATCATCGTCGATGATCCGGTCAGTGTCGCCAAGGCAATGGTGGATGGCGTCGAGCTGGTGCGGCGCCATCGCCTCGACAGCAAGGATGCCTTCTTCTTCAACTGGGCGGTGGAGATTCCCTTCGCCTTCCAGCAGCCGTTCGTGCCCAACCACGAAAACATGGCCGCCCTGCACCTGCGTCGCGATGTGCCGGTGCATGAACTCGCCGCCGATCTGCGCCGCGCCTTCTCCGGCATCGTCGCCGGCAATGTGAAGGAGGAGGGCATGCGCGCCATCGAACAGTTCGGCCCGTTCAAGATCGATGGCGAACCGGAAATCATGCGCGCCCTCGACGCCCTGCTGCAGGCTTTCGTGGCGCAGGGCCGCATGAAGATGTCCGGCGAGTACAAGCCCTGCTACCGGGTGGTGGCCGGGGCTGACCTGCCCGTGGCTGCGCCAGCCGCGTGAGTGAACTGTGACGAGCGCCCAGGCCGCTGAGCCGCCTGGGCCGCGATCGTCGTCACGTTTTGTCTGCAGTTGTCAACGCTGGTCCGTCGGCCCGCCCCGGCCATCGGTTGTCGCTGGTATTTGTCCCCAGTCCCGTTAATCTTTTGTCCTGAACAGAAGGCAGAGGTCGGGCGCTCATGGCGGCTCATCGAACAAATCGACAGCGGGGCTTCACCTTGGTGGAGTTGATGGTTGTCATCACCCTCATCGGCATCATGTCTGCCATGGTGTACCCGAGCTTTCGCGAGGCGATCGTGCGCAACCGTCTGGCCAGTCAGAGCAACGAGCTGATGGCGGCGTTGACCATGGCGCGCGCCGAGGCAATTCGCCGCAACCGCTCCATGGTGTTTTGCGCCGCTGACGCCAACCAGACCAATTGTCAGGCCGCCTGGGGGCGCGATTGGCTGGTTTTTGATGACATCAATGAGGACGGCGACGTCGATGCGGGCGAGGACATCATCCAGGTCGGCGGCATCGAAGACACCGAAGTGTACGAAGGTGCAACGATGTTGATTCGCTTCGATCGGCGTGGGTTTCGTGTCGTGCCGGCCGGCGGCAACGTAATCGTTGAAGTGAAACCGACCGACTGCACATTGGAGAAACCCTGGGTGCGACAGGTGCAGATATTGGCAACCGGTTCGACCAACAACCGAGTTCAAGAGTGCTGAGGGGCGTGATGAGTACCAATCGAAAAGCTGATGTGCGCCGAGGAGGGCCAGTCCGGGGCTTCTCGATGATCGAGATCATGGTCGCCATCCTGGTGTTGTCGATGGGGCTGCTCGGTATGGCGGCCTTGATGGCTACCTCGATGCGCAACGCTTACAGCGCCAATCAGCGCACCCAGGCCACCAATCTGGCCTACGACATCATCGATTCGATGCGGGCGAATTACCCGAATGCCATGCAGTACGTCGGCGGCTACTCCAATCCGAATGTGATCTGTGTGCCTGATGGCGACGGTTTGCTTGAGGAGACCCCGAACACCTACCCCAATACCGGCTTCGTCCACCAGCATGACATGGCGCGGTGGACTCAGGAGCTTTGCTACACCCTGCCGCAGGGGCAGGGGCAGGTCCAGGTCGTGCCGCAGAATTTCGTATTCAACAACTCCGAATACTTCACCTACCAAGTGACGGTAAATGTGTGCTGGGTGGACGACCGTACCTCGGAGAATGCGGCGGATTGCAACAACGCGACGCCGGGCCCGGACACCGTCATCACTGTTGTAAGTTCGCTCTGAGGTGCCTGTGACCATGAAAATCACGACACTCACCGCTCGCAAACAACACGGCGTTTCGCTGATCGAACTGCTGATCGCCCTGACGCTGGGAACGATTCTTGTGCTGGGCCTGACCCAGGTGTTCAGCGGGGTACGCTCCTCATTCGGCGCCTCAGAAGGATTGTCGCGGGTGCAGGAGAACGCGCGCTTCGCTATGGATTTCATGCGCCACGATGTTCGCATGGCCGGCTACTTGGGCTGCTTCAACGAGTTCCGCCTGGTCGACGCGGTGGATCGCGGCCTGTGGAATCACACAGCCGATTTCGGCATCGCCCCGCGGAACAGTCTGGCGGAGCACGACACCGCACCCTACACCCTGCAGCTGCACCGACCGATTGAGGTCTATGACTATGTGCAGTCGGGCGGCACTTCACCTGGGAATACGTACGGCATCACTCTGCCGGCCTCGCCGGGCGGTATTGGCAATGCCAATGATTTTCAACCCGTGCTGCCGACGGTGCTTACGGCCACTGCGAACAATCTGGGAACCAACGGTTTGCTGAACGGCGATGTTGGTGATCCGGTGCCGGGCAGCGATATCCTGGTGCTACGCTCGCTTTCGGCGACCTCGAATCCGGTGCCAGGAGCCGACGGAATCCAGATCAGTGGCATCCTCAGCGGCACCGATATTGCGGATTTTCCGCCCTGGCGCATCTTTGGCGTTACCAACTGTTCGCAGACCTCTCTATTTCAGATCAGCAGTACCAGTTCGCCGGCGGCTGCGGTGGCGGATGGTTCCAATCTCAATCGCGAGCCGTGGACGTATGACAATGAGATCATTTACGGCGGCGGCGTGGCGGTACACGAATACCAGTTCTTCCTCTATTACGTTGGTCGCACCCTGGAGGGTCCGCCCTCGCTGTATCGGCGCCGCATCAGGCAAAACCCGGGAGTCGCCGCCGAAGGCGATGATTTCTCGGATGCCGAGGAATTGGTGCCCGGCGTCGAGATGATGCAGATCCTGCTGGGCGTGGATAACCAACCGTTTCCGGTCGATGACGTGGTGGATCAATTCGTCTCCGCCTCTCAGCTGTTCGGTGCGACGCCCCCCAACACGCAGGCCTTCTTCAATTTGCAGCGTTCCATCAAGTCAGTGCGCATCTCCTTGCTGGTGCGTAGCCCAGATCGGATCCCGGGTGTTGTTGACCCAATTCAACCGACTCGCGTCGTCGGTGACGTGATCGTTTCGCCGCCGTTGGACGGCCGGCTGAGACACGTCTACGACGCCACCATCAATATTCGCAATCGCAATCGCAATTAGGCTGGGAGACCTTCATGTCCAGGTCCAAATATCAACGTGGCGCCGCGCTGTTTATCGCCATGATGCTGCTGATCATACTCAGCGTGCTCGGTCTCGCCGCTTCGCGGGTGACTGCCTTGCAAGAACGCATGGCCGGCACCTATCTGATGGATATGCGTGCCTTTCAGAACGCGGAAGACCAGCTACGTGACAGCGAGCGACTTCTGCTTGGCGCCAATCCGGATGTCGTCTGTACTTCGCCACCAAAGAAGCTGGTAATTCCGGGCCCGGGCTGCCTTCCGGGGGCGACAACGCTAGAGTGTTTGGCAACGGGGACGTTCGCCACCGTGATTGAGAATCTGAACCACCCCCGGCTTGCAAACGATGAGGGCATCAATCTGGGCGGATCCAGGCAGGGCAGCGAGGTGACTCAAGGCGGTATTAATTGCCTGCTCTTCCGCATCAGCTCGCATGGCCCGGATAACCCGACTGTTCAGGGCTCCGACGCCACAGTTCAATCCTATTTCGTCCCCTGATCGCCATAACCAGCGACGCGCAGCCCAGCTGCAAGTGAGGTTCTGATGCGCAAGTCATATGTTCAATCGGTGTTGTTCGTGTCGATCGCGACGCTGGCGGCGGGTCTTGCCTCGCCGGCACAGGCGGCGCTGAATCTGGCCGACAAGCCGCTGTACCTCGGCACCACGATCAAGCCCGCCTTCATTATGGCGATTGATGACTCCGGTTCGATGAACTGGGAAGTCCTTAGTCCGAATCAGGATGGCGAGCTGGTCTGGGGTCGTGATACCAGTGGCTCGGAGTGGGGGTTCTTCCGCAACGATGGAACCCTACGTTCAACGTCGAATAACAATTCGGCCTCTGATAACTGGTTGGAGCTGTTTCCCTACGCAAATCGCTTTACTCATCGTCGCCCGATACCGCCCATCCCTGCGTTTGGCTTTGCTCGCTCACCTGAGTTCAATGCTGGGTATTACAACCCGGCGGTGCGCTACGAGCCATGGAAAAATTTTGACGGCAGCGACTGGGACAGCATGGACTCCGCGGCCAAATGGTCCAACATGAAGGTGGATGCGCGCGCCGACACCTCGTTTGCGCCGACAGCGCCGGCATTGGATGCCAACCTGCGCTTCGATCTGACCACGGATATCTACGATCGGATCGACGACGGCCTGGATAACGACGTGTTTCAGATCGATACCTCGCTGAATACCGGCGATGTGCTGCGACCGAACTGGCAGATTCGCAACCAGACGGACAGCAACCAGACCTGTAGCACCAATTTGGGTAACCTGGTGTTCCCGCGCAGTGGTGGCGGCTACACCACCCTCAGTTCCACCTATGTGCTGACCGGTAGCTGCACCACGGTGCGGGTGCGAAAGCGCGATGTGACCAATCCGGAGATCGACAGCAACAGCCAGGCGTTTGAAGTCGCTACCGGCATGGTCATTCCGGCTGGCACGACCTACTTTGCCGAGAACGTGTGCGGCGGCTTTGGCACCACCTTCAACACCTTGGGCGAGTGGACCACGCTGACTTCCGATCTCACCGTCAACGCGGCCTGCAATATCGCTTTCAAGTATTACGCGCCGACCTATTACCTCACCACGCCGACCTCGCCGGACGGCAATATCGCACCGACCGCCTTCGTCAATCAGCCGGGCGGCCCGCGCAGCACCACCAGTCCCGGCAACGGCACCCTGTACCGTTACGAGATCAAGCCGACCAACTACGCCACCTTTGCGCAGTATCAGGCGGCGATGACCAACTTCGCCAACTTCTTCACCTACTACCGCAGCCGTAACCTGGCGATGGTGGCGGCGCTGACGCGGTCATTGAACGACGTGCGCTTCATGCGCATCGGTCAGTTCCAGATCAACGACACCAACTACAGCAGTCAGTACAACACCACATTGCAGAACAATATTGTGATGCATGAAATGGCTGACTTCACCGACAGCACCTCGGTGGCCGGACGCAAGCGCCTGTACAACCAGATGATCAAGCTCGAGGCGAACGGATCGACGCCGAATGCCTGGGCCGTGGCGGCCATGGCCGACCAGTTCACCAAGACCAGCGGCACCAATATCTCCGGCCCGCCGGTGCAAAGCGTGTGTCAGTTCAATGCCGGCATGCTGTTTACCGATGGCTACCACAACCAGAATCGGCCGACCAGCTTTGGCAATGTCGACAACACCACGCCTTACTTCGGCGTCGATCCGCTGAAGGACAACAACAGCAACACCCTTGCGGATATCGCCGCCCATTACTACCGCACCAATATTCGCCCCGATCTGACCGCGGGTCTGGTGCCGGTGGTGCCGGGCTGTGCCGCCGCAACACCCAATCCGCGCCTTGACTGCAATCGCAATCTGCATATGAATCTGTACGGCATCACCCTCGGTGCCACCGGCGCGCAGTTTGGCGTGAACTACCTGCAGGACCCCAACACCCTGGAAATCACCCCAGACGTGTACACCGCTGGCAATGCGCCGTCCTGGCCGGGGTTCGCCAACGACTCGCGCTCCTCGGTGGATGACCTCTGGCACGCGACCCTGAATTCCCGCGGCCAGTACATCAACGCCACCAGCCCCGATCGCATCACCCAGGCGATGAACGCGATCATCGAGTCGATCAACAACTCAGCACGTCGTTCCGCCGGTACAGCGGCTTCCGGTGCGCGCCGAGCCGTGGGCTTTACCGCCTATGTGCCGGAGTTTGATCCCAATTCCTGGACCGGTGATCTGAAGGCCTACACCCTGCAGCCCGATGGCATGCTGGGCAGCGTGGTGTGGAGCGCAGTGGACGAGCTCCCTGATCCTGCAGACCGCGAGATTTACATTACCAAGCGCAATAGCGGCAACACCGCCTTCGAGCTGAAGGAGCTCAACCTGTCCAATCTAGGTACGTCGGACACTCAGCGCCGTGCTCTGCTGGGCTTGACCGACGCGCAATTCACTTCCGGTGGCGAGTTCAATGGCCGCACCATGGCCGAAGTGGTGAACTGGGTGCGCGGCGACGCAGCGCGCGAGGGTAATGCGCCTGGCCTGTTCCGGCAGCGTCTGCTGCGCAATGCCGACGGCACCACCGAGCACCGTCCAATCGGTGACATCCTGGGTTCGCAGCCGGAAGTGCTGGGGCGCGGTACCGAAGGCTGGTCGGTGTTGCCGACCAATGAGGGTGGCCGCGTGAACTTCGCTGGTGAGTTCGTTGCCGCCGACACGCCGGGGACTTATGCGAATTTCGTCGGCGAGGTCAAGTTGAAGCGTAAGCCAGCCATCTTCGTCAGTTCCAACGCAGGCATGGTGCATGGCTTCGATGCCAGCATCAATGAGACCAATTCCGGCAAGGAAATCTTCGCCATCATGCCCAACTCTGTCTTGTCCAAGACCGGCGCATTGATGGGACGCAACTACGCTCATCAGTTTTCAGCGGATGGTTCGCCGCGATTGGCCGATGCCTGTATCGGACCTGCTCAGGGCGTGGCCGCTTGCGGATGGAAGACCGTGCTGGTGTCTGGCATGGGCACCGGTGGCCGCTCCGTGATTGCCCTGGATGTCACCGATCCAGTGGTGGGCTTCAATGAAGACAACTTCCTCTGGGAATACAGCAGCGCCACCGGTGACAACGGTACGGCGGACCCGGATATGGGCTTTGTCATCAACCGCCCGCGCGTCTTCCTGGGTGAGGACAGGAAGTGGTATGCGGCCTTCGGCAACGGTGTGAACAGTGACAACCACCGCGCCTACGTCTATATCGTCAATCTGAAGACCGGCAAGCTGGCCCGCAAGATTCCGCTGGGTACCGCCGGTAGCGCGGCTGATCCCAACGGTGCAGTCAATGTGGCCATTGTCAACGGTGATGGCGACAAGGACCGCAGCTTCGATGAGGAGCAGACCCCCTACGACGACACCATGTATGTCAACGACTTCCATGGCAGGCTCTGGAAGCTGGACCTCAGTTCACAGAATCCGGCCGATTGGGCCGTCGCCTTCGGCGGCAACCCGATGTACACGCCGGAAGCATTGGACACCGCCGAACGTGCTGACAAGCGGCAGTTTGTGACCGGCGGCATCGACATCGCTGGTCATCCGTTGCGCGGCAACATGGTGTTCTTTGGTACCGGTCGTTATCTCGCCGTGGGTGATCAGAATATCGCGGCGATTCCGCAAGTGCAGAGCTTCTACGCCATCTGGGATGATCCGCAGGCCAATCAAGCGATTGGGTTCACCGGGCGAGGATCCCTGATCGGGCAATCAATCACCGGCGCGGAGACGGTAGACCTGAACAACGACGGCATATTCGAAGTGTTCCGTACCACCAGCTCAAATCCAGTGCCTTATACCGGAACCGGTGCCAAGCGTGGCTGGTATTTTGATATCTATCAGCCGGGTGTAGGTGGGTTCCGTAGCAGCGAGCGCGTGATCGGGGTACCGCGTGTGGTCGGCGGCAGCGTGATCTTCACTACCTTCCAGCCGATTGGCAGTGAGTGCAATCCGGGCGGTAAGAACTTCCTCTATGGCCTCAGCGCGGTGACCGGGGCGAAGAGCCTGTCGGTTCCCGGTTGTGCCGCTTGCGGTGGCGTCGACCTGAATCCGACCGGACAAGCGGCCCCGCCGACGCCAGAGCCGCCGATCGTGGTCGACCCTGGCTTCGCCGGTGTGCCTCCGGCAAATCCGGGCGACCCCACCCCCGGCAATCAACGCGATTGCCTGCCCGGCACGCCAGGTTGTGATCGCACCTTGCCGCTCAACGCCACACTGAATGCACGGCAATGCACGGCACAGATGTCGGTACTGCTCAGCACCGGACTGACACCGTTCCAGGGAATTCCCTGCGGACGACAGGCCTGGCGACAGCTGCGCTAGTTGGAATTGCTGAGGATGAGAGAGGGCTGGCTTTCTCTCTCGTCCTGCTTCATGTAAAACAGCGCAATGCACTGTAAGGAGCGAGCTATGACAACCAAGTCGATCAATGCGGGGGTGCTGCGACGACCCGCCCAAGTATCTGGGCGTAACAGCGGCTTCACGCTGATTGAACTGACTGTGGTGGTGACTATCATCGGCATCCTGGCCGCTATCGCCATCCCTGCCTACAACGAGCAGGTGCGCAAGACTCGACGCGCTGATCTGACGGTAAACCTGTCCGAAATAGTGCAGTCGAAGGAGCGCTTCTTTACCCTGAACAGCACCTACATCAACTCCCCATGCCGGGATAGCAACGATTTCTACACCATCGTCTGCGTCGATGGCCCCGCTGCCTTCAGCGTGACAGCCACGCGTACGGCAGGTCAGCCTCAGGACGGCGATGCCTGCGGTACGTTCATTACTGACCAGACCGGGCGGAAACAGATCCAGGACCAGAAACCGGGCTACGAGGCAGACGACTGCTGGTAGTCGGGTAGTCCTTCAGCGGTTGTCCTGCAGGACATCCTCGTGTGCAGAACCCGCCGTTTGGCGGGTTCTTGCTTTGGGCCCTCAGCCGACCGAAAGCCAGAAACGCAAAAGGCCTGCATCGCTGCAGGCCTTTGCTTGAATTTGGCGCCCGAACTTGGACTCGAACCAAGGACCCCCTGATTAACAGTCAAGTGCTCTAACCGGCTGAGCTATTCGGGCGGGGTGAGCCGCGTATTCTGGTTTCGACGGCCTGGCTTGTCAAGCGTTCCGCGGTCGAATTGCCGGCCCGGGTGCCTGGGTGTCTGAGACAGAGCGAATCGGGGCCGTGGCCCTGGTTAGGGCGCTTCAGGCGGCGCTTTGTCGCCCTCGCGCGCCTTGCGTCCACCAGATACGATCAGTGCGGCAAACGTGGCGAGAAAGGCCAGGCCGAGAAGAAACTGGGCGAAGCCGTCGGCGAGCGCGAACGCGATGGCCAGCAAGCCGACCAGCAGGGTGTCGGAGAACTGGGTGAACTGCGCCTTGATGTCTTTGTCGTTCATGCTATTCCTCTCGATGAGGTAGGGAACAATTCCATTGTCGCCTATCGGGCAGCATGTCGGTATCCATCTGGCTCGATGTGCCCCGACGGACCATCCTTAGCCAGGGGTCCGGCTGGGGTTCCTGGAGCGGCTGGGCGATCTGGAGTTGATCGCCTGAATCGTTGGCAACCGGTTCCGACCTGTGCGGTCAACGGAGCCAGAGGTTCGATCGTTGCATACGGTAGCGCGCATGACTGCGTGTCTTGACCGCCCAACGATGGAGAACCACATGAGTATCGCCCTGCAGAGCGTCCTGTTCCTGACCCTGATCAGCGCCAGTTTCTCAGCACAGTCCTCGGCCCATGCCAGCGAACAGCGCGAACACAGGCAGCAATCACGTGTCGCCCAGGGCGTGGCCAATGGTGAATTGACCCGCCGGGAGACCGTGCGGCTATGGCACGGGCAGCGTTTGGTCGACGCCAAGCAACGTCGGGCGCGCGCCGACGGCGTGGTCACCGCGCGCGAGCGCATCTGGATTCATCAGGAGCAAAATCAGCAGAGTCGTCGAATCGCACGACAGAAGCATGATGATCAGCGACGTTGATATGGGCCCCTTTTTCAAGTGGTGGAACGGAATGTTGAGAAGGCAGCGGAGGAGTGCTTCCGCTCTCCGATCCATTCCTTGTCACAAGAGCGCTGGACCCCCGCCTGCGCGGGGGTGACGGGATTCCACAGACTTAGCCCGGATATTTCATGAGGTCGCGCCGAAAGATCCGGCAATTCCAAGCGGGGCGAGAGTTTCGACCGATGGTGTTGAGATAACAGAGTGTTCGCGATCTTTCGGCGCTGGCACGGCCCT
>NZ_JACYTR010000079.1 GCF_014841215.1 Pseudomarimonas arenosa
CCGAGGGCGGTAGCGATGGAATCGCCTTGACGCACCCTGAGCCTGTCGAAGGGTGCCTCAGCGAAGCGAGCCCTGAAGGTGCCCACGCGAGCATTGAGGTTGCAATGCTGGGTCGGCTGGCTTTGACAAGCTCAGCCAGCGTGGCGGCGACCCGTACCCGAAGCGGACGATGGCTTGCCCTGTTCGCACTGAGAGACAGCCCGAAAGGGGATGAGAGTCCGAGGGCGGTAGCGATGGAATCGCCTTGACGCACCCTGAGCTTGTCGAAGGGTGCCTCACCGAAGCGAGCCCTGAAGGTACCCACGCGCCTGCTCCTGGCCGTTTGCGACCGAGACTTATGCTGGAACGGCAAGTTCTGCGCCAGAGGGCAAGATCCAACCCAAAGCAGTCCATCACGGAAATTGAAGTCCGCGCCAAAGCGGACATTCGAGCAGAGAATTCACCGGCTGACGATTTCGCGCAGTCCGGCGTCGATGCGCTGGGCCATGGCACTGAGTAGGCGGTCGCACGTGTCGTGACCGTGGCGGTCGTTGATCTGCTTGAAGTGGTCGACGGGCCGGACATCCACGATGCAGCTTCGGCAAATGACGTCACGCTGAATGCGGACAGCCCGGCCCACGTGGTTTGCGGATACCCTGCGCGCTTGGTGCCAATCAGGCATGCGTAAGGAGGCACCTGCAAATGCAGCGAATCGGCGTGACACTCTTCCTGTCTGGATCGCTGCTATTACAGGTCGCCGCAGCGGCACCACCGCCTGCGCCGGCCGACTTCGAGCGCTACGCCGAAGCGCTGGTCGCGGGCGTCTACAGCAGCGACGCACCCGGGGTAGCGGTTCTGGTCATGCGCGGTGACGATGTGCTGTATCGGGGCGCGCGCGGCAAAGCCGACGTCGGAGCCAACGTGCCCCTCGCGCCGGGCGATCTGTTCCGGATCGGTTCGGTCACCAAGCAGATCGCCGCAGCGGGGCTGTTGACGCTGGTCGACGCCGGAAAGGTCGCGCTGGACGATCCACTTTCGAAATACCTGCCGACGTATCCCGACGGTGCGCGCATCACGATCGAGCACCTTCTCAACCACACGTCCGGTATCAAGAGTTACACCGAAATGCCCGGGACCTGGCGCGAGCGGATCCGGCGAGATCTCACCACCGAGCAGATGGTGGACTACTTCAAGCGCGCAGCTCCGGACTTCGCGCCGGGCGAAGCGTGGGGCTACAACAATTCGGGTTACGTGCTCGTGGGTGCCGTGATCGAGGCAGCCACGGGCGAGCCATGGCACCGCTATCTCGAGCGGGCATTGTTCCAGCCCCTCGGCATGCAGGACACCGGCTATGGGGCAGACCCGGCGATCGTCGCTCGCCAGGTCAAGGGGTACATCGTGGACGGCCCGAATCTGACGCCTCCCCCGGGGATCAGCATGACTCAACCTCACGCCGCGGGCGCGCTGGTATCGACCGTAGACGACTTGGCGCGCTGGAATCGGGGCCTGCATCAGGCGCAGCTGCTTAAACCTGCGACCTACAAACGGATGATCACGCCGATCGGCAAGGCGAAGGAGCCCGGGTATGGCTTCGGCATCGGGACCACCACTGTGCGCGGCAACCCGGCGCTCCAGCACAGCGGGGGCATCCCTGGCTTCACCTCGCACCTGATGTATGTGCCGGCGGCGCATATCACCGTCGCCGTGCTGCAGAACAGCGAGACCGCATACGGGGTGCAGGATCCAGAATCGCTGGCGCGCCGTCTGGCTGCCGCTGCCTTGGGCGCGCCCTATCCACCGGTCACGGCCGTGGTTATCGACCCGGCCGTACTCGGCCGGTATGAAGGCGTGTATCGCGTCGACGTCGAGGCCACGCGCGAGCTGCGGGTGATCGACGGAATGCTGACTGCCCAGCGCACTGGCGGGCCGCGTTACACCCTCACCGCGGTCGCCGATGACACGTTCGTGTATCCGGATGGTTTCACCCGCCTGCAAGTGCTGCGTGATGCGCAAGGTAACGTGGCGGCCATGCGATTCTGGCCCGATGGCGAAGGTGACAGCCTGGATGCAGCGTTGACCGATCAGGCACTGCCGATCGACCTCGCGCGCCCGGGCGAAGAGATCAAGCGACTGGCCCGCTCGTACACCCTACCGGCACTGGTGACCAGCGCCACGATCGCCATGCTCTGCGCAATGCTGGTATGGCGCCGACGCAGGCGTCCGCCAGGCGCGCGCATGCTGCCACAGCAGGTGCGTTAGGGTGCAAGCACGGTTGATGCCCGGGCAGCCGAGATTGAGCTATCGCGTTGGCAGAAGCCGATAGCGAGCTGCATAGCCCTGAGCGTTGGGCTGGATGCAAAATGCAAACAGGCATTCTCGGCCCCGCACCTGTTGGTGAATAAAGCGCTTTCATGTTTACCTGGTTTCGAAGCAAGTCCTCCGTTCCAGCCCCCGTCACACCCACACCGTCAACGGATAACCTCGGCGAGGGCAGCGCTACGCGTGCCGGCTTCACCAACGCCGAGCGAACGTGGTCTGAAGACGTCAACGTCCTTGAGTGCCCGCTCTCAGTGTTGAGAGACCAGGGCATCGAGGCAAAAGCCTTCGATTATTGGATAGAGATGGAAAACGCGGCCGAGCTGTTTACCTACGCCTTGCAGAGTTTCGGAAAGGCGAAGACCGTGGGGCAAGGAACCAACGGAATTGCTCACCTTGTTGGTTCGCTTCCGATCGACCAGCACTTCATCGGCCGGTTCTCTACGTACAGGAATATCAATCCGGTTACGAAGTCGGACTGGGAGGGCGTGGGCGTCGCGCCGGATACGCAAGCGGCTCCAGAAGACAGCCTTAGCATTGCGATTCGATTGGCGACCGCGTCCATCGAGCGAAGGTGATCGGCAGACCTGGTCGCGAACGGCCGCTCCTGGCCGATCAACTCTGCTTCTGCTGCCCCGTCTCAATGCCGTTCTCAATGCGGCCGGGCAGCTGTCCTGCCGCAACCACCCGGTTGCGCCCAGCGCGCTTGGCCGCGTACAGGGCTTGATCGGCTTCCACGTACAGTTGCTCAACGCTGGCCTGCTCGGGCCGCGCACTGGTGAACCCGACACTGACTGTCACCGCCAGTTGCGTGTGCCCGACGTCGAACCTGCTGTGTGCAACTGCCCGACAAAGTCGCTCCGCGGCGGCGCGGGTCTGCTCCGCATTGGAGCTCGGCAGGAGCACGGCAAACTCCTCGCCGCCATAGCGGCTGACGATGTCGATCTCGCGCAATCCGGCGTCGATGCGCTGTGCCACGGCGCTGAGTATGCGATCGCCAATGTCGTGACCGTGGCGGTCGTTGATCTGCTTGAAGTGGTCGATATCGATCATCAGGAAACCGACCTCCTTAACCTCGCGTTTGGCTGTCGCAAGGATCTGCTGAGCAAACTGATTGAAGCCGCCGCGGGTCAGCAGGCCGGTAAGTGAATCGTGGCTGGCCAGCTGCTCCAGTCGCCGTTGCACCCGCTCGCCAGTCATCAGAATCAGGCCAATGGTGGTCAGTATCTGAGCCAGACTGACCGCGCCGAGGAATGACCACACCACCGGGCTGCCGGCCAGCAGTCGCACCGAGGTCAGATTCAGCATTGCCAACCCGGCGCGAAAGCTGGCCGCCAGCAACAGCAGGACCATGGCGGCCTGAATCACCCGCGCACCAAGCAGACCACGTTCGTCGGGATGGCGGAACACCGCCTGGATCGCCAGCAGGGCCACCCCGCCCTGTTGCAGCATGAACAGGGAGATCCGCCACGGCGACTGATCGGCGCTGGCGCTCAGCCACACGCCACCCAGGAAGAACGCGAGGGTAGTCAGCAGCCAGCGCTGCACGCTGGGTTGCCGATGCAGAAAGCGCATCAGTCCAAAGCCCAGCAGGCCGATGCCGGAAAGATAGAACGCATTGCTAAGCGCCAGACTGCCGCGCGCCAGACTGCCGGCATTGAGCAGGGTGATCGCTGCACCGATACTCATCATGATCAGGCCGGCGGCCCACTGGCTCAGGCCTGGCGCGAACTCGCGCTGCGAACGGCGCAAGGCGAGGGCAAGCAAGGCCATCAAGACCTGCGCCACGATGGCCACCACCATGATGGTGCGTTCGTCGAGCATTGCCTGCACCACTTGCACCGAGCGTCCTAGCTTACTGCGGTATGCAAGCGCCGGGCGCGACGACGTTGTGAATAGCAAGTTCGATATGTGAAGATGACCGCGCGCCCCTCTCTGGCCTTCGCATCGCATGCCGTCGCCAAGCGTTGTTGAACAGCGCAGTGTTCTGATCACCGATCTGGTTGACAGCACCCGTCTGCTGGCCGAGCTGGGCGATGCCCGCGCGCATGAGCTGCAGCTGCAGCATGATCGACGCGCACGCGATCTGCTGGCCGAGCATCACGGCCAGGAGATCGACAAGAGCGATGGCTTCTTGCTGCTGTTCGCCCGCGCTGCTGATGCCGTGCTGTTTGCCCTGCACTATCACCGTTTGCTGCGCGAGTTCTCGGCCGAGTGCGGGGTGCAGTGGCGGGCACGGGTCGGCATCCATCAGGGCGAATTGTTCCTGCATCCGAATGAGCAGGCCGATATCGCCCGCGGCGCCAAACCACTGGAAGTCGACGGCATGGCCAAACCGGTGGCCGCGCGACTGATGTCACTGGCGCAGGGCGGTCAGACCCTGCTCAGTCGGCGGGCCTTTGATGCTGCCAGACGCGCCGGCACCGACCTCAGCGAGCTGTCCCCGGCCTGGGTGGCGCACGGTTGCTACCGATTGAAAGGCATGGACGAGCCGATCGAAGTGTTCGAGGTCGGCGTGCCGGGTCAGGCACCGCTGAATCGGCCGCCGGACAGCGACAAGGCAGTACGCGAAGTCAGCGATGAAGAGGCCCTTCTGCTGGGCTGGCGTCCGGGGCCGGGCCTGCCGGTGCCGGAGCGGCCGCAGTGGCGTCTGGTGAAGAAACTCGGCAGTGGCGGCTTCGGCGAGGTGTGGCTGATCGAACACGGCCAGAGCCGCGATCGTCGGGTGTTGAAGTTCTGTCACGATGCCGAACACCTGCGTTCGCTGAAGCGCGAGGTCACGGTGTTTCGTCTGATCAAGGAGGCGATTGGCGACCGCAGGGACATCGCGCAGATCTTCGACTGGCAACTCAATCAGTCGCCGTTCTACCTGGAGATCGAATACGTCGAAGGCGGTGACTTACTGAGCTACGCCGAGGCCGCCGGCGGCCTGCAGGCCATCCCGCTACAGCGGCGCATCGAGCTGGTCGCGCAGGTCGCCGATGCGCTGGGCGCGGCCCATTCGGTGGGGGTGCTGCATAAGGACATCAAGCCGGCCAATGTGCTGATTCGTGGCGGCGAAACACCGCAGGCAGTGTTGACCGATTTCGGCATCGGCCTGATCACCGACCGCGGCCAGCTGCTGGCTCGCGGCATCACCATGGCTGGCTTCACCGAAGCCCTGCACGCCAGCCCCACCGCTGGCACCCAACTGTATATGGCGCCGGAACTGCTGGAGGGGAAGGCGGCAAGCATGCAGGCCGACCTGTATGCCCTCGGCGTGATGCTGTATGAGCTGGCTGCCGGGCAGTTCAAGGCCCTGGCACCGGGATGGCAGCGCGATATCCAGGACGAATTGCTGGCCGCGGACATTGCCAGTCTGGTCGACGGCGACCCCATGCGACGCCCGACCAGTGCCGCCCGGGTCGCCCACGACCTGCGCGCCCTGCCAGAACGCCACCGGCGCCTGGCCGCCAAACGTCAGGCGGAGTCCGAGGCCAAGGCCAACCGGGTGGCGCTGATCAAGGCGCAACGGCGCAAGCGCTGGGCGCTGGGGCTGAGCGGCAGTCTGATCCTGGTGCTGGCCCTGGTGGGCTACGCCGCCAAGCAGGCGATGGACGCCCGCCGCGAGGCCGAGGCGCGCCGCGATCAGGCCGAGCAGTTGATTTCCTTCATGCTCAACGATCTGCGCGGCAAGCTCAGCAAGCTGGGCCGACTGGATGTGCTGGACGGCGTGGGTGACGCC
Source organism: Pseudomarimonas arenosa (assembly GCF_014841215.1). GTDB lineage: Bacteria > Pseudomonadota > Gammaproteobacteria > Xanthomonadales > Xanthomonadaceae > Pseudomarimonas > Pseudomarimonas arenosa. The sequence continues at coordinate 6,020 of NZ_JACYTR010000079.1, forward strand.
GCCAAGAATTATTTCGCGACGGTCGATGCCTCGTCACTCACGCCAAACGAACTGTTAAGCCGGGTGAAAGCCCTGTACCAGCTCGGTGAGGTGATGGCCCAGCAGGGTCGCTACCCGCAGGCCGCCGAAGCGATGGCAGAGTCGCTCAAGCTGGCCAACCAGCTGCACGCGCTCGACCCCAGAGAACCAAGCTACGCGTTTGAAAAGGCGCAGGCCGAGTTCTGGTCCGGCTATGTGGCCTGGCAACGCGGTGACGTGGCCGAGGCTACGCCGTTCTTTCAGGCGTACGAGCGCACCGCCCAACGCATGCTCGACGCTGGCCTGGGCAGCCGTGACACCTGGACCCGCGAGCAAGGCTATGCCTGGTCGAATCTCGGCTCACTGTACGAACAGCTTGGTGACCTCGACGCCGCGAGTGACTACTACACGCGCTACCTGCACCTGCTCGAACAGCGGCAAGACAGCTCGCCTGCTCACCTGCGCATGCTGGCCAATGCCAACAACAAGCTTGGCTATCTGGCCGAAAAGTCCGGCCAGTATCAACGTGCGGCGCAACTCTATGCGGCGGAGTTTGCAATTGCCCAGGGCCTGAGCGAGAGCGAATCGGACAACGCACTCAACCAGCAGCGCTTTGCCAAGGCCGCCGGATTTCATTGTCGTGGTCTGTGGTTCAGCGGTCAGCCCGTCGAAGCGATCGATGCCTGCCGGGTCTCCCACTCGATCAGTCGTGGTCTGGCGCTGAACGATCCGCAGAACCTGCCGAAGTGGAATGATTACGTCACTGCTTGCAAGCGACTGGTCAGCCTGCTGGCCGAACAGCAGGAAACACAACGCGGCGCCGCGGTTCTGCAGCAATGCAGCGAGGAGCTTGACGCAGCCAACATCGAACCGGCGTCGGAGCGAGTCGGCTTGCAGCTGCCGCTGGAGTCGACAGCCCAGATACTGTTCCCCGAACAAGCCAACCCACGCCTGCATGCCTTGTTGCGGGAGCAGACAATCGACGACAAACACGCACCGGCGCGCTTGCTGGCACAAACGCTGTGGGAGCTGACCTTGGGTGACCAGGCCAGCGCCCAAGGTAACTCGGCCGCTGCCGAGCGGCACTGGCGCGACGCTCTACGGGTGATCGATGGGCAGCACGGCCTGGACTTCAGCCTGCTGCGGGCACGCCTGTGGAACCGGCTCGGTCAGCGCAAGCAAGCCACCGCCCTGCTAAGCAGTCTGCTGTCTGCCGGGGTATCTGAGCGAATCCTGCCGCGCGAGGTCGGCCTTCCGCCGCTCCTCTGAGACAGCACGGCGTCGTCAGCACAGCGTCGCCACCGCAGTCTCTGCGATCGAAAGATCCAGATCCAAGTTTCATGTTAGTGTCGCCCGGCAACTGCCCACAGGAGGTCACATGGCTGCTGATTACAGGATCAAGGTTGAGCTCAAAGATGGCGCCCCTTACGCCGAGCCGGTCTGCGTCGATATCCGCTCGGACAAGGTGATCGTGCAGTGGTATCTGGAGGATGAGAACACCGACATCAAACGCATCCTCGGCGTTTGCTTTGAGCGTGCGGGCCGACGCGTGTTCAAGGAAATCGAGGCTGAGTCAGAGGATGGCCGAGCGTGGACAGCGATCAATCGGGCCAAGTCCAATCCGCGCGGCAAGTTCCACTACGAGATCAAGGTCGAACTCTGCGATGGGTCAATCGTTGGCCGCGACCCTGAAATCGAGAACAACGTTCCGCAGGTGTTTGCCCGCATCCGCTAAGTGAGGCCTGCGCACGGTCATCCGATCGTGCGCAGGGTGCCCGGCCCTAGCAGGCTGCTGAGACCTCCATCCTGGAGGCCTTCAGCGCGGCGCCAGCGTTCGCTCGAACAATTCAAAGATGCGACGGTACTGGTCATACCAGCTTTCCGGCTGCACATAGCCATGCCGCTCCAGCGGATAGCTGGCCAGCTCCCAGCCGCCCTTCTTCAGTTCGATCAGACGCTGCGCCAGGCGCACCGAGTCCTGATAGAACACGTTGTCATCGATCATGCCATGAGCAATCAGTAACTGCCCCTTGAGCTGATCGGCGTATTCGATCGGTGAGGATTTCCTGTAGGCCTCGGGATCGAGCTGCGGCGTATTGAGGATGTTCGATGTGTACTCGTGGTTGTACATCGTCCAGTCGGTGACCGGGCGCAGGGCAGCGCCGGCGTGGAAGGCGTCAGGCGCGCGGAACAGGGCCATGAAGGCCATGAATCCACCGTAGCTGCCGCCATAGATGCCGACCCGCGAACGATCACCCTGATGCTCTTTCACCAGGTAGTCGATGCCGTCGAGATAGTCCTCCAGCTCCGGATGACCCATCTGTCGGTAGATCGCCGTGCGCCAGTCGCGGCCGTAGCCTTCCGAGGCGCGATAGTCGAGATCGAGCACGACATAGCCCTGCTTAACTAGCAGCTCGTTGAACATCTGTTCGCGGAAGTAATTCGGCCAACGGGCAAACACATTCTGCAGATAGCCAGCACCGTGCACGAACAGGGCGATCGGATAGCGCTTGCCCGGCTCCATGGCCGTGGGCCGATACAGCTTGCCCCAGATCTTTCCGGCACCGTGCTTTGACGGCACCTGGACGTATTCGGGTGCCTGCCAGCTGCGCGCCTTGAACTGCTCGCTGCGGGTATCGGTGAGCCAGCGACTTTGGTCGGCGGCGATATCGTGCAAGACCAGCTGCGGCGGCGTGTGGTGGGCCGAGGCACGCAAGGCCAGGCGCTGCTCATTCGGTGACAGCACAAAGTCCTCGACGCCGTCGAGCGCAGTGACCTCGCTGACCCGTCCGCCATCGACCGAAGCGCTGCACACCTCGTAGTCGCCCGGCCAGTCGCGATTGCAGATGAAGTAGGCGGTCTCACCCTCGCGTGTCCAGCGCACTGAAGACGCTTCCCAACGACCCCGGGTCAGCGCCTTGGGTTTGGCCCGATCGCGGTCTTCGACACGATACAGATGCGAGTAGCCGGTTTCTTCTGACAGGTACCAAAGAGTGCGGCCGTCGGGCAGCCAACCGTAGTCGTTGAAGTTCCAGTTGATCCAGGCCGGATCTGTGAGCCGGTGACGCGCCGCCAGCGCCGGCTGACTGATGGCGCTGCTGGCGATCCAGCGATCCTTGTTGTCTACCGCGCGCAGCATCAGCGCTGCGCGATCGCCCTGTCGATTCCAGACGATGTCATCGACGCGCAGCGGGCGTGGACCTTTCAGTGGTTCCTGTTTGGCCGCGGCACGCAGTTCGGCCAGCGGATCCTGCGCAATGCCCGGCAGGCCATCCAAGGCCAGCTCGATCACTTCGCCACTACTCAGATTGACCCATTTCAAGCCCTGACCCAGGGGTGGATTGCGACCGACCCGGGTGCGCACGTCTTCGAATTCTTCGTAACCGCTTTCGGTGACGTACTTCGGCATCTTGCCAGCGCGGCCCTTGTCGGCGCCCTTTGGCTCAGTCACCACCAAGGCAAACTGTGTGTTGGGTGAGAGGCTGATCGAAATGATCTCGATGCCCTCGCCCAAATAGATCGGCGCCGCGGCGCGACTGCCATCGGCGGCGCGCAGCTCCTGCTCGCGTGCATGGCGTGTTTCGCGATCCTGCTTTTCGCGAGCCAGGGTCTCGATCAGTCGCAGCTGCATTTCGGCCAGCGGATCGAGTGCCTTGCTGGCTGGATCCTTCTCCGCCTTCAGTTCCACCAGCGGCTCGGTCAGGCCGCGCTGGAAGTCATGGCGCTCCCAGCTGCTGCCCTGACGCCAGCTCAACCAGCGGCCATCCAGGGAAAACTGCGGTGCCGATTCGGCGCTGGCAGTGCGGGTGAGCTGTTGCAGCGCCCCACTGACCAGATTGCGGACGAAGATGTCGCCGTTGCGGACGAAGGCCGCGCGCTCGCCGACACTGTCGTACACCGGACTTGGCCCGTCCAGCTCGGCCAGGGCCTCATCGGCCAGCTTGCCCGGCTTGCCCTCGGCCAGATCGACCTGCCAGTAGTCGCGCACGCCGCTGCCGTTGCGCTTTAACTGGTAGATCAGCTGACCGCCGTCCAGCGACCAGAACGGAGCCTCCACCGACGGGCCGATCCAATCCGGATGGGCCATGATCTGATCGAGTTCGGCGCGCCAATCCAGCTCTTGCGCAGCACGCGCCTGGATCGAAGACGGGGCGGACAGGCCCATCAACAGGGCCGCAATCGACAAGCTCAGAACAGAACGCACGCGTCACTCTCCGCAAGACAGAACCCGCGGAGGTTAACAGCTTGGCTGCGGAGGTGGGGTTATGGTCTGAGCAACACGCAGGGCGGGCCTTGACCCACCGCTCTGCATTGCGTGTCGAAGCGGCGGGTCTGGATCGGCCGATTCGGATTGAGGATGTCGGAGAGCATGCCCCTGCAGGCTTCTCGTCCCCCACGTGCCGCGTTCCCACGGGACCCGTTGATCGGCCATCCTGGCCGCACCGCTCGTACTTCGTGCGCTGGGCGCGGAACGGAATGGTGGGCGGTCCAAGGGGGAAGCGCGCACCTCCCGTGTACAGCGCCGAGCCACGCAGCCAGGCTCGGAGGAAAGGCGCGCCTGTTTGAGGCCATGGATGGCCGAGTTCGCGCCGGCCCGAGCTTGGCGAGTAGCGCAGGGCACGGCGCTTGGCACAGCAAGCGACGTGCTGGACCCGGGCCCCTTCTCTTTGGTTACTTTCTCTTGGGGACGCAAGAGAAAGTGACTCGGGCTGCCCGAGGGGCAGACTGAAAGCTGTTGCTTACTTGCTGTTGATCCTGGCTTTGTTCGACGCGACAAACTAGGCAAAAAAGCGGGAGACCTCAGATCACGCCCCGCCCCACGTTTGGCTGGGCCTCAGGTCGAAACCGCTACCACACCACCTCAGCCATCGAACAGTTCAGGCCCGAACCGATGCCCATCAGGGCGACCCGCTGGCCTTTGCGCAGACGGCCGCTTTCGGCCAGTTTGGACAGCGCAATCGGCACCGAAGCCGGGCCGATGTTGCCGTGTTCGGGGAATACGTTCAGCACCTTCTTTGGATCGATGCCCAACAAATCCACGATGGCGGCGGTGTGCACGCGACTGATCTGATGGATCACGAACTCGTCCAGCTCAGAGGCCACCCAGCCCATCGCCGCACGGGCGGCCTGGAAGGTCTTGGCGGCCAGCTTCAGGCCCTCCACCAGCAGGGTGCGGGTATCGGTGACCATGCGATCCATGTTGCCGCGGCACAGGTGGCTGAATTCGGTGGCGGCCCGGGTCACGCTGCCGAGGAAGCGGTGTCCGTTGGGCAGCAATTCGGCGCGCCCCAGCACCATGGCGGCACCGCCTGAGCCCAGGGTCAAGGAGGCAAACTCATTGCGAAACTGTTCGGCGGTGACGTCCGGGCCGCACAGACGCTGGATGGTGCGCTCAGCGATCTCATTGCTGGTCTCGCCATTGACGATCAGGGCGTAGTCGATATCGCCGCGCTCGATCATCCGTGAGGCGATATCCATGCCGTTGAGAAAGGCCAGGCAGGCATTGCCGACATCGAAGTTCTGGCAGGTGTCGGCCAGGCCGAGATTGCCGTGCACGATCGAAGCCGTCGAGGGCTCAAGAAAATCGCGGCTGACCGAGGTGTTGATCAGGATGCCAATGTTCTCGCGCTGCACGCCGCTGGCGGCCAGCGCCTTCTGCGCGGCCATGGTGGCGGCATCCGAGGGTTGCACCGGGCCGTCCCAGATGCGCCGCTCGTGAATGCCGGCGACGTCTTCAAGCAGGTTGTCGCGAATGCCGAGCCGATCCAGGGTGGGCTGCAGTCGACTCATGATCTCAGCCGAGCTGAGACGCACCGGCGCGTCGACGTGAGCTACCGAGGCAATGGCTACGTGCTGGTACAGCATAGGACAATCCGCATCAGGGAAACGGTCGGACGGTACTCTGAAGCGCTGGAGCCCGCAAGCCAAACGCCGCTGGCTGGCCGCAGTACGGGCTTGGCCTTGATTCACCCAATCGGCGCTAGTCTTGGCGCATGCGCCCATCATCTGTGCTTCTCCTTATCGTCCTGTCCTCCCTGTGCACACTCGCGGCACGGGCCGAAACCCGCCTGCAGGGCAGCCTGCCCGATCAACTGGGCCGGTTTCAGATCGATCGACCCGCTGGCTGGCAGTCGGGTGATCGCCTGATCATCTATAACCACGGCTTTGATCTGCGCCCCCCCGATCCGACCGGCGCGCCTGCCACCGCGCCGGACGAAGAGGTGCGTCAGGCTTGGCTGCAGCAGGGCTATGCGCTCGCCGCCGGCAGCTACGCCCAAGGCGGCTGGGCGATGTTCAACCTCGAACGCGCCCAGCTGGCGCTGTTGGCCGAGGTCGACCAGCTGATTGGCACTCCGGGCGAAATCATTGTCTTTGGCGGCTCGCTGGGCGGCTTGGTCAGTCTGAAGACGGCCGAATTCCTGCACGCTGCCGGTCGTCCGGCGGCCGGAGTGCTGGCCGCCTGCCCGGTGGCTGGCGGTGCCCGTACCTGGGATCAGGCCCTTGATGTGCGGCTGCTGTTCGATGCCGTCTGCCCCGCTTCGCCCCTGCCCGGTGGCGCCGAGCCCCTGCCCTGGCTGCTCAATCTCAGTGATATTCCGAGCAGTCTGTCCAATATCGATGATCCGGACGCGCTGTTGACCCTGGCCAATGCCGCCAATCGCATCCGTCAGTGCACCGGCCTGTTTCAACCGGCGATCTTCGATACCGAGGCCCAGCGCCAGCGCAAGGCGCGGCTAAAGGCGCTGATCGGCGTGAACAGCGATGATTTTCTCAAGATCCAGCTCAGCTATGCCCTGTATGCGCTATCCGATCTGGTGCGCCAGCCGGGCAAGCTCAATGGCTTTCACGGGCTCGGCAATGCGTCGATTGACTACGGCGACGCCGACGCTAACCAATTGATCCGTCGGGTCGAGCGTGATCAGCTGGCGGCAGTGAAACTGGGCGCTGTGTCCGATCTGACCGGCCGCTGGGGCGCCACCAAGGTGCTAGCGGTGCACACCGACGGCGATCAGCTGGTCTTCCCTGAACATCTTGATGCCTTGCTGCAGGCCAGTGGGCAGGCAACGAGCAGCGCTGTGAGCGCGGTTGTGCGCGAGGCCGCGCCTTCGCATTGCGGCTTCAGCCGAGCCGAGCTGCTGGCGGCGTTCAGCAGCCTGCGCGACTGGATCGACAGCGAACAACGGCCGACGGTGGCAGAGCTGCAATCGCGCTGTCAGGCGGGCGCTGGCAGCGAGCGCTGCGCTTACGACGCCGACTACCAGGTTGCTCCACTGAGCAGCCGTATTCGCGCCCGCCCGGCCACCGACGATCAGGTCAATGCCGATCACAGCGGCGCCTGGTTCGATCCCGCCTTCGATGGCGAGGGCTGGATCGTCGAGGTGCTACCAGGCGGCCTGGACGCCACCGTGACCTGGTACACCTATCCCGACAGCGGCAGCGATGACCAGCAAGCCTGGATCGTCGGCCGCGGTCGAATCAGTGCCGATGGCATCCATGTGGCTGACGCCTATCGCTATCGCGGCGCCCGCTTCGGCGCCGAGTTTGATCCGGCCGCGGTGCAGGGTCAGCGCTGGGGCGAGTTGACCCTGGCCTTCGATCGCTGCGGCGAGGGCGACGGGCCCTACGGCCAGGGCAGCCTGCGCTACCGCCGTGCCGACGGGCAGCTTGGCGAGCGCAGCCTGATCCAGCTGACGGTCAACGCACGCACCCCCAGCCATTGCCTGGTGTTTATCCAGCCGCCGCAGCCCAGCGCCGAAAGCCGCTACAGCGGCAGCTGGTTCCGTGGCCCGGCGGCGCCCGGCGAAGGCATTCAGTTTCAGGTCGACGACCTCGGTCGCGGCGTGCTGATCTGGTACAGCTACGATCCGCAGGGCCGGCCGGCCTGGATGATCGGCGCTGCCGAACGTGAGGTCTCGGCTGGGCGCTGGCGCTTCAGTCTGCAGCGTCCGCGCGGCACCGGCTTTGGCGATGAGATGACCCCGGCCGACGTCCAACGCCTGCCCTGGGGCGAGGCCGAGCTTGAGTTCAGCAGCTGTGATCAGGCCGTCCTGCGCTGGACACCCAGCGAACCCGGCTGGGCAGCGGGCGAGCAGAGCCTGGTACGACTGACCCTACCTGCGGGCAATGCGGATTGTGAGTGAGGGCGGCGGGCGAAGCTCGTTGCTAAGATCGGGCTACTACTGCCATTCGTGCACACCATGTGGCAGCTCGGGCGCCTGTTCTGAAGAGTGCAGATAGCGCAGGCTGCCCGGCGGCAGCTGCTCAGGCGTGGCGCCAGAACACAGCGCTGCCAAGGCGGCGCGCGTCAGGCCGGTATCTGGCAGCAGACCGACCCAGGCGTTCTTGCCGGCCGCCTTGGCCGCATATAGGGCGCGATCGGCCAGATTGATGCTTTGCTCGCAGCTGCTGGCGTCAGGAGCACTCTGCAACATCGGCCAGGGTGCAAAGCCGACCGAACAGGTCACCGCCAGACTCAGCCCGGATTCCAGCACAAAGGGTTTATCGTTGATGGCGCTGCGCAGCCGCTCGGCGATCCGCGGCGCATCAGGAAAGCTTGTGCTACGCACCAGGATCAGGAATTCCTCACCGCCCCAGCGCACCACCACATCCTGATTGCGACACAGCTGATTGAGACGCCCGGCCAAGGCCACCAGCACTTCGTCACCGGCCTGGTGGCCATGGCGATCATTGATCGCCTTGAAATCGTCGATGTCGACGATACAGAACAGCAGATGCGCATCGCTGCCGCCGTTCGCTGCCAACTGTGCGGCCTGCTCGTGCAACCAGCGCTGCAGATCACGCCGATTGGACACCTGGGTCAAGGGGTCGACCCGGCTGGCCCGCTCCAACTCCTGATTGCTGCGCAGCAGCAGTTGATTGGCATGTTCAAGCGCTGCAGTGCGTTCGGCCACGGTGCGATTGAGCGTCGCGATCTGGGCACGTTTGATGCGCGCGCTGGCGCCAATCCTGCTGGCCATCCAGAGCATGGCCAGCAGGGCCATCAGCCCATAAGCGGCATAAGCCCAGGGTTGCCGCCAGGGCGGCGCACCCACGGTCAGGTGCAAGGTCCGCGACGCAGCAAACTCACCGACATGACCGGCGGCCTGCGCTTCGAGCTGATACTCGCCCGCCGGCAGATAGCTCAACATCAGCTCGGTCCTGGGCTGTTCGAGCTGCACCCAATCGCTGTCGATGCCTTCGATGCGATAGCGCAGGCGCGCCGTTTCCGGTGAGCTGAATTCAATCGCCACCAGACCAATGGCGAACACGCTGTCGCGATGATCGAGTTCAATTTGCTCGGCGTAGACCAGGTCGCGCTGCAGCTGCTGGTGGCCATCAGCGGCAGTCAGCTTGCCACCGCGCCGACCAAGCAGGCGCAGCGACGTGAACACCGGCCGCGCCATCGGACTCGATGCCTCCAGCGCCACCGGCTCGATCACATCAACACCCTCTGTTCCACCGAAGTACAGCAGCCCCTGCTCATCGCGAAAGCTTGCGCCACTATTGAACTCACGATTGCGCAAGCCATCACCCGGCATCAATACGCGCACCTGACCGCTGGCCGGCTGGTACACATTGAGGCCACGGTTGGTACTCAACCACAGGTTTCCGCCTTGGTCGGGCTCGATGCGATAGATGACGTCATTGGTCAAACCTTCCTGCCGACGCACTTCACTGATGGTTCCATTGGCTCGATCGATCCGGTTCAGGCCGCCACCAAAGGTGCCAATCCAGATCGCCGCGGCGTCCTGATGCAGCGACCAGACCGAGTTTTGCCTGAGCCGACCGTTGCCGACAGTGAGCTGCTCGATCGTGTTGTCGCTGGCGACCCGAAACACCCCGGCATCGTCGCTGCCCAGCCACAGCCGCCCCTCCGAATCGCGCATCAACACGGTGAGAAACACGCCGCTCAAGCGGTCGGTCAGCGGACTGGCCAGCGGCAGACCGTCGACGTAACGCAGCAACCCATGGCGTGTGGTTACCCACAACTGTTCGCCTTCCTGCAAAAGGTCGGTGACCTGGGCATCGACCGAGCCGGGTAGTCGGCGGGCCTCGCCGTCTGGCGACAAATGCCAGACGCCGCGATGACTGCCCACCCACCAGCCGCCTTGGCTGGCCGGCAGCAGCTTGCGGATCGAGGTGACACCGATGGCGTCGACCATCTGCCATCCGGACTGATCAACCGGACGCCAGTACAGGCCTTGATCGGTGCCGACCAGCCAATGCGAGTGGTCGCCGAAGATGGCACGAATGCTGCGCTGTGGCAGGGCGGCGAAACCGATGGCTGAGTGCAGATCGCGGCGCACCGCCGCCGATAGGTGACGGGCGCGAAACAGCCCGCGCGTGCTGCTGCCGATCCACAGCACTCCGGCGCGACTCTGGAAGATCACCGCGATGCCGCTTTGCAGCGGCTCATCCAACATCACCGGCTGCGGCGTCCAGGGCTGGTCGAGCTCGGCCAGGATCAGATTGCCGTCGGCAAAACCCAGCCAGAGGCGGCGCTGTTGGTCGATCAGCATCGCCGTGAGATCGACCAACTGCCCCCGTTTGGTGCCAGCCTGCCGACGCTGCAGCACCTGACCCTGCTGATCAATGTTGATCACCGAACCGTCGGCGGCAGCCAGCCACAGATGCTCGCCATCCGCCTGCAGGCCGGCGCAGCGGGCGCCCTCCGTGGCCGGGCTGGGCAAGGCGTCGGCGCGATCCGGCAACAGCTGCCACAGCCCGCAGTGCCGATCCAAGGCGAATGCCCTGGCGCCTGCCTCGATGCTGACCAGGCCAACCACATCAACCACCGTATTGCTGGAGTAGACCAGACGCCGCTCGGCATCGACATGCGCGATCTGGCCCTCCATCGCCAGCCAGACGCCGCCCTCGGCAGCCTTGGCGATATGCCGAATGGCGCTGCGGGTCAAATCGGGGTGATGGAGCGCTGTCTGGCTCTCGTTGCGCAGATCGCGCAGTGCGGCACCGGCATCGTCGGTGCCTATCCACAAGCGGTCCTGATCTTCGACCAGCAGTGCATTGACACTGCTGGTGCGGATGCCGGCGTCATTGATCAGGACATCGTAATAGACCTGAAAGTGATGACCATCGAAGCGATTCAGGCCCTCCTGGGTGCCGATCCAGAGAAAGCCCTGTTCATCCTCGACAATCGCATTGACCGCCAGCTGTGACAGCCCATGTTCCAGACCGTAGTTCTGCAAACTGAGGTAATGACTGCCGGGCGCCACGCGCTCTGCGGCAGGCAACGCTCCGCTGATCAGCAACACGCCCAGCAAGAAAACCCGCCGCACACACCCTCCCCGCGAGATCGCCTTGACCTGAGTATGCGCGGAACCGATTGCGGGCCGCTAGCCGGCGGCGGCTGGCTGATCGAAGCAATAGGCGGTGATGGCGGCCGAGTGCCGCTGGTCGAAGCGCTCGGAAAAGGCGTTCAGACGCGGATAGGGAACAAGATCAATCGGATTGCGAAACGGAAAGTGACTTAACAAGCAAAATAGACTTGTCTCGAGAAAGCTGAGTCGGCACGGCGGCAGTCCGGCGGTGATTTCGGGCCAGCGGCTATCGAGCCAAGCCAGGGTTGCCAGCAGGCTATGCCGCCGCTTGCTCGACACCTCATCGGCCGGTCGTTGCTGCACGAACTCGTGTGCCACCACTTCGACCTGGGCAGCCATGGCATGCGCCACCAATTCGTGTGCATTCATCTGCAGCAGGCTGCCTGCCAACTCCGGCCAATAGATCTCGTTCATTGCGCCGGCTTCGCGAGCCAGCTGGCGGCAGATATTCAGAGTGCCGTACAGCGGCTGGCCGTCGATCATCAGAATCGGCAGCTTCAATGCCGGGTTATCGCCAAACAAGGTTTGATCCGTGCTCATCAACTGATAGATCGGTTGAAAGCGCGGACTCAGCCCCAGCTCAAGGGCGAAGATGCGCGCCACCCGGGTGTAATGCGAACTCTGCCGGCCAATCAACACTAGGTCTGCCATGCTGCCTCCGCGAATCGATGTGCAAGGCCCAGCTTGGATGCCAGGCCCGGGCTGTGCAAGGATGGGCCAGTGACTGAGCCCGAGCGCTAACGCATGGATCTGATGACCGAATTCGTGCTCGCCGCCGGCCTGGCCTGGGCTAGCGGCATCCGCCTCTACGCGGCCGTCTTTCTTGCCGGCATGCTGCAACGCTTTGGCTACATCGTGCTGCCGGGCGATCTCGCCACCTTGTCGCACGACTGGGTGCTGTACGCCTCCGGCGGCATGCTGCTCGGCGAGTTTCTGGCCGACAAGATTCCCGCCTTCGATTCGGTCTGGGACGGACTGCATACCTTTATCCGCATTCCCGGCGGTACCGCGCTGGCAATTGCAGCACTGGGTGACCACGGTCCTGCGGCACAGATCGCCGCCGGCCTGATTGGCGGCAGTATCGTCACCGGCACCCATCTGACCAAGGCCGGCACGCGCGCGGCGATCAATCACTCGCCCGAGCCCTTCAGCAACTGGTTCGCCAGCTTCAGCGAAGACGGCCTGGTGTTGGCTGGCCTGTGGCTGGCCTGGCAACACCCGTGGCTGTTCGTCGCCATGCTGATCACCTTCATGCTGATCGTGATCTGGCTGCTGCCCAAGCTGTGGCGCCTGCTGCGCGAAAGTCTGCGTGCGCTAAAGCGAGTGTTAAGCAGGTTGTTCGGCAGCGGTGTACAGTCGGCCGGACCGGGATAAGGGTCTCGACACGTCGTCGCTGTGTTTGGTGTAGCGATGGCGGGCCAGGGCAGTAGGGCGGGTCTTGACCCGCCAGGGGAACACACGACACCGCCAAATCGCGCCACTCTAAACATTCGACTTCATCACGTGAAGCAAGTGATTTCGGCGAATCGCGACAACAAAGCGGCGGGTTAGAAACCCGCCCTACCTTGCTGGCGATCGCATGAACAGCTGATCAAAGGCCAAGTGAAGTGAAACCCTCCATAGGCGAACCCCCATGACACTGAAATTCGTCCAACTCCCCTTGCACCTCAGCCCCTGCGTATTCCACGCCATGCCGGTCGCAGATTCCACGGCATGCCGGTCAGTGATTCCACGCCAAGCCGGTCACCGATTCCAGCGCATGCCGGTCGGGGTGTAGGCGGGTAACCCGCTACCG
>NZ_JACYTR010000008.1 GCF_014841215.1 Pseudomarimonas arenosa
GAATGAGGGCCGTGCCAGCGCCGAAAGATCGCGAACACTCTGTTATCTCAACACCATCGGTCGAAACTCTCGCCCCGCTTGGAATTGCCGGATCTTTCGGCGCGACCTCATGAAATATCCGGGTTAAAGGGCCTTGCCGGCTTCAGCCGATATTGCTCAGTACGTAGTCCGCTGCCGACACCTTGAACTCGCCGGGCGCCTCGACCCAGAGCTGCTTGACCACGCCGTTCTCCGCATACAGCGCGAAGCGCTTGCAGCGCAGTCCCATGCCAAAGCCACTGGCATCAAGTTCAAGGCCCAGAGCCTTGGTGAACTCGGCATTGCCATCGGCCAGCATGTAGAGATCAGCCGGCGCTTCCGACTGCTTGCCCCAGGCGCTCATGACAAAGGCATCGTTGACGGCCATGCAGGCGACCTTGACCCCGCGCTGGCGAAACTCATCCATCTTCTCGACATAGCTCGGCAAGTGCCGCGCCGAACAGGTCGGGGTGAATGCACCGGGTACGGCGAACAGCAGCACCTTGCTGTCCTTGCACAGGTCTTCGGTCGACAGCGTCTTGACGCCGTCTTGCAGGTAGTTCAGATCCGCCTTGGGCAGGGTGTCGCCGATTTGAATACTCATTTGCGCTGCTCGGAAGAGGGAGGGGTGATGGTACCGGAAGCCGTCGCGTGGGACCCTCCAGTCGAATGGAGGGCTCTTGAAATTTGCCGGTGAGGCGCCACTTTTGTTCACAGAACGGCAGCTGGCCGTGCCATCCAGGAGACTCGAAATGACGCGTTTTTCGCATTGGGCCCTGCAACCCGCATTGCAGGACGAACTGAAGCAGGTGATGGAGAAATTCTTCGGCGAGCCGGACAACGACCAGAGCAATGTGGTGACCAGTCAGTGGGTGCCGCGGGTGGATATTCGCGAAGAACCGGATCGTTTCGTGATCCTGGCCGATGTCCCCGGGGTCGATCCGCGCGAGATCGAGATTCACATGGAAAAAGGCATCCTGTCGATTCGCGGTGAGCGCAAGGCGTTGAATCAGGAAACCAGCCAGTACTCGCGGATCGAGCGTACGCACGGCACCTTCTATCGGCGCTTTGCCTTGCCTGACACTGCCAACCCGGACGGCATCGCTGCCAGTGGCAAGCTGGGTGTGCTCGAAATCAGCATCCCCAAGCGCCCGGAAACGACGCCGCGACGAATCAGCATTAACGTCGACTAAGTTTAGGGGCCTTCGATCTGCAGACCGGGTCATGTGACCCGGTCTCAGCGTGCCGCTTGCGGTAGTCTTGCGGTTTAAGGCCGCGGCTCCTGCGGCCCAACAGCCTGTGGCCGACACCTACGATGCAGTTCAAGGATTACTACGACGCCCTTGGCGTCAAGCCCAATGCCGGTGCCGACGAAATCAAGGCGGCCTACCGCCGCCTGGCGCGACGCTATCACCCGGATGTCAGCAAGGAAGCTGGCGCGGAAGAGCGCTTCAAGGCAATCAATGAGGCCTACGAGGCCCTGCGTGACCCGGCCAAGCGTCAGGCCTACGATCAAATGCGCAGCCGGGGTTTTCGCGCTGGCGAGGAATTCCGTCCGCCGCCCGACATGGGGGGCGGATTTGGCTTCGACTGGAACGATGACATTTCCGGCACCCGAGCCGGTTTCAGTGATTTCTTCGAGTCGCTGTTCGGGCGCGCCAAGCGTGAGGCGCCTGCTTCCGCTCAACCGGTCAAAGAACAGGCCAGGATCGAGGTCGATCTGGAAACCGTTTACACCGGCGGCAAGCAGCGCATTTCAGTGCGCGGACGCGTGCTCGAAGTTCGCATTCCCAAGGGCATCCTGGAGGGCCAGCAGATTCGGCTGGCCGGACAGGCCAGTGGTGGCGGCGACTTGCTGCTTGATGTCAATTACCGTACTCATCCGCAGTTCGAGGTCGAGGGCCGGGAGGTACGCGTGAAGCTCAAGTTGACGCCCTGGCAGGCGGCGCTTGGCGACGAAGTGACCGTGCCGACCCTGGGCGGTCCGGTGCAGTTGCGAGTGCCGGCCAACAGCGATACTGGCAAGCGCCTGCGACTACGCGGTCGCGGCCTGCCGGCCACCCTCCCGGGTGACCCATCGGGCGATGAAATCGTCATCATCGAAGTACATGCGCCGCCAGCGCATTCGGAAAAGCAGCGCGCGGCCTACGAACAGCTGCAGGCGGCGTTCGGCGCTAGCAAGGTGAAAGCCGGCGTATAGTGCCGGCCGGCGAAGTGCCGCGCTATTCGACTGACTGTGGCGGCCGGTAGCCGAAGAACGCCGCCAGCATCTTTTCCTGGCCGTCGTACTCGCCTTCCGCGACTTCGACGAAGCCTGTGGCGCCCAGTTCGGCCAGAATCTCGAACGCCGAGGGGTCGTCGCTCAGTTTCAGCAAGGCCGCTTTGACCGCGGCCTTGACCTCATCCGGTACCGTCGGGCCAGCAGAAAACGCGGCGCCCGGGTAATCCTTCGAGCGCGAGACCTCAACCAGGTTCGGGTATTGGTCTGCAATATGGACGGGTACCATGGCGGCCTCGGCGTCACCGGAAAACACCATCTCGACGCCGTCACGCCAGGTGCTGGCCTCGGATCTGATCTCGGGCTGAGCAATGGGGTTCTTGTACATTTCGGCTGCCAGGGCGAAGCCCATGCTGGGCGCCGGCATTGAGACGATGCGGCGACCGACCAGGGCGTTGAGGCCGGCGTCGGCCAACTCGGGGTCGGAAACCAGCAGCACGAACACGGCGCGCTCGGTCTTCTTCGCTAGCGGTTCAAAGCCTGCGCGCTTGGCGCGATAGTCGGTGAAGTGTGCTTCTTCAAAGGCGAAGTCGGTGGGCCGACTCTGGCGCAAGTCACGCCAGTAGAAGTGGTAGTTGCGGGTCGCCAGAATCTTGAAGGTGTGGCCGGTTTCCTTGCCCAGGTAGTCGAACAAGGGTTGATAGACTTCGGCGGCCTGATCGGGCGGATAGGAGGGCTCAACCGTCACCGTGTAGGTGTCTGCCCGGGCCTGCCAAGTAGCCGAAGCCAAGCCCAGCGCCAAGAGTCCACTCGCAACGATGTGCCTCATGACGTTCCTCCCTTTGTTTAACTCGTGCTATAGCAGAAATGTGCTTCAAAGCCAACGCCTTCAGCGGCCAGCGCCGGGTACGGCGCGGCCGCCTGAGAATCGGCTCCGCAATGCTAGCCTGCAGACCAAGTGGGTGATAAGTACGTGAAGGCAGCAAGTGGGTTTGATAGCGGTTCAGGCTGTTCAAGCGGTAGAACGGCCAGCACCTGATGATTCACCGAGTTGGACACCACGCTGCCGACTTCGCGTTGTTGGTGCAGGATGGCGTCTCCGCACTGAACCTCGCCGGTATGTGCCAGTAGCTGCAGCCCGCGCTTGGCCTTGCCGAGGAAATGTGTTCGCGACACGATCTCCTGGCCCGGGTAGCAGCCTTTGTTCAGGCTGAACGCGTGGCGACGGTTCAATCCCAGCATCTGCGGCGTGAACTGGTCGCGGTTGGCGTCCTGCAAGCGCACGATACCGGCCTCAAGATCGGCCAGTTGCCACGCCGCCTCGGCGGCTGCCCGTGCCGCGGCATCCGGCGGTGTCAGGTCCGGGGCGTGTTCAAACCAGGTCAGCGATCGTTGCCCGTCCCAGCTCAGCGTCATGCCCGACCTGGCCGAGGCGACGACTGGCTGAAACCAGGTCTGCGCCTCCGGCATCGCCTGGATCTGCAGCTTGCTGCGAAACAGTAATCGCTGAAGCGCGCTGATAAGGGCCGCGCCGTCCTGATCGGGGCAGATGGCAGCGAAGCGCTGATCGTCGAGTCGCAGTAGCAGGAACAGGTGAATCAATTTGCCTTTGGCCGTCAACATGCCGGTCCACTGTGAATCGCCGGCCTGGCGCAGTTGCCGAACGTCATTCATCAGTTGACGTTGCAGGAAGTCTGCGGCGTCAGCGCCGCTGATCTGCACGGTGTCGAAGGGCAGCGGAAATGCCGCTACATCAAGGGAGTAGACTGCGTCAATCATGGTTTTTGCTTGCTCGAAGGGGGGCTGCGTATTACGCTTCAGCGCGTCTGGAGCGGGGTCATGATGACAGAGCGGGAAGACCAAAGGGGAGCGGCGGAGCTTCCGGCCGACGGTCAGCAGCCGCCGCACGGCGTTTCTGAGCGGCCTGTCGAGGTCGGTGGCCGCGAAGGCCCTGAGCCCACCCGATTCGGCGACTGGGAAAAGAACGGTCGCTGCATCGATTTTTGATTTTCTCATCGTGCCGTTCCGAAGCGGCGGATGGATGTCTGGTTTACACAATTGACGAGCGAGATACTCCGGTGAGTACTAGCAAACACGCACGCCCACTTTCGCCGCATCTGCAGGTCTATCGCTGGCAGATCACAATGGTGATGTCGATCCTCCACCGGGCCACGGGTGTGGCGCTTGCGGTGGGGGCGTTTCTGGTCGCTGCCTGGTTGGTGGCGGTGGCCGGCGGGGCAGAAAGTTATGCCGGTTTCACGGCCCTGCTTAACACCCTGGTTGGCAAGGTGGCGCTGGCCGGATTCAGCGCCTGCCTGATCTATCATCTGCTCAATGGCCTGCGCCACTTGTGGTGGGACATGGGCCATGGCTACGAGATCCCCAAGGTATACGCTACCGGCTGGACGGTCTGGGTGCTGACCATCGCGCTGACTGCCGGCTTGTGGTTTGTCGCATTCACCGGAGGTGCCGCATGAGTCTCCGGCATCCAATTGCCCGCGCCCGAGGCCTCGGTTCGGCCAAGGAAGGTACCCATCATTGGTGGCTACAGCGCCTGACCGCCATCGCCCTGGCCTTGCTCTCGCCCTGGTTTGTCATCACCGCCGTCTGCCTGCTTTCAGCTGACTATGCGACGGTACGCAGCACTCTGGCGCAGCCGTTGAACGCCACCTTGATGCTGACCTTCGTATTGTCACTGTTCTGGCATGCGAAGTTGGGCCTGCAAGTGGTGGTCGAGGACTACATCCACACGCGCTGGCTCGAGGTCACCCTGCAAGTGACCATCATGTTTGCCTGCGCCCTGGCCAGTCTGGCCTCACTGATCGCCGTTGCACGCATCGCCATCGCCAGCTAGAGCTAAGGGATATGAGCGCTTACAAGATTCAGGAACACAAGTACGACATGGTGGTCGTGGGTGCTGGCGGCGCTGGCCTGCGGGCAACGTTTGGACTGGCCGCCAAAGGTCTCAACACCGCCTGCATCACCAAGGTCTTCCCAACGCGGTCTCATACGGTGGCGGCGCAGGGCGGCATTTCGGCCGCGCTGGCCAACATGGGTGAGGACGACTGGCGCTTTCACTTCTACGACACCATCAAGGGCTCGGATTGGCTGGGTGATCAGGACGCCATCGAGTACATGTGTCGCGAAGCGATTCCGGCGATCATCGAGCTGGAGCACTACGGTGTGCCGTTCTCGCGTACCGAAGACGGCAAGATTTATCAGCGGCCGTTCGGTGGCATGACCACCCACTACGGCAAGGGCACCGCGCAACGTACCTGTGCAGCAGCCGACCGCACCGGTCATGCCATTCTGCATACCCTGTACCAGCAATCGCTGGCGCATGATGCGCGTTTCTTCATCGAGTATTTTGCGCTCGATCTGATCATGGACGAGGAGGGCGCCTGCCGAGGCGTCTTAGCCATCGACTTGTCCACGGGCGAGCTGCATCTGTTTCGCGCTCAGGGCGTGGTCCTGGCCACCGGCGGTTACGGCCGTGCCTACTTCTCGGCCACCTCGGCCCACACCTGTACCGGCGACGGCGGCGGCATGGCGCTGCGTGCGGGTCTGCCCATGCAGGACATGGAATTCGTGCAGTTCCATCCGACCGGAATCTACGGCGCTGGCTGCCTCATTACCGAGGGCGTGCGCGGCGAGGGTGGCGTGCTGCGCAACGCGAACGGTGAGCGCTTCATGGAGCGCTACGCGCCGAATGCGAAGGATCTGGCCTCGCGCGATGTGGTCAGTCGGTCGATGACCATCGAGATTCGCGAGGGTCGCGGCGTGGGCCCGGACAAGGACCACATCTTCCTTGAACTGATGCATCTTGGCCCGGAAGTGATTCACGAAAAGCTGCCGGGTATCGCTGAAACGGCCAAGATCTTTGCCGGCGTTGATGTCACCAAGCAACCGATTCCGGTGTTGCCGACCGTGCACTACAACATGGGCGGATTGCAGACCAATTATCACGGTGAAGTGGTCACCTTGCGTGACGGCAATCCTGATTCGGTGGTGCCTGGCCTGTATGCTATCGGTGAAGCTGCCTGTGTTTCGGTGCATGGCGCGAACCGGCTGGGGTCGAATTCGTTGCTTGACCTGGTGGTGTTCGGACGCGCCGTCGCGAACCGCTGCGCCGAAACCATCAAGCCCAATTCGATTCACAAAGCCTTGCCCAGTTCAGCCACTGACAAGGCCATCGCTAATCTGGACAAGCTCCGTCATGCCAAGGGCGGCACGCCGACGGCCGAACTGCGCAACCAGATGCAACGCACCATGCAGAACCACGCAGCGGTGTTCCGCACCAGCCAGTCGTTGAGCGAGGGTGTGGAGAAGATTCGCAAGATCCACGCTGGATTTGCCGACGTGCGGGTGGAAGATCGCTCCCTGATCTGGAACTCCGACCTGATCGAAACCCTGGAGCTGCAGAATTTGCTGTCGCAGGCGGTGGTGACCATGGTGTCGGCGGAAAACCGCAAGGAGTCTCGCGGCGCTCACGCGCACGAAGACTTCCCGGACCGCGACGACAGCAACTGGCACAAACACACCCTGTGCTGGATTGATGAGGCCGGCAACACCAAGATCGATTATCGACCGGTACACATGTACACCCTTACCAAGGATGTCGATGTGGTGCCGCCGAAAGCCCGCACGTATTAAGAGCCGGGATGCGGGGCTCGCAGCAGCGCTGGTAGTCCCGCCTTCGAATCCCGAATCCCGAATCTCGAATCCCGGATTAAGCAGCCATGGCAGAGTTCACCCTCCCGAAGAATTCCAAGGTCCAGAAGGGCAAGCACTTCCCGGCAAAAGATGCCAAGGGCAAGGTGCGCACCTTCAAGATCTACCGCTGGAATCCGGATGACGGTGCCAATCCGCGCGTCGATACCTATGAAGTTGATCTGGGCAGTTGTGGCCCGATGGTGTTGGACGCGCTGATCAAGATCAAGAACGAGATCGACCCGACGCTGACCTTCCGGCGCTCATGCCGTGAAGGCATCTGCGGCAGCTGTGCGATGAATATCGACGGCACCAATACGCTGGCCTGTACCAAGGCAATCGATGATTGCAAGGGTGGCCAGGTGCCGATCTATCCGCTGCCGCATATGGAGGTGGTGAAGGATCTGGTGCCTGATCTCACCCATTTCTATGCCCAGTATGCGTCGATCCGCCCCTGGCTGCGCACGCAAAGCGCACCGCCGCCGGATCGCGAGCGGCTGCAGTCGCCGGAAGATCGCAAGAAACTCGATGGTCTGTACGAATGCATTCTCTGTGCATGTTGTTCCACCAGCTGCCCGAGCTACTGGTGGAATGGTGACCGTTACCTCGGCCCCGCCATCCTGTTGCAGGCCTATCGCTGGATCATCGATTCGCGTGATGAAGACACCGGTGCACGATTGGATGATCTGGAAGATCCGTTCCGCCTATATCGCTGCCACACCATCATGAACTGCGCGCGCACCTGCCCGAAAGGTCTCAATCCGGCCAAGGCGATTGGTGAGATCAAGAAGCTGATGTTGCAGCGGCGCGGATGAGTATTCGTCGACGCTTGCGAGCTGCGTTCGAGAATAGCCATCCAGAGGACCGGGGCGGCGCTCATGCGCGGCCGTTCTTCCGGTTGCTCGCCTTGCTGTTCTGTGCACTGGTGGCCCTGATTCCCTACAGCATCATTCGCGCCTGGTGGTTGGGCGAAGCCCCACCTGATACCAGCGCATTGCAGGATGCGGCACTGATCCTGGGCGGTGGCACCATGACCCTTTGTTTCGCCTTCGTGGCGATCACCGCACGGGTGCCTGCAGCGTTGTGGCGACTGTGGTGGAGGATCACCAAGCTTGTCTGATCCCGTTGCCGAGCTGCGTCGGTTGCGCTGGCGCTGCCGGCGCGGCATGCGCGAACTGGATCAGTTGATGGAACGCTATCTGGATCGGTGCTGGTTCGAAGCCAGCACCGAAGAACGCGCGCGATTCGAGCAACTGCTGGCTACCGAAGACGACAAACTCTGGCGTTGGTTCATGGGCCGCGAGCCGGTCGACGATCCAGCTTTGCGGGGCATGGTTGAACGACTACTCCAGCTGCCGCCTTGAGCAGTCGCGGTCGATGCTGGTTGCGCTTTGGTCGGCCGAACTGCTGGTGGCTGCACTGAGCGCTGCCGCCATCGGGCTCAGTGCGATCAATCACTGGGCAGTGTGGCTGCTGTGGCTCGGAATCTGTGTACTCAATCGTCGCCACAGCCAGGCGCTTTCGAACTGGACCTACCTGCGTCTTCGCGTCCCCGATGCCTTGGAAGTCGGGGGCGGTGATGGCGGCGCGGGAACTCAGCGTTGGTTGCCGTGGTCCGGAGTACGGCAGTTTGGTCCGCTGTTGCTGTTGCAGGTTCGCGACCAGCGGCAGACGCGGGGCTTTCTGCTACTGCCCTCGCTGCTATCACGTGAGGACCAGCGCCGCTTGCATCGCTGTTTGGCCTTGATGAAGCCGGAGGCCGGGCAAAGCGTGTAATCTTGGCCGCTCAAGAATTCGGATCACCATGTTTCATCCACTTTCACTCGCGCTCGGCCTGCGTTACACCCGAGCAAAGCGGCGCAATCACTTCATTTCGTTTATTTCCGCCGTGTCGATGGTCGGCATCGCCCTGGGTGTGGCCGTGTTGATCACCGTGATCTCGGTGATGAATGGCTTCGAGCAGGAGTTGCGCAGTCGGATTCTGGGCATGGTGGCGCACGCGACGGTGGCGGGTGCCGGCGAGCCGCTGCAAGATTGGCGGCGCGCGGTCGATTTGGCCGAGCAGGATCAACGGGTCAGCGGCGCGGCGCCGTTCGTCGAGCGCGAGGCGATGCTGCAGGGCCTGCGCACGCAAGGGGGGTTGCTGCGCGGCATCCTGCCGGATCAGGAGCCCAAGGTTTCTGAGGTCGCCAGCAAGATGAAGGCCGGCAGTCTCGAGGAATTGCGCGCAGGCGAATTCAATATCGTGCTCGGTATCGAATTGGCCGCCTATCTAGGCGTGCGCCTGGGGGATAAGGTCACTGTGTTCGTGCCGGAATTTCGCGCTTCGCCGGTGGGCGCATTGCCGCAGATGCGTCGCTTTACCGTGGTTGGCGTGTTCGAGGCGGGGGCCCAGGAGTACGATTTCGGGCTCGCCCTGATCCACATGGAAGATGCACAGAAGCTGCTGCGTTTCGGTGCCTCGGTCACCGGCGTCAGGCTGAAACTGCATGATATGTTCCAATCGTGGACGGTGGCCCAGGACCTAGGTGCTGAGCTTGGCGGTTACTATCAGGTGCGCGACTGGACGCGAGAACACGCCAACTTCTTTCGCGCCATCAAGACCGAGAAGCTGGTGATGTTTGTCATCCTGTCCTTGATCGTCGCGGTGGCGGCGTTCAATCTGGTGTCGTCCCTGGTCATGCTGGTAACCGACAAACAGGCCGATATTGCGATCCTGCGTACGCTGGGTATGACCCCGCGCCAGGTGATGGCTGCCTTCGTGGTGCAGGGCACGGCAATCGGTATCGTCGGTGTATTGAGCGGCCTGCTCGGCGGCATCCTGCTCACCGCCAACCTGCAAACCGTGGTCAGTTTTCTCGAGGACACTTTCGGTTTCGAAGCCTTGCCTTCGGATGTGTACTACATCACCGGTGGCATTCCGACCCTGATGCGCGCCGCCGATTTGCAGCAGATCGGCTTGATCGCCTTTGTGCTCTGCATGCTGGCCACCATCTATCCGGCTTGGCGTGCATCGCGGGTCGATCCGGCAGCGGCCCTGCGCTATGAGTGAGTCAATGAACACGGTCATCGAGGCCCGCGGGCTGGCCAAGGAGTATCGCGAGGGCAAGCTGCGCACGCCGGTGTTCAAGGAGTTGAGCCTGCGCATCGAGCGCGGCGAGATGGTGTCGATCATCGGCGCCTCCGGCGTCGGCAAAAGCACCTTGCTGCATCTGCTTGGTGGGCTGGATCGTCCCAGCGCCGGTGAAGTCAGCGTGGTCGGTCAGTCGATGTTCACGCTGTCGGATGCCGCGCGTGGTCGCCTGCGCAATGAGTCCCTGGGCTTTATCTACCAGTTCCACCATCTTCTGCCCGAGTTCACCGCGTTGGAGAACGTGATGATGCCGGTGATGATTGCCGGCCAGTCGAAGCAGAAGGCCGAGTCGCGGGCGCGCGATTTGTTGGTGAGGGTGGGCTTGGAGCAACGACTGCAGCACAAACCGGGCGAAATGTCTGGGGGAGAACGCCAGCGTTGCGCGGTCGCGCGGGCCTTGGTCAACCGCCCGGCCTGCGTGCTGGCCGATGAGCCGACTGGCAATCTCGATGCCAAGACCGCAGCATCCGTATTGGAACTGATGCGTGAATTGAACCGGGAGATTGGCACCAGCCTGGTCATCGTGACCCACGATCGCAGTCTGGCCGAGCGCTGTGACCGGATTCTGGTTCTTGATGGCGGCGGACTGCGTCCGTTGCGGCCGGGCGACTGAGCCGGGTGTTAGCGCGCTGGTTCGGCTGGCCGCTGTGGTTGCGGCTGGATCCCGTCGCTGGCGCTGCTGCGGTTCTCGGGGTTGTTTCCATGCTGCAACTGCCTGCGGTGCCGAATCGCGGGCAGATGGCGTCGTTGACACTGGTGCTGAGCGGCGTGGCTGTTTGCTTGCAGTGGCTGTGCAAGCGTCGGGCGGAGCAAGGCGCAGGCCAGGATCCACTCTCCGGTCTGGCAGTGACGGCGCTTCGGCTGGCCTTTTGGGCCTCGCTGGCGGCCTTGAGTGCGGGTTGGCAGATGCGCGAGGCCATGCTGGATTCTCCTTGGGTTGATTTGCCAGCCGGGCCATGTGTCGTCGCTGATCAAGCCTGTGATTTGAACGCCGACATCGAGCTGACCGATCTGCCAGCACGTGATGCTGAACGCCTGCGATTCGACGCCCGAATCCTGCGCACTGAAGGGTCCGCTGGCGATGACGACCCCTGGGCGGGGCAGCGGGTGCGACTCAGCTGGTACGGCACGCCGCCGCCCAGCTGGCTACCAGGCGATCGTCTGCGCGTGCAGTTACGCCTGCGCCGGCCGCATGGTCAGGTCAATCCAGGCGGCTTCGACCTCGAACGCTATGCGGTGCAGAGCGGTCTGGCAGCCGTCGGCTATGTGCGCAAGCTGCACCAGTCCCTACCGCCTGCTGATTTTCGGCTCGATAGGCTCCGTTGGCACTTGGCCGAACGCATCGATCGGTCCGCGGCGGTCGGTAGCGCCCGGTTCCTGCGTGCGCTGACCCTGGGGGATACGCGCGGCCTGACCGAATCGGACTGGCTGGTGTTGCGCAAGACCGGCCTGAGTCACTTGTTGGCCATCTCCGGCCTGCATATCGGCTTGCTGGCCGGGCTCGGGGCGCTGTTGCTGCGCGGTCTCAGTCGGCTCGCTCCGCGTTCCCTGCCGCGACCACTGTGGGCGGCGTTCGGCGCCCTGGCATTTGCCCTGCCGTATGCCGGACTGGCCGGTCTTGGCCTGCCCGTACAGCGGGCCCTGCTGATGTTGTCGGTGTTTCTCGCCGCGGTGCTGTTGCGGCGCCGCCAGCATCCCTGGCAGGGCTTGGCGCTGGCCGCCATGACGGTGGCCTTGATCGATCCGATGGCCCTGCTAGGGGCCGGCTTCTGGTTGTCCTTCGCGGGCGTTTTCTGGCTCATGCTGTGTTTGCCTCAGCTGGCTGAATCGCCCTGGCGTTGGGCTGGCAGCCTGCTGCGCGCGCAGTGGGTGCTGGCGTTGGGCCTGTTGCCACTGAGCGTGGTGTTCTTTGCCCAGACGTCGTGGATTGCGGCGCCGCTGAATCTGTTGGCGGTGCCCCTGGTCGGCTTCGTCATGGTGCCGCTGGCCCTGGTTGGGCTGGTCAGTCTGCTCTGGCCGGCGCTCGCCACCTGGGTGTTCGCCTTGTTCGAGCGTCTGATGGCCGCTGGCTGGGCGTTCGTGCAGTGGACGGCGGAACTGCCGGGGGCGGCATCGGTCTGGCCTGAGCCCAGCCTGCCATCGCTGTTGCTGGCCGTGCTGGGTATATGTCTGCTCCTGCTGCCACGCGGCTTTGCATGGCGTGGGTCAGGACTACTGATGTTGCTGCCCTTGGCGTGGCCGCCGGCTGATCGCCCTGCGCCAGGCGCGGTGCGGGTGCAGGTGCTGGACGTCGGTCAGGGCCTGGCCGTTTGGATCGAGACCCACTCTCGCAGCCTGCTCTACGATACCGGCCCGGCCTTCCGTTCCGGCAGTGATGCGGCCGAACGCACCGTGGTTCCGGCCCTGCAGGCCCAGCAGCGATCGGCGCCCGATCTATTGATCGTCAGTCATGGCGACCTCGATCACGCAGGCGGGCTGGCTACCTTGCGCGCCTTGTTCGGTCCGGTGCCGACGCTGGCCGGTGAACCGAAGCGCAGCGCGCCGGCCAGCGCCTGTCAGGCCGGCGCTCGCTGGCGCTGGGACGACGTGGAGTTTGAGTTTCTGCATCCGCCCATTCACTTTCCCGAGATGGGGAATGACAGTTCATGCGTGCTGCGCCTGACCGCCGATGGCCGGTCGATGCTGATTCCCGGCGATATCGGCGCGGTGATCGAATCGAGGCTGCTGAAGCGGATGCCCGAGCTGTTGGCGGCCGACATCCTGTTGCTGGCCCATCATGGCAGCAAGCACTCTTCCAGCAGCCCATTCCTGGATGCCGTCGATCCTCGGCTGGCAGTGGTGGCTGCGGGGGCTGACAACCCGTTCGGGCACCCGGCCATCGAGGTGCTGGACGCGCTAGAGAACAGGCGAATTCCCCTGCTGAATACTGCGCACAGCGGCGCGATCGAGCTTGCTTGGGGCCCAGCAGGCGCAATCGCAGTGTCTGAACTGCGGCGTCAGCGCGCTCGATTCTGGCGCCGACCGCCACCGTGATAGTCGATCGCAACGGAACGATCGTCGGCGCAGCCGGGTTACACTTCGCGACGCCCGCTGCGCGGGAGCCATGGAAGACAACGACAGGAGCATGAACTCGTGTGGGAGCTGATCAAAGCGGGTGGTTGGGTCATGTGGCCGATCTTGGCCTGCGCCGTGCTGACTCTGGCGATCACCTTGGAACGATTGTGGACCCTGCGCCGCAAGAGTGTATTGCCGCCGACCCTCGGCGATGAGGTGCGCGAGTGGGCCGCCACTGGTCGCCTCGACCCCGGGCACCTCGATGCGCTGCGGCAGAATTCGCCGCTTGGCGAGCTGCTGGCCGCGGCGCTGGAAGCGCGTGATAAGCCGCGCGAGCAGATCAAGGAACGGGTGGAAGACGTTGGGCGCCATGTCGCCCACGATATGGATCGCTTTCTCAACACATTGGGTACCGTGGCGGGTGTGGCGCCCCTGCTCGGGCTGCTCGGCACGGTGTTCGGCATGATCCGGATGTTCCTCGGCATTCTGAAGTCCGGTGTGGGTGATGCCAGCCGCCTGGCCGGTGGCATTGGCGAGGCCCTGGTCACCACGGCGGCTGGCCTGTGCGTGGCGATCCCGGCGTTGATGCTGTATCGCTATCTGCGCGGTCGGGTCACCGAGTACACCATCGATATGGAAAAGCAGGCAATTGCCCTGCTCGACACCATCGAGTCCGGCACACCGAAGGCGCCGCAGGCGCGCGGCAAGCGGGTTGCTCGATGAATTTCACTTCGGGCCGAATGCGTGAAGAGCCCGAGATCAGCCTGACCTCGCTGATCGATGTGGTGTTCACCCTGATCATTTTCTTCGTCGTTACCACCACCTTCGATGAGCGTAGCGCGGTGCAGCTGGACCTGCCCAAGGCCAGCACCGAACAGAAGCTCAGCACCAGCGATGGCCTGACCGTGGCGGTCGATGCGCAAGGCCGCTTCTATGTCGGAAGCGATGAAGTGCTGAAGCAGGATGCCGACAGCCTGCGGCTGGCGATTCTGCGCGTCGCGGGCGATCAGCGCGATCAAACGGTCACTCTGCGCGCCGATGCCAAGGCCACGCATCAAAGTGTGGTGACGGCGATGACGGTGTTGGGGAATCTCGGGTTCTCCAAGGTGTCCATCGCCACGGTCGAGGCGCAGAAAGAGCAACCATGAGCGGTTCACCGATGGATTCGGGAGACGCGCTGCCACCGGCGTGGCCGAGTTACAAGCGTCTTCTCGGCTACGCGTTTCGTTATCGGACGCTGCTGCTGGCGGCCCTGGTCGGCATGGTGCTGGACGCCGCCTGTGGGGCCAGCTTCATCAAGCTGATGGAGCCGCTGATCAACGAAGCCTTTGTGGCCAAGAACCCCGACGCCGGCATCATCCTGCCCTTGATCATCGTCGGCCTGTTCCTGCTGCGTGGTGCCGCCACCTTTGCCACCGATTACGGCATGGCGCGCGCCGGACGCTCGGTAGTGCGGGATCTGCGCCAGGCGTTGATGGCCAAATATCTTCGCCTGCGCGGTGAACGCTTCGATGCCGAGCCGGTGCAGGTGATGGTGTCGCGCCTCAACTTCGATACCGAACAAGTGGCGCAGGCGAGCAGCGATGCCTTGAAGGTGGTCGTCACCGACTCCTTGTACATCATCGCCCTGATTGCCGTTATGTTGAGTCAGAGCGTCAAGGTGACGGTGACCATGTTTGTCGCCGCGCCGGTGATTGCCCTGATCGTGTCGACTGTGGGCAAGCGCTATCGGCGGTTGAATCGTGAGATTCAATCCGGTGTCGGCACCATGGCGCACCGGGCCGAACAGACGCTCTACGCTCAGCAGGAGGTCAAGCTGTACGGGGCGCAGGCAAGTGAACTCAAGCGTTATGGCGAGCAGGCAGATCGGCTGCTAGGGCTCAATACCCGAGTTGAGGCCACGCGCGCGATGTCCTCATCGACGGTGCAGTTGTTGGCCGCCATGGCTCTGGCGGTGATCGTCTACGTCGCCAGTGGTGAAGCGCAGGCCGGCCGAGTCAATGCCGGTCAGTTCGTATCGCTGATGACTGCCATGATGGCCTTGCTGCCCTCTTTGAAGCGGATCACCACGGTGCAATCGCAGCTGTCGCGCGGGGTCACTGCGGCGCAGCGGATCTTTGCCGTGCTCGATCTGGAGGAAGAGCAAGAGGGCAGTGGCCATCCCTTGATTCGCGCCAAGGGTGAGCTGCGGTTTGAGCGGGTGGGTGTTCGCTACGCCAGTCAGGAAGGTGACGCGCTGAGCGAGGTCAGCTTCGTCGCCAGGCCAGGCACGGTCACCGCCATCGTTGGGCGATCGGGGTCTGGCAAGACCACCTTGGTACGCCTGATTCCACGCTTTTACGAGCCTAGCGCGGGTCGCATCCTGCTCGACGGTCAACCCTTGGAGAACTACGCGCTGGCCGATCTGCGCCGGCAGATCGCCATGGTCGGCCAGCAGGTGATCCTGTTCGATGACTCGGTGGCGTCGAACATCGGCTTTGGCCGTCCCGAGGCCGATCCGGCGGCGCTGAGAAAGGCGGCGGATATCGCCAATGCCAGCGAGTTCATCGACGAATTGCCGAACGGCATGCAGGCGGAAATTGGCGACAAGGGCAGCCGCCTGTCGGGCGGCCAGCGACAGCGTTTGGCGATTGCCCGCGCGGTGCTCAAGGATGCGCCGATTCTGATTCTGGATGAAGCCACGGCGGCTCTGGATTCACGTTCTGAACGACTGGTTCAAGCGGCACTCGATCGCCTGATCCCGGATCGAACCACCCTGATCATTGCGCATCGACTTTCTACGGTGGAGCACGCCGATCAGGTGCTGGTGCTTGACCAGGGGCGACTGGTCGAACAAGGTACCCATACTGAACTGTTGAGTCGCGGTGGCCTGTACGCGCAATTGCATCGCCTGCAGTTTCGCGATCCCGCCGCATCCGAGGGCCAGTAGCCATGCGCATAACGCCGCGGAACTGCAGTGAGTTTGCAGAGCTGGCTTGAGCGGCGCTGGTACGGCGGCGAGCCTCCGGAGTTCTGGCTACGGGGGCTGGCAAGGCTGTTCGGATGGTTGGTGGCGCGCCGGCGGCGCGCCTACCTGGAAGGTCGCAAGCCGGTCTATCGCGCACCCAAACCGGTGGTGGTGGTGGGCAATATTTCGGTCGGCGGGGTTGGCAAGACGCCCTTGGTGATTGCGCTGTGTCGACAGCTGCAGCAGCGCGGCTTCCATCCGGGTGTGGTGTCGCGCGGCTACGGGCGGCAATCGCGCGGCCTGCAGCGGGTCACCCCGGGCTGCAGCGCGCAACAGGTGGGGGATGAGCCCAAGTTGATCTTTGAGGCCACAGGATGTCCCGTGGTGGTGGCCGAGTATCGCCCGCAGGCGGTGCAGGCCCTGCTTGAAGATCCATCCATCGACCTGGTCATTGCCGATGACGGGTTGCAGCACTATGCCCTGGCGCGCGATGTCGAAATCGCTGTGATCGACGGTGAGCGAGGTCTGGGCAATGCCCAGTTGCTGCCCGCCGGACCCTTGCGCGAAGCCCCGCAGCGATTGGCTGAATGCGATCTGCGGATCTGCAATGGCGACTATCCGGGCGAACCGGAACTCGGCATCGATGCCCGCATGTGCTTGCGACCGCGACGATTGCGGGCCATTGGCCGCCATGCCGAGCGCGGTCGAGTTGATCAGTCGCTGGAGTGGTTGCAGGGCAGGCAGGTTCACGCTGCCGCGGGTATCGGACACCCGCAGCGTTTCTTTGCCAGTCTTGAATCGCTGGGCGCCCGTGTTATTGCCCATCCGTTCCCGGATCATCATTCGTTTTCGGCCGCCGACTTCTGCTGGCCAGATGACACGCCTGTGGTCGTCACCGACAAGGACGCTGTCAAGTGTGCCGCCCTCATCTCGCGCGAAGCGTATGCTTTGGAGGTGTCGGTGGAACTGGATGATGAAATCATGGATCGGCTGCAGCGGCTGATTTGGCACAACGCGAAGGATTCACCATGAGCACAGCGCTTGATTTTGTCGTGGCCATTCCGGCTCGCTACGCTTCGAGTCGACTGCCCGGCAAGCCGCTGGCCAGTCTGGCTGGGCGGCCAATGATTGCTCATGTGGTGGATCGCGCGCTGTCAGCGGGCGCGCGCGAAGTCGTGGTGGCGACCGATGATCAACGTGTCGCGGACGCGGTGGCGGCGCAAAACATTCGTGTCTGCATGACTGCCGCCGGCTACAACTCGGGCACCGATCGTCTGGCCGAGTGCGCGTCCATGTGTAGCTGGGAGCAGGACACCGTGATCGTCAATCTGCAGGGCGACGAGCCGCTGGCACCGCCGGCCGCGATTCGCGGCGTAGCGGAATGTCTGGTGCAGTCGGGCTGTGAGATCGCCACCCTGGGCTGGCCGATTGAATCGAGTGAACAACTATTCGACCCCAACTGCGTCAAGTTGGTGAGGAATGATCTGGGACAGGCGCTGTACTTCAGTCGTGCGCCGATTCCCTGGCATCGCGATCGATTTCAGCTCGATCGGGTCAACCTGCCGGGCGAGGGCTGGCTGCGCCATATCGGCATGTATGCCTACCGTCGGGCCACCCTGGACGCATTCACCCGTCTGCCCGCGGCCTGGCTCGAGCAGGTCGAGGCGCTGGAACAGTTGCGGGCGCTGCAGGCCGGCTGGCGCGTGGCCGTGGCCTTGAGCCCGGTGGCCGTGCCGGCCGGCGTCGACACGCCTGAGGATCTCGAACGGGTGCGCCGGGTACTGGAGACGAAACGGTGAGCGCGGCTGTGCCACGCCGCGTATTGCTGGTCTGTACCGGCAATATCTGTCGATCCCCGCTGGCCGAGGGCATCTTGCGTCACCATAGCCAGGCAGCCGGTCTGAACATCGAGTTCGATTCGGCGGGAACGCACAGCTATCACGTCGGTGAGCCCCCCGATGCTCGCGCGATTCAGGCGGCGCGAGCGCGCGGAGTGAACATCGAACAGCTGCGCGCGCGGCGTATTGAGGCCGAAGATTTCGCTCGGTTCGACTGCATCCTGGTCGCCGATCATGCCAACCTGCAGGCGCTGCAAGCTCGTTTGGGGCCGGTCTCACAGACTGCCCAGCTGCTGCTTGCCAAGGCCGGCATTGATCCACGCGGCGAGGTGCCTGATCCGTACTACGCTAGCCTGCGAGAGTTCGAGGCATGTTTCGATCTATTGGACCGAGCGGCCCGGAAGTTGCTGAGTTCTTGGCTAAACCCGGCATAATTGGGTTTGCGGGTTGCGCCCAGGGCGCGCCGGCACGGACCGACCCAGGAAGGCAAGGACAATAAGCGCATGAATCCACCGCTGGCGGCACCGGAATTCCCTGAAGGTGTGGAATGGCTGAACAGCGAACCGATCAGCATGGCCGAGCAGCGTGGCCGAGTCGTGCTGTTGGCATTCTGGAACGCCTCATCGGCGTACGCACACAATGTGTTGCTTGACCTGCAGTCCTTGTTGGGGCGCTTCTCCGACAGCACCACCTTGGTGGCGGTGCACACACCGAAATTCGAAGCCGAGCGCGAGCCGCGCATCGCGCAGAGGGCGCTGAACAGTCTGGGCTTGCGCCTGCCTTTGCTGCACGATCCTAATTTCCTGCTTTGGCAGCATTTTGAGATCACTGCCTGGCCCTCGGTGGTGGTGATCGACACCACTCAACAGCTATGCCGGCTGTTGGTGGGCGATGCGATCAAGGCCGAGCTGGAAAAACTGGTCGGCGATCTGCTTGATCAG
The DNA here is from genome assembly GCF_014841215.1 of Pseudomarimonas arenosa. Classification (GTDB taxonomy): domain Bacteria; phylum Pseudomonadota; class Gammaproteobacteria; order Xanthomonadales; family Xanthomonadaceae; genus Pseudomarimonas; species Pseudomarimonas arenosa. The sequence goes on from NZ_JACYTR010000008.1 coordinate 18,860, forward strand.
GCCGGTCTGCAGGACCGCGTGTTCCAGCCAGCGCCCACCGGTTCCAAGCCCGAGCCGCGCCTGCCCTTGCTGTTTCCGGCTGGCGTGGCAGTGAATGCCACGCGCTTGTTTGTCGCCGATACCGCACACCATCGGATTGTTGAGTGCTCCCACGATGGCCGCATCATGCGCCAGATCGGCACCGGCAATCCGGGTCTGGTCGATGGTAATTCCGCAGAAGCCTGTTTCAATCGGCCGCGTGGCTTGTTCCTCAGCCGTGATGCGCTGTACATCGCCGATGCGGGCAATCATGCATTGCGGCGGATGTCATTGTTAAGTGGCGATACCGATACCCTGGCCGGTAATGGCGTGCGCGGAGTTTCGGCCAATCTGGTCGGCGAAGATCCTCTGAAGACCTCTCTGGATAGCCCGTGGGCGCTGGTTGGCAACCACGACAAGATCTATATCGCCATGGCCAGTGGTCAGGAGATCTGGGAGTACGATCAGGGTGTCCGGCGCATTCGATGTGTCGCCGGAACCGGGCAGATTGGACTATGCGATGGCGCCGGTGAGCGCGCCATGCTGGCACAGCCCTCAGCGCTGACCATGATCCAACAGACGCTGTACGTGGCTGACTCAGCTTCGTCAGCGATTCGTGGCATCAATGTGCAGGGCGGTCAGGTACACACCTTGGTCGGACATGGTCTGTTCGACTATGGCGATCAGGATGGACCGCGCCAGCATGCCTTGTTGCAGTGCCCGCTTGGTCTCTGCCTCGATTCGCGTGCCCCACAATTGTGGATTGCCGACACCTATAACAATCAGATTCGATCGCTGCGCCTGGGTGGCGGCGAATTGCGCCGACTGCCGCTGAGCTATTCGCTGTGTGAGCCAGCCGCCATCGCCAGCAGTGAAGGCGTACTGTGGGTAGCCAACACCAACGCCCATGAAGTGTTGCGTATCGAGATCGACTCGGCGCAGGTGAGACGACTGCCGATTGGCGAGTGATGTCCGAGGGTCGTGCTCCAAGCGAACAGCAGGATGAGGTGGGTTTCGACGGGCGCCAGTTCGCTCGCTCCCTGCCCAGCCTGCCCGGCGTCTACCGCATGCTCGACGCTGCGGGCGAAGCGCTGTATGTCGGCAAGGCCCTGGCACTGGACAAGCGCGTAGCCAGCTATTTTTCCGGCAAGCCAACCTCGATGCGCATAGCCCACATGCTGAGTCAGGTGGCCAGCATGGAGGTCAGCATCACCCGCACCGAGGGTGAGGCCCTGCTGCTGGAAAACGAGCTGATCAAATCGCTCCGGCCGCGCTATAACATACTGTTGCGCGATGACAAGAGCTACCCGTTCGTGCATTTCTCCGCCCATCCCTTTCCCAAGGTGGGTTTCTATCGGGGCTCGCGCAAGGTCGGCGGACGATTCTTCGGCCCTTACCCCGGCGCTCATGCCGTGCGCGAGACCTTGGCACTTCTACACAAGTTGTTCCGCCTTCGCTCATGCGAAGACAGCGTCTACAGTGGCCGCTCCCGACCTTGCCTGCAGCACCAGATAGGACGCTGCAGTGCGCCTTGCGTCGGCTTGATCAGTGAGCCTGACTATGCCGAGTCTCTGCGTCAGGCCGCTCTGTTCCTGGAGGGACGCAGCGACGCCCTGGTCGAGCAGCTGACCGAGCGCATGCAGGAGGCAGCCCAGGAGCTGAAGTTCGAGCAGGCTGCAAAGGCGCGTGATGTGATTGCCCGACTGCGTGGTGCACAGGCCAAACAGTTTGTTGAGCATGCCGATGCCGATCTCGATGCGATTGCCGTCGAGCTTCGTGGCTATCAGGCCTGCGTGGTCGTGCTGTCGTTTCGCAATGGGGTGAATCTCGGTACCCGCAGCTATTTTCCGAGTATCGGCTCGGAGGTCGATGAACCTGAGCTGTTGGCCGCCTTCATCACTCAGCACTATCTGCAGGTTCCACCGCCGCGCGAGTTGCTGGTTGAACACGAGCTTGCCGAGCGTGAGGTGATCGAAGCCGCCTTGGGCGAGACCTGCGGACGGCGGCTCAGGATTCGTCATGGCGTGCGCGGGCACCGGGCACAGTTTCTGGAATTGGCGCGCAAGACGGCGCAGGCTTCACTGACCAGCCGGCTGGACTCCGGCAAGCTGCAGCAACAGCGCCTGCAGTCGCTCACCGATTTGCTGGGCGTGGCCGAGGCACCGCAGCGCATCGAGTGTTTTGATATCAGTCATACCCAAGGCGAAGCGACGGTGGCCTCCTGCGTGGTGTTTGGCACTGACGGCGCCGATCGCAGCGCGTATCGACGCTTCAATATCAGTGGCATCACGCCGGGTGATGATTACGCCGCGATGCAACAAGCCCTGAGCCGGCGTTTTCGCCAGGCCGCCGAACGGGGCGAGCTACCTGATCTGTTGCTGATTGACGGTGGCATGGGACAACTGAAACAGGCCATCTCGGTACTCAGTGAACTGGGAATCGCCAACCTCAGTCTGGTCGGTGTGGCCAAGGGTGAGGAACGCAAGCCGGGCATGGAAACCCTGGTGCTGCCGGATGGTCGAGAGCTACGTCCAGGGCCGCAGTCGCTGGGTCTGCAGTTGATTCAGCAGGTACGCGATGAAGCACATCGATTTGCCATCACCGGTCATCGCGGTCGTCGCGCCAAGGCGCGAGTTCAGAGTACATTGCAGAATATTGAGGGTGTCGGGCCGAAGCGGCGCGTGGCATTGCTGACCCATTTCGGTGGCCTGGCCGGTGTCAAGGCCGCCGGGGTAGAGGAACTTTCCGCAGTGGAAGGCATCAACGAGGCCCTGGCACGCCGCATTTACGCGGCTTTGCGCGGCATAGACGAGGAAGGCATGGGGCAGGAGGGGGAACAGCAAGCGTGAGTTATCGGATCAAGATCACCCTGCCGACCGTACTGACTCTGGCCCGGATTGCTTCGATTCCGATCCTGGTCCTGGTGTTCTATCTGCCCTACAAGTGGACCAATCTGGCCGCTGCAGCGATTTTCGCCCTGGGCGCGTTGACCGACTGGCTCGACGGATGGATTGCGCGTCGCTTCGGCATGTATTCGAAGTTCGGGGCCTTTCTCGATCCGGTGGCCGATAAGTTGGCCGTGGCCGTAGCCTTGGTCTTGATTGTTCAGCGCCACCCGACCTGGCTGATGGCCTTGCTGGCAGCGGTGATCATCGGTCGTGAGATCACCATCTCGGCATTGCGCGAGTGGATGGCTGAGATCGGTCAGCGTGCCAAGGTCGGGGTAGCGGGATTGGGCAAGATCAAGACCATCGTGCAAATGGTGGCGATCACCACCTTGCTCTACTACCAGCCGATTGGTCAGTTCCCGACGCTGCTGATTGGCGAGTCGCTGCTGGCGGTGGCGGCCGCGCTGACCTTATGGTCGGGCTATGCCTATCTGCATGCCGCCCTTCCGGCGATGGCCAAGAGCGACGCTGAGCACGACTGAGCAGGGCCATGGCGGACACCTACTACCAGTCGACCCGAGTGGCGCCGTTCGGGCCGGGTGCGCTGCGCGGCAGCGAACAGGCATCGGTATGCATCATCGGTGGCGGTTTTGCCGGCCTTAACACTGCGCTTGGCTGCGCCGAACGTGGCAAGCCCGGCGTGGTGCTGCTCGAATCGAAGACCATCGGCTACGGTGCGTCGGGTCGCAATGGCGGCTTCGTGTTTGGCGGGTTCTCGCGCTCTGAGGCCAGCCTGCTGGCTGATCTCGGCGAGTCTGCCGCCGCTGAGCTGTATCGCGACACCCGCGATGCCGTCACCCTGATTAAACGCCGGGTGCACGACTACCGCATCGACTGCGGGCTGGAGGCCGATGGCGTGGTGCTGGCGAACTGGTTTCGCGATCCGCAGGTCCTGCGCGCCAGGCAGCAGCTCTTGCGACAACACTTTGCCACCGACTGGCGCTGGCTGGATAAACAGGCGCTGGATCGCTATGTGATGTCCGATCGCTACAGTGCGGGACTGCTGGAAGCCGAGGCGGCGCAGATTCATCCACTGAACTATTGCGACGGGTTGGGGCGGGCGGCGGCTGCCCGTGGGGTACGCCTCTTTGATCAATCGCCGGCCATCAAGCTTGAACGTCGTGGCCGCGGGTGGTGCGTGCATACCTCCGAGGGACGTATCGAGGCCGAGCAGGTGGTGCTGAGCTGCGGTGGCTACCTCGCCGGTCTGGTGAGCGCGGTGGATCGGGCGGTAATGCCGATTGCCACCTATGTGATGGTCACCGAGCCCCTGGGTGGTGAGTTACACCGAGTCTTGCCGACCCAAGCCTGCATCTACGACACCCGATTCGCGTTCGACTACTACCGTCCATTGACCGACTCACGGCTGTTGTGGGGCGGTCGAATTTCGATCAAGGATCGCTCCCCGAACGCGGTCAAGGAACTGCTGCGTCGCGACCTGGGCCGGGTGTTTCCACACTGGCGCGATGCCAGAATCGATTTTGCCTGGTCTGGCCTGATGAGCTATGCCACGCACGAAATGCCGCAGATCGGTCAGGTCGAGCCGGGTCTATGGGTGGCGCAGGCCTTCGGCGGCCATGGTGTGGCGCCGACTACCCTGGCCGGTGAGCTGCTTGCCGCCGCCTTGTGCGAAGGCGATAACCGCTGGCAACGCTTCGCACGCTACGGATTCAGCCCGACCTTTCGACCGGCGGGGCTGTGGGGTGCCCAGCTGACCTATTGGTGGCTGCAGGCGCAGGATGCATGGCGTGATTGGCGTGAGAGTCGATCGCGTCACTGAGTGGCAGCAGCTTCGTCGTCTGCTTCACTGCCAACCAGCGCGGTCACCCGGTGCAAGCGATGCTTGGAGTTGGTCGAAGTGCCAGGGTCCAGTTTGCTCTGTACTGCCACGCTGCGGTTCAAGATTCGGGGGAGCTATGTGGTTTGCCATCGGTTTGTTAACCATCTCGGTCAGCGCCTGGTTGATGTACAGCTGGCGCCGGGCCAATCAATGGAAAGGGCAGAGCGCCGAACACGAGGGCGTGCGCTATCAATACTCGATCAGCAAGCACAAGGGGCGCGTGCAGCTGATCCGGCTGGGGCTGATTTGCCAGACCGGCATGCACTTTCAACTCAAGCGCGAGAGCTGGTTGGACCGACTGTTCAAGTCGTTAGGCCTGTCTGAGGAGCAGCAACTCAACCGGCTGCAATTCGACGAGAACGTCTATGTTGTTTCTGATGATCGACGCTTGAGTTATGTGCTGAAGCAGAAGTCTCAGCTGCATGAAGTGCTGGGGCGATTCTTCGATGGCCGGGTCTTGCAGGGTTTCAAGATCAAGAAACTCTGGTGCCGGGGTGAACGGCTGTGGATTGAAGCGGCGCCGGCCAGTTCGATGAAGGAATGTTCGCCTCAGCCATTGGCCGCAGAGGTGGTGCCGGTGCTGCGCGAATTGGCAGGCTTACTGGCCTCAACGGCGCCACCGGGTAGTGGCGCGCACGATGGCTTTATCGTCAAAGCCTTGTTGTTGACCGCGATCAGCGCTGCACTGGCGATCAATGCCGCCATCCAGTTGCTGCATACCGCCATTCCCAAGTTCCCTGTAGTGATTGATCTGGCTCAGCTGAATGCCACTGCTGCCGCCTTGGGCGCCGGGCTATTGTTGGCCCTGCTGGGCGCCTGCGTATTCCTGCTTGGTCGCACCTCACGCTCGCACATCGTGCTGATCGAGCTCCTGCTGGTCGGTGGGTTCGGCGCCTTCGGCAGCGCCTTCACTTCGCTCCGCGACTACAACATCGAGTTCGATCGCGCCAGCCCAGCCCTGGTTTCGGCGACTGTCGCCGATCGCTACAGCCGCCGCTGCGGCAAGCGCTCTACCTGCTACTACGTACAGCTATCCGGTGCACCGCTCCTGGGCGACAAGCAACGACTGAAAGTCGATCGCTCACGCTTCAACGATTTCATGCCAGGCACGGAAGTAATGATCAAGCTACACCCCGGCGCCCTCGGGGTGCGATGGATTGAGGCGCCGATGGTGGGGCAGGCTGGGAGCGTTGAGCGTTGAGTGATTGCCCATAGGCAGAGCCCAGCAACCTCGCTGAGCGAGGTTGTTGGGTATGCGTGCCCGTTTTCGCCGTAGCAATTCGCTCAGGGTAGGGTCTGGGGCTTACAGCGCCTCAAATATGCCCGCCGCGCCCATGCCGGTGCCGATGCACATGGTGACCATGCCGTACTTCTGCTGACGACGGCGCAGGCCGTGGACCAGGGTGGCGGCGCGGATGGCGCCGGTGGCGCCCAGCGGGTGGCCGAGGGCGATGGCCCCGCCGAGCGGGTTAACCTTGTTCGGATCAAGGCCGCAATCGCGAATCACCGCGAGTGCTTGCGCGGCAAACGCCTCGTTAAGTTCGATCCAGTCGAGCTGATCCTGGCTGATGCCGGCCTGCTTGAGCACTTTCGGAATGGCCGCGATTGGGCCGATGCCCATCACTTCCGGGCGCACACCGGCCACCGCGAAGCTGACGAAGCGGGCCAGCGGCGTGAGGCCGTAGTCCTTGACTGCCTGTTCCGATGCCAGCAGCACGGCGCCGGCGCCGTCGGACATCTGCGAGGAATTACCGGCGGTCACCGAGCCGCCGTTGCGGAACACCGGGCGCAGCTTGGCCAGGCCTTCGGCCGAGGAATCGGCGCGCGGGCCCTCGTCTATTTCCACCAGTCCCTTCTTCAGCCGGACGGCGTTGCCAGCCAGATCCGGAATCCGCGCGGTCACCTCGTACGGCGTGATTTCCTGCTTGAATTCGCCCGCCTGGATGGCGGCAATCGCCTTCTGGTGCGAGGCGAGGGCGAAGGCGTCCTGATCTTCGCGGCTGACCTTCCATTCCTCGGCCACCTTCTCGGCGGTGATGCCCATGCCGTAGGCGATCGCGATGTTCTCGTTCTTGGCGAACACTTCCGGGCTGAGCGCGACCTTGTTACCCATCATCGGCACCATCGACATCGACTCAGTACCACCGGCCAGGACCAGATCGGCCTCGCCCAGGCGAATCCTGTCGGCAGCCAAGGCAATCGCCTGCACACCGGAGGAACAGAAGCGATTGATGGTCTGTGCCGCCACCGTATTCGGCAGCCCGGCCAGCAACACGCCGATGCGCGCCACATTCATGCCTTGCTCGCCTTCCGGCATGGCACAACCAATGATTGCATCATCGATCCGCGAGGTATCGATACCCGGCGCCTGCGCCACCACCGAACGCAACACATGCGCCAGCATTTCATCCGGACGGGTGTTGCGGAACACACCACGCGGCGCCTTGCCCACCGGCGTGCGCGTCGCTGCCACGATATAAGCGTCTTGAATTTGTTTGCTCATTTGCTTTCTCCGAAAGCTGGGATTCGAGATTTGGGATTCGGGATTCGATAGAAGCGGGACTCGCAAGACGTTGGGTTTGAGGGCTCGATTTGAGCGTTGGCGGTGATGCTTGCCGTGTCCCGCTCTTGCGAATCCCGAATCCCAAATCCCGAATCCCGGCCGCCAATCAATTCCTCAACGGTTTCCCAGTCTTCAAGGTGTGGAGGATGCGTTCCTGGGTCTTGGGCATTTGTGCCAACGCAACGAAGTGTTCGCGTTCGAGGCGCAGTAGCCAGTCTTCGTCGACCAGGGAGCCGCGGTCGACTTCGCCGCCGCACATGACGGTGGCGATGCGGGCTGAGACTTCAAAGTCGTGTTCGGAAATGAAGCGGCCTTCCAGCATGTTAACCAGCATCATCTTGAAGGTAGCGATACCGACGTCGCCGGCGACCTGCACCTGCTTGGCCGGCAACGGTGGGCGATAGCCCGAGTCGGCCAGAGCACGGGCCTGCGTGCGAGCCACATGCAGGGCTTCCCAGGTGTTGCAGATGATCAGGTCGTTGGAACGCAGCAGCTGCAGTTCCTTCGCCTCAACCGCCGAGGTCGAGACCTTGCCCATGGCGACTGCTTCAAAGTAGGGCTTGAGTTGGGCGAACACGTCGCCGCCCGGGCCTGCGGCGGCCGCGGCGCGTACCGCGATCTCCTTCAGACCGCCGCCGGCCGGCAGCAGCCCAACACCGGCTTCCACAAGGCCGATATAGCTTTCAAGCGCGGCGACGGTGCGGGCGCTATGCATCTGGAATTCGCAGCCACCGCCCAGCGCCATACCGCGCACCGCGGCGATCACCGGCACCAGCGAATACTTGATGCGCTGACTGGTGTCCTGGAAGGTCTTCACCATGGCTTCGAACTGATCGAGCTTTCCGGCCTGCAGCGAAGCGATTGCGCCCGACAGATCGGCGCCGGCCGAGAACGGTTCCTTCGGCTGCCACAGCACCAGACCGTCAAAATCCTTCTCGGCGACGTCGATCGCTTGCTGGATGCCAGCCAACACGCCGTCGGACACGGTGTGCATCTTGGTCTTGAAGCTGAGCACGGCAATGCCGTCGCCATCGTGCCAGCAACGCACGGCATCGGTTTCGAACACCGTTTCGCCCGGGTCGGCGCGCTCGCCCAACACCGGATCCTTGAAGCGCTGACGGTCATACACCGCCAGTTTCGACCGCGGCTCGCTCTTGCCCGACTTCGGCGAGAAGCTACCAGCGGCATCGTGCACGCCCTCGCGGCCGTCGCTGACCCAGGCGGGCAGGGCGGCATCGGCCATGTTCTTGCCGGCCTTGCCGTCTTCGGCAATCCATTCGGCGACCTGCTTCCAGCCGGCGGCCTGCCAGGTTTCGAACGGGCCCTGTTGATAGCCGTAACCCCAGCGGATCGCTAGATCAACGTCACGCGCGGTGTCGGCAATCGACTCCAGGTGGAACGCGGTGTAGTGGAACAGGTCGCGGAAGCAGGCCCAGAGGAATTGCGCCTGTTTGTGCTCGGAAGCGCGCAGCTTGGCGAACTTCTCGGCTGGATTTTTCAGCTTGAGAATTTCCAGCACCTCAGGTGCCACTTCGCCAGCGGCGGGGCGGTAGTCCTGCTTGGCGACATCAATGACGTGGATATCCTTGCCGACCTTACGGAAGATGCCGGCACCGGTCTTCTGACCCAGTGCGCCCTTGCTGATCAGCGCCTGCAGCCAGGCTGGGGCCTTGAAATATTGGTGCCAGGGGTCGTTTGGCAGCGTATCGGCCATGGTCTTGATCACGTGGGCCATGGTGTCGAGACCGACCACATCGGCGGTGCGATAGGTGGCCGATTTCGGTCGGCCGAGCAAGGGCCCGGTCAGCGCATCGACTTCGTCGAAGCCCAGTCCAAACGCTTCGGTGTGATGCATCACTGACAACATCGAAAACACGCCGATGCGATTGCCGATGAAGTTCGGTGTGTCCTTGGCATAGACCACGCCCTTGCCCAGGGTGCTGACCAGGAAGGTCTCCAGGCCCTCGAGAATGGCGCGATCGGTATTGGTGCAGGGAATCAGTTCGGCCAGATGCATGTAGCGCGGCGGATTGAAGAAATGCACGCCGCAGAACCGTGGTTGCACGTCGGCCGGCAGGGCGTCAGCCATGGCATTGATCGACAATCCCGAGGTATTCGAGGCGACGATGGCATGCGGCGCGATGAACGGGCCGATCTTCTTGTAGAGATCCAGCTTCCAATCCATGCGTTCGGCAATCGCCTCGATGATCAGGTCGCATTCGCGAAGCAACTCGAGGTGCTGGTCGTAGTTGGCCGGCACGATCGCATTGCTCAGCGACTTGCTGGCAAACGGCGCCGGCGACAGCTTGGCCAGTCCAGCCAAAGCCTTGTTGACGATGCCGTTGGGATCGCCGTCCTTGGCCGGCAGATCGAACAGCACGGCTTCAACACCGGCATTGACCAAGTGGGCGGCAATCTGGGCGCCCATGACGCCAGCGCCGAGCACGGCCACTTTGCGAACACGTAGCTTGCTCATAATGAACTCCGAGGAGGGAAAGCGGGAGGAAGGGAGGGGTTAAGCGACGCGAAGACCACCGGCGGCAAAGGCCACCAGTTCCTTCACAGCCTGCAGCACGTGTTCGGCATCGCTGACACCGGAAGGTCGCCGGGTCTGGCCAAAATCAGCCATGGCATAGGTCAGCGCACCGGCAACGAAGTCGAGCCGCCAGTAGAGTTGTTGCTTGCTGAGTGTCGGCAGCGCAGTACCGATGGCCTGAGCAAACTCGCGCATCACATGACCGTAGTGCTCGGAGAGGAAACTGCGCAGGTTTTCGTCCTTTTCGGCGTAGGCGCGAGCGATGACGCGGACAAATGCGGCGCCGCCGTGTCGATCCAGGGTCAGCATCAGCGCGGGCTCGATGAAGGCGGTCAGGATCGCCTCCAGATCGTTTGACCGGTCGGCTTGCGCCTCATGCAGGGCTTGCAGACGACGCTCGCTGAGATCATCCAACCGGCGGCGAAACACCTCGTTAATGAGGTTCGACTTGGAGCCAAAGTGGTAATTGACCGCGGCAAGGTTGACGTCGGCGCGACTGGTAACCTGGCGCAACGAGGTTTCGGCGAACCCGTGCTGGGCGAAAAGCGCCTCGGCGGCGCCGAGGATGCGTTCCTTGGTGGAGAAATGCGGCGAGGACATGAGAGACTGCAGGCCTGGATCAAACGTTCGTTTGAAGACGGTAACCCCTGTGGGGAAACCCGTCAACTGAGTCCGTGCAGGCAGTCTACTCCTTCTTCACAACTGCGTAGGTGATCGCGCTTTCGAGCCGTCGTCCTGGAAAAAATCCCCTGAAAAAGCGTAGACTTATCTGCTAATCTTAAGAGCGGATTCCGGCTCGGTGTCGGAACTTGTTCTTTCTTAAGAAGTTTCCTCAACCACTTGTTTTATTTGGAGTTTCGACATGGCGCTGGAGCGCACTCTGTCCATCATCAAGCCCGATGCCGTTGCCAAGAACGTGATCGGCCAAATCTACAGCCGCTTTGAAGGCGCCGGACTCAAGGTCGTCGCGGCCAAGATGAAGCACCTGTCGCGCCGCGAGGCCGAAGGTTTCTATGCCGTTCATCGTGAGCGCCCGTTCTTCGGCGCGCTGGTCGAGTTCATGATTTCCGGCCCGGTAATGATTCAGGCCCTGGAAGGCGAAAACGCCATTGCCAAGAATCGCGAACTGATGGGCGCCACCGACCCGAAGAAGGCCGAGGCCGGCACGATTCGCGCCGATTTCGCCGATTCAATCGACGCCAACGCTGTGCACGGCTCCGATGCCGCGGACACTGCGGCGGTCGAAATTGCCTACTTCTTTTCCAGCACCGAGCTCTGCCCGCGCTGAGCTGATGGAGCGATAGCCTGATGAGTACCGACCAACCACGCATCGAAGTCGCGCTGGAACAGCCCGCGCCGCGTTCGCTGCGTGCGTTGGCCGAGGCAGCCCCGAAGTCCGAGAAGGTTAATCTGTTCGACCTCGACCGGTCGGGGATCGAAGCGCTGTTCGAGTCGATTGGCGAAAAGCGCTTCCGTGCCCATCAGGTGATGAAGTGGATCTATCACCGCCACGTGACCGAATTTGTCGAGATGACCGATCTTGGCAAGGTGCTGCGTGGCAAGCTGGAAGCGGTGGCCGAAATTCGTCCGCCCAACATTTTGTTCGAGAAGGACGCCAGCGATGGCGTGCACAAGTGGCTGCTCGGCATGGATGGCGGCAATGCCATCGAGACGGTGTTCATCCCCGACAAGGGGCGGGGCACCCTGTGTGTGTCCTCTCAGGTGGGCTGCGGTCTGAACTGCCAGTTCTGCAGTACTGCAACTCAGGGCTTCAACCGCAACCTCAGCACGGCTGAGATCATCGGCCAGGTCTGGGTGGCAGCGCGTCACCTGGGGAATGTGCCGCACCATCAGCGCAAGTTGACCAATGTGGTGATGATGGGCATGGGCGAGCCCCTGCTCAACTTCGACAATGTGGTCAAGGCAATGTCGCTGATGCGCGATGATCTCGGGCTGGGGCTGGCCAACAAGCGAGTGACCTTGTCGACCTCGGGTCTGGTGCCGATGATCGATCGGTTGTCGGCCGAGAGCGATGTGGCCCTGGCCGTTTCTCTGCATGCGCCCAACGACGAGCTGCGCACCGAACTGGTGCCGCTGAACAAGAAATATCCGATCGCCGAGCTGTTGGCCGCCTGTCAACGCTATGTATCGCGACGGCCGCGTACCTCGGTGACCTTCGAGTACACCCTGATGAAGGGCGTCAACGACCAACCCGAGCATGCCCGCCAGTTGGTCAAGCTGCTGCGCAAATTGCCCAGCAAGCTCAATCTGATTCCCTTCAATCCGTTCCCGGGTACCCGCTTTGAGCGCTCGGATGAAACCACTATTCGGGCGTTTCAGAAAATCGTGCTCGATTCCGGCGTGCTGGCGACGGTGCGACGCACTCGCGGCGACGACATCGATGCCGCTTGTGGTCAATTGAAAGGGCAGGTGCTGGACCGCACCCGCCGTCAACAGATGTTCCGCGACAAACTTCAGCAACTAGGGGGTGAACGTGTGGCGTGAGTGTCTCGCGGGAACCGCATTGGCGCTGACGCTGGCAGCCTGCGCTGGCGGCGGCGGTTACCGAGCGGTGAGTGACGAACGGACGGACGCGGCCGAACTGCAAGCCAAGCTGGGACAGGAGTACATTTCCAAGGGCGACTTCGAGACCGCTCAGGAAAAGCTGCAGCGCGCCGTTCAGCTCGACCCCAATCTTGCCAGCGCACACACCCTGCTAGGCATCCTGAATGAGCGGATCAATCGCCCCGAGCTGGCTGAACAGTTTTACCGCAAGGCGGTGAAGCTCAAGCCTGATGACGGTGCCGCCAGCAACAATCTTGGTGCATTTCTCTGTGCGCAGGGCAGGTTCGAAGAATCTTTGCCGTACTTTGACAAAGCCGTGCAGGATCCGTTCTACAAGACCCCGGCCGTGGCCTTCACCAATCAAGGTGTTTGCGCGCGCAAGGCGGGTCAACGCAGTCGCGCTGAGGAGAGTCTGAGGCGAGCGCTGGAGTTGGAGCCGCGCAACACGGTCGCGTTGTATGAAATGGCATCGCTGTCGTTCAACAAGGAGGATTACCTCCGCGCGCGCGCTTTCATTCAACGCTTCGAAGCGCATAACCGTGCCGATCCAAGCCTGTTGGCGCTGGCGGTGCGAGTGGAGAACCGGCTCGGCGATGAGCGCGCGGCAAAGCGTTATCGCGACAGGCTGGTGTCTGAGTACCCCGATATCGAATTACCTTCCGACCTTCAGAGTGAGACTCCCTGATATGTCGCAACCAGAAGCAGGTGTCGATCAGCAGATTTCGCTGGGCAAGCAATTGAGAACGGCCCGCGAGGATCGTGGCGATTCGCTGTTGGTAGCGGCTCAGGCGCTGAAGTTGCCGACCTCGATCATCGAGTCGATGGAACAGGATCAATTTGCGCGCCTCGGTGCCCCGGTGTATGCCCGCGGCCATCTGCGTGCCTACTTGCGCTGGCTGGGTTTGCCGGAGAGTTTGGCGGAGCAGCTGGTCGCGCCGTCCGATGAAGGGCCGAGCCTGCAACCCAGCATGCGCATTTCGCGCAGCAGGGCCTGGGTGGAGAGAAACGCCCTGCGAGCGGTGTATGCGGTGCTGACCGCATCGATTCTGGTGCCTGCGCTGTGGGTGGCTACCGAACGCTCAGGCTTGGACCCATGGCGTAACGGCCGCTCGCTGGATGAGGCCGCGCCATCGGCGCAGGTGCCAGCCGCGCTGCCGGTCGCTGCGCCAACATCGGAGCACGCCTCGACCACGCCTGCGGCCGCTGATTCGGAGGCGCCATTGCCGGTGATGGCCTCGATGACCCCATTTGGCGGCAGCAAGACCGAGCAAGGCCCGTCTGCGGCCACCGTGGCTGACACTGATGGTTGGACTTTCCACTTCATCGGCGATAGCTGGGTTGAAATCGAAGGGCCGAACGGCCGCTTGGAGTACGGTCTTCTGCGCGAGGGCGAGACTCGTCAGTTCGCCGCGAACGAACTCAGCCGGGTCGCGCTGGGCAATGTGCACGCCGTGGAACTGCACTTTGACGGTGAGCCCGTGGCGCTGGATTCGGTCACTCGGGCAAACGTGGCCCGCTTTACGGTATCCTCCGCCGGCGAGATCAGCGGCGACCCTCGCTGACCGGGCGGTTAAGCCTGCGCTCACTTCGGGTCCGCATCCTGAGCATCCACTGAAACCACATGTGAAACCGACGAGGCGGTGGCAGCGTCGGGGAGAGAGTCAATGAGCATTGAATTGATGGACGAGCACGAACAAGGCGAACGCGTACGCGCCTGGCTGAAAGAGAATGGGTCTTCCATCGTCACCGGAATCTTGCTTGGCGTTGCCGGCATTTTTGGCTGGCAATGGTGGGGTAGCAACCAGGAGCAGCAAAAGCACAACGCGGCGGCGCAGTACGCTGAGCTGGCTGAGGCCGTTGAGCGTAACGATCGTGACGGAGTCCAGGCACTGCTGAAGTCGATTGAGAGCGACTACGGCAGCACCGCATACTCGGTGCTGGGAGCGCTGCACTGGGCCGATATGCAGGTCGATGCCGGCGAACTGGCCGGTGCCGCTGAATCGCTGCGCCAGGCCAAGCAGGCCAACAAGGTTGCAGAGTTGAGCGCGGTGATCGATACGCGTCTGGCGCGAGTGTTGCTGGCCAGCGGCGAAGCCGAAGCTGCCCGCGGCGTGCTTGCCGCAGTCGGCAAGGACCAGGGTTCCGCGATGGTGGATGAGTTGCTGGGTGATATCGAAGCAAAGCTGGGCAACCGCGACGCCGCCATTCAGCATTGGCAATCGGCCTACCAGCGCTACGAAGACACGATGCCCGCGCGCAGCATGGTGGAAATGAAGCTGCTCGACCTGGGGGCTACGGTGCCCGCAGCCGAAACGGAGAAGGCCGATGCCTAAAGCTCGCTTGTCTCATGCCATCGTCCTCGCGTTGACGGTGTCCTTGGTCGGCTGCAGTGCGTTCAAGGGCAAGACCAACAAAGAAAACATCGAGCCGCCGATTGAGCTGACCGATATCGCCAACGAGATCCCGGTCAGTACTGCTTGGAGTCGCTCGATTGGCGATGGCGAGCGCAAGCTTGGTTTGCGACAGCCAGTTGCTGCCCTGGGTGACGCCGTCTATGCCGGCGGACCTGATGGTCGTCTGCTGGCCTTGAATCGCAGTGGCGGCAAGGCGCTGTGGGAAATCAAAGGCGAAGATCGCTACGCCGGCGGACCCGCCGTGGGTGAGGGCACCTTGGTTGTCGGCACATTGGATGGGCAGGTGATTGCCTATAACCCCGACAACGGCAGCGAACGCTGGCGGGCCAAGGTGTCGTCCGAGGTGATTTCGGTGCCGGCGATCGGTCGCGGCCTGGCTGTGGTGCGCTGCAATGACGGTCGCGTGTTTGCGTTCTCGATTACCGATGGCACGCGTCGGTGGGTCTACGACCGCGGATTGCCGTCGCTGACCTTGCGTGGCAACAGTAGGCCGGTGATCGAAGGGGACCGCGTGTTCCTCGGTTACGATTCTGGCGTGGTGGTCGCGCTGAAGCTGCTCGATGGCGCCCAGCTCTGGGAGCAGACCGTTGCCGAAGGTGAAGGGCGCCACGAACTGGATCGCATGGTGGACATCGACGGCGAGATCGTCGCCTCGGGTAGTGAGGTGTACGCCGCAGCCTTCAATGGACAGGTTGTAGCACTGGATGCCGGTTCCGGCCGTCCCTTGTGGAACCGTGAGATGTCGGTGTTCAGCGGTCTGGCACTGGCTGGTGACAAGATCCTGGTGTCTGACAAGGCTGCCACGGTATGGGCGCTGGACCGCCGCACTGGTGCCTCGCTATGGCGCCAGGATGGATTGGCTCACCGTTGGCTGACCACGCCGGTGGTGTCCGGCACTCGACTTGCCGTGGGTGATCTCGAAGGGTATTTGCACGTGCTTGATGTCGAGTCGGGCATGATCGTGGGCCGCGACCAGGTCGGTGGTGATCCGATCCGAGCCACCCCGCAGTTGGCCGACGATCTGGTTCTTGCTGTGACGATTGACGGCGACCTCGCCGCCTATCGGATCGGTCCGTAGAGCGGGCGGGGCGACGCATGCTTCCGCTGGTCGCCCTGGTTGGCCGCCCCAACGTTGGCAAGTCAACGCTGTTCAATGCCTTGACTCGCAGTCGTGATGCTCTGGTCGCCGACCAGCCCGGGGTGACGCGCGATCGCCAATACGGCATCTGCCGGCTGCTGGATCAGCCGTTCTTCGTGATCGATACCGGTGGGCTGACCGATGAATCGGAAGGTCTGGCCGGATTGACCTCGGCGCAATCGCGCCTGGCGGTTCAAGAGTCGGATGTGGTCGCCCTGGTGGTCGATGCGCGAGATGGCCTGTTGGCCTCCGACCTCAGCATCCTGCAGGAAATCCGCCGCGCCAACAAACGGATGCTGTTACTGGTCAACAAGACCGACGGTCTCGACATCGATACCTCAATGGCGGAATTCGCCAGTCTCGGCATAGCTGAAATGTTCGCCGTGGCAGCCTCGCACCAACGTGGCCTGCATCCGGTACTGGAAGCGATTGGCAAGTACTTGCCCGAGGTCGAACCGGGCCAGAGCGAGGCGGAGATAGATCCTGGTCGTATGCGCCTGGCCGTGGTCGGTCGACCCAATGTGGGCAAGTCGACCCTGGTCAATCGATTGCTGGGCGAAGATCGAGTGATTGTGTCGGAGGTCGCCGGCACCACACGCGACCCCAT
Source organism: Pseudomarimonas arenosa (assembly GCF_014841215.1). Taxonomy (GTDB): domain Bacteria; phylum Pseudomonadota; class Gammaproteobacteria; order Xanthomonadales; family Xanthomonadaceae; genus Pseudomarimonas; species Pseudomarimonas arenosa. Next base: position 35,489 of record NZ_JACYTR010000008.1, read on the forward strand.
TGCGGTGGATCTTGATCGCGATGGCAAGCGCTATCGGCTGATCGACACTGCAGGTATTCGTCGCCGTGCGCGTGTCGAAGAGGCGGTGGAGAAATTCAGCGTGCTGAAGACCCTACAGTCGATCGAATCGGCTGAGGTGGTGATCTGCATGCTGGATGCCCGCGAAGGTGTCACCGACCAGGATGCCACGGTGCTGGGGCAAGTACTGGAGTCGGGACGCGGCCTGGTCATCGCGCTGAACAAGTGGGATGGGCTCGACGCCTATCAGCGCGAGCAATGCAAGGCCGACGTGCAGCGCAAGCTCGCCTTTGTCGAGTATGCCCAGGTGCTCACCCTGTCGGCCAAGCACGGCTCGGGTCTGGCCGAGCTTTTTCGCGCCATTCACCGAACCCATGCCTCGTCGACCCGGCAGTTCTCGACCTCGGAGCTGACCCGTGCGCTGGAAGCGGCATACGAGGCCCTGCAGCCGCCGGTGGTTCGCGGACATGTGGCCAAGCTGCGCTATGCCCATCCGGGCGGTAGCAATCCGCCTACCGTGGTTATCCACGGCTCGCGGGTGTCGACCTTGCCGCAAAGCTACAAGCGTTATCTGGAAAATTTCTTCCGCCGTCGCTTCAAACTGGTCGGTACGCCGCTACGCCTCGAGTTCCGCGTCGGCGACAACCCTTACGAGGGCAAGAAGAACGCGCTTAGCGATCGTCAGGTCCAGCGTCGCAAACGCCTGATCCGCCACGTCAAGCGGCGCTGACCGCCTCATACACCAGGATCTGAACTGCCAGGCGACTGCGCTCATGTCCGAATCAACATCGCTGCTGCAGTGCGCAACGGACTTGAAGCCGCGGGTCCGGACTCTGCCCGTGCAGGCAGTGGGACTGGCCGACGCTGCTGGACGGGTAGTCGCAGATTCGGGCAGGCGTCTGACTCCGTTGGCGATCGCAGCACAGACGGCACACGGCGCAATCCAACTCAACTGTGTCAGTCGGCCTCGTGTGGGTCTGCTTCCTGCCCAGTGCTCGCAAGCATCGGCGGACCCGGGGCTGCGTTTTCTGCAGGCCGCGCTCGCCGAGCGCGGCGTAGCGCCGACCAGTTGGCCTGCGGCGGACTACCCGGGAGGGGTGTTCAATGCCGCCCTGCGCAGCCTGCAGGAAGGGTTCGATCTGGTCATCGCCTTGTTGCCGCCGGGCAGTCTGGACCGTCTGCCGGCCGAGCGCGCCACAGCTGAGCACTGGACCTGGGCCGCGCGCGAACACGGCAAGCTGATCATTCAGCAGCAGCAACAACAATGGACAGTCAAGGTCGAGTCGGATCCGCTATCGTTGATCGCAGCTTGGTGTCTTGCCATGGTTCCCTTGCTCGATCAGCTCGAGGGACTGCCGACTGCACCACGGGCCGGCGTTGAGCTGACCCTGCTCGGCCCCGGACAGCGGGTTCCCGGGCGAATGGGGCTGGTGGAGCTGGGATGGCTGACCTTGAATCAGGTGGCAGTGCGCCAATTGGGCACCTTGCTGCCAGCGGCTGATTGGCAGAATCTGCCGGAAAAACTGGGGTTGATCGAGATGAGCGAACAGGGCGGGCGTTTGCTGTGGCAGTCGGCGAGGGCAATGGAGTGAGCTATCAACCCTACGATCCATTGGCAGAAGCGCGCCGGCTGGTCGAAGAGGTGGATTGTCAGGTAGCGTTCGATCGTCAGGCCCAGGGTGCGCGCCTGATCGACGTGCGCGAAGCGCATGAGTTTGCCGTGGCGGCGCCCAGCGGCGCGCAGTCGGCGCCGCGTTCGGCGCTGGAGCTGGGGCTGGGTGAGTACGCCTGGTCGCCGGATGAGGAATTGCTGTTGATCTGCGGCAGTGGACGGCGTTCGTTGCTGGCCGGTTTGGCACTGCAGCGTCTTGGCTATTCCAGAGTGCGCTCGGTGGCCGGTGGTTTCGATGCGTGGAAGGCGGCCGGCTTGCCCATCGAGCAGCGTGATCTTGACCCCGATTGGCTGCAGCGATATGCGCGCCATATCAATCTCGACGAGATTGGCCTGAGTGGTCAACAAACACTGCAAGCGAGCCGGATTCTGGTGATTGGAGCCGGCGGACTGGGCTGCCCTGCGTTGCAATACCTGGCTGCGGCCGGGGTGGGCCATATTCGCATTGCCGATGACGACAAGGTGGAACGCAGCAATCTGCAGCGCCAGGTGCTGCATGCCGAGGCGCGTATCGGCATGAACAAGGCAGAGTCGGCCAGACTCAGTCTTCAGGCGCTGAACCCACGAGTTAAGGTCGAGGTGCTGACACAGCGGATCGACGATGCCAATGTCGATCAGCACGTTGCCGCCTGCGATCTGGTAGTCGATGGATCGGACAATCTGCCGACGCGTTATCGGGTGTCCGATGCCTGTGTGCGCCAGGGCAAACCGATGGTGTTCGCCGCGGTGCATCGTTTCCAGGGTCAAGTGGCTGTGTTCAATGCCGGGGTCAGGCGCGGTCATTCGCCATGCTATCGCTGCCTGTTTCCGGCTCCGCCGCCGGCCGAGCTCGCCCCCAACTGCAGCGAAGTCGGCGTGCTCGGTGTGACGCCGGGAATCTTTGGCCTGTTGCAGGCCAACGAGGCCATCAAGTTGCTGCTGGGGATTGGCGATTCACTGGATGGGCGATTGTTGAGTCTTGACCTGCTCAGTCTGCAAATGCGCTTGACCCGCATCCCGCCCGATCCGGATTGCCCGGCCTGTGGTCGCGCCGGCACGAGCGACCTGCAACCGGTGGCCGAATGGTGCGCGAATTCGCCGCCGCAAGGCTGATTTGAGACGATCTGACGCTGAAACGATTGATCGGCGATAATCAGGAGTCTTGTTGCTCCGGTGAGCGATGGTTTCAACTCGCCAGAGCAGAAAGTCGCTGCGTCCGGGCGACCTTCCACTCACGCATCTTCTTGGAGCAGTAATGTCGGCCCGCATTTTGGATGGCAAGTCAGTTGCCGATGAATTGATCAACGACTTGCGCCGGCAAGTGATGCAAGAGCAAAAACAAGGGATTTCACCGCCCGGGCTGGCCGTGGTGCTGGTCGGCGCCGACCCGGCGTCGGCGGTGTACGTACGCAACAAGCGTCGGGCCTGTGAGCGGATCGGTTTTCGCTCATTGGATTTCGATCTGTCCGAGCACACCAGCGAATCCGAGCTGCGCGAGCTGATCGATCGCCTCAATGCCGCCCCCGAAGTGCACGGTATCCTGGTGCAGCTGCCGCTGCCGCCGCATATCAATGCCACTGCGGTGCTCGACCGCATCGATCCGGACAAGGACGTCGATGGTTTTCATCCGACCAATGTCGGTCGCCTGGCCTTGCGTCAGCTGGGCCTTCGTCCTTGTACACCGAAGGGCATCACCACCTTGCTGGGCCATACCGATCGGCCGGTCCGAGGGCGTAACGCGGTTGTCGTCGGCGTCAGTAATCATGTCGGGCGGCCGATGGTGATGGAACTGCTTATCGCTGGGGCCACCACGACGGCCTGTCACAAGTTCACCCCGCACGAGGAATTGCGCGAGCAGGTGGGCAAGGCCGACATCCTGGTGGTCGCCGTTGGCCGGCCGGGCATCATTCCGGGCGACTGGGTGAAACCCGGTGCGGTGGTGATCGACGTCGGTATCAACCGCTTGGATGACGGCCGATTGGTAGGTGATGTGGAATTTGCTGCCGCCAGTCGGCGTGCGGCCTGGATTACCCCGGTGCCGGGCGGGGTGGGGCCGATGACGGTGGCTACCTTGATGCAGAACACCCTGGAAGCTGCCCGATTGACCCGCAAACGCCATTCGGATCAAAGCTAATGCACTTGCCGTTCGCCAGTCGTCTCATGGGCATCGCGCTGGCACTGTGCGTGAGCGTCCTTGGGGCAGGGTGCGCCTCAATGTTCAGCGGCGTTGGCAATGGCCTTGCCGCTGGCATTCGCAGCCATGATGACCCGAAAACCGTGGCCGAAGCCTTGCCGGCCTATCTGCTGTTGCTCGATGGTCTGCTGATCGATCGGCCGGAGTCAAAGCCTCTGCTAAGTGCCGCGGCCGAGCTTAATGCCACCTATGCCGTTAGTTTCATCGACGAGCCAGAGCGTGCTCGGCGCTTGTCCAGGCGCGCCCTGGACTATGCGCGTCGCTACATCTGTCTGCAGGATGAGGCTCTGTGTCAGGCACTTGACGGTCCGGTCGATGTGTTCCAGGCACAGTTGCAGTCCTGTGACGCGCAATCGGCCGACATGCTGTTCGTGCTGGGCAATGCCTGGGCAACCTATATTCAGGCCAATAGTCAGGATTGGGGCGCGATTGCCGCCCTGCCCAAGGTGGAGAGCTTGATCGGCTGTGTGATTGAACAGCAGCCGCTGCGTGGTCAAGGCATGCCCTGGGTGGTAATGGGCGTGTTGAATTCGCTCAGGCCGGCGGCCGTGGGCGGCCAGCCGGAGCAGGCCAAGGCCGCGTTCGAGCGGGCGGTCGAAGTGTCATCAGGACGCAACCTGATGGCCAAGGCGATGTTCGCTCAACACTATGCTCGCGCTCAGTTTGATCGCGAATTGCATGATCGATTGGTGGAAGAAGTGCTGTCCGCTGATGCCACCGCACCGGAGTTGACCTTGGCGAACGTGCTGGCTAAGCAGCGCGCCAAGCATTTGATGGAGACGGCAGATGACTATTTTTAGCCGGTTGCTGAGCAGCTCGCTCGCCTGCCTGCTCGCTCTCGCCGGGCAGGCGCACGCAGCCCAGACACTGAAAATCGCCACTGTCGCGCCTGAGGGCTCGCTGTGGATGACCGAAATGCGGGCATCCGCCGAGCGTGCTGAGCAGGCCACTGAGGGCCGGGTCAAGATCAAGTTCTATCCGGGCGGGGTGATGGGCAACGACGCCACCGTGCTGCGCAAGATCAAGCTTGGCCAGCTGCATGGGGGGGCTCTGACCGGCAGCGAGCTTGGCGGCTTGAGCAAGAATGCCCAGTTGTATGGACTGCCTTTCCTGTTTGATGATCCGGCCGAGATCAAACCGATTCGCCAGCAGTTCGATCAGTACATCCGGCATGATCTGAACAAGGCCGGTTATGCGGTGTTGTCGATGACCGGCGTCGGCTTTGCCTATCTGATGTCCAGCGATGATGTGGGCAGCCGGGAGGCGCTTGAAGGCCGCAAGATCTGGGTGCCGCAGAACGACGTGATTGCCGAGCGCACCTTCCGGGCCGGGGGAGTGTCGCCCATCCCTCTGGCCTTGCCTGATGTGTTCACCGGTCTGCAGACCGGGCTGATCGATACTGTCGCCAACACCACTTCAGGCGCCATCGCGCTGCAGTGGCATTCGAAGATGCGCCGGCTGCTGGATTTGCCGCTGAGCTATATCCTCGGCTATGTGGTGATCGATCAACGCGCCTGGAACAAGATCAGCGAAGCCGATCAACAGGCCACCCTGCAGGCATTCGCCCAGGGTAGCGATCGCATCGAGTCGGAGAATCGTCGTTCCGATGCCTCCGCGCTCGATGCCTTGAAGCAACTCGGTGTCCAGGTAGTGCAACCGTCGGAAAGCGAGCGCGATCGTTGGCGCACAGTCGGGCGCGAGGTGGTAGACGCCTTGATCGCCGAAAGCCGGCTCGATGGAGAGGTGATCGGAAAGCTTCGGGCAGAGCTGCAGCGCCGCAGGCAAGGATGAGCGAGCAGCCGGCCGACCCTCAACAAGAAAAGGACTCGCCCTCGCTGTTGCACAGGGTCGAGAGCCACATCCTGGGCGCGGCCATCGTTGCCCTGGTTCTGCTGGCTGCCTGGCAGATCATTCGCCGCGCCCTGTTCAATGAGGCCTGGATCCACGCCGACGGGCTGATTCGGCAGTCAGTGCTTTGGCTGGCCGTGCTGGGCGCCCTGGCGGCGACCGGACGGCGCAAGCACATCGCCATCGAGCTCGACCCCAAGGCCGATCAGCGGCCCTGGGCGGCTTGGAAATCGCGACTGGTCAGCCTGATCTCGGCAGCCTTCTGCGCCACCCTGGCCTGGTACGGCTGGCGGCTGGTGGAGTTGGAAAGGGACGGTGGGATGGAATTGCTGCCCGGCCTGCCGATGTGGTGCAGCTTGCTGATTCTGCCAATCGGCTTCGGTCTGATGGCGCTGCGCTTTGGCTGGCAATCGATCGTGGCAGCAAAGGCCGAAACGCCGTGATCTGGGCCTGGCTCGGTTTGCTGCTGGCGGCCTTGCTGGGCGTGCCGTTGTTCGTCTTGATTGGCGCTGCGGCGATGATCGGCTTTCATCAACTTGACTACGATTTGACCCTGGTCGCGGTGGAGTTCCAGCGCCTTGGCCAGTTGCCCGGGTTAGAGGCGATCCCGCTGTTTGCTTTTGCCGGCACCTTGCTGGGGCAAAGCGAGGCGCCGAAGCGGCTGCTGGCTGTAGTGCAGGCTTGGCTCGGCTGGTTGCCCGGCGGTGTCGCCATCGTCGCGCTCTGCGTCTGTGCGCTGTTCACCGCCTTCACCGGTGCCTCCGGGGTCACCATCGTGGCGCTGGGCGGCTTGCTGTATCCGGCCCTGGTCGGCGCTGGCTACAGCCGCCAGTTCACCCTTGGCTTGCTCACTGCCGGAGGTAGCCTGGGCCTGCTGTTTGCGCCTTCCTTGCCGCTGATCTTGTACGGCTTTGTCGCCGGCCAGTTGGGCACCGATCCGCCGACCACGGTGGAAGACCTGTTTATCGCTGGCATCGTGCCTGGCCTGCTGATGGTGGCGGCATTGTCGGTTCTGGCGGTGTGGCGCGGTCTGCAACGCCCGCAGACGCGCAGTCGCTTTGAACTCGCCGAAGGCCTGAGTTCGTTGCGCAAGGCGGCCTGGGAATTGCCCCTGCCGGTGCTGGTGTTGAGCAGCATCTACGCCGGCTGGGTGGCGGCCTCCGAGGCCGCCGCGCTCACCGCCCTCTATGTCCTGGTAGTGCTGGTGCTGATTCGGCGTGAGATGAAACTGCCGCGTCTGTTGGACGCCGCGGCCGATTCGGTGCGGCTGATCGGCGCCATCCTGGTCGTGCTGGGCATGGCCTTGGCGCTCTCGAATTGGCTGATCGATCAGGAAGTCCCCAGCCGATTGTTCGAATGGATCAGCGCCCGCATCGAGAGCCCCTGGGTATTCCTACTACTGCTGAACCTGTTCCTGCTGGCAGTGGGCATGTTGCTCGATATCTTTTCCGCCATCGTCATTCTGGTGCCCTTGCTCATGCCGGTCGCCGCCGGTTTCGGTATCCATCCGGTACACCTCGGCATCATCCTGCTGGCCAATCTGCAGCTCGGTTACTTCACTCCGCCGGTGGGAATGAACCTGTTCATAGCCAGCTACCGTTTTGACGCGCCGGTCACCACCCTGGTGCGGGCCAGCTGGCCGTTCTTCCTGGTCTTGCTGGGCTGCGTGCTGCTGATCACCTGGTGGTCGACCCTATCGCTGTTCGCGATAGGCTGAGACCATCAGCTGAACCCGGCGCCGCCAACTGCGAGCACAGTCTGATTCGTTGGCCCGCGGCAGGTTATAATGCCGGGCTTCATTTGTCGGAGCCGCCCATGCTGCGCATCCACACCGAAGCCCTTACCTTCGATGACGTCTCGCTGATCCCCGCGCATTCCAACGTCCTGCCGAAGGACGTTCGGCTCGCCACCCGCTTGACGCGTGGCATCGAACTCAACCTGCCGATCCTGAGTGCCGCCATGGATACGGTCACCGAGTCCCGACTGGCCATTGCCATGGCCCAGCTGGGCGGCATCGGCATCTTGCACAAGAACATGCCGTTGGAGCGCCAGGCCGATGAGGTTCGGCGGGTGAAGATGTTCGAGGCCGGTGTGATCCGCTCGCCGATCACGGTCAGCCCGGATACCACCATTGCCCAGGTGATGAAGCTCACCGCTGATCGGCGCATTTCCGGCGTGCCGGTGGTGGAGGGGGGGCAGTTGGTCGGCATCGTAACCAGCCGCGATATGCGCTTTGAAACCAAACCGGACGATCCGGTGCGCCACATCATGACCAAGAAGGATCGCCTGATCACCGTGCGCGAAGGTGCCGGCCACGATGAGGTCCTGCAGTTGATGCACACCCACCGCATCGAGAAAGTCCTGGTGGTCGATGACGCGTTCCACTTGCGCGGCCTGATCACGGTGAAAGACATTCAGAAAGCCCAGGACAACCCAGACGCCGCCAAGGACGCCGACGAGCGCTTGTTGGCCGGCGCTGCGGTGGGCGTGGCTGGCGACACCGAAGCGCGGATCGAAGCCCTGGTCGCCGCCGGGGTTGATGTGATCGTGGTCGATACCGCGCACGGACACTCGCAGGGCGTGCTGGATCGGGTCAACTGGACCAAGAAGAATTTCGGCAAAGTGCAGGTGATCGGCGGCAATATCGTCACCGGCGATGCTGCGCTGGCCTTGATGGATGCCGGCGCCGACGCGGTGAAAGTCGGTGTTGGGCCGGGCTCGATCTGCACCACCCGTATCGTCGCTGGCGTGGGCGTGCCGCAGGTCACCGCGATCGGCATGGTGGCCGCAGCGCTGAAAGATCAGATTCCCCTGATTGCCGACGGCGGCATCCGCTACTCAGGTGACATCGCCAAGGCCCTGGTGGCCGGCGCCAATGCGGTGATGATCGGTGGCCTGTTTGCCGGCACCGAAGAAGCACCGGGTGAAGTCGAGCTATACCAGGGCCGCAGCTACAAGAGCTACCGCGGCATGGGCTCACTCGGCGCCATGCAACAGGGCAGCAAGGACCGCTACTTCCAGGACGCCTCCGACGCCGACAAGCTGGTGCCCGAAGGCATCGAGGGCCGTGTGCCTTACCGCGGTTCGATCAGTGCCATCGTCCACCAACTGGCCGGCGGCATCCGCGCATCGATGGGTTATGTGGGCTGCAGCAGCATCGAAGAAATGCGTACCCGACCGCAGTTTGTCCGCGTGACCAACGCCGGCGTACGCGAGTCGCACGTGCATGATGTGCAGATCACCAAGGAACCGCCGAATTATAGGATGAGTTGAGGGAGAGCTGTGATTGGTGATTTGTGATTGGTGATTTGTAAGAGAAGGCGTCGCCAGTCCGATTTGATTCGCTCCGTTGCGGGCATCCGGCTCCCCAGCTCGACAGGTGCGTTTACAAGGCCAGTTTCCTGCCTCACGCCAGCGCTCTTAACTAATCACCAATCACCAATCACCAATCACCCCAATCACGGCTCCCAATGACCAACATCCACAGCGACAAGATTCTTATCCTCGACTTTGGTGCGCAGTACACGCAGTTGATTGCGCGGCGGGTGCGTGAGATCGGCGTGTATTGCGAGATCTGGGCCTGGGATCATGATCCCTCGGAAATCGCTGCGTACGGTGCCAAGGGGATCATTCTGTCCGGTGGGCCGGAGTCGACCACCGAGACCGGTTCGCCGCGAGCGCCACAGGAGGTGTTTGACAGCGGGCTGCCGATCCTCGGCATTTGCTATGGCATGCAGACCATGGCGGTGCAGCTGGGGGGGGCGACTGAAGCGGCCGATCAGCGCGAGTTCGGTCATGCTGAAGTGGATCTGCTGGTCGAGGATGCTCTGCTCGGCGGGTTGTCCGATCATGACGATGCACCGCGCCTGGATGTCTGGATGAGCCATGGTGATCACGTCACCGCAGCGCCTCCGGGGTTCACCGTCACCGCCACCACCGATCGCATTCCGGTCGCGGCGTTCGCCAATGACGACAAGCGTTGGTATGGCGTGCAGTTCCACCCGGAAGTCACCCACACCAAGCAGGGTCAGGCCTTGCTACGTCGCTTCGTGGTGGACGTTTGCGGCTGCGCAACCTTGTGGACCGCGGCCAATATCATCGACGATCAGATCGCCCGGGTGCGCGAGCAGGTCGGCGATGACGAAGTCATTCTCGGTCTCTCCGGGGGTGTTGATTCCTCCGTGGTGGCCGCGCTGTTGCACAAGGCGATCGGCGATCAGCTGACCTGTGTGTTCGTCGACACCGGCTTGCTGCGCTGGAAGGAAGGCGATCAGGTGATGGATACCTTCGCCGAGCATCTTGGCGTGCGGGTGATCCGGGTCAATGCCGCCGATCGCTACTTCAATGCATTGGAAGGGGTGAGTGATCCCGAGCGCAAGCGCAAGATCATCGGCAATCTGTTCGTCGATATCTTCGACGAGGAAGCCGGCAAGCGAGCCAATGCGCGCTGGCTGGCCCAGGGCACAATCTATCCCGACGTGATTGAGTCGGCCGGGAGCAAGACCGGCAAGGCGCACGTCATCAAGAGTCACCACAATGTCGGCGGCCTGCCCGAACACATGAATCTGGGGCTGGTCGAACCCTTGCGCGAGCTGTTCAAGGACGAGGTGCGTCGGTTGGGCGTCCAGCTCGGCCTGCCGCGCGAAATGGTCTATCGCCATCCATTCCCGGGGCCGGGCCTCGGCGTGCGCATTCTCGGCGAGGTCAAGCGCGAGTTTGCCGAGCTGCTGGCCAAGGCCGATGCAATCTACATCGAAGAGCTGCGCGCTGCCGGCCTGTACGACAAGACCAGCCAGGCCTTTGCGGTGTTCTTGCCGGTGAAGTCGGTGGGCGTGGTCGGCGATGCTCGCGCTTACGAGTGGGTGATCGCGCTGCGTGCGGTCGAAACCATCGATTTCATGACGGCGCACTGGGCGCATTTGCCGTACGCCTTCCTGGACAAGGTTTCGCGCCGCATCATCAACGAATTGCGCGGCGTGTCGCGCGTGGTGTACGACATCTCCGGCAAGCCGCCCGCCACCATCGAGTGGGAATAGGGCGAGTGGAAGACGCAGCGGCGCAATCGGAGGCCTGCCCGGCCAGCGGCAGCTCGGTCGAGGAGCGTGATCGCTACTGGATGCAACGCGCCCTGGATGAGGCCGATCGCATCGAGCGCGAAGACGGCGAGGTGCCGGTGGCAGCCTTGCTGGTCGATGCCAACGATGCCTTGATCGCGATCGGTGGCAATCGCAACATCGCCGAGCATGACCCCAGCGCGCATGCCGAGATCGTTGCCTTGCGTGCGGCGGGTCAGCGCTTGCAAAACTATCGTCTACCCGGGCTCACCCTGTATGTCACCCTGGAGCCGTGTGCCATGTGTGCCATGGCCCTGATTCATGCCAGAGTGGAACGGCTGGTGTTTGCGGCGGATGATCCGAAAACCGGGGCCTGTGGCAGCGTGTTCGATCTGCTGGCCGATCCGCGTCACAACCACCGCGTCGAGGTGTTGAGCGGCGTGTTGGCTGAAGACGCGAGTCGTCGCTTGAGCAATTACTTCCGCAAGAAACGCGGACGTGCGCCCTTGGATGCTTGTTGATCAATCCGGGCGGTGAGGTTGAAATACGAGGCCGCCGGGCTTGGACTCTGGCCAACAGTGCCGCGTTCTCCGCTTCGCGATCCTTCTACCCCGTCATCCGTTACAGTTCACCGGTCGCAGAATTGTTAACCCGTTCCACGACCGCCGGCGGCGCAAGTCGCAAGATGCCCGTGAGGCTTATGCCTTCCCAACCTCAGTACAGGCAAACACCATGAGCGAAGCGGCAAAACCGGCCAGCACCGACCCTGCCACACCCGCCGCCGTGCGCTGGGTCTGGATCGATCTGGAAATGACCGGTCTTGATCCGGACAAGGACACAATCCTGGAGATTGCGTGTCTGGTCACCGATGCCGATCTGCAGGTGCTGGCCGAAGGGCCGGAGCTGGCGATTCAGACCTCACTCCAGCGGCTTGAGGGCATGGATGACTGGAACCGCAACCAGCACAGCAAGTCTGGCCTGTGGCAGCGCGCTCTGGAATCGCTGGTGACCCTGGCTGAGGCCGAGCAGCAGACCTTGGACTTTCTTGCCCAATGGGTGGCACCCGGAGTATCACCGCTATGTGGCAATACGATCTATCAAGATCGACGCTTCCTTAACCGATGGATGCCGCGGCTGGACGACTACTTCCACTATCGCCTGCTGGATGTCTCAACTCTCAAGTTGCTGGCCAAGCAGTGGGCACCTGAAGTGGCTTCGGGCATGGTCAAGCAGTCGGCTCACACCGCCTTGGCCGACATTCGGGAATCGGTCGAAGAACTGCGCTATTACCGAAAGTTCATGGGGCAGCTCGCTGGCCCGAGCGCCAGCGCTTAGTCCAAGCCCGCGCTAGACGAGCGCGCTGCACGGCGTTAGCCTGGAGCTTCAGCCACCCACCCGGATTGAACCCACCGGTATGAACGGGCGCAAGCGTTGGGCAAAACCTGCCGGACTGTTGCCTTGCTTGCTGGCCCTGATGCTGTTTGGCAGCGTCGCTGTACACGCTGCAACGGCCGATCAGCGCCCCCTGAGCCACTATTTGCGCGAGGTGTGGACAACCCGCGAGGGGCTGCCGCACAACCTGGTCAATGGCATTGCGCAAACCGAAGAGGGCTACCTCTGGTTCGCCACCTGGGAGGGGGCGGTCAGCTATAACGGTCGCGATTTCCGCCTGTTCGGCCGAGATGAACTGCCGGAGATGCCAGACGAAGGCTATCGGGCCGTGATTGCGGCGCGCGATGGGGGCGTCTGGCTGGGTAGCTCGCGCGGCGGAATTGCCCGAGTGCAACGTGGCCAATGGGAATTCCTGAGTACCAAACAAGGCCTCTCCCACAATGAAGTGATGGCCTTGCTGGAGGCCAGCGATGGCAGTCTTTGGATCGGCTACCAGTTCGGCGGGGTTGATCGGCGCCATCCGGATGGGCGCGTTGAGCATTTTGCCGTCGCGCAAGGCCTGCCCAGCCCGCTGGTGAACGCTCTGCATGAAGATGCCGACGGTCGCATCTGGATCGCCACCGGCACCGGGTTGGCTGTCTTTGACCACAACGAGATCAGTCAGGTTGGCGCCGAACGAGGCTTGCCGGCCGGGGCGGTGTTCGCGGTTCACAGTCAGGACGATCGCTTGCTTGTGGGGGGGGAGTTTGGCCTCGTGGTCAGCAACGGCGGATCGTTTGCCTCGTTCAACCCATCACTCGACGGCATTGCGATTCAACGGATCTTGCGCGATCGCCATGGCACCGTGTGGGCAGGGGCCACCCATCGCGGCCTGTATCGGCTGCGCGCCGACGGCGGCGTCGACTATTTCGGAGAGGCTCTGGGCCTGCCCAATCAGCGCGTTGCATCGCTGTTCGAAGATCGCGAGCACAGTCTCTGGGTGGGCACCAGCGGCGGTTTGATGCGTCTGCGTGAGGGCCCCTTCGTCAATGTGCGTCAGGCGCAAGGGCTGGCCGACGACTACGTGCGATCCGTTCTCCCTGCCTCCAACGGAGAACTATGGATAGGCTCCAGCACCGGTCTGGTGCGCATGCGCGGCAATCAGGCAGAGCAAGTGGGGCCACTGATGTCAGTGCTGACCTTGGCCGAGTTGGATGGCGGTGAGTTGCTGATCGGTACCTATCTGCAAGGCGTGATGCGCTGGGCCAATGGCATGGTGCAGCCGTTTCTCGACAGCGCCGGTGGCTTGCCCAGTAACCAGGTGCGGACCTTGCTCAGCGATGCCCAAGATCGAATCTGGATCGGCACGACGCGTGGCCTGCTGTTGCTCGATGGGGCGGAGCAGACGGTGTTCGATGCCCGACATGGCTTGCCCAGAGAATACGTGCTGACCTTGCATCAGGATCGCGATGGCCGGATCTGGGCCGGTACCGACAAGGGATTGGCCTGGTTCAACGAGGACACGCGGCGATTCGAGCACGTGGCGTTGATCGACGGCGCGGAGAGCGTGTTCGGCATTGCCGAAGATGCCGATGGTGCGTTCTGGTTAGCCAGCGACCGCGGCGTGATCTATCGTCGCGGCGATGGGCTGGCACGAATCGGTTATGCACATGGCCTCCCGGTCGAGAAACTGTTCCAGATCGTGCTCGACCAACAGGGTCATATCTGGATCAGTTCCAATCGCGGCGTGATCAGGCTGGAGCGAGCGTCGGCCAAGGCATTGGTAGATGGTCGGGTGGAACGTCTGGATGCGCAGCACTTCACCGAACTCGATGGCATGGCCAGTGCCCAGTGCAATGGCGGCTCAAGTCCATCAGCGGCCTTGCTACACGATGGCCGCCTTGCCTTCTCGACTGCGCTCGGTCTCAGTCTGGTCGACCCGGCCGCCCTGGATGCGTTTCAACCCGTGCCGCCACCGGTCGCGATTGAGCGAGTGATGGTCGATGATCGTCGCGTCCGAACGGGCGAGCGGGCCAGCATTGTGGTGCCGCCCGGCAGTCGACGCATTGAATTCAGTTTTGCCGGACTCAGCTTCCTGCGCCCGGAAACCATCACCTATCGCTATCGACTGGACGGTTTTGACCGGAACTGGGTTGAGTCGAGCAATCGGATGTCGGCCGAATTCACCAGCCTACCGCCGGGTCGCTACCAGTTCCGCGTGTCGGCGGCCCTGCGCCGGGGACTGCCCTACGGTTCTGAGGCGAGCGTACAGGTGCAGGTGCTGCCGTTCTGGTGGCAGCGACCCATCACCTGGTTTGCCGCTGCCGCCGTCGGCGTTCTGCTGGTGCTGCTCCTGGTCCGCTATCGCCATCAGCAACAGAAATCGGCCCGGCAGGTGCTGGAGCGACTGGTGGATGAACGCACCGAAGCGCTGCGCGAGCAGACTGAACGACTGGTGGTGGCCGACCGCGACCGCGAGTCCTTGCTGACGCAACTTCGTGAGCAAAGCGAGGCGTTTGAGCGTCAGGCCCGAGAGGATCCGTTGACCGGCTTGGCCAATCGTCGCGCCTTCGATGAATGGCTGCGTCGTGAGTTTGCCCGCTTTCAGCGCCTGCACCAGCCGCTTTGCCTGGCGGTGCTTGATCTCGATCACTTCAAGCGCATCAATGACTGCTTTTCGCACAGCGCTGGCGATCAGGCCCTGCAGGCTCTGGCCCAGGTGCTGCAGGAAAAGTGTCGTACGATGGATCTGGCTGCTCGCTTTGGCGGCGAAGAATTCGCTCTGATTCTGCCCAACAGCGACATCGAAGAAGCCCATCAACTGGCCGAGCGCCTGCGCTCTGAGATTGCGGCGATTGATTGTGGCGAATTTGCCGCCGGCGAGACATTAACAGCAAGTTTCGGTGTGGCCAGTGCCGAAGGCTGCACCGATGAAGCGATGCTGGTCAGGCGCGCCGATCAGGCCCTGTATGAGGCCAAACGCAGCGGCCGAGACCGGGTTTGCGTCTGGCAGTCGGAGTTGCCGAAAAGCTAGGCCCGGATATCCGGGCGAGCTGCCCGACACGCCGGGCAGCTGCCTGGGGGCTCTGGCTCAGCCCGCCCGGTGCTTGGCCAGACGCAGCCAGGTGTCGACCACGGTGTCCGGATTCAGCGACACCGATTCGATGCCCTGGTCCATCAGCCACTCGGCCAGGTCCGGGTGATCCGACGGCCCCTGGCCGCAGATGCCGATGTACTTGCCTTTGCGCTTGGCTGCGCTGATCGCCATGGCCAGCAACTTCTTGACCGCAGGATTGCGCTCGTCGAACAGGTCGGCGATCAGCGCCGAATCGCGATCAAGACCCAAGGTCAGCTGGGTCAGGTCGTTTGAGCCGATCGAAAAGCCATCGAACATCTCCAGGAACTCGTCGGCCAACAGCGCATTCGACGGCAGTTCGCACATCATGATCACCTTCAGGCCATTCTCGCCGCGCTTCAGGCCGTTTTCGGCCAGCACGTCGATCACCTGCTGACCTTCTTCCAGTGTTCGCACGAAGGGAATCATCACCCAGGCGTTGCTGAGCCCCATGGTCTCACGCACTTTGCGCATGGCCTGACACTCAAGCGCAAAGCACTCGCGGAAGCTCGGATCCACATAACGACTGGCTCCACGGAAGCCGATCATGGGGTTCTCTTCATGCGGCTCGAAGTTGCGACCGCCGATCAGGTTGGCGTACTCGTTCGACTTGAAGTCAGACAGGCGGACGATGACCGGATTGGGTGCGAACGCAGCGGTGATCGTGGCAATCCCTTCGGCCAGGCGATCGATGTAGAACTGCACCGGATCGCTGTAGCCAGCCATTTTGGCTTCGATCAATCGCTTGGTGTCCGCATCCTGGCGCTGGAATTCCAGCAGCGCTTTCGGATGGACGCCGATATGACTGTTGATGATCATCTCCAGTCGCGCCAGGCCGACACCCGCGTTCGGCAGCATGGCGAAATCGAACGCACGCTCGGGGTTGGCCACATTCATCATGATCTTCAGCGGTGCCGGCGGCATGTTGCCCAGATCGGTGACCACGCGTTCGAAGGGCAGGGTGCCTCGATAGATGAACCCGGTATCGCCTTCGGCACAGCTGACGGTAACTTCGGCACCGTCCTCAATCGTCGACAAGGCATTGCCGCAGCCCACCACCGCCGGCACGCCGAGTTCGCGGGCGATGATGGCGGCATGGCAGGTGCGCCCGCCGCGGTTGGTAACGATGGCGGCAGCACGCTTCATCACCGGTTCCCAATCAGGGTCGGTCATGTCAGCCACCAGCACATCGCCGGCCTGTACCTTCGACATTTCTGCCACGCTACGCACCACGCGAGCAACGCCGGAGCCGATCTTGTGTCCGATGGCGCGGCCCTCGGTTACCACTTCGCCACGCGCGCCAAGATGGAAGCGCTCAATCTGGGTGGCGTGACCGCGCGAGCGTACGGTTTCCGGACGTGCCTGCACAACATAGAGTTTGCCCGTCACGCCATCCTTGGCCCACTCGATGTCCATGGGGCGGCCATAGTGCGCTTCGATCGTCAGTGCCTGGCGAGCCAGCTCTTCGACGTCGGCATCATTGATCGAAAAGCGCATACGATCGGCCGCCGGCGTGTCTTCGTTGCGCACGCGTTCGCCCGGCTGAACGGAATACACCATGCGAATCTGTTTGGAGCCCAGTTGGCGGCGCAGAATGGCCGGACGCCCTGCCAGCAGGGTCGGCTTGTGCACGTAGAACTCATCGGGATTGACGGCGCCCTGCACCACGTTTTCACCCAGCCCGTAGCTCGAGGTGATGAACACCGCATCGCGAAAGCCGCTCTCGGTGTCGAGGGTGAACAGCACGCCCGATGCGCCGACATCCGAACGCACCATCAGCTGCACGCCGGCGGACAGGAACACGTCCTCGTGCTTGAAACCGTGATGAACGCGATAAGCAATCGCGCGGTCGTTGTACAAGGAGGCGAACACCTCCTTAACACGTACAACCACTGCATCGGCGCCCTCGACATTGAGGAAGGTTTCCTGCTGGCCGGCGAAGCTGGCGTCGGGAAGGTCCTCAGCAGTGGCCGATGAGCGAACCGCAACCGCGATGTCAGCGGCACCGGCCTTCTCGCACAGTTCGACGTAGGCCTTGCGGATGTCCTGATCGAGATCCGGCTGCAACGGCGCTTCGATCACCCAGCCACGAACCTCACGACCGACGGCGACCAGGGCATCAACGTCGTCAACGTCGACCGTGGCCAGTTTGGAATAGATGCGCTCATGCAGATTGTTATGGGCAATGAAGGCGCGGAATGCGTGTGCCGTGGTAGCAAAGCCACCGGGCACCGACACCCCGAGCTCACTGAGGTGTCCAATCATTTCGCCCAGAGAGGCGTTCTTTCCGCCGACGTCGGCGAGGTCGGAGAGGCGAAGCTGGTGCAACCAGAGGATATTGGCGTCCAAGAGGGCTCCCGGCAGACATGCCGATCAGAATCAGCCCCGTATTTTCGCCGCCCGGCATAGTGCAAACAAGCTTGATTTGTTCACAATGGCCAATCTGGTGCGGGCTGTAGGCATTTGCTGATGCCATCGGAGAGGTTCCGGTGTCGTCGGTGACCGCAGCGCGTCGGCGCCATGCGCCTCGTTTGGAGTGCCTCGGTGCGCTGGCTGAACGCGTCGAAACCAGCCTGAGCGAAGCACGGCGGGCGGGTTGATGCGGAATCGGACGTCGCCGAACCGTCCACGCCAAGGCGCTCTTGGACAAACTGCTAGACTGCGGCCGGCTTTGTTTGGGGAGTCGCCGATGTCCGCCACCGCGCGTCCAGTGTTCTTCATCTCCGATGGCACCGGCATTACCGCCGAAACCATCGGCCACAGCGTGTTGACGCAATTCTCCGGCGTCGAGTTCGTGACCCAGCGAATTCCCTTTGTCGACACGGAAGACAAGGCCCGCTTGGCGGCGGAGCGGATTCGCCGTGTCGGCGAACAGCGCGCCTGCAAGCCCATCATCGTCAATACCATCATGGATCCCTCACTCTCACGCTTGCTGGCCGAGAGCGGGGCGCTGATTCTGGACGTGTTCGAGCCCTTCATCGAACCGTTGCAGACCGAACTTGGCGTGCAGCGGCAGCCGCGCGTAGGGCAGGCCCACGGTCTGGTGAACATGGCCGAGTACGAAGCACGCATCAGCGCCACCAACTATGCCATGTCGCACGATGATGGTGTCGACCTCGATTACAACGATGCGGATGTCATACTGGTCGGCGTTTCGCGTTCCGGAAAAACGCCCACCTGTCTGTATCTGGCGCTGCACTTCGGCATTCGCGCCGCCAACTACCCGCTGACCGATGATGATCTAGGCTGCGCAGAGTTACCGAAGAAGCTCAAGCCGCATCGCCGCAAGCTGTTTGGTCTCACCATCGATCCGGTTCGACTGCAGCAGGTGCGCCAGGCGCGCCGCCCGAACAGCCGCTACGCCACCCTCGACCAATGCCGATTTGAAGTCAGCGCCGCCGAGACGCTGTTTCGTCAGGAAGCGATTCCGATGCTCAACTCGACGCACACTTCGATCGAGGAAATCGCCAGCAAGATGATGAGCGCCCTAGGTATCGAACGCGAGATGTTCTAGCGATAGCCACCCCGGCGTCAGCGGATTTCCGCCCGGGCAAACGGCGCGTGGCAAGAGCCAAGTATGCCAGCCTAAGTGGGCTGGCGGGCAGCGCCAGATCGCGTGCTAGTATCGAGCCATGAGCCTCTCAGACGCCGCCGGTATGCGCTTAAGCCGATTTGGCTTTCTGATGGGTTTGTACGCCGAAAACTTTCTCAAGTTGCAGCGCGTGTTCGCGCTGTCCAGCGCGTTGCCGAACTCGATGCGTTCCAGTGTCGATGACGGGCTAGATCTGTGTGTCGATATCCTCGAGCGCCATCCCTACACGCTGGAGATTCGGCTGACCTACGACATGCTGGATGATGAGACCGGCGCACGTGATCCATCGGCCTACTTGCGTTACTACATGGACGCACGCATGGCCGAAGTGACGCACTGCTACATCGGCCGCAACTGGCACGATGTTCTGGGCCTGGACGCCACTGCTCGAACCGTGGTCGGACACCGACTGAAGATGAATGTGTTCCTGTCGAAGTGGCTCGACTATCTGGCCGACCTGGGGCATTCGCCGTTCACCTTGTTGGAGGTCGCGAGCGAATATTCAGACAAAGAGGTTGCAGAGGCTTGACGAGGTCCCAAACGCCCCATAGAATGCGCGTCTTTCCAGCAGTGGGGCCATAGCTCAGCTGGGAGAGCGCTACAATGGCATTGTAGAGGTCGCCGGTTCGATCCCGGCTGGCTCCACCAGGAAACCAGACAATAAGAACACGTCCCCATCGTCTAGAGGCCTAGGACATCACCCTTTCACGGTGGCGACCGGGGTTCGAATCCCCGTGGGGACGCCAATTGAAGGGCTCGGGAAACCGGGCCCTTTTTCTTGTCTGTCTACTTAGCATGTAGATTGGGCGAGCTTCTGGGGCATGGCTGCGCGCCGTTGCAGGTTCCGATGCGGAAGCCGCTTGCACGCCGATATGCCGCAGTTGTCGGATCGATCACGCGCTCAACTGGCTCGGCACGGCTATGATTGGGCATGGATTTGCCTCGAACCGTCACAGCCCACGCCGGGCTGCGCCTCCTGCTGCTGCTCGCGCTGGCATTCAGTCCCGCGCTGAAGGCGCTCGACCCTGACAAGTCATTTCACGACTATGTCAGCGACAGTTGGAGCATCGAGCAAGGCCTGCCGCAGATCAGCGCACTGGCCCTGGCGCAGGATCATCAAGGCTATCTTTGGGTCGGCACGCAAGCCGGCCTGGCGCGCTTCGATGGTCACCGCTTCACTGTCTACACGCCGGAGAATGTGCCCGATCTGCCCGGTGCCTATATCAATGCCTTGATGGTCGACCGCCAGCGGCGGCTGTGGATCGCGACCTACAAAGGCCTGGCGGTCTGGGAGCAGGGGGTGTTTTCGGATCTGCCTCTGGTGCAGAACGGCGAGCTGCAGTCGCCCAGTTTCGTCGCCCTGGCACAGGTGGATTCCGATGTGCTTGCTGCGGCAGGCCAGACCATTTTCCAGATTCGCGAGCGCGCGCTTGAGCCCCTGCTCAAACTTCCAAGATCGGTGCACTCGCTGCTGGCTGGTCCGGATGCGCTGTGGATCGGCAGCGTCGGCGGCGTGTATCGGCGTGCCAAGTCAGATGCCGAACTGCAGTTTCTGGCCTTTCCCGTCGAAGCCAACAATGCCAAGGTCAGTTCGCTTGTCAACTCTGACGAGAGACTTTGGGCGGGCACCAGTGAAGGCCTGTTTCTGCTTGAGTTCGGACAATGGCAGCGCTACTCGGACGATGCGCTGTCGCAAGTGCCGATCGAGGCATTGCTGGAAGACACTGATGGCAATCTGTGGGTGGCGGAAATTGCCCACCTCAGTCGTATTCGCGGCGGCCGTCTGGTTGAGCGGATCGTCCGCGAAGGAACCGCCTTGGCGCCGCGGTCCCTGTTCCAGGATCGCGAAGCGAACCTCTGGCTTGGCAGTCAATGGAACGGCGTTACCCGATTGCGCAATGGCTGGACCCGGCGTTTCAGTCGTCGCGAGGGGCTAGCCACGCCGTTGCTGTGGTCGGTAGCGGCGGGCGAGGGCGACCGACTTTGGGTGGGTACGGACGAGGGTCTGAGCCTGTTTGAAGACGGCAAGTTCCGGCACATTGTCGACGGCAGCCATCTGCCCCATCCAAACGCCTATACCCTGTTGGTTGAACCGGGTGTTGTGTGGATCGGTACTCGACGCGGTCTGGCCGTATGGCAAGACGAACAACTGCTGCAGCCCGAACGCTATCGTCCGATGGAAGCGCTGCAGATCAATGGCATTATCCGCGATCGAAACGGGGTGCTCTGGTTTGCCACCACTGGCGGCCTGTTTCGCGACGATGGCAAAAAACTGCAGCAGTTCGCTACCGCTGACGGATTGCCCGACCCAAGGTTGCGCTTTCTACTGCAAACGCGTGATGGACGTCTGTTGCTCGGTGGGCAAGCTGGATTGTTCGAGTTTTCCGACGGGCGCGTGCAGCCCTTCAAACCAAGTGATGGATTGCCCGCAGGGCTCGACATCACCGCACTGCACGAGTTGCCAAGTGGCGACCTGGTTGCCGGCTCACTGTCCGAAGAAGTGTACTTTCTGCACGACCAGCGCTGGACTCGGGCCGGGCGTGAGCAGGGCATGCCCAGCAATGCGGCATTCTTCATTGCGCATGACGATACCTATCTGTGGTTGGGGGGGATTCGTGGTGTAGAACGCGTGCCATTGAGCGATCTTTACGCCTTGGCGCGCGGTGAGACGGATCGCGTGCATGGTCAGATGCTGCTGAATGAACGCGGCGACCACCGCGGTGGCCAGAAAGGCTTCTGCTGCAATGGTGCTGGCAATGCCAAAGGCCTGCAACGCGGACCCGAACTGTGGGCGCCGACGCGCGATGGGCTGGTGGTGATCGACACCGATGATGTGCTGTTCCCCAAATCGCCGCCGACCACCGTGGTGGAACGGCTTCGCGTGGTAGATGAATGGCGCCAGATTCGTCCGGAATCGACACTTGAGCTAGCGGCGAGTTCGCGTGATCTTGGCTTTGAATTCACCGCCATCAGCTTCCACGAGCCGCGTAGCGTCAGCTTCCGCTATCGCCTGCTTGGCTACCATGAAGATTGGCGTTCGCCTGATGAAATCGGCCAACGCATCGTGAGCTACACCAATCTTCCCGCCGGCGATCTGCGCTTCGAAGTGCAAGGCTCAACTGCCAACGGTGAATGGAGTGACGCTGCCTCCCTGGACTTCAAGATTGCACCGAGCTTTGGTGAAACCACTGGATTCAAGGTGCTGGTTGTGGCTTCGCTGGTCCTGCTCTCGTGGTTGGCCTATCGAATTCAACGATTGCGTTATCAGCGACAAGCCAAACAGCTTGAAGCGTTGGTTCAAAGCCGCACCGCCGACTTGGCCGAAGCGAACCAACGTCTGCACGAAGCCAGTCAGACCGATCCGCTCACGGGGCTGCGCAACCGCCGCTATCTCGCGGCGCAGTTGCCCAAGGACCTGGCCTTCTACGGACGCGAACTGCGTCGCGGCATCGATCTTGGCCGCGTGCTGATCTTTGCCGTGGTGGATATTGATCACTTCAAGCGGATCAATGACACCCACGGTCATGCAGCGGGCGATCGCGTGCTGCAGCAGTTCGCCACCGTGCTGCTCGGTCAGGTGCGCACGGGAGACTACGTTGCGCGCTGGGGTGGCGAAGAATTCGTTCTGGTATTCCGTCCCAGCCAGTCTGAGTACCTGCCTTTACTCGGCGACCGCGTACGCGCTGCGGTCGCTGCCTTCCCGTTCGACATCGGCCAGGACAAGCCGCTGAGCGTCACCTGCTCGATCGGGCTGGTGGAATATCCCCTGTTCTTCGACGGCCAGCAAAGTCTGGGCTGGGAGCAGCTGATCGAACTCGCCGATCGTGCCCTTTACCGCGTCAAGCACGAGGGGCGCAACGGTTGGGGTGCCTACCGCCCAGCGCGGGAAGTCAACATCCCGCGCGTGCTAAGCCTGTTGAAGGGTGATGAACAAGGCCTCGATAGCAGTGGTGACCTCAAGTTCATTGGCGGCGGCAGTCAGGCTAAACAGCGTGTTGAGCAAACAGACTGGACCCACCGGTAGTATGGGAAGTCTGAAGCCAGCGCTCCCATGTGTTGAGCACAGCGACCGAGGACGGGGCTCGCAAAGGCGTCCCGATCTGGCTTAGATTCCTTGGGGAGTGCGAAGGTACACGGAGAATGCTTTCTGCTCGACCAGGGTCCTGGAATCCGCTCTGGTGCGAAGGTGGGCACCGCAAAGCGACGTTAAAGCATTGAATGTATGGGCGATTGTTGGACGGTGTTTCGTCTGTTACTCACAATCCTACTCACAAGTGGCTACGAGTAGAGAGCTTCCATGCTATGCCGCCTTCGCTTCGATCGAACGCGATGCTATGCGCTCCATCACCCACTGGTCCAGCTCCGTCTCGACCCAGGCCACCGCTCGCGCCGTCAGGCAGACCCGCGTAGGAAAACGTCCAGTAGCCTCTGCGGCGTAGATAGCCGAACGCGATAGGCCTGTGCGTTTGATCACTTCGGGCAGGCGCAGGAGGCGCGGGGTCGCGCTGGTGGGCAATGCTGGGCGCGATTGACCAGAAAGGTTGGACGAAGGTGGAGGTGCTTGAATCATTCTGTTGGTGATCCCTTTTTTTGTGAGTATCGGAAACATTACGTTTCACTGGAAGCGGATGACTATCGTTTCCCAAGCCGGTCGACCAATCGGCGGTGGCGCAGATTGGGCTTGTAGCCCGTACCGGCTTCCCGAGCGCTGCTCGCTCTTAGCCAGTCGGTGACGAGGATCTGAAGTTTTTGGGGAATGAGAGCCGCCCACGGGGGGCATCTTCGAAGTTTCTTAATCAAATGAGCCCGCGGGACATTCGCCGCAAAATTCTTTTGACAAGTGGGCGTGGGCTAGATCGACTCAATGCGGCGACTCGCGGAGAGCATCTCGGACGAGCCGAATGAAGATTGCCGACTGCAATCGAGTGTTGGCAGCGGGTCCGACACCCTAGGCTGCTTTCGTCATTTGCTCACCTATTGAGCGAGATGAATACCTTCTACCGGCTACGTTCTCTCGCCTAAACTACAATCGGCGCCTGTGGCGGCCGCAGATCCTCCGAGAGGAAGGAGCGTCGAATGAAACTGAGGTCAGTTGATCGGTTCCGTGCTCGTACATTCGGTATTGAGGCTGCGCTTATTGGCGCCAAGTCGACATTTGCGTACGAAGGCAGGCAAGTCTCCGTCGCACTTCCGCAGCTTGATCAAGTCGGCGACAGACATGACGAGAACGCTGCAGCCGTTTGCAGTGCACGGCGGGGAAACTCACCTCTCTACTATTCCATTCGGTTCATCGAAATCTCCATCGAATTGAACGAATCGTTGGAACTGCCAGAATCTATTGTCGAGCCTGCCGCAGACCCGTACAGCTTGCTTTCAATCGATCAAAGGAAGCTGCTGGATGAGGTCGGGGGCAAATACGCGCAGCTGGCGCTTGGGGCTTTTGCGCATTGGATAGCAGTTCTTCGGTGGGTAACTGGATATCACTGGATTTGCCGCGACGAGCGAATTGACACCAGCACAGGCTGGCCGACCCGGCTTGTTGACATGCAGTCGGGCCGCGATGCTTGGACTTTTAGGCAAGTGATTAATATCCGGGGCTACCCGCCGATACGAATGAGCCACTGGGAAAAACTTGCTGAAGTGTTGAAGCGGGGAGCCGTTCCACCAATATATGCGGTGCTATACGGAGATGCGATGGATCACATCGCAAACAATGAGCACCGTATTGCGTTCGTTGACCTTGCGGTCGCCTGCGAAGTGTTCTTGCGTATGAGTGTGTTAAGTTCATTGCCGGTCAGCTTGTCAGGCGCAGCGTTGGCTGTTATCGACAATGCGAACATTAACCAGTACGTCACGCATTTGTACCCAGAACTCCTTTCGGCGTCCGTGCGAGACATGTACAAGAAGGACCTCAAGCCCGAACTTAGTTCACTATTCGATAAGCGGAACAAGGTTCTTCACAGCGCCCACTTCGAGGTGGCCACGCCCGAGAACTGCCGACGTTTTGCGAAACTCTGTGGACAACTGTTCCAGCTCGATCCGGACTCAGGGTTCAATCCGCGAGATGAAACGCGCCAAGCTAGGCCTCACGAGCTAGTGTTTATGTAGTTGGGTATTTCGCCACGATGCGGGGGCAAAACCTGCTCCTTCTTAGCTCAGGGGGTGAACAGAAACTCTTCTTCCATGGTTCCTTGGCATTCAGGGGTAGATTGCCGACTTTCTAGACATTGATGTGCAGGTCTGCGGATTCGCGAGGTTTAAGACATGCCGAACCACAAGAAGGGAGAAGATCACAGTGAACGCGCGCAGTTCGAATTCAGTTCACTCTGCTTTTCCGCATGGGGAGAATCATGAAGTCAATATCAAATAGAGATCGAATCCGCGGGCGTATCCAAGCCTATGTATCTTCAGTTACCAAGAACGGGGGAATTCCAAAACTGGGGGATGACGGAAAGTGCAAGGAGGCAGTAGATGCCTATGAGACGTTATCGCCTGAAGTCCGCTCGCTGCTTTCGTCTGACGACTTCATGCTGACATTCGCTGAGTGGGCGATTGTCTACGAGCCCGAATGCCTGAAAGGCATCGCACTTGAAGTAGGCCCTGTCCCCGATATCGACAACACGAAGTTGCGGGAAATTGCCGATTCGTTTTCGCAGTTCCTATCTTCCTTGCCTCAGACAACGCGGCTTGCGATCCGAGTGAGTGAGTTGCCATTGGCCGGTCCAGGATTGAAAGAGCTGGGTCAGGGCTACAGCCTTGTAAAGTTGGGTGATTCAATTGACAAGCTCTCACAATACATTTGCGTCGAAGTGCCCGGAATTGCGCTTCCTAGGTCGGGTCGGGTCACTGTGCAAGATGCGCTCGACAAGGCCAAAGTCTGGATCGCTATTGAGAGTCTCCGAGGGGGATTTAGGCGCCGATACTCAGCATCAATTTCTCCGATTGACGTGAAGGCGCCGACATTCATTCACTCCGCGGTGGACGGGGCAGAAGGGAACGCAATTCCTGTTCAAGGTCATGACGAAATGGCGGTTCACTGCAGATCCTTGATCGTGGAAGCAAGGCCAGTAGGGCTGATCTCCCCATCACAACCCTACCAAATTCCGCACATCTTGACGCTTCATGACAAAGCCCATGCTGCAACGTCGCAACCGATAATGTCCGCCTGCCAGTGGTTGATCGATGGAGACTGCACATCAGACGATAGTGCAAAGTTTCTTAACTACTGCCTTGGACTAGAGGCCTTATTGAGTGAAAAGGCTGGTCGAAGAAAGCCTTCGGGTGAGTCAGGCGACCTTGATGCTCCGCCGTCAATGATGATTGCAGATCGATGTGCATTCTTGCTTGGCGACACTGTGGAGCAACGAGATGAGATCAGAAAAGAAATGGGTCAGCTTTACGCACTTCGCTCGAAGCTGGTTCATGGAAGAACTCGCCGCCTTTCACCTGAAGAACATCGTCACGGAGTTCGAGCTAGGCGACTTCTTGGCGACCTCATCAAGACACAACATGGCAAACTGCTCAAGAGCGTCGGCTTGGAATTGAAGCCAAATTGGCTCGCTCCTAACAGTAATTCGTGAACAGGGAAAAGCATGCCGGCCTGGGGCCGAACGGTTCTTAACAAGGGAACCGTATGGGAATCGGGAGTTGTGTCGGCCCCAACGACCCAGCGTCGACAAGCATGTACCTAACGGCAACCCTGGGGCGCTCCTTTCTCAGTTCAGGGAGTGATCAGAGGGATTGATCGCTGTGATCCGGCCGCATTGATCCGTCCGGTTCAGCCGGTGCCGAGAGGTCTCAGCCGTTTGCTCGCCGCCCTCCAGCCATGCTGTTCTGCACCGTGCTTCCTTCCCGCAACTTATCCAGGTAATCCGCCCAGGCCAGCATCATCTGGCGGCGGCTGTCGCGGTGCTGGGCGCGGTCGTAGGCGGCGCGGACTTGGTCTTGTTCCTTGTGGCCGAGCTGGCGTTCGATCACGTCAGGATTGAAGCCCATCTCATTCAGGCGGGTGCTGGCGAGGGCGCGGAAGCCGTGGCCGCACATGGTGGCGCTGTCGTAGCCGAGCGTGCGCAGGGCGGCGTTGACGGTGTTGGCCGACATGCTCTTGCTGCCGTGGCGGATGCCGGGGAAGACGTGGCGGCAGCGGGCGGTGACGGCCTGCAGGTCGGTCAGGATGGCGACCGCGTGCGGGGCGAGTGGAACCCAATGTTCGCCGGTCTTGAACTTGGTGCGGCCGGTTTGCGCCGGGATGCGCCATTCGGCGGCTTCCAGGTCGATCTCCGACCACTTCGCCATACGCAGCTCGCCCGAGCGGAGAAACAGCAGGGGCAGCAGTTTGAGCGCGGCGCAGGCCGCCGGCTGGCCGACATAGCCATGCAGGCTGCGAAGCAGCGCGGTGACGGCGGGTCGATGGGTGACCTTGGCCGAGGGCAGGGCGCCGGGCAGGGAGGCGACCGGATCGCTATCGCAGCGCCCGGTGGCGACGGCGTAGAGAAAGACCTGAGAACACAAACACCCCAGGCAGTGGCTGGATTTCCTGGGGCGTAGACAACAAAAAAGCCGCACTAAGCGGCTGTTTTTGTTCGGTTTCCTGGACGTGCTGGGATCTCGCTGGAAACCGCTCTGGTGCCGAAGGTGGGACTCGAACCCACACGCTTTTAAGGGCGGGGGATTTTGAGTCCCCTGCGTCTACCAATTCCGCCACTTCGGCTGGCTGAGCCGCGCATTATAGATGAATTTTTGCGGACGTCGACTGGATTGTGTGAACGCGGTCGCTCTGGTGGCAGTCAGGTCTGTTTGAGCGTGGCGGCTGCTTCGCTGCGACGACGGTAGAAATCGAGGATGGTCTCCTCGAAATTGCCGAACAGGGCATCGGCGAGCGGTACCGCATACCAGTTGAACTGGGTGCTCACCCGATACTCCATCTGAATTCTCAGCTCAGCACCGCTACCCCTTGGGCTTATTGCGTACGATGTGGTGAGCATGTCGAAGTAGTGCCCGCCAATCTTGACGTGGTCGTCCAAGGCTTGCGCGGGAACGGAGTCTGGAGAGAACCGATAGGTCCACTGAACAAAGCGTTCCGGTTCCTGTTGCTGCACAATCTGGTCAAAGTGTATGCCTTTGCCCATGCGGATGCGGCGGATGGTGTCTGCACCGCTCTGTTCGCTTTGGCCGATTTCGGGTAGGGGCACGCCGATGCGATAGATCCAGCCATGTTCCACCTCATCAGGCTGAATCTGGCCGGTATTGTGCAAGAAGCGCCAGATGACCGCGGGTGGCGCTTCTACATAGACACTGCGCTCGATCTTGCGGTAGCGGTCGGGGCCGACCGAACTCGGTTCGACCAGGCCCAGCAACAGCGGCAGCACCGTGAAGCCGTAGAGTGTTTGCTTGGGCCACTGGGTCCATCGGCATATTGCCCCCATCAGCAATCCTCCGAGTACGCCGTATAGCGAAAACAACGGCAGGATCAAGATGGCGCAGATCAGTCCTTCGATCAGAATCATCAGGGTCCCGGTGATGAATAGCGCGTTCGCCATCATCGGTGCGATCAGGTAGTACGCCCAGGTGCGACGACGCTGTCGCTCGGCGACGTACACAGTGATTGCGCCGACACAGAGCGGCGCAAGGTAGATGAAGGCCGCGCTCATCGTTGCGAAGGGTTCGTCTGATTTGCCGGAGAAAATCAGGCGCAAGAAGATTCCGCCCGCGACGCCGCATAGCACCGGCCACAATGTTCGATAGGGCAATGCGTAGAGACTTGGGGGAGCGTTGCGTTCAGCGGGCTGGTTCAAGAGATTGCCTGCAGCGGTGAAGATCGTCTCGACTGGGGAACCGCCCGCGCCTTGCTCGCTGACAGACAAGGGCGTAGTTCAGCTCGTTCCGGCAGGTCGGCTGGCTGGCGCAGCTCGTTTACCAGCCCTAGACGATTGAGCCCACACAGCACCCACCATCCTGGATCCCACTCATCGTCGGCGAGCCCGAGGCGAGCGGAGCCCGGAAAGGCATGGTGGTTGTTGTGCCAGCACTCGCCCATGGTGATCAATGACATGAGTCGAATATTTCGCCCCTGAACAGCAGCGCCCTGAACTTCGAAGTTCATTTCGCCGTGATTGTGCGCGAAATAGCCAATTAGCCAATGGCCGAACACACAGGCCGCAACGCGGGCGCACACGCCCCAGACGACAAAGGCCCAGTCGCCCCAGACGAACAGCAGCACGGCCCACGGCAACTGCTGCAGCATCCAGGTGCGTTCCAGAAAGCGATAGAAGGCATCGTTTGCGATTCGAGGCTCAATTTCGATGGCCGGAGGTTTGCGGAGTCGTAACTCACAGTTCAGTTGCCACCAGCAGTCGCGCCGGATCGTTTGACCATGACGCAGGAAATCGTGGCACTCGGGTAGGCGTTGCGCGTAGTCGCGCAGATCGTGCTGGCGAAGCAGCCCCAGGGGGCCGGCAAGCCCGACCTGAACGCCGCAGTAGACCAATGTGTATTCAAGCCAGCGTGGGCACTGAAAGCTGTTGTGGATCAGCTTGCGGTGACTGCCCAATGAGTGTCCGAGCAGCAGCACGCCGGCAGTTGAACAGGCGAACAGGAGCACAGCGGGGAGGCTGATCGTCAGCACGCCGCCGACCACGGCGGCGCCTGTCATGCCTAGAAACCACAGAGATTTCACCGGTGAGTAGACGACCTGTCCCTCAGATAGCGAGGTGCTGGCGAGCTGCTTGACGCGATGAGACCGGTGCCCTTCCTCCACTGTGCTCATTTGCCCTTGTCACGCACGGTGGCGAGTCTGCTTGACTCGCGCTTCAAGGGGCCGCCGACCGGGCATAGTTCAAACGCAAACCCGGTGAGCGAATTGACCAGGTTGTCGCGATTCAGGCGATACAGAACGCGCTGCCCCTGGCGTTCGCTGGACACCAAGCCTGCGCTTTCGAGCAGAGAAAGATGTCGCGAAATGGTCGGCGCGCTCAATCCAAAACGCTCGGCCAGCTCACTGGTAGTCAGCTCCAGCTCAGACAGGTAGGCCAGGATCTCTCGGCGCGGGCGCGATGCCAGCGCCTGGAATGTCTTGTCCAGATTCATGGCTGCATAGTATTAGCCGATTAGCTAATAGTGCAAGCAGTGGCGTGCGAGCGTCACGTCTGAGTTCAAGGTCTTTTGGGCTTCATGAGCCGGACGTCGAACGGGCGGGCGCGCGAAGACCAGTGCGCATCGGTCTCTCCCCAATCCCTCTCCCACCAAGGGAGCGGGGGGCAATAGTCGAAGTGAGGTCTCGCTGTTCGCATCCACTCTCCTTCGAAGGGAGCGGGGCTCAAATGAAATCAGGCGTCGGCCAGGAAGCCGCCAATGGCGGCGCCGAAGTTCTCGATATCGACCAGAAAGGCGTCGTGGCCTTGGGGGGAGTTCAGTGGCACGAAGCGGGAGTCGCAGCCGGATTCGGCGATGCCGAGGGCGATTTCTTCTTGTTGTTGCAGGGGGAACAGGATGTCGGTCGACACGCCGATGCTGAGCGAACGCTGCAGCTTGAGTGAGGCCAGGGCGCGGGCGGTGGTGGTGCCCATGCATTCGCCGAGATCGAACCAGTCCATCGAGCGCGATAGATACAGATAGCAGTTGGGGTCGAACTGGCGGATAAAGCGCTTGGCGTGGCCTTCCAGGTAGGATTCGACCTGGAATTCGAAACCGAACGGGTCGTCGTCGCGGTGTTCGCTATCCAGCCGCACGCGGCCGAAGCGGCCGTCCCATTCCAATGATGAGCGATAGGTCACAACACCGAGTTTGCGCGCGATGCGCATGCCGGCTTCGGGGTAGTGTTGATCGTCGTATTCGCCCATGTTCCAGGCTGGGTCGAGGCGGATCGATTCGCGCTGCAGAGAGCGCACCGCAATCGAGAACGGCAAAGCCCGCGCGGCACCGGAGATATTGATTTGCTGACGCGCGCCATTGGGGTGCAGGGCACAGTAGGCCAGGGCGGTCATGCCGCCCATCGAGCAGCCAATCACGACGGCGAGTTGATCGATGCCCAGCGTACGCACCACGGCATGCGCTGCCTTGGCGCCGTCTTCCACCGAGAGATCGGGGAAACGCAGGCGATACGGTTGCTGATCATCCGGATGCTGCGAGGCCGGGCCGGTTGAGCCCTTGCAGCTGCCGAGAGAATTGACGCAGATGACGAACCAGCGATCGGTATCAATCGGTTTGCCGGGGCCGAGCATGGCTTCCCACCAGCCGGGCTCGGGATTGCCGGCGTGGCTGGCGGCGTGGGCATTGGGCGACAGCCCGGTCAGAATCAACACCGCATTGCTGTGTTCAGCGTTGAGTGCACCCCAGGTCTCGAATGCCACCCGCGCTCCGCGCAGTTCGCCGCCGCGCTTCATAGGAAACGGGTCGGGCAGAGCGCAGAACTGCGAGGCGACGGGGATGAACTCGGTCACGGCAGGATTTCGCTGATGGTGAGCTCCAGGGTCGGCTGATCGCCCGGCTTGATCGTGCTGCTAAGTACCTGCAGATCACCGCTTTGCGGGGTGGCCAGGCCGGACTTGCTGATCCGCGCGCCTACTACCACCTCCGGCATGGAGGAAAGTTTCAGTGCCGGCATCATGGAATCGGTATCGTCGAGCACCACAGTCAGCGGCAGTTGCGCGGCGACCAGACGTTCAATGGCCAACGGCATCTTCGGACCTTCGGCGGCGCGGGCAAACACAAACAAGGTGTCGCTGGCACCCACCCGTGCCTGCAACGCCGGATCAAGGTTCACCCGAACAGTGACTTTAGCCGCATTGCCGGTGTCCGCTGCCGGCGTGTCGCCTGCCGCGTTGGCAGCGCTGACGGTTTCGATCACCACCTCGGGCGACCCTGCGGCTTGCCTCGCGGCATTCAGCTGTTCGTCGAGCGCCGCCACCGCTTGTGGATCAGACGAAATCAGTGCGCGTAGCGCCTGCCAATGATTCACAGCATCCGCGGGTCGGCTGGCCTGCATGGCTGCGACACCCAGCAACCAAAGTCCACGTTGATGATCAGGCTGCGCTGCGACGGCGCGTTCCAGCATGGCCAGATTCTCGCCGTCGATGCGTCGTGTTGGTGAAGCCAGCGCCGCGGCTTCGGCCAGTTCGACCAGGGCATCGGGGTCGTTTGGCGCCAGGCGCACCGCATTGGCCAGCGCATCGCGCGCCGCATCAAAGCGTTCCATCGTCTTGTAGGCGCGACCCAGCAGCAGCCAGCCGTCAACGTTGTTGGGGTCGGTGCGCAGCTTTTCGGCCAGGCCGGCGACCGCTTGCTCCATGCTTTGCGGCGCTTCGCCCTCGGCAGACGGGCTGGTTGGCGAGCCGGGAGGCGGTGCCAGCACGCTGGCGTCCAGGGCCTTCGGTTCGCCGTACTTGAGGTAGAGGGCGAATGCCGAGAACGGCAAGGCCAGGGCGACGACGGCGAGCAGCACCAAAGGCCGTCGGCCAGCGCTAGCTGAGGAGCGACCAAGCTGTTCGAGCTTGGCATTAAGTTCGTCGTCGCTCAGCGCGCCGGCCTGATGGGCTGCGCGCAAGCTGGAGGCAGCCTGGCGCTGTCGACGGGCTTCAGGATCGGACAGTGCAGGCAGCAGCACAAAGCCCAGGGCGATGGCTACGAGCAGGGACAGCATCAGCCAAAACATCAGTTACCAATCCTCGTCGCGGTCATCGTCATTCGGTCGTCTCGATTCTTTGGGTGCGGTCAGGCGGGCTGCCCGGCGTCGAACCACCACCACGACAACGATCGCTCCGATCACCAGAATGGCGATCGGAGCGATCCACAGCGCAGCGGTGCGTTCGTTGACCGGCGGTCGGTACAGTACAAACTCGGTGTAGCGTTCGACCAGAAAATCCTTGATCTGCTGATCAGTCTTGCCGGACTGCATCAGGCTCAGCACTTCCTTGCGCAAGTCG
The DNA here is from genome assembly GCF_014841215.1 of Pseudomarimonas arenosa. Lineage (GTDB taxonomy): Bacteria > Pseudomonadota > Gammaproteobacteria > Xanthomonadales > Xanthomonadaceae > Pseudomarimonas > Pseudomarimonas arenosa. Next base: position 68,251 of record NZ_JACYTR010000008.1, read on the forward strand.
GCTGCGATCATGGCGTTGGAGTCGGCCAGGCTTTGGTTCTGACACATCACACAACGCAGTTCGGCGACCAGGGCGCGAAACCTGGCTTCCTCTTCGGCATCCTTGAATGGCATCGGCTCCAGGGCGTTGGCCAGGCCCGTGCAAAGCAGCGCTAACAGAAGGATCCAGCGGCGCATCAGGGAGTCTCCTTGCTGAGGCGCGGCATCAACTCCTGGGTCACCACATCCCAGGTGACCGGCCCGACGTGCTTGAATATCACCTGGCCATTGGCGTCGACCAGGAAGGTTTCAGGCGCACCGTAGATGCCCCAATCAATCGCGCTGCGACCGTCGGCGTCGACGATGATCAGATCGTAGGGGTCGCCGAACTGCTGCAACCAGCGTTGTGCTTCGGCCGGCTCGTCCTTGTAGTTGTAGCCGACGACGCGCACCAGACCGCGTCGCGCGATCTCGGTGATGATCGGATGCTCAAGTCGGCAGGCGGGGCACCAGCTGGCCCACACGTTAAGGAGATAAGGTTGCCCGGCCAGATCGGCATTGCTGATGGTGCGGCTGACATCGCGATAGTCAGGCAGATCGAAGCTAGGCGCGGGCTTGCCGATCAAGGGTGAGGGGATCACGCTTTGGTCGCCCTCGCCACTGAGCCTTACCCCGGCGTAGAGCAGCACGGCAAGGGCCAGAAAGGCCAACAGCGGAAGCCAGCGTTGGATCATGCCTTGGCCGCCGAGTTCAGCAGATCCGCGCCGGGCTCGTTGGCGGTCGCTTCTGCGCGCATATGGGCAAAGCGGCGGTCAAAGGCGACCACGAAGCCACCCAGCATCATCATCAACGCACCGAGCCAGATGCAGCGAATCCAGGGCTTTACATAGACCCGCACGGCCCAGCTGGCAGCGCCGTCTTCGCGCTGCCCAAGCGGCTCGCCCAGTGCCACGTAGAGGTCGCGATGCAAGGCGGGGTCGATCGCTGCCTCGGTCATGATTTGTCCGCCGCTGGCATAGGCACGCTTTTCCGGCGTCAACTCGGCGATCAGCGTGTCGTCTTTGTATACCGATACCCGCGCCTGATCAGCACGGTAGTTGGGGCCCTGCACGCCCTGCACGCCATCGAAGCGGAAGCTGTAGCCGCGAATCTCCACCGTTTCGCCTTGGGCCAGTGCCACATCGCGTTCAACGCTGCTGCCTTCGGTGCCCATCACGCCCAATACGAACACGGCCAGACCGGCATGCGCCAACAGCATGCCGACCAGTTCGGCGGGAAAGCGGCGTCCGGCCGGCGCCGCACGCCAACGATGTCGCACGAACAGCAGTGTGCCAACCAATACCCATGTTAAGCCGACCACGGCGGCCAGCTCCTTGAAATTGGCATCGTCGATCACGAACCAGGCAATCAAGGTGGCCAGCAAACTGGCTGGCAGTGCGATCACCACCAAGGGCTTGAAGCGCGACCAATTCTCCGACTGCCAGCGCGCAAATGGCCCAAACGGAATCAGCAGCACCACCGGCAGCATCAGCGCGATGAACAGGGTGCCGAAGTAGGGCGGGCCCACCGAAATCTTGCCCCAGCCCAGGGCGTCATGCAGCAATGGATAGAGCGTGCCAATCAGCACCATGGCGCAGGCGACACTGAACAGCAAGTTATTGGTGAGGATCAATGATTCGCGTGACAAGGCGGCAAACGGCTTGCCGCCGGCGACCGTGCTGGCACGCCAGGCGTACAGAGTCAGCGAGGCACCCACCACGATGGCGAGGAAGGCCAGGATGAACATGCCGCGCTCGGGATCGGAGGCGAAGGCATGCACCGAGGTCAATACGCCTGAGCGGACCAGGAACGTGCCCAGCAGCGAGAGCGAGAAGGCAGCGATCGACAGCAGCAAGGTCCAGTTGCGGAAGCTGCCGCGTTTCTCAGTGACCGCCTGCGAGTGAATCAAGGCCGTGCCGACGAGCCAGGGCATGAAACTGGCATTTTCTACCGGATCCCAGAACCACCAGCCGCCCCAGCCCAGTTCGTAATACGCCCACCAGCTGCCGAGTGCGATGCCGAGGGTAAGAAAGGCCCAGGCGACATTGGTCCAGGGTCGGGCCCAGCGAATCCAGCGCTCGTCCATCCGGCCATCGAGCAGAGAGGCCACGGCGAAGGCGAACGCCACGGCGAAGCCGACGTATCCCGTGTACAGCATGGGCGGGTGAATCATCAGCCCGGGATCCTGCAACAGCGGGTTGAGATCGCGCCCTTCGGCCAAGGCCGGAATATGGCGAAGAAACGGACTTGAGGTGAACAAGGTAAAGGCTAAGAAACCAACCGCGATCATGCCCATCACCGCCAGCACGCGGGCGATCACATCGGCCGGCAGGCGGCGACTGAAGGCGGCCACCGCCGCGGTCCAGCAGCACAGAATCAAGACCCAAAGCAGCAGCGAGCCTTCATGCGCGCCCCAGACCGCTGAGATGCGGTAGCCCAGCGGCAGCAGCGAATTGCTGTTCTGCGCCACATAGGCCACCGAGAAATCCTGAGTGACGAAGGACCAGGTCAAAGCCAGATACGACAGCACGACGAACAGCAAGGTGCCATAGGCGGTACTGCGAGCGGTGGCCATCAGACCGGCGTGCTGGCGCTGGGCGCCGAGCAGGGGCAATACCGATTGCGCAATGGCGATCAGCATCGCCAGGATCAGGCAAGCCTGGCCAAGTTCGGGGATCAAGGGCCTTCTCCCTCGGTTTGCGCGGCAGGTTCGACCGCTGTTTGCTCAGCCGTGGTCGGCGTCGCTTGCTTGACCTGCGCGGCCTTGGCGTGGGCTTCGGCAATCTTTTCAGCGACTTCCGGCGGCATATAGGTTTCATCGTGCTTGGCCAGCACTTCCTTGGCTACGAATACGCCGTTGTCGATTTCGCCGCGGGCAATCACCGTCTGCCCTTCGCGGAACAGGTCAGGCAGGATCCCGCTGTAACGCACCGGGTAGTCGCGGATACGGTCGGTGACCTGAAACTCGACGTCCAGGGAGCCGGCCTGACGCTTAACACTGGCTTCCTTCACCACACCGCCAATGCGAAACGCGCTGCCGCTGGGCACCTGTCCCTCATGCACTTCGCTCGGCGAGTACAGGTAGGTCATATTCGATTGCAGGGCGAAGGTGACGAAGGTCACCGCAACGGACGCGGCAATCACCACCAGGATGGCCACCAGCATGCGTTGTTTCTTTACCGAATTCATTGCACTTTCCTTGCCTGCCGGCGCTGAATCATGCGTGCGCGCCGCATGGCCTGCTTGACCTTGAAGTTCGGGGCGAGGTAGTCCCAGATCAGCAGGGCGACAAAGATCGCATAGCTGGACCACACGTAGACCTCATACCCGCCCATTGAAAACAGATCAGCCATGGTCAGGCTCCCTGAGTCGCGACTGTACCCAATCCTTGCTGGCTTCGGCGTCGAGCAACGACGCCCGGGTGCGGCGCAACAGTGACCCGACGAACCAAAGCTTGGTGGCCACGGTGACCATCAGCAGTGGCGCAATCATCGAGCTGTCCATGCTCGATGGGCCGAGCAGGCGAATTGTGCTGCCCTGGTGCAGGGTGTTCCACCACACCACGGAGAAATGCACGATCGGCAAGTTGACCAGGCCAATCAGGGCTAGAAAGCTGGCGGCTCGCGCGGCTGCGCGGCGTTCTTCGATGGCGGCATACAGGCCCATCACGCCGAGATACAGGAACAGCAACACCAGTTCCGAAGTCAGGCGGGCATCCCAGGTCCACCAGGTGCCCCACATCGGCTTGCCCCACAGCGAGCCGGTCAGCAAGGTGACCAGGGTGAAGCCGGCGCCAATCGGTGCGCAGGCCATGGCCAGCAGCTCGGAGAGCTTTATCCGCCAGACCAGGGCAATGAAGGCATTGATCGCCATCACGCTGTACACCATCAGACTCATCCAGGCCGAAGGCACATGCACGAACAGGATGCGATAGCTGTCACCCTGCTGATAGTCGGGCGGCACCACCCACAGCCCCATGTACAGGCCGGCGGCCAACAAGGGAATGGCGCTGAGAATGAACCAGGGCGACCATCGGCTGGCGAAGCGATCGAAGTAGGGCGGTGAGCCCAATTGATGAAACCAACGCAAAACAGGGTTCATGCAAGCGCAATCCTGAGGGCCATTGCGGCCGCTATTGGCGCCAGCACCAGGCCTAGCGCCAGGCCGGCGGCCAACAGCCACCAAGCGCCGAGGTACGGGAGTCCTTGAGCGGCCGCCACCACGCTGCCGGCGCCGAAGATCAAGATCGGCACATACATGGGCAACGCCAGTAGGGCGAGAAGCATACCAGAGCGGCGCATGCCTACTGTCAGCGCCATGATCACCGAGCCGACCAGACTGAGCAGCGGCGAGCCCAGGGCCAGGGAGCCCAGCAACACCGGCAGCAGTTCGGTCGGCAGATACAGTAGCTCGGCCAACAAAGGCACGGCGATCAGCAGGGGCAGGGTGCTGGTCAACCAGTGCACCGCGGTCTTGGCAAACAGCAACATCGGCAACGGTTGGCCCGACAGCATCAACTGCTCGAGACTGCCGTCTTCCAGATCGCCGCGAAACAGGCTGTCCAGGGCCACTACATTGGACAGCAGAATCGCCACCCAGATGACGCCGGGAGCAATCAATTGCAGGCTCTCCACCCGGGTGCCGAGCGCCAAGGGGAACAGCAGGCAGATCATCAGGGCGAACAGTACCGGCTGCAGGCTGTCGCCACGGCGGCGCCAGACCAGAATCAAATCGCGACCAGCAATCGCCGTCGCGGCCTGCAGAGCATTGGGCGCGTTCATTGCAGCCGCCCCAGGCGCAGAACCCGCGTCTGATAAGCGCCCGTGGCATAGGCGCCATGGCTGGTGATCAGCGCGCCACCGCCCTCAGCAAGATGCCGTTCGACCAGCCGATTGACCAGGGCAATGCCTTCCAGATCGAGATTGGCGAACGGCTCGTCTAGCAGCCATAGACGCGAAGGCAGCAGCCGCATTCGCGCCAGACCCAAGCGCTTGCGCTGACCTGCCGACAGCGTGCGCGCAGGCTGATCCTCCAAACCCTGCAGGCCCACTTCGGCAAGACAGGCTTCCACATCGGTGCCGGCCCGACAGCCCTGTAGGTGCATGGCGTACTGCAGGTTTTCCTCTACGCTGAGTTCGCCCTTCAAGCCCAGCAAATGGCCGAGAAATAAGACCGGGCCGACCTCGGCCTGGGGCGCCATGCAGATTTCGCCGTGGGCGCCGCCCAACAGCCCGGCCAGCACCCGCAGCAAGGTGGTCTTGCCGCAGCCATTGTGGCCCTCGATCAACAGCGCTTCGCCCCCCGCAACATGGAGTTCCAGCGGGCCGAACAAGCGCTCTTCGTTGCGGGCGAACTCAAGCGCATGGGCGCGCAGCAGGAGAGGGGCGGAGTCTGGCATCGGGGCGCGATGCTAGCAGACTGGGCGGGTTCTGCCAGCAATGCCTTGCATGAGTCAACACTCGCGGAGCGCCAGGGCAAGGCTTACACTCGGAGGTCTCGCCTGCAACCCACCGAGAGTCTCAATGCGTCCGCAATTGCTCGTGCTTGCCACATTGGCTGCCTTGTTTCCTGCAGATGTGTTCGCGGCGGACCATGCGCCCAACGGTTCGGCGGCGAAGCTCGGTGATGCGCGAAGCACCTATATCGTTCAATTCAAGGCTGCGCCCTTGGCCAGCTTTCGTGGCCCCGGCACCGATCCAGACTTGCAGGACCTGAAGGCGACCAGCCCGGCAGTCACTGGCGCGCGCAAGTTGAACCTGACCAGCAAGTCCGCCATTGAGTACCGCGAATTCCTGCGCCAGCAGCGCTCCGCGTCACTGGCAGAGGCGAGTAGTCGCCTGGGCCGTCCGCTCGCGATCGAGTTCGAGTACGACGTGGCCCTGCACGCGGTGGCGCTTGATCTCAGCGCTACGGAAGCGCGCCTGCTCGAGCAGGTTCCGGGCATCGCCCTGGTTGAACGCGAACAACTGCACCGACCGCTGACCGACGCCGGCCCGGCCTTTATCGGCGCCGACGCGATCTGGGAGGGCGGCGCAGGCGTTGCCACCCGCGGTGAAGGGGTGGTGGTTGGCGTGATCGACTCCGGCATCAATCAGTCGCACCCTTCCTTCGCTGCCACCGGTCCGGTCAGCGGATTCACCCACAGCAACCCATTGGGTGGGTTTCTCGGCGTTTGTGCCGCTGAGCCTGGCCGCTGCAATGGCAAGCTGATCGGCGTGCATGACTTCACCACCTGTATCGCTTCCGATACCGGATGCGATGATCGAGAGCCCAACAATGGTACCGACGTTGATGGTCACGGTAGCCATGTCGCTTCGACTGCCGTAGGCAACACGCTGCAAGCGAGCTTTCCATTGCCCGGCGGGGCGACAACACGAACCGTGTCGGGCGTGGCGCCGCATGCCAATCTGATTGCCTACAAGGCCTGCGAAGAGGAAGAAACCTGCCGTGGACGCTGGACCCTGGCCGCGATCAATCAGGCGGTGGCCGATGGCGTTGACGTAATCAACTACTCGCTGGGCACCAGTACGCCGGTTGACCCTTGGACCAGCAGCACTGCCCAGGCGATGTTGAATGCCCGCGAGGCCGGCGTAGTGGTGGTGGTCGCGGCCGGCAACGATGGTCCGGCTGAGAGCACCATGGGATCGCCAGCCGATGCGCCATGGAATCTGGCCGTGGCCAATGTCACCCACGATCGGGTGACGGTGAATCGATTGCTCGATCTCAGCGGCGGCGCCACCCCGCCGCCGGGAGACGGGGTGCTGCTGGGTGAAGGTCAAACCCTGGGTTATGGGCCGGTGTCGCTGGTGACACCCAGCGATTTTCCGCTCTGCAGTCAAGGCTCATCGTCGGATTTCCCCCCCAGCGGCGAAAGTAATCCTTGGTCAGCCGGGCGTTTCAGCGGCGAGATCGTGGTCTGTCTGCGTGGCGTGCAGGCTCGTGTGGCCAAGAGCAACAACGTGCGACTGGCCGGGGGCGGTGGCATGGTGTTGGTCAATCAAGCCGCCGATGGCGAAGCCACCATTGCCGATGAGCACAGCATTCCTAGCACACATGTTGGTGCTGCCGACGGCGCTGCGCTGCTTTCTTGGCTGTCTCAGGGTAGCGGCCACCGTGGCCGTCTGGAGGGCGCGCAGATTCGTGTTGAGCCCAGTCGCAGCGATCTGCTCGTCGGCTCCAGCAGTCGCGGTCCGGTGGTGCATGGCCCTTACCTGAAGCCAGATCTTGCCGCGCCCGGTTCCTCGATCCAGGCGGCAGCCGGTACGGGCAGCGGCCTGGTGCCGCTCAGTGGCACTTCGATGGCATCACCGCACGTGGCTGGGGCGGCTGCCTTGTTGATGGCCCAACATCCCGATTGGGACGTCAGCGATGTGGTCAGCGCCTTGCGCAGCACCGCCAGTCCTACAGTGAAACTGGGTGCTGAGATGTTGGCGGATCCGCTGCAGCAGGGCAGTGGGCGCGTACAACTCGAGCAGGCAACCCGTGCGGGTCTCGGATTTCCTGCTTCTGCTGCCGAGTTTCTGGCGTCGCGGCCGGCCAGCGGTGGCAGCCCGGCACAGCTGAATCTGCCGTCCCTGGTCAGCGACCGCTGTTTCGAATCCTGCAGTTTTACTCGCCGGGTGAAGGATCTGCGCGGCGGCGGCCGCTGGCGTGCGGAGTTCGTCGGTGAAGCGGGGATGGAAGTGCAGGTGCAGCCGGCCGAATTCGAACTCGCTGCCGGCGCGCAGCAAACCCTGCAGTTCTCGGTCAACGTGAACGACATTCGCCTGTTCGGTCGCTATGTTGAAGGGCGGATCAAACTGATTGCCGTGGATGCTAACGGCGCACCAAACGAGACCGTGCCCGCCACTGAACTGCCGCTGGCGATCTATTCCAGCCCGGGCCAAGTTCCGTCGGAATTGCAGATTAGCGTGCCTGATCGGGGGTTTGTCGACTTGAGCTTCAGCGGACTGCTCGAGTTGGCCGATCTTGAGGTGACTGCCACTGACCCTGCAGCGCCCACTTTGCGCCGGTTCTCGCTGAGCCAGGATCCGACCAATACGCTGCCCTTTGACAGCTTTTCAGCAGGGGCGGCGTTTGTAAACTTCGCTATTCCTGAGACCGCCACGCTGCGCGACTTTGTGGTGAACGCCAGCTTGGCTAGCGCTGCGCGCGATGTTGATTTGTTTGTCGGGGTCGACAGCAATGGCAACAATCAACCCGACGAAAGTGAGCTGTTGTGCGAGTCGACCTCGGCGCAATCACAGGAGGCCTGTGAGATCACGGTCTTGTCGGCATCGAACGGCAAGCTCGTTTGGGTGATGGCACAGAACTTTCAGTCGTCAGCACCGGGGGCCGTCGACACGGTGGATCTTGAAGTATTTGTCCGCGATACGCTGCCGGTCAACGGGCCGCGGCTGATCGCGACAGCGGCGTCCGACTTCGAACGCAACACGCCGTTCGATGTGCGACTGATTGTCGACGATCTGACCTTGGCACAGGGAGAGCGCCGTCTGGCGTTCCTCAACCTGGGGGTGACGGGTCGGGAGCCGTTTGCGCGGATACCTTTGACCGTGAGTCGCGCTGCCGGAGCCAATGCGGCAAAGTTACTGCATGGCAGCAGCGTAGAACGCATTCGACTGGCGTCCGGGGCCGCCAGCGAGTCTCTTGCCATCGATTTGCCGAGCAATATCCAGCGACTGCGGATCACCGCTTCCCCCCCAGATCTGAGCCACGTGCTCGGATCGCAGCGGCTGTACCTGAGTCGCGGCGGTAGCGCCGCGCAGCCAGGGCTGGGCGTTGCGCCTCCACGTGAGCAAGCATTGGCGACATCGGTTGGCTTCGTTGATCGGATTGAGATCGACATTGGCGCTGAACAAGGACTGTCAGCAGGACGCTGGTTCATCACCCCGGTCAGCCTGGACGCTGAGACCCGTGAGTTTGATCTGACGATCAGCTTGGATAGCAGCGGCAGCCTGCCCAACCCCAAGTTCGGCGCCTACTTCAATCCCGCGCGTAGTGGAGCTGGCGCCTTCCTGTTCGGTGCCGGCGATCAATGGGGTCTGCTCTGGTACACCTATCACCAGGATGGAACGCCGGTCTGGTATACCGCGTCAGCGGCAGCGGCAGCGGCCACGGCCGAGCAGAGTCAATGGGTGGCGCCGCTGTACCGGGCGCGCTGGAACGGCAGCAGTGCGCCGCTGACAATGGTCGGCGAAATCATCATGACCAAGATCAGCGACACTGCCTTTCAGTTCGGTTGGAACCTCGACGGCGAGAGCGGAAGCGAGCGTTACGAGTTCATCGATGGTGGTGGTTGCGCGAGACAGGCCAACCAGCCGTTTGACATCAATGGCTTCTGGTTCAACCCGAGCAGCCCCGGCTATGGGTACAGCGTGAATGCCTTCCCCAATCTGGAAACCAACGGCGCCTATTTCTTCGATGCTAACGGCGGACCAATCTGGGCCCTGGGCTCAGTGTCACCGTTTGGTACGCCGTCGATGGCGCTGGATCTGCGTATTGGGCCGTGCCCATCCTGTGCCTATTCGCCGCCGGTCGTGATCCCTGGCATCGGCACGCTGAGCCGCAGCTACACCGATATTCGCAACGGGCAGATGCAGATCGATGTCACCTTGCCGGCTCCGCTGCGCGGCAGCTGGTCTCTTAACACGCCGGTGCAGAAACTCACTGGCGACACTGGTTGCCCGTAACCAAGCAACACAATGTTCAGACTGGATTTTCAATGAGGTCGAGAATGGAATCAGCCAGCAAACTTCCCAAGGTCGGGGTCACCATCTTCACCGTGATGTCGCAGCTGGCGGCCGAACACGGGGCGATCAATCTCGGTCAGGGCTTTCCCGATTTTTCGGTACCAGGCCCTCTGGTCGATGCGCTGCAGCGCGCCATGCTGGAAGGGCGCAATCAGTACGCTCCTATGGCTGGCATTCCCGAGCTGCGCCAGGCGATCGCAGGCAAGATCGCCGATTGTTACGGCTGCGAGGTCGATCCGGATCGGCAGATCACCGTGACCTCGGGCGGCAGCGAGGCGATCTTTGATGTCGTGCATGCGGTGGTCACCGCGGGCGACGAAGTGGTCATGCTCGATCCCTGTTACGACTGCTACGAGCCGGCTGTGCTGTTGGCCGGTGGCGTACCGGTGCATGTCAGCCTGGATCCGGCAAGCTTCGCGGTCGACTGGGCAGCCGTTGAGTCCGCTATCACGTCGCGCACCCGCTTGCTGTTCATCAATACGCCACACAATCCCTCCGGCGCCATTCTTGAGTCGGAGGATATGCAGCGTCTGCGTGATCTGCTCGCGGCGCATCCGCGGCTACTGATCCTGAGTGACGAGGTCTACGAACACATGGTGTTCGACGCCCGGCAGCATGAGAGTGTGCTGCGCGATCCAGTCCTGGCAGCGCGTAGCTTTGCGGTCTCATCCTTTGGCAAGACCTACCATTGCACCGGCTGGAAACTTGGTTACTGCGTGGCACCGGCCGAGCTGACGGCCGAGTTTCGCAAGGTGCATCAATACAACACCTTCTGCAGCTTCACCCCGGCGCAGTATGCGGTGGCTGAGATGATTCGCCGTCACCCCGAGCATCATCGCGAACTGCCGGCGTTTTATCAGGCCAAGCGTGATCGTTTTCGTGAGCAGCTGCTGGGCACGCGCCTCAAGCCTTTGCCGGTGCCCGGGGGATATTTCCAGCTGGTCGACTACTCTGCGGTCAGCGATCTTGACGACACCGCGTTCTGCCGCTGGTTGACCACTGAACATAAGGTTGCCGCAATTCCGCTGTCGCCATTCTATGCCCAGGCGCCGCAAGGGCAGCGTCTGGCTCGACTGTGCTTTGCCAAGAATTCCGACACCCTGGATACCGCCATCGAGCGATTGAAGCGCCTATGAGTTCGACCGAGAAGTTGCGCGTGCGTCTGGTGCAAGGTGACACTCGTTGGCACGACCCTAGCGGCAACCGCGAGTACTACGCCGGTTTGATCGGCGACGCCCGCGGCTGCGATCTGGTGGTGCTGCCGGAGACCTTCACCTCCGGTTTCAGCAATGAGGCATTGGACAATGCCGAGTCGATGCAGGGAGAAACCGCGCAGTGGATGTGCCGGTTGGCAGCCGACTCGGGGGCGGTGATCTGCGGCAGTATTCAATGCCGGGTTGGCGATGACGTCTTCAACCGAATGCTGTGGGCCCAGCCAAATGGTGAGCTGAAGCACTACGACAAAGTGCACCTTTTTCGCATGGCCAATGAGCACGAGCGTTACGGCGCGGGCAAGGTGAGTCCGATATTCGAGTTGAAGGGCTGGCGGGTGCGTCCCCTGGTTTGTTATGACCTGCGCTTTCCGGCGTTCATCCGCAACCGATTCGATCGCCAGCGACCGGGCGACCTGGACTACGATCTGTTGCTGTTCGTCGCTAACTGGCCGGCGCCACGCAGCACGGCCTGGCGCACCCTGCTGCGGGCGCGTGCAATTGAGAATCTTTGCTACAGCATCGGTGTCAATCGATGCGGCATTGACGGCAATCAGGTCGCCTATCGCGGTGATTCCGCGGCGATTGATTTCCTTGGCGAAGCGCTGTTGGACGTCGGCAATCAGGAGCAGGTAGCCGATGTGCATCTCGACCTTGAGTCCTTGCGTAGCTTCAGACAGCGCTTTCCGGCGCACCAGGACGCCGACGACTTTGAGCTCAGCCCGAAAACGTGAATCGGACGTGCACGTCACCACAAGTCGGAGCACAATGTGCACTGGAGTCAGTCGGACCCGCTGCTGTTCTCAATCATGAAAGAGGGGATGAAGATGAGAAAGTTTGTACTCGGCCTGTCGTTGGTGTTTGGACTGGTACCCGCCTTGGCGGCTGCGGCCGACGGGCCGGTTCTCGGCGTAATCGAATTCAAGAATGAGAGTGGCGCCGGCTGGTGGCGCGGCGGCGTGGGCTGGGAATTGGCCAGCATGCTGTCGAATGAACTGGCCGCGACCAATGCGTTCCGCGTGGTCGAGCGCTCCAAGCTGGAAGCGGTGCTCTCTGAGCAGAATCTGGCTGCTTCCGGGCGGGTATCCGGGGGCACCGGAGCCCAGATCGGCAAGCTGACCGGTGCCCAGTACCTGGTGGCCGGCACGGTGACTGCTTACGAAGAAAACACCAAGGGCACCGGTGGCGGTATCAGCTTTGGTGGCGTGTCGCTCGGCGGCAAATCGTCGGAGGCCTATCTGGCGGTCGACATCCGAGTAATCAACGCCACCACCGGTGAAATCGACTTTGTGCGCACGATTGAAGGGCGCAGCAAGGGCGGCGGCATGAGCATCGGGCTGTCTCGCGGTGGCTTCGGCGGCTCGCTGTCGCAGGAGAAAAAGACCCCGGCTGGCAAGGCGATCCGTGCCGCTCTGGTGGAAATCACCGATTACCTGGAATGCGCCATGGTCAAGCAGAACAGCTGCATGAATGACTATGACGCCAAGGAAGCCAAGCGCCGCGATAGCAGCCGCGGAGCGCTGAAGCTCGACTGAGGCATTGCACTACGGCAACAGAAAAACGGCGCCCTTGGGCGCCGTTTTTCACTGTGGGCCGGGCGTTAACGTCCGCGCGAACCCCCACGACCACGACCACCGGGGCCGCCATGCGACGGGCCACCGCCGCTTCGGTTACCGCTGCCACCGCCACGGTTGCCACCACCGGCGCTGCGCGGACCGCGATCACGCTGTTGACCCGCGACGCCTGCGCCGGGACGCGGCGGTCGGTTGCCGCGGTTGCCGCCCGGCTTGCTTGGGCGTGACGACGGACTGGTGGTTTCTACGCCCTCGGGCACATACCAGGAGCGGAATTCCTGCGGGTTTTCAAACCCTGGAGCGGCGCCACGGCGACCACCGGCGCCACCGCGCGGGCCGCCGCGTCCCGCCGGCTTGCCGGCTGGGGCGGTCAAGCCATCCTGGCGCGGCCGACCGGGTCCCTTGCCTCCGGGGCCGGCGGCGCGGGCCGGACGCTTGCCGCGCTTGGGGCCCTTGCCGGATTCATCGCGTCGGCGATCCATCAGCGAATCGAAGGCACGGAACTCGCGTCCTTCGTCGGCGTAGCCGCCTTGCGTCCAGGCGCGCTGCTCGCGCGGTGCCGGACGGTACTCGTTGGCCTTGGCCCGGCGCTGGCCGATTACCTGCTGCAGAGACAAGGTTGGCGTCACTGGACCCAATCCAACTTCCTGACGCAATGACGCGGCGCGCTCAGGCGAGAGCTCTTCGTAGTGTCCTCGGCGAAGCGCTCTTGGCAGCTCGACAGAGCCGTATGACACGCGCTTCAAGCGGCTGACTTGAAACCCGACCGCCTCCCACATCCGCCGAACTTCGCGATTGCGACCTTCATGCAGGCCCACACGAAACCAGGCGTGGCTGTCGCTGGAGCCAATGCGCTCGATGTCATCGAAACGGGCAGGGCCATCTTCCAGCTCAACGCCGCGTTGCAGGGTGCGCACGGTGTCGTCCGCCACTTCTCCATGGATACGGCACACATAGGTGCGCTGGATCTCGGAGGACGGATGCATCAAGGCATTGGCCAACTCGCCATCGGAGGTCAGGATCAACAAGCCGGTGGTGTTGATGTCCAGACGGCCGACGGCTACCCAACGGGCACCTTTGATGGTCGGCAGATTGTCGAACACCGTGGGGCGGCCTTCTGGATCCTCGCGCGTGGTGAGTTCGCCTTCGGGCTTGTGATAGATGATCACGCGGCTCGGTTCGGCCTGTGCGCTGGCGATGAAGGCGCGACCATCGAGCTCGATGCGATCGCCATTCTTGACCGAACTGCCAAGGGTGGCCACTTCGCCGTTGACCTTGACCTGGCCCTGCGAAATGCGTTCTTCAAGTGAACGGCGCGAACCGAGCCCGGCCTGGGCCAGCACCTTGTGCAGGCGCTCTTCTACCTTGGGGCCGAGATCACGTTTGAGGGAGAGTTTTTGACGCGGAGAATCACTCATACAGTCTTCACTTCGACGTGGGGCTGAGCCGACGTCTCTTCAGTGGCGGGGAACGACGGATCGTTGTCCGTCGACGAAGGGGCCGAGTCCAGAACGGCATCGGCAGACTCAATGGGCGATGGATCGTCCATTGAAAGAGAGGGGGAGGGCGGGGCCGAGTCGTCGTCGTCGGCTGGCGTAGCCTCTGCGACGATGTCGGGATCGGCGTGTTCCTCCTGCGAGGGCGCCGGTTCGAATTCAGTGTCCGTGTGGTCCGCCTCGGCCTGTTCGCTTTCGGCCTCGACGTCCGGCGACTCGAACAAGCCCGGCTCGCTCGACTCGGTTGCCTGATCGGCATCGGCCGCATCGCTCTGTGCCACCGGCTGCAACGGCAGCTCAGGCTCGAAATCGGGCAGTTCCTGCAACTCGGTCAGCGGTGGCAGCTCATCGAGGCTGCGGAGTGAAAAGTAGTCGAGGAAGCTGCGAGTAGTGCCGAACAGGGCGGGACGACCGGGCACATCGCGGTGTCCGACGACACGTATCCACTCGCGCTCTTCCAAGGTCTTGATGATGTGGCTGCTGACTGCCACGCCGCGGATCTGTTCGATCTCGCCGCGTGTGATCGGCTGTCGATAGGCAATCAGGGATAGAGTCTCGAGCAGGGCTCGGGAATATTTCGGCGGTTTTTCGGTCCACAGCCGCGAGACCCAGGGCTGAACCTCATTGCGCACCTGATAGCGAAACCCGCTGGCCACTTCCTTCAACTCAACGCCACGTTGCTGGCTCTCCTCGATCAGCGCGTCGATGGCCGCTTGCAGGAGGTCGCCGTCGACCTCGTCGCTCTCAACGAACAGTTCCGCCAGTTGCTTGCTGGAAAGCGCCTGCGGTGCGGCCAACAAGGCCGCTTCAATCACTTGTTTGATCTGTTGCAGTTCCACTCAGACCTCAGGTTCTTCACTTGCTGATTCTTGACTCACCAGCGTGCGTACATAAATGCGTGCCATTGGTTGTTCTTGCACGATCTCGATCAACCTTTCCTTGGCCAATTCCAGAATCGACAGAAAGGTCACGACGACGCCGAGGCGTCCTTCTTCTACGGTGAACAACGAAGCGAAATCGGTGAACGCATCGGGGCCCAGCCGATCCAGTACTTCGGTCATGCGCTGTCGCACCGACAGCGCCTCACGCCGGATAGCGTGGTGGGTAAACAGCTCGGCCCGCTTGAACACATCGCGTAAGGCCATCAGCATTTCGCGAAGATCAACGCTGGGCGGCTCTTTCACCACCTTGCGGTCACCCGCATCGGCGCTGGCCGGCCAGGTATCGCGCTCCATGCGTGGGATTGTGTCGAGATCCTCAGCGGCCTTCTTGAACTGCTCGTACTCAAGCAGTCGACGCACCAGATCGGCGCGCGGGTCATGCTCTTCGCCGTCTTCGCGCGGTGGCCTGGGCAGCAACATGCGCGATTTGATTTCCGCCAGAATGGCGGCCATGACCAGATAGTCGGCCGCCAACTCGAAGCGAAGCTCGTGCATCACGTCGATGTAGGCGATGTACTGTCGGGTGATCTCCGCCACCGGTATGTCGAGAATGTCGAGATTCTGCCGTCGGATCAGGTAGAGCAGCAGGTCGAGTGGGCCCTCGAAGGCCTCCAGAATGACTTCCAGTGCATCCGGCGGGATGTATAGATCCTGCGGCACATCGAGCATCGGCTCGCCTCGAACCAAGGCGAGCGGCATCTGCTCCTGAAGCGGATGCGCTGAGGCTGGATTGGTCTCGGCTGTCTGTTCAGCCGTGCTTTCGCTCATGCTTGCTCTCAAAACCGATCCGGGCCGGCCGGGCCGACATCCTGGATCGAATGGCTGAAGCCGCGGTGCGGCCCAGATCGCTCTTGCTCAGTGCGGGTGAGCCACCACCATGCCGTGGCTCAGGTGCCGTGCCTGATAAATCCTTTCCGCCTAATCAAGCGAGATCGCCGTCCAGCCCTGACGCGTCACTTCGACACCTTCGCCACTGGCGTCGATGATCGTGGTCGGACCCGGTGCGCAGTCGCCTGCGTCCAGCATGAAATCAACGTGCTTGAGGGCGCGTTCTGCCACTTCCTCTGCATCAAACGTGCTGATCTGTTCGTCCGGTAAGCGCAAGCTGGTTGCGAGTAGCGGAGCCTGTAAAAAATCCAGCAGATCGCGCACCACGTTGTGGTCGACTATGCGACAACCAATCGTCTTGCGCTTGGCCTGCTTGAATCGCTTGGGTAACCCCGACCCGACTGCCAGGATGAACGTCTGCGGCCCTGGCGTATATGCCTTGACGGCTCGAAAAGCGGCGTCTTCCAACCGCGCGAGCTTACCGATCTCACTGATTGAGCGGCAGAGTAAGGTGAAAGGGTGCCGGCTGTCCAGCATTCGAAGACGAGTGGCTCGATCTTCGGCCTGTCGTGCGTCCAGCGCCCAGGCGATCAGGTAGCCAGCGTCGCTAGGAAGGATGCCCAGTTGCCCGGAGCGCAGACGTTCGGCCGCCATGCCCAGCGTGCGCGGCGCGGGGTGATCGGGGTGCACGCGAAGGCGGTCAGCCATTGCACGGCCAAGCGAGGCCAGCTGAGTAGGGGCTCATGGGTCAGATGCGGTGACGGAAAGGTGTCTGGCGTCTATCATGCCGGGTCCAGCTCGTTTCCGGAATGCCCAGTTTTGATGTGGTACCTGATTATCGGTCATGACCGACCCGATTCGTTGGCTGCGCGACAGGCGCAGCGACCGGCGCACTTGCAGCGCTTGACAGCGTTGCAGGAGCAGGGGCGATTGCTGCTGGCCGGCCCGCTGCCGGCAATTGATGCCGAAGATCCGGGGCCGGCGGGTTTCCAGGGCAGCGCGATTGTGGCCGAGTTCGCCTCGGTGGACGAGGCCCGCCAGTGGGCTGAGCAAGACCCGTATCGCCTCGGCGGCGTCTATCAGCGTGTCGAGGTGTTCCCGTTTCGCAAGGTGCTGCCGTGAGCGCCGTCGATTCCGGGCCGCGTCGACTGGCCATGATCGAACAGCGACTGCAGGCAGCCCTGGCGCCGCAGCGACTTGAGGTGCGCGACGATAGCCACCAGCACGTCGGCCATGCCGGCGCACGCGATGGTCGCGGTCATTTCGCCGTCACCGTAGTCAGCGAGCAGTTTCAGGGCCTACTGCCGATTGCGCGTCATCGTGCCGTCTATGCGGCGCTTGAAGACCTGATGCAAACGGATATTCATGCCTTGCAGATCCGCGCACTCACGCCGGCTGAAGCCGACGCCATCAGCCCCCACTGAACTCCCCACGAATGCACGCAATGAAAGTACGACTCGCCAGTCCCCTGATTCTTGCCCTTCTGATCGGCTGTTCGGCCGAGCGACAGACCGCCAGTTCAGCCCAGGCCATTTTGGATGTGCCAGACGGCGCGGTGATCGCCGTGGTCAATGGCACTGCTTTGACCGAACCCTTGCTGGTGACTTTCGCGCGCGGACGCGGCCTGGATCCGGGCATTCCCGAACACCGCAAACAGGCGCTGGATTCCTTGGTGGAGAATCTACTGCTGGCGCAGGATGCGGTACAAAAAGGACTGACCGAACGCAGTGATGTGCAGTCAGAGCTGGCCCTGGTGCGCCTGCAGCAACTTGCCGGTCGGGCCGTGTCAGAACAACGCAGTGCAATCGATGTCAGCGATGAACAGATCTGGCAGCTCTACGATCAGGAGCGCGAGCGCTCCGGCAGCATCGAATGGCGCGCTCAGCATATTCTCTATGCCGATCAGGCTTCGGCCCAACGCATGCTGCAGGAGGCCTTGGCCGAGGGCGCCAATTTCGAGGCGCTGATGAGCTCGGCGCATGACGCTCGCCACGCAAAACAGCTCGATTGGTCGAATGCAGCGCAGCTGCCGGCCGAAATGGTGGAAACGCTGAAACAGCTGAGCCCGGGCCAAGTGGCCCCGGTTCCGGTGCAAACCAGTTTTGGCTTCCACGTTGTCCGTTTGGTCGAATCGCGTCCCTTCGTGCCGCCGCCGCTGGAGTCGGTGAAGACAGGCGCCAAGCAGCAGTTGGTCGAAAAGGCGCTGAAAGAATACGTCGAGTCCCTGCGCACCAAGGCGCAGATCTCCACCCATGCTGGCGGCTAAGTGCTAACTAGCCGGCGGATTCACCTACGTGCCTTCTCAAGCTGAGCCTCCATGCGACTGACCACAATCAAATTGGCCGGATTCAAATCGTTTGTCGATCCGACCACGCTGCACCTGCCGACCAACATGACCGGCGTGGTAGGCCCCAATGGCTGCGGCAAGTCGAACATCATCGACGCGGTGCGCTGGGTGATGGGCGAGAGTTCGGCCTCGCGTCTGCGTGGCGACAGCCTGACCGATGTGATTTTTTCCGGCTCCTCATCGCGCAAGCCGGTGGGGCAGGCTACGGTCGAGCTGATCTTCGACAACAGTGATGGTCAGGTCAGCGGTGAGTTTGCGCGGTTCAACGAAATCTCGGTCAAGCGCACGGTAAGCCGCGATGGTGCCTCGCTGTATGCGCTGAACGGCACGCGCTGTCGCCGCCGCGATATTACTGACCTGTTCCTCGGCACGGGCCTGGGGCCGCGCAGTTACTCAATCATCGAGCAGGGCATGATCAGCCAGATCATCGAGGCCCGCCCTGAAGATCTGCGTGTGTATCTGGAAGAGGCAGCCGGCATTTCCAAGTACAAGGAACGGCGCAAGGAAACCGAGCAGCGCATTCGTCATACCCGCGAGAATCTCGATCGCCTGAACGATGTGCGCGAGGAAGTCGACAAGCAACTCGAGCACTTGAAGCGTCAGGCCCGGCAAGCCGAGCAGTACCAGCAGCTGAAGGCCGATCAGCGCGAGAAGCAGGCGCAGGCCTATGCCCTTGAATGGCGTCAGATCGACGCCCAGCATCGCAGTTTGCAGGATTCGCTGAAGGCCGACGAGCTCGAGCTGGAGAAGAAGCTGGCTGAGCTTCGTCGCGCTGAACATCAGATTGAGCTGTGCCGTCAACAACAGGGCGAAGCACAGTCGGCGCTCAGTCAGGCGCAGGCCGAGAGTTATCGCATCGGCGCGGAGATCGCCCGCCTGGAACAGCAGATCCAACATCAGCGCGAGCTGTTGGAGCGCCTCAAGCGGGCGCGCGAAGAAGCCGCTCAATCGCTGGCCGACCTGCAGGCTCATTTCGAAGAAGACCAGACGCAGATCTTCAGTCTGGAAGAGGAAATTGCTGCCGCTGAGCCGGCTCTGAGCGGCTTCGCCGACACCGAACAGAGCGCCATCGAGTCGCTCCGCGATGCAGAGGCCGCCCTGGCCGACTGGCAGCAGCGCTGGGAACAGGTGGGTTCTGCGCTCAGTGAAAGTTCGCGTTCAGCGGATGTAGGTCGACATCGGATCGAGATGCTGGAAAAGCAGATCGCCGACGCAGCGCGTCGCCAGGAGGCCCTGCAAGCCGAGCGCGGCACCCTGGATGTCGACACGCTGCATCTGGAGCTGGAAACGCTGCAGACCAGCTATGAGCAGCAGCAGGAAGAGCTCGATCGGTTGGCCGAAGCACTGGATCAGCGCAAGCAGGGCTTGACCCAGGTGCAGGAACTGCAGCGCCAGCGGCAGAACGATCTGGCTGAGCTGCGCAAGGAGTCGCAGACCGCACGCGGTCGGCTGGCTTCACTGGAAGCCCTGCAACACGCCGCGCTGGGTCAGGAGTCGGGCAGCGGCCTGGAGTGGATCGAATCGCAGGGGCTGAAGTCCCTGGCCCGTCTGGGCGAATGCCTGGAAGTCGAGCCGGGCTGGGAAACCGCTGTGGAAACCGTGCTCGGAGCCCTGCTCGAAGCGCCCGTGCTGGAAGCGCCGGCAGAACATGTGGCTGCGCTCGGTGAGTTGAAGGACGGCCGCGTGTCGCTGGTGGCTTCGGCCAATTCGGGCTTTGCGGCGCGAGCCGAGAGTCTGGCAGCCATGGTTAAAGGGCCGGATGCGATCAGGCGTCTACTGGACGAGATCGATGCGCTGGACGGTGCCGATCTGGCCCAACGGTGCGCTGTCGAAACAACGCGTGCCGGCATCAGCCAGGATGGTTGCTGGGTAGGCAGTGGCTGGCTCCAGCTCAGTCGCAGCGCCGATCCGCGCCATGGCGCTTTGGCCCGTGAGCGCGACATCAACGCCTTGCGTGCCGAAATTGATGGCCTGCATGAGCGCGAAGAGGGTCTTAACGAAGAGCTGCTCAACATCAAGAGCCGGCTGCTGGAAGCTGAGCACCAGCGCGAGGACGCCCAGCGCGCCCTGTACCTGGCCCACCGCTCCACTTCGGAGTTGTCGGGACAGATCGAAGGACTGCGCGGCAAGCTGGAGTCGGCGCGGGCGCGCAGCGAGCGAATTGATGCCGAGTTGAAAAGCCTGAGCGAGACCTTCAGCCAGGCTGAAGGCTCGTTGCGCGAAACCCGCGGTGGCCAGGAAACCCATCTGGGCAGGATGACCGAGCTCGGTGAGCAGCGCGCCCTGCTGGAGGCCGAGCGCTCGCAGCTGCACGAGCAGCGCGAAAAGGCCAAGATGGGGGTTAGCACGGCGCGCGATTCGGTGCACAAGCTGGCACTGTCGGTGGAGTCGCAACGCGCCCGCCTCACCGGATTGCGCCAGTCGGTGGAACGCCTTGCTGTGCAGCGCGGCCAGATCGAAGGGCGGCTGAGTCAGCTCGATGCACAGCTGGCCGAGGGCGACGCCCCGATCAAGCAGCTCGAGGCGGCACGTCAGGCCACGCTGGAGCAGCGTGTTGAAGCGGACAAGGCCCTCAGCGCCGCGCGCTCGTCGCTCGATGGCGTCGAGAATGAATTGCGCAACGAAGAGCAAGCCCGTCAGCGCGCCGATCAGGCCGTCGGCCAGCTGCGTGAGCGGCTGGAGAAGGCGCGTCTTGCCGAGCAAGCCTCTGCTCTAAAGGCCGAAGGCATCCAGCAGCACATCGTTGAGTTGGAAATGGAACTTGAAGCGGTGCTGACTTCGTTGCCGGAAGGTGCCAGCATCGAGCGCTGGCGTTCCAGTCTGGCCGACCTTGAAGCTCGCATCCGTCGCCTGGAGCCGGTCAATCTGGCGGCGATCCAGGAATACGGCGAGCAATCGCAGCGCAAGGAGTATCTCGACTCGCAATTCGCCGATCTGAGCGCTGCGCTGGAGGCGCTGGAAGACGCTATCCGCAAGATCGACAAGGAAACCCGCGGCCGTTTCAAGGAAACCTTCGACCGGGTCAATGCCGGTGTGCAGGAACTGTATCCGCGCCTGTTTGGCGGCGGTCATGCCTATCTTGAACTGACCGGCGAGGACCTGCTCGACACCGGCGTGTCGATCATGGCGCGACCGCCGGGCAAGCGGGTCAGCAATATTTCCCTGTTGTCCGGCGGTGAGAAAGCGTTGACCGCGGTGTCCCTGGTGTTCGCGATCTTCCGCCTGAATCCAGCGCCATTCTGTCTGCTTGATGAGGTCGATGCGCCCTTGGACGAAGCCAATGTGGGTCGCTTCTGTCAAATGGTGGGCGAGATGAGCGAAAAGGTGCAGTTCCTGTTCGTCACCCACAACAAGGCCACCATGGAAGCCGCGCAGCAGCTGGCCGGCGTTACCATGCGCGAGCCGGGCGTCAGCCGTCTGGTGTCGGTCGATCTGGCCGAAGCGGCGCGTTTGGCCGGGGCGGCTTGATCCACCTTGCTGGGCGCGTGTAGCGTGGCGAAGGGCAGGAACCTTGCAGCGCTGCCAGCGCGCTGAGAAACGAGCACGAAGAACCGAACGGAATCGAGATGAATTGGGATCCCACCGTTGCCTTGATTGTTGCCGCCATTGGGTTGACCGCGATCGGGCTGGTCTACCTGCTAAGCCAGCCGCGCAAGCAGAACAGCGGCAAACGTACCCGCGAAGCGCCGCGGCGCGAGCCCAGCCTGGATGGTGAATCGGACAGCGAGATCGACCGCGCGATCGACGAGTTGGATCAAACGCTGTCTGGTCGCGGCCCTGAGACAGCGCGCTCGGGCGATAGCGATGTCGGCAGTCGGCCGCAGCCAGACTTCGAGAAGATTGTCAGCTTGTTTGTGCAAGCGCCTGATGGACAAGCCATTCGAGGCCCTGACCTCGTGGTTGCAGCGGAGAAGGCCGGCTTGGTGTTCGGCGCCATGAACATCTTTCATCGCCTGGTTGATGGCCGTCCCGAGCAGGGGCCGATCTTCAGTGTCGCCAATATGGTCAAGCCGGGCAGCTTCGATCTTGCCAAACTCGAGCAGCTGGAGACGCCCGGTCTCAGCTTTTTCATGACCTTGCCCGGTCCGCTGCCTGGCCTCGATGCCTGGGAGGCGATGCAGCCGGCGGCACAGCGCATGGCCGAACTGCTGGGTGCACAGGTGCTCGATGACAAGCGCAACACCCTTGGGCGTCAACGCATTGCGCACCTGCGCGATGAGCTTCGTGCCTACGATCGCCGTCACGAAGCCCAAGGTCTGAAAGGCTGGTAACCGATGGACAACACCAGTGTGGCCGCGCAGGTCGAGCAGCTTCGGGCCCAGCTCGAAGAAGCCAACTACCGCTATTACGTGCTCGATGACCCCAGCATCACCGATGCCGACTACGATCGGCTGCTGCGCCAGCTCGAGGCGCTGGAGACTGCGCATCCTGAGCTGCAATCGGCTGATTCACCCAGTCGTCGCGTCGGCGCGCCGGTTTCCGGCCGCTTTCCCGAGGTCGCGCACGCCGTGCCGATGCTGTCGCTGAACAATGCGTTCAGTGACGAGGAAGTGGAAGAATTTGTTCAGCGCATTCAGAGCGAACTGAACCAGCAGGATCTGCGCTTCTCGGTCGAGCCAAAGATCGACGGTCTGGCCATCAATCTGCGCTATGAGCGCGGCCGCTTTGTGCAGGGCACCACGCGCGGCGATGGTGCGACCGGTGAAGACGTCACCGGCAACCTGCGCACGATCAGCGCCATCCCATTGCGCCTGCGTGGCGAGGCGCCGGAGCTGCTCGAGGTGCGCGGCGAGGTCTATATGCCCTTGGCCGGTTTTGCTGAGTTCAATGCGCGCGCATTGGCCGCCGGCGAGCGCACCCTGGCCAACCCGCGCAACGGTGCTGCGGGTTCACTGCGGCAGCAGGATCCGGCCGTCACGGCCAGGCGACCGCTGGCGTTCTTTGCGTATGGTCTTGGCGATAGCAAGGGCCTGACCGGCCCGGGTAGCCACTCGGCCACGCTGCAGCTATTGCGCGAGTTTGGCTTCCCGATCAGCCCCGAAGCAGGCACGGCGGTGGGGCTGGCCGGTTTGCTGGCCTATTACCAGGCCATCGGCGCTCGCCGAGGCCAACTGCCCTACGATATCGACGGCGTGGTGTACAAGCTCGACGATTTTGCGCAGCAGCGTGCGATGGGATTCGTCTCGCGCGCACCGCGTTGGGCGTTGGCGCATAAGTTTCCAGCGCAGGAGCAAACCACCCGTTTGGAAGCGATCGATCTGCAGGTCGGACGCACCGGCGCGGTCACGCCCGTAGCGCGTCTTCAGCCGGTATCGGTCGGCGGCGTCACCGTTACCAATGCCACCTTGCATAACGCCGACCAGATCGCTCGGCTCGACGTACGAGTGGGCGATCTGGTGGTGGTGCGGCGCGCCGGCGATGTGATTCCGGAGATCGTCCGCGCCGTGATCGAACAGCGCGATCCGAACCAGGTCTACGTTGAGTTCAAGATGCCCAGCGTCTGCCCGGTGTGCGGTTCCGACTTGCATCGCGAGGGCGACGAAACCGTGTTGCGCTGCAGCGGTGGCCTGTTCTGTGCCGCTCAACGCAAACAGGCCCTGATCCATTTTGCTTCGCGCCGGGCAATGGATATTGAGGGTCTGGGCGAAAAGATGGTCGATGCCCTGGTCGATGCCAACCTGGTCAGCACGGTAGCGGACCTGTACCGACTCGATCTTGATCAGCTGCTCAGCCTGAAGTACGGCGAGGATGACGACGGTGGCAAGCGCGCCACTCGCTGGGCCGAAAATCTGCTGGCCGGCATCGATCGCAGCCGCAACACCCAGTTGGAGCGGCTGCTGTTCGCGCTGGGCATTCGCGATGTCGGTGAGACCACGGGCAAGATTCTGGCGCGGCATTTCGGTTCGCTGGCAGGCCTGATGGCGGCCAGTGAAGCGGAACTTCTGGAGGTGCCCGACGTCGGTCCGGTGGTGGCGGCGCGCATTCGCCATTTCTTCGAGCAGCCGCACAACCGCGAAGTTATCCAGGCCTTGCGAGATGCCGGTCTGAGTTGGCCCGAGGGCGCTCCTCGCCAGACCAGCGACGGCCCGCTGGCGGGCAAGATAGTGGTTCTGACCGGTGCCCTTGGCGCGCTGACCCGCGATCAAGCCAGTGAACGGCTCGAGCGACTCGGTGCCAAGATGGCCGGTAGCGTCAGCAAGAAGACCAGCTTTGTGGTTGCCGGTGAAGCTGCCGGCTCCAAGCTGGAGAAGGCCCGCAGCCTGGGGGTTGAGGTCTGGGACGAGGCGCAGTTGATCGCCCTGCTAGGCGAACACGGCCTCGCCCCGTGAGCGCAGAGACGCCGCTGTGGCGGCCCAGCGCATCGCTGGAATCCCTGCGTCTGCGCGCCCGCCTGAACAAACTGATCCGCGATTTCTTCGAGGAACGCGGCGTGTTGGAGGTGGAAACCCCGATCCTCTCCGCCCACGCCACCGTCGACCGCCATATCGAGAGCTTTAGCACCCAGTTCCACGGTCCCGCCTATGCCGGCCCCAGGCAGCGCTGGCTGCGCACCTCGCCCGAATTCGCCATGAAGCGCCTGCTCGCCGCTGGCTACGGCGATTGCTACGAACTCGGCCGAGTATTCCGCAACGGCGAAGCCGGCGCCCGCCATAACCCCGAGTTCACCCTGCTGGAGTGGTACCGCGTCGGCATCGACCTCTCCGCCCTGATGAGCGAAGTCGCCGACCTCATCCAGGCCGCGCTGGCCATGGTGGGCCAGACCTGCAGCGTTCGCCGTATCACCTATGCTGACCTGTTCCAGCAAGGCCTCGACCTCGACCCTCACCGCGCCTCCATCGACCAGCTGATCAGCGCCGCCGGCGACCTGCAGATCGGCCCCCAGGGCCTGACCCGCGACGACTGGCTCGACCTGCTGATCACCCACCGCCTGCAGCCGCAGTTCCAGCCTGACGAACTGCTGCTCCTTTACGACTACCCGGCCAGTCAGGCTGCCCTGGCGAAACTTCATGTGGTGGACGGCGTGCAGGTGGCTGAACGCTTCGAGGCCTACCTCGGCCCGATCGAGCTTGCCAACGGCTACCACGAGCTGCTGGATGCCGACGAACAGGAACGCCGCTTCAAGGCCGAACAGCAGGCGCGCGCAGAAGCGGGCAGTGTGGTGCCGCCCTTCGATAAGCACCTGGTGGAATCGCTGCGGGCGGGGATGCCGGCGTGCTCGGGCGTGGCCTTGGGGATGGATCGATTGGTGGGGAGGCTGATTGGGCGATCGAAGATCGCTGAATCGATCGCCTTTCCATCCAGAGGGGCGTGATCGAGAGGGCCTCACTCGAAGTCCGGGCTCACGACCGGGCGTTCGACCTGCTGCAGTCGTCGGGCATTCGCTCGCTTTGCTTATGAAATCGCAGCCCGGGTGTTAGCAACGTCCTGGCTGACAGCGAAGGACACGCCATCCTCCAGCCATCACTTCAGGCCAGGAATAATCGCTGTCAGTGCGCCCCTGAAGGGCTTCAGCGCCAAGCCGAGTGCCTCGGCGCTCCACTTGTAGAGCCGCGTTTGATCGATGCCGGAAAGTCCGCGTAACAGGTCACTGAGATCGCGTGCGCCGGTGCCGGGCAGGGTGCACAAGGCCTGGGCACGCTTACCGACGGCATAGGTGCTGGCTACCGCGGCTGATATATCGGTCGCCACGGCGGCCAGCGGCAGTACCCGCGCCAGTACCGGGCGATACAGCACACCGCCCAGCTGCTGAACGAGTTGATTCACTGTGAGCTTGGATAGGTGCGCTGCGCCGACGCGGGCGGCGGTCGCCAGCAGAACCACGCCGCGCTCTTCGGGCTCGGTCAGGTCGACCTCATAAAGGGCAATGATGTCGCGCACCAGCTCGGTCTGTATCTTGTTCAGCGCCATCGACTCGGCCGCCGATCCCAGGATCACCGGCGCCAGTCGTCCGAGGAAAGGCACTCGGTGCGTGATGGTGCTGATCGCCGCGGCCGTGCCGGCCTTCAGGCAGGCGGTCTGGACCAGACTGTTGAACTTGCGTTCGCGCTGATCGACAGTGAGTATTCGCTGTTCCGCCTCTTGCGACTTCTTCCTGGCGGCCTTGCTGGCCGGGGATTTGTCGGCGGTCCTTGTGCTGCCGCTCTTGGCTGGGCGCTTCTTGGATGCGGACTTGGCCGGCGACTTGGCGCTCGACTTGCGCCCGGCGCGTTGCGCCGGCGCCTGATCGGCTGGCTCCGCCGCTGTCCCGCGATTGGCCTTGCTGGTTGTCTTGCGGGTTGCCATGTCGGCCAGCATACCTTGCGGCGATGGCCAATCAAGCCCCAATCCTTGGCCTGGCGTGATGCTGCTAACAGCGCATCGACGAATTCGTTGCCACAGCGCGTCGGGCAGGTCGACTTCGAAGCGGCTAGAATGCGCCCCCTTGGACCGTCTCTGGTCGACCTCAGCATCCCGCACAGCCGCCCTGCAGGCGCGCCCCGGAGTCTAAAGATGGATTACGCACGTTATGATCGCGTTCGCGCCGTGGAATGGACCGGCAAGGCGCTCAAGCTGCTCGATCAGCGCAAGTTGCCGTTTGACGTCGAGTACATCACCTGCGAATCCGCTGAAGAGGTGGCGGAGGCCATCTTTCAGCTGGTCGTGCGTGGCGCGCCGGCGATCGGGATTGCGGCGGCCTGGGGGCTGGTTCTGGCCGGCAAAGTCATCGGCGAGAAAAGCAAGCAGGAAGCGGTGCCCCTGTTGCAGTTGGCGGCGGTCAAGCTCAATGCCGCGCGTCCGACGGCGGTCAATCTGGCCTGGGCGCTGGCCCGCATGCAGGCCGCCCTGGCCCTGGCCGGCGAGGATTGGCTGCAACGTTTGCAGGATTGCGCCAAGGACATCGAAGCCGACGATCTGGCTGCCAATCGCCATATGGGTCAGCTGGGCGCGCAGCTGATCGCCCCGGGCAGCGGTGTGCTGACCCACTGCAATACCGGTTCATTGGCCACCGCCGGCTTTGGCACCGCGCTGGGTGTGATCAGGGCCGGCGTTGCCGAGCAGCGAGTCAATCGCGTGTTCGCCGGTGAAACGCGGCCCTGGTTGCAGGGTGCGCGGTTGACCGTATGGGAACTGCAGCAGGACGGTATCGATGCCACCTTGATCGCCGATGCTGCCGCCTCGCACCTGATGGCAGGAGGTCAGGTGCAATGGGTGATCGTCGGCGCCGACCGTATCACCGCCAACGGTGATGTGGCCAACAAGATCGGCACCTATCAGTTGGCTATCGCCGCGCGCCATCATGGTGTTAAGTTCATGGTGGTCGCGCCCTCATCGACCGTCGACATGGCGACCGCCAGCGGCAGCGAGATCGAAATCGAACAGCGCGACCCCGGTGAGCTGCTGGGCTATGGAGGCAGACGCACGGTGGCCGAGGGCATCCGCGCCTGGAATCCGGTATTCGATGTCACACCGGCGAGTCTTATCGATGCGATCGTCACTGAAAAGGGCGTGATCGAACAGCCGAATGCCGACAAGATGCGCAAGGCCTTCGGCGAGGCCTAGCCCGGATACCACCCGTCATGCGCAGGCAGTTCCTCTGGTTTGCCGTTTCCGGGGCATTGGCCTTTCTGCTTGATGCCGGCATCGTGCAGGGCCTGGTGTCGCTGTTGGCAGTCGATCCGTATTCGGCCCGACTGGTCTCGGTTGCCTGTGCCATGGTGTTCACTTGGCTATTCAATCGAAGCATCACGTTTGCTGGCATTCGCCCCGAAGGGCAGGGCCTGATCACCGAGTTCCTGCGCTATGTTGGCACCCAGACCGGTGGCCTGATTGTCAACTACACCACCTATTCCATCGTGCTGTGGTTGCTGCCCTGGACCAAGACTTGGCCGGTGGTGGCGGTGGCCGCAGGTTCCATTGCCGGATTATCGGTCAACTTTCTGGCCGCCAAACGCCTGGTATTCGAGCGTGGGCGGCGCGCCTAGCAGGCTGCTGAAACACGCATTTCAGCAGCCTGCTAGTGACATGTCGAATAAATAACATTCATAAATGACGTATGCTTTTCCGGGCTTGGTTGCGGGAAACGCTGATGGGCCGATTGCGCGCGGATGGTGAGATTGAGCTCTTCGTAACCCGATACAACGCTGACGCAACCCCTTTCCAGTGGATCGCCACCGCCGACTCAATCTTGCTAAAAGATCGCGCGCCTTGCGAAACGTATTTCTGCGACATGACACTAGTTCGTGTTCAGACTGACCTCAAAGTCGACCTGCGCATGGCGGTTCTCGCTGTCGATCGCGACCAGGAGCGCAGGACCGCTGTCCGTCAGTCCGATCTGCAAGGCCTGTCCGGGATCGGACTCTCCCGCCCACTGACCGTTCAGTAGCCAGCGCACGCGGCCGCTGGCACCCAGGGCGTGTACGGCCAGCTCCAGTGTCGCTGTGCCACGCGCCGCTTCCACCAGGTCGCCCTCACGCAGTCCGATGATTTGCAGGTTGCCACCGGCGTCAGGTTGCGCACAGTCGTCCGCCAAGGCGGGTGCAATGTTGGCCTCTCGATCGGCCCTTGACAGCCAAGGCAGGGCCAGCAATGGCCAGCTCGCATAACTGATGGTTTCGACATCGTGCACGGCCGTGCAGGAAGCGTTGATTCGCCGTCGACTGTGAGCGTCTATCTGAATGCGCACGACCTGGGGTGGTTGGCTTTCGCCGGCCGGGGCCAGGGTGGGCGGCACTTGCCGATTCAATGACCAGCCCTGCAGGCGCATCCGGCAATGCTCGGCTTCGGTGTCCTGCCGCAAGCGCCCCAGGGGCCAGCAGAACTCCGCCGCGGCAACCGTTGCCGGTCGCGGCCGAGCTGGCCGTCGCAGCTCGGCGGGCAGGCCTTCAAAGATCTGTCGCAGCAGGGGAAGGGCAGAAATGGCGCCGTAGTGACCTGGCATAGGCGTGCCATCGGGACGGCCTACCCACACCCCCAGGGCCACACCTGAGCTGCTGCCTACCGCCCAGGCATCGCGAAAGCCGTAGCTGGTGCCGGTCTTGACCGCGAAGTCGGGCAGGTGGGCGCGATTGAAATAGCTGCGTGCCTCTTCCATATCAGGCGTTGAGGCCAAGGCGTCCGCGACGATCCAACTGGCGCCATCGCTGATCAAGGGGTTGGGCAGGCTGGCAGGTGAATCGAGCCGATAGCGCAATGCACGCGTGTGACCGTCGCTACCCAGGCTGCCATAGGCCATCACCAGGTCGGCCAGCGACACCTCGGTCGCACCAAGAATCATTGCCAGGTGAGGCGCGCTGCCGCGCGGCATTCGCAGCCGCAAACCCGCGCCCTGCAATTGAGCGGCGAATCGGGCCGGCCCCAGTGCCTGCAGCAAGGCGACCGCCGGCACATTCAAGGATTGCTGCAGGGCAGCGCTGGCGTCGACCGGCCCGCGAAAGCGCTGATCGAAATTGAGCGGCCGGTAGCCGTCGAAATCCTGTGGCGCATCGATCAGTAGAGAGCGCGAATGAATCACGCCTTGGTCCAGCGCCATGCCGTAGAGGAAGGGCTTCAACGTAGAACCCGGTGAACGTTTGGCTTGCACCATGTCGATGAAGCCAGCTCGCTCGCGATCGGCAAAGGCCGCGGTTCCGACGTAGGCCAACACCTCCTGCCGTTCCAGCGACACCAGCAAGGCCGCGGCTGATGAAGCCGGCGGCAGGCGACGGCTCCAGGCAGCGACTTGCGCCTCCAGGCGGCGCTGTAGCTCGCCGTCGATGGTCGACTGAATCACCGGCTCAAGCGGCGCTTGGCCACGTAGCCGCTGCGCCAGCAGCGGGGCCAAGGAGGGTGGATCAAGTTGCCGCGCGACCACCGGCTCCTGGCGCGCGGCAGCGGCACGTTCAGCCGTCCAGACGCCCAAGGTCTGCATGCGCTCGATCACCTTGTCGCGCGCTTGGCGGGCGCGCTCAGGCCAGCGATCGGGCCGCAGTCGACTGGGGGCCTGCGGCAATACTGTGAGCAGGGCTGCCTCCGCGTCACTCAGCCGGCTGGCGGGCTTGCCAAGATAGGCGAAGCTGGCCGCCTGCACGCCTTCGATCGTGCCGCCGAATGGGGCTCGATCGAGGTAAAGCTTGAGAATCTGCTGCTTGCTGAGCCGACGCTCCAGCTGCAGCGCTCTCAGCATCTGGCGCACCTTGCCGAGAATCGTGCGGTCATGCGGTTCGAGTATGCGGGCGACCTGCATGCTAAGAGTCGAGCCTCCTGACACCGGCCTGCCATGGCGAATCCACAACCCGACCGCACGCAGCAGAGCCAGCGGGTCGATCCCCAGGTGTTGATGGAAGCGTTGATCCTCGTAGTGGATCAAGGTGTCGAGATAGACCGGCGCGACCTGCTGTAGGTCTACCGGATAGCGCCACACTCCGTCATGATCGGGAAAGGCGCGCAGGGGTTCACCATGGCGATCAAGCACCACAGCGGCTTGCCCCGCATCGGGTGCCGGAATCGACGGCGGAAACAGCCCATCGAGCAGGGCCAGCAGAAGCAGGGAAACGGCCAGGGCGAGCAAGGCGCGTCGCCCCCATTGAGGTGCTCGAGCTTGGCTATTGCGAGGTCCAGCCACCGTCCACCGGTAGGGCGGCGCCCGTCATGTTGTGTGCTTCACGACGGCACAGAAACAGGCATAGCGCCGCAATATCGGCAGTGGATGACATGCGCTGACTGGGCTGCTTCTCGCGTACCAGATCGCGCACGCCTTCCTCACGCGAACCTCCGTGTTGTGCCGCGCGCGCCTGGATCTGCGGCTCGATCAACGGCGTCTCCACCCAGCCCGGGCAGACGCAGTTGACCGTCACACCGCCGCTCTCGCGGCTGCCAGCCGCGGCATATTCCAGTGCCGCCACTTTCGACATGCCGACCAAGCCGAACTTGCTCGCCACGTACGGGGCCTTCTGCACGGAGGCGACCAAGCCGTGCACCGAGGCGATATTCACTACCCGCCCAAAGCCGCGCTCGGCCATGTTCGGCAAGGCAAGCCGCATGGTGTGGAAGGCCGCGCTCAGATTGATCGCGATGATCGAATCCCAGCGCTCGGCGGGCATGTCGGCAAACGCCGCGGTAAATTGCACGCCAGCGCTGTTGATCAGGATGTCGATGCCGGCATGCTCAGTCATCATCGATTCGATGGCTGAAACGTCACGCAGATCGGCGGCGCAGAAGGCCACCGTTGGCGCGCCCGCTTGGCTGACCTGGGCCTTGGCCTGTTCGATCTGTTCGGCGCTGCCCAGACCATTGATCACCACCGAAGCTCCCGCCGCGGCCAGCGCCTCGGCAACGGCCAACCCGATGCCCGAGGTCGACCCGGTCACCAGAGCCGAGCGGCCCGCTAGAAACTGATCACTCATCAATAAACTCCCTTAGCCCAGTAGTGTGACAGCCAAGTCGAAAGCACGGGCCAAGGCCCGTTGCCGGCGCTGTACGGGCACAAGCCTAACCAATTCGAATGGGCTGCGCTGCTGTCCGAAAGTGCAACCGCCCGGTGGCTGAGGTCCGACCACACCGCCTTTCCTCCCGCTCCACAACCCGGCATGATCATGACAATGGCCGACCGTACCGACACCGCTCTGATCGCATTTCAACAGCGTCTGTACGACGATACAAACGATCTGTTGAGTGCCGGGTTGGGCTTGGAGGGGCTGCAGCGTCGGCTGCCGGCGCCCGAGGAGATACCAGCAGCCGACGAGCTGCGCCGACGGGCCATCTGGCACAACTGGAACGGCATTGCCTGCCTTTCGCGCGACCCCTTGTTGTGGCGCGAAGTTTTCGCTCGTCCGGTGCCCGGCCGCGAGTGGCACGCGCTGCTGCGCCCGCCCGGCGCAGAGCAGCCGCATCGGGTGATGTTGCAGGTACCGACGAGCTTCGACCCGCGGTTCCCCAGGTTGCTGGCGCTGGCCAGCTCCGGCTCGCGCGGCATCTTCGGCTCGCAAGCGCTGGCGGCCTGGGGCCTCAGCCGAGGCTATGCGGTCGTCAACACCGACAAGGCCTGCGGTACTGATTGGTTCGACTGCGACGCGCTGACCGCACCTGGCCTGGATGGCGTGCCCACCGACGATCCGCGACTGCGCGCATTCAACCCGACCGGCCAGGGAAAGGCGGGCGAGGTGTGGATCAAGCACGCCCATTCCTCTGAACACCCGGAATCGCGCTGGGGGGCCTGCGTGTCGCAGGCGGTGCGTCAGGCCTGGGCCTGGCTGTCGGAACAACATGAGGGCATTGGCCGGAACAGGCTGACCCTGGCCGCGGGCCTGTCGAATGGCGGTGCGGCGGTACTGCGCGCTGCGGCAGATCCTGCCATCGACGGTGTGGTGGCAGCAGCGCCCAATGTCTATGTACGCGGTGGCGGTCGCAGCTTCTTTCACTATGCCCAGGAAGCTGCACTGTGGATGCCTCTGGCCCAGGCCGACCGACGGCTTCGCGACGTGCCGACGCCCTTGCCCTTCGATCAGGTCAAGCAGATGGCCGAACAGCACTACCAGGCCCTGCGCGAAGCTGGACTGTTGGACGGCGAATCGTTCAATCAGGCTTGCCGGTCGGCACTGCGTCGCTTGCGCCGCTCCGGCTGGACTCAGGCCGGGCTGGGCGCCGCCCGACTTAGCACGGCGTTTGACTTCTGGTTTGCAGCGATGCAGGCCTACACGCCGGCACTGGCGCGGCTTGGGACGAGCGCACACCCGCTGGGGGCGCATTACTGCGGTCAAACCGAGTCAAGCTCGCCGGCTGGGCTGATTCGTGCGCTGCGCTGGAGCGATGGCGCCGGCATTGTTCCGGGCGCCGACGTGATGATCAAGCACAGTCTGTCTGCTGCCGAGCGGCTGCGTCGCGTCAATAGCCTGTTAAGCGGCGGCCTGCGCTCTGAGCTTTTGCGCGGCATGGCGGCGACGCACTGCCCGCCGGCTCCGCTCGACAAGCCGATCTACATTCTGCACGGCGTCGACGACGGCCTGATTCCGGCGCCGTTTTCCAGTCAACCCTATGTCCGTCGCGCGCGCAGCATGGGCGCGAACGTCGAAAGCTGGTTGCTGCCCCGGCGCCCGCATTTCGACGCCTTTCTGGGGCTGCCGGGCTATGGCGAACATCGTGAAGCGCTGCTCCCGCAGGTGTATCGGGCACTTGACGACCTGGCACGGCGTTTCGGCTCCCGATCCAGTTGAAGCAAACCCAAGCACGGATCACGGCCACTATGCCGACAACGGCCAACAACAAACGTCGCGATATGTACCTTTCCGAAGATCCGCCTGCGCATAGACGACCCGTGTTCTCCCTGCTTGCGTCAGGCTTTGGCTCTGCATTGCTGATTTATGGGGCTGCCATCCATGCGGAGAACTTGCCGCATCCTGCGTCTGGCGAGACGACGTCTCCTGCTGCGGAGAGCGCGCTGGCACTGAGTTCATCGGAGCTGTTCTGGCAGACTCCGAGCTGGCAGAACCTGATCGACTATGTGCAGACGCTGACCAGCGGTGCGGCACCCGGCCCGAAGGGCTGGCCGGAAGACCAGACCCTGCAGCGAATGAAGCGCACACTGGGCGATGGCGTTATCGGCCCTTCGCCCGCGCTGCTCGTTGATTGGGATGCTCTCGCGGAGGCGACGCGTTCGCAAGACGAATCGCATGAATCGTTACGTTCGGATCAGCCAACTGACGCGGCGGTGAGTCAGGACAGCCGACAAAGGGCAGATCAAGTACAGCAGGCCCTGGGTATTTACGGTCCGTTGCATGAGGCCTATACCGATGACGGTGCGTTCAGGTTGGTCGGCACGCTAAGTTCGATCAGGCCTCCCACGGTGAGCACATCCTGGTTCAAGACCGAATCTGAAGTGGCGCCTCCATCCTCTGCCGAAATGCTGAGTGGACGCTTCGATATTCCCGTCGTCATGCAGTTCGAGCCGCGGCCCGGCTTTACCGATGAAGCCGGATTCGGGTATTCGCCTGGGTTGTACGATATGTTAAGCAAGCGCCAGTTCCTGAAGGACCCCATTCAGCACGTGCGACTCTTCGACGACGGACGGCTGCACATCGAGTCGAGTCGTGCCGACAGCAAGGAAGTGTTGTGGTTCGAGGCTGACTCTCCGATGTGCGAAGGGTGGCTGCCAGGATTTTCCCATGGTGATGCGGACCAAGGCATCTGGGCCTACTTCGGTGATCCGGAGACAGCCCAGCGGGAGCACGCCCGCAGCCGCAAGGCCCGTGGCAGTCTGTATGAGTTCTACCTTGCCAAGCCGCTGCCCGAAAACCGCGCCAGCACGCGCAGCAGCGATCACGTACTTGACCGCTCGGCGACCGGTTTCGCCCGCGCCACACAGCACGAGTTCGACCTGGACCATGATGGTGTGCCGGACCTGCTGATCTGGGAAGGCGTAGGACAGGGGCCCGGTCACCTGGGTGAGGTGCTGAGCACGGATGATCCCTGGTACCGACTGGTATTGGTCAACATTGCTGGGCGCTGGAAGATACTGGGGCATGATCAATTTGCCTACGGCTGCGGATGCTGATCGGAACCTGCGACGGATCTACGTTCGCGTGGCAACGCAAGGCGGGCTGGCGCAGGGATTGCCAGTAGCGCGGTCTTGGCCTCAAGATTTCGCGTCCGCCACGAGACTGCAAGTCAAACGCCTCGATGGGCCGAATACTCAATCTGCGCCCGATCACGATCGGCCTGTTGGCTGGCGAAGGCATTGGCCACGGCATCTTGCTGCTGGCGTTCTGGTGGGGCGGCCTGCACTACGTAGTGATGTCCGCCACGATTGCCGTCGAGCTGGTGCTGGTGAATATCGCCAGCGCCATTCTCTGGCCCGCACGCGGCTTGCTGAAGCACAGCAAGGGAATATTGATTGTCTCCGTGCTGGCGGCCTTTCTGTTGATGATGACGGTGCTCACCTTCAACGCGGCCGACGGTGAACCTCCACTCGACGATTCCCTGCGGCCCTTGTTTGATGGCGCGCTGTTCTGGCCCCTGCTGTACTTGAGCGCGCACCTTGGGGTGTTGATGGTGCTCGCCCTGCGCTCTTCCGATCCGCGACTGACCTGGGTCAGTGGCGCCCTGGTGCAGGGGGCCATCAGCTTCTTTCAGCTATTCCTCATGTGTGGCGTGGCGGTCTTCATTTGTCGTCCGCTGATCGACTACCTACGCGATTTCGATCCAACCATCCCAGCCAGCCCCATCATCGGCAGCTTTGCGGTGATATTTCGCTTTGCCATGACTCTGTGGATCGTGCGCTGGCCGGAGAAGGATCTCGAACGCATCGCGCGCAATCCTTACGTCGACTGATCGGTAGACGGGGGTTAGCCCGGATATGACCTCATGAAATATCCGGGCTAGAGCTGTGCGAGATCGCTTTCGGAATCGACATCGCCGGGCCCCTGCGGACTGCGATACTCCACTACCTGTTCCGACGCCTGACGCAGCAGATAACGGGCACCTTGGTCGCCGTGCAGGGTTTGCAGAGCGGTGAAACTGCGGCGAGGGAATAGAGCGGGTACACCGCGAATGCCGTGGTAGTGTGAGGCGATGACGGCATCCGGGCGGTGATGAGACAGCTGGATCAGCGCGTTAAGCCAGGCGGTGTCGACACGGTACTGGTCGACCAGCATCAGCAACAGGTGCTGGGCGTGCGGGTCATCCTTTGCGTGGCTGGCGGCTGTGCGCAAGGAGGCCGAAAGCCTGGGTTCGGGATCGCTGACATTGATGCGCCGCAGCGGCTGCTGGCCGGACAGGGCCTGCCAACAAAGGTCGCCGTGTTTGCCGAGCACCACCCACACCTTTTCGACCAGTGGAGCGGCCTGATTGATGGCGTGTTGCAGGAGCGGAATGCCATTGATGGGCACGAGTTGCTTGGGTTGACCCAGGCGTTTTGATTCGCCGGCGGCGAGGATGGCGATGCGTAGGTGTGGGTGTTGAGCCATTCGCCTCAATGCCGCCGTGCGTCTGTGACGCCGCGCTCATAGGGTGCGTCTTGGACGCACCGTCGTCGGGTGGTTGGTGCGTGGGCGGTGCGTCCGAGACGCGCCCTATGATTGGGCAGCGCCTGTCGCTTCACGCCGCCATACCGTGCCGCCGACACTGCTGCCGATAGCTCTGCATCAATTCGCCGAGCACTGAAACCGCGAGTTCTTCTGGGTCACGGGCGCGCGGCAGCAGGCCGATTGGACCGCGGAGTCGCTGCAGGGCGGCCTCGCTGGCGCCATGCACGCGCAGTTGCTCTAGGCGATTCGCTTGGGCGCGTTGGCTGCCCATGGCGCCGATCATCAGGGCATGGCTGTCCAGAGCTTGCAGCAGAAAGGGCAGTTCCCAGTGATGGTCGTGGAACAGGGTGAAGCCGGCACTGAAGGCATCCCAGGGCAGGGTCGGCAGCAGCTGCGGACTCTGCAGCAGCCGGCTCTCAACACCGAGTTCGATCAGCAGGGGGGCTAGGGCCGGATCGGGGTGCAGCGCCACTACCTCGAGTTGGCTGGCGCGGGCCAAGCGGCAAAAGGCCAGCAAATTGTCGCCATTGCCAGCGACGAAGACGCGCAGGCGCGGTGCGATACGGATCTGCACGGCCTCATCGGTCGGGCTCGGCTCCGAATCCTGATCGATCATAAGTTCAGGAGGTTGGTTGGCGCTGCGCCAGAACATGTTGATCAGTCTTCTCTGATCGATATGTTCAGTGATTCGGGACAGGGTTGGGTGCGGAATGTCGCCGTCGAACTGCAGATCGAGCCCGCTGCCGCAGGGCAGGGTGAGGTCGATATAGGGCGAGCCGGCGCCATAGCGGATGCGCTGGCTTTGGCCGAGTTGCAGACAGGCGATCGCCCGCTCGATGACCGAGGTATCCAGGCAGCCACCGGAGATTGAACCTGCCACTTCACCGGCTTCGGTAACCACGAGCTGTGCGCCGAGGCGCCGTGGCGAGGTACCTTCGATGCCAACGATGGTGACTAGGCAGCTGCGCAGGCCTTCGCAGTGGCGTTGGCAGAGCAGTTGTAGCGGGTTGTGGATGGGAGAGCGAAAGGGAGGGGTGGTTGTTGTTGACGTTTCGCGCTTTGTTGCGGCGGGATTGTCATTTCCTGCGGCCAGATTGCCCCCTCTCCCCTCTCCCGCGAGGGGAGCGGGGCTTTTGGTGGTCGCTGAGTCGGATGGGCTTTCCAAACTTGTTGACTGGGCGCGGGGCTGCGGATCGAGTTTGCAGGCGGCTGTGGCTGGCGCTGTGCACGCTCTTGAGCCCCTCTCCCCTCGCGGGAGAGGGGTTGGGGAGAGGGGGAAGGCACCATCCCTAGCCATCGACGCCCTACGACGCCGCCTTGAACGGCAGATCGCGCACCCGTTTGCCGGTGGCCTTGTAGATCGCATTGGCAACAGCAGGCCCAATCGGCGGTACGGCGCATTCGCCGATGCCGGTGGGTGAGGCCGCGGATTTCAGCAGGTGTACCTCGATCTTGGGCATGGCCGCCATGCGTAGCACGGTATAGCCGTCGTAATTGCTTTGCTTGGCGGCGCCGCCTTCCAGATCGACTCGCTCGCCGAGAAAGGCGCTGAGCCCGAAGCCGGTGCCGCCCTCGAGCTGGGCGCGCACCACGTCGGGGTTCACCACCACACCGCAGTCCGAAGCCACCACACAGCGTTCCACCCTGATCCCGCCGCTATCGCTCTTCGACACCTCGGCCACGGTGGCAACAAAGCTGCCAAAGGAGGAATGCACGGCGATGCCGCGGTGGATGCCGGGTTTGGCCGGCTCATTCCAGCCAGCCCGTCCGGCGGCCAGCTGCAGTACGCCGCGTTCGCGTGCATCGGGCTTGAGCAGGGCGAGGCGCAGGGCGACCGGATCCTGCCCGCTGGCCTCGGCGATTTCGTCGATCAGGGTCTCCATCACGTAGGCGGTGTGGGTGTGACCCACCGATCGCCACCACAGTACCGGCACCGGGGAGGCTGGGTGCTGTACCTGCACCTCCATGCTGGGCACTGCGTAGGGCGAATCGACCACCCCTTCGATGGATGAGGGGTCGACGCCGTCCTTCATCATCGAGGCGAAAGGGCCGCCGGCGAATATCGAATGCCCGACGATGCTGTGATCCCAGGCGCTGATCTTGCCATCGGCATCCAGGCCCACTTTCACCTTGTGCAGATGCATCGGTCGATAGCGTCCGGCCCCCATATCGGCTTCGCGAGTCCATTGCAGCAGGATCGGCGCGCGGAAATTGAGAGCTTTGGCGATCTCGGTGGCCTCGACAAAGATGTCGGAGTCTGGCGTCGCGCGGCGACCAAAGCCGCCGCCGGTCTTCATGACATGCAGATCGACCTTGGCCGGCTCGATGCCGGCGATCTGCGCACAGGTGCCCTGTACCACGTCCGGCATTTGCAGCCCGCCGTAGATATGCAATCGCTCGCCTTCGCGATGGACGACAGCGTTAAGTGGCTCCATGGCAGCGTGGGCCAGGAACGGGAAACGATACACAGCCTCGATCTGCTTGTTGGAAGCGGCCAGGGCCGCGGCATTGTCACCGCGCTGCAGGGCGAGGCTGCCGGGCTGCGCGGCAAGTTGCTCGAACTCAGCGAACAGCTCGCTGCTGGAACGTGTTTCGGCCGCAGCATTGTCCCATTCGGCCTTCAAGGCTCGGCGGCCCTGTATCGCCGCCCAGGTGGTGTTGGCCACCACCGCCACCCCGCGGCTGATCTGCACCACATCGACTACGCCAGGCACGGCCTTGGCAACAGTGGCATCGAAGCTGCTGAGCTTGCCGCCAAAGCGCGGGCTGTGCAGCACGGTGGCGTACAGCATTCCCGGCAGCCGCACATCGATGGTGTAGGTCTGCTGCCCGCTTACCTTGTCCCGGGCATCGACACGCTGGGTGCTGTCCTTGCCGATCTGGGTCCAGTGCTCGGGCGATTTCAGTGCCACCTCGGTGGGCGGCGTGAGCTTGGCTGCCGCCTGCAGCAAGGAGGCATACTCCGCACGCTGGCCGCTGCCGTTGTGCACAATGGCAGCGTCCCTGGCTTCGACTTCACTTAGCGGTACGTTCCATTGTTGTGCGGCCGCCTGGCGCAGCATTTCGCGGGCCACAGCGCCGGCCTCGCGATAGCGTTGCCAGGAGGTGGGAATGCTGCTCGATCCACCGGTGAGCTGCAGGGCGCCGCCCATGGTGAGATTGCCGTACCAGGCCGGATTGCCGGCGCGGCCTTCCACCTTCACCCGTTCAATCGGCACCTCGAGTTCTTCGGCCACCAAGGTGGCCAGCCCTTGATAGGAATACTGGCCCATCTCGAACTGGCTGGAATACACGGTGACCTCGCCGTCAGCGCCGACAGCGAGATAGGCCTCGAACGGCGATGGCTTGCCTGGCGGCGGTGGCGTTGCGGCCGGATGCTCGGCACCGGCTTGGGCGATATCGGCATCCTTGGCCGGCGCAGGTGCTTCGCTGCTGCTGCAACCAATCAGCAGGGCGGCGCCGACATAGCTGACGCCAAACATGAATTGCCGCCGCGAAGGTTTGGGCAGCTGGCGAGTAACAAACGTAGGAACGACGCGACCGTGGAACATGGCGTACACTCCTTAACTAAGCGATTCAGCGGCAGTATGAATAGCCGCGCGAATTCGATGATAGGTGGCGCAGCGACACAATACGCCCGACATCGCGGCGTCGATATCGGCATCGCTGGGCTTGGGCTTGCTTTGCAGCAGAGCAATCGCCGACATGATCTGGCCGCTCTGACAGTAGCCGCATTGCGCCACCGCCAGATCGACCCAGGCCTGCTGGACGGCATTGGCTACCTTGCCGGTGGCCGCCGCGCCCTCGATGGTGGTAATCGGTTGACCGACTACACCGCTCACTGGCAATACACAGCTGCGCACCGGCTGCCCGGCCAGATGCACGGTGCAGGCGCCGCATTGCGCCATGCCGCAGCCGTACTTGCTGCCGGTAAGGCCGGCGAGATCTCTCAGCACCCAGAGCAAGGGCATATCGGGTGGCGCGTCGACCTTGACCGACTCGCCGTTGATAGTCAGTTCGAACTCCATGGCTTGCTCCTTCGTAGGCAAAGGGCTGGCTGGCGATGCTCGCCACAGCAGCTGCGCCAGACGTTGCCGTCCGGATGCAGGGCATGGACGAAGCAGGATTTCCAACGGCCGCTATGGTAGCGCTTATTGCGCTTGGTCGTAGGGTGGGCCTGTGGCCCACCATCCACATCCGAAGCGGTGGGCCGCAGGCCCACCCTACGCCGACCCTCTCATCGCCTGCTGCAACTGTTGTCGAATCGGCAGGTTACGAATGCGCATGCCGCTGGCGACGCCGGGCGCCTCTTTCATCCGCAGTCGGTGGGTGGGCCTGTGGCCCACCATCGACAACCGAAACGGTGGCCGCAGGCCCACCCTACGCTGACCCTCTCATCGCCTGCTGCAACGGTTGCCGAATCGGCAGGTTACGAATGCGCATGCCGCTGGCGACGCCGGGCGCCTCTTTCATCCGCAGTCGGTGGGTGGGACTGTGGCCCACCATCGACAACCGAAACGGTGGGCCGCAGGCCCACCCTACGCCGACCCTCTCATCGCCTGCTGCAACTGTTGTCAAATCGGCAGGTTACGAATGCGCATGCCGCTGGCGACGCCGGGCGCCTCTTTCATCCGCAGTCGGTGGGTGGGCCTGTGGCCCACCATCGACACCCGAAACGGTGGGCCGCAGGCCCACCCTACGCCGACCCTCTCATCGCCTGCTGCAATTGTTGTCGAATCGGCAGGTTACGAATGCGCATGCCGCTGGCGACGCCGGGCGCCTCTTTCATCCGCAGTCGGTGGGTGGGCCTGTGGCCCACCATCGACATCCGAAGCGGTGGGCCGCAGGCCCACCCTACGCCAGCTTTCTCATTGCCTCACGCAACTGTTGCCGAATCGGCAGGTTACGAATGCGCATGCCGCTGGCGACGCCGGGCGCCTCTTTCATCCGCGGTCGTAGGGTGGGCCTGTGGCCCACCATCCACATCCGAAGCGGTGGGCCGCAGGCCCACGCTACGCCAGCTTTCTCATTGCCTCACGCAACTGCTGCCGGATCGGCAGGTTGCGAATGCGCACGCCGCTGGCAGCGAAGATGGCGTTGCAAAGCGCCGGTGCCAGTGTGGGAATACCCATTTCGCCAGCGCCGGCGGGGTCGGCCTGGCTGTCGACGATCTTCACTTCGACGTCGGGCGCCTCTTTCATGCGCAGCAAAGGATAAGTATCGAAATTGCCTTCCACCACCTGACCGTCCTTGATGCTGATCTCGAGGTGCTGTGCAGTGCTGAGGCCATCGATCGTGCCGCCCATCATCTGGGCTTCCAAGCCCAGTGGGTTGATCACCCGACCGACATCAACCGCACATACGCAGCGTTCGATGCGATAGTTGCCGTCATCGCTAACACTGACGTCCAGCGCATGCGCGGCATAGCCGCCGAAGGTGAAATGGCAGGCGATGCCCAGGCCTCGGCCCTTGGGCAGCCGGCGTCCCCAGCCGATGGTGTCAGCGGCCAGCTTCAACACAGCGGCGAGACGGCCGGTGTCGAAAATCGGGCCGCCGTGATTGGAGTAGCTCAGCTGCTTCGGATCGCCCAATAGCTTCAATCGCAAGGCCAGTGGATCTGCACCGGTGGCATGAGCGACTTCATCGATGAAGCTCTGCACCACAAAGGCATTGGCGGTATGGGCCGGGGCGCGCCAGGAGCCGCGAGTCATGCCGGACTCGACGCCGAACCACTCCATGCGTACGTTCGGCAATAGCTGAGCCGGGAAATCGTCTGGATACAGCTCGGGCTGCCACATGTCTTCGGGCTTTACGTCTGGGCGTCGGTAGTACTTGGACGCACTGGCCAAACGATGTGCCCAACCAGTCACCTCGCCTTGCTCATCAACACTGGCAATCATCTGGTGATGACCGAAGGGCCGAAAGAAATCGTGACGCATATCGTCTTCGCGCGTCCACAATAGTTTGACCGGCTTACCCGATTGCTTGGATAGCAACACCGCTTCGGCAACGAAATCATTTGATAAGCGACGACCAAAGCCGCCGCCGACCCGGGTCATGTCCACTTGGATTGACTGGCGATCGATGCCGGTGAGCTGGTGAGCGATGCGTTGGGCGCCCGCTGGCTGTTGCATGGGGGCGATGATCCATACTTTGTCGGCTTGTACGCGGGCGAAGGCGTTCTGCGGCTCCAGTGGACAGTGCGAAACGTAAGGCTGACGGTAGGTGGCGGTGATCATTGTCTTGGCGGCTTTCGCCGCGGCATCGAAGTCGCCGTCATCACGCGCCATGATGCCCTTGCCCTGCAAGAGCCGCGCGCATTGTGCATCCAGTTCGGCGGAGGATTCCTTCGTCCAGGGCCCGCGCGTCCATTCGATTTTCAGCGCCTGCCGTCCTTTCAGCGCCGACCAGGTATCCACGGCCAGAACCGCCACCCCTGGCGCAAGATTGGCCGTGATCGGCTCGCCCGCCTTCGGCCCTTCGATGGCAAATACTTGCTGCACCCCAGGAATCTTCAAGGTCTCCGTGGCGTCGAACGACTGCAGTTCGCCGTCGAAATGCGGGCAGCGAGCGATGACGGCGGTAAGGGCGCCGGATGGGTAAACGTCGATGCCATACTGGGCGCGACCGGTGACGATCTCCTCGGCATCGACCACGCGCTTTGGCTTGCCCAAGATATGCCAGGTAGCCGGATCTTTGAGTTCTACCTCGCCTTCGGGGGCAGGAAGCGTGGCGGCGACGCTCGTCAGCTCGCCATAGCTCAATCTGCTGCCATCTGGATGCAGCACGTAGCCCGGCTCGGTACGCAACTGTTTGAGTTCGACATTCCACTGTTTGGCTGCCGCCTGCAAGAGCAGATGACGTGCCTTGGCACCGACTTGACGCAGATCTGCCCAGGCGTTCGGGATGCTGGTGCTGCCGCCCGCACCCTGGGGGCCAAAACGCCACTTCAATCCTGGCGAGGCGTCCGTCTTGTCGAGTCCAAGATGCAGTTGTCTGACCTCGACTTTGGACCAATCGGCATCCAGTTCCTCGGCAATGATCATCGGTAAGGAGGTCTTGACGCCTTGCCCGATCTCCGGGCAACGGGCACCGATGGTGGTTCGGCCGTCGCGCTCGATGCGAATGAACAGGCCGATGATGGTAGGAGGAGGAACCGCCGCCACCGCTCGTAGAGCAGTCAGTGGAACTGCAGCGGAGAGC
Organism: Pseudomarimonas arenosa; assembly: GCF_014841215.1. Lineage (GTDB taxonomy): Bacteria > Pseudomonadota > Gammaproteobacteria > Xanthomonadales > Xanthomonadaceae > Pseudomarimonas > Pseudomarimonas arenosa. Next base: position 111,592 of record NZ_JACYTR010000008.1, read on the forward strand.
AGCAGTGCACCGCTTGCGCTGAGCGACACGTTAAGAAAGCCGCGACGCGATACTCGCCATTGTTCGTCAGTCGAGAGACTGTGTTCGGAGGGCGCATGCTCGGCCAGACCCCACTCATCACGATGCCAGGCAGTCATGACCGCGCCTCCTCGGCGAGCAGGATCGCGGCTCGATGAATGGCCTTGCGAATGCGCGGGTAGGTGCCGCAGCGGCAAAGATTGGTCAGGCTGGCAATGTCTTCATCGCTGGGCGTGGGTACACGCTTGAGCAGGTCCACTGCTGCCATGATCTGACCGGCCTGACAATAGCCGCATTGCGCCACATCTTCTTCGATCCACGCCCGCTGTACCGCATGCAAGCGTTGTGTGGCCAGCCCTTCAATCGTAGTGATCGATTTGCCTTCCACTGCACTGAGAGGCAGTACGCAGCTGCGCGCGGCCTTGCCATCGACATGCACGGTACAGGCGCCGCATTGTGCGATGCCGCAGCCAAACTTGCTGCCGGTGAGCCGAGCATGATCACGCAGATACCAGAGCAAGGGCATGCTGGCATCGCCAGAGAATTCGGATGACTGACCGTTAAGGGTGAATCTCACCGGCATGGCGCACGCTCCTGGTCCAGGCGACTTTGGCACTGTAAACCGATCTGTCTGAGATGTCAGGGCGACAGCGGCGAACCGAGATGGTAGAGCGGTGGAATGGCGGCTCGCAGCCATGGTGCTCGAAAGCCCGCCTCACCCCACGGAAGAGGGGCTCGCTCGCTTCGGCTTCGAAGAGAGAAGCACCTGGGTAAGCCAGAGCGCTATGCTAGTGGCATCTCGACCAGGAGGCGCGCATGTCCCGCAGCGAGATGTTTGATGCGATTACGCGTGATGACGTGGCTAGGGTGGCCGAGCTTGCCTATCAGAACGTGCATAACGCGGCGCAGGCCGATCGTGAAACCGGGCGTACCGCCCTGCACGAGGCAGCGGCACAGGGGCGATGCGCCGTCTTGGCTGAACTGATGCGTTATGTGCTGAGCCACACCGGCAAGGACAACAGCGGCGACACCGTGCTGAGCCTAGCCTTGCGTGGTGGGCACTTTGACTGCGTCGAGCTGGTGCTAGCGCGCACGCAGCAGCTGTGGCCGGATGACCGCAATGCGGTGATGGCCTTGATCGAAGGCGGTCACGATCGGGCGGATATCGCCCTGGCCCTGTATGAACGCGGTGCGCGGCTGGTGCAGCCTGATGGTCGTGTGCCGGCCCTGGAAGCGGCGGATGCGCGTGGACTCAAGGGCATCGTCGAGGTGATCCGCGCCCGCATGCATGGCGAGGATGACCTGGTCGGCGCAGTCGAGGCAGACGATGTCGGTGCGATTGGCAGGCTGCTGGATTCACAGCGCGCCAAGATCCATGAAGTGGATGGTGAGGGCTGGCCCATTCTGGCCCGTGCCATTGCTGCCAGAGCCCAGCGCGCCATTGACTTCTTGCTCGAGCGTGGGGCGTCGCCCGATGCCTGGCTGCCCGATCGACGCGATCTGACCTCGCTGGCGCTTACGACAGGGATCGACACAGCACGCTATTGGGTGGCGCACAGCAATCGGCATAGCTGCGCGCGCAATGTGCCGGTGGAGTTGCATCGAGCCTGTCATGTCAGCGATCTGTCGGCACAAGCCGAAGCGAAACTGATCGACGTGTATGGTGTCTCACGCCAGCAGCTGCTTCAGGCCGCGGCCTGGGGTGGCAATCTTGTTCTGGTGAAACGACTGCTAAATCAGGGCGTGCAACCGCAGAGCGTGGCGCCCGCTGTGTTGCGGGCTGATTCTGAACTGCTTGATGCGTTGGTGAAGCAGGGGGCGGCGGTGAATGCCAGCGGACGCGATGGACTGCCGGTCCTGCATCTGTTGGCACTGGCTGAATCCGAGTCTGATGCAATCGCCATCGCACCGAGGTTGGCAGAGCTGGGCGCCGACCTCACCGCTCGCCATCGTGTTCACGGCGATGCCATCGACTTTGCCAAACGACTCGGCCGGGTGCAGCTCGCCGAGCGGCTGCGATTGCTCAGTGATGTGGCCAGGTGCCGCTGGCAACGCGAAGCACGCCAACGCGGCATCGTTCGCATTCGCTTCTATTACGACAAGGCCGATGGGGTGTGCTTCGCACCCAATAATCCGGATGCGCCGTTGGAAGTCGGCGGGGATTACGACGGTGCCTACCCGACCTCGGCCTCGAGTGGTCTGATGCAGATTGAAGGCAGCGGCCTGATCAATCGATTGAGCCCAGGACAGCGCAAGGTCATCGAGAAGCTGGCTCGTGGTGAGGATTTTGGCATCGATGAAGTCCTTGCAACGGTGACGGAACGGCAGGTGGAGTATCGAAAGTAGGTTCGGTCGTGGGGTGGGTCTGTCACCCACCAGCACACGATCTGAAGCTGCTGGAACATTGAAGCCCGCAACGGTGGGCGTCACGCCCCTATATCAAGGTGTGATGTCTTCTACACATACCATCCACCGAACACCTACTTGCCGGCTTCCTTGACCACCAGCCGCTCAAACTCCCGCGGCCCGATACTGCGGATGTCGGGGCGGTACATGTCTTCGGCGATCGGTGGCGGTACGACATAGTCGCCTGGCGATACCGCACGGGCCAGGTAGAACAGCTTGGCTTGCTGGCCCTGGTAGAGCTTCACCGCAGCGCTGAAGCGGTCGTCGCGGTACTCCTCGTAAAGCTTTTCCGCCGCCCAGTAGCGCTCGCTCATTGAGGTGCCGTCGATAGTGAGCTCGTTCAAGGTTCCGCGATCGCCCAGACCGAGATTCTCGATCTCGAGCCCGCCGGGTACGCGATCGGTAATGATGGCGTCGGGCACGTTTTCATTCGACTCAACACTGAGTTGAACCAGCAAGGTGTCGCCCTCGCGCAGCGGCTCGCCCTGGTAGCGACTGCCGTCCATGCGGAACCAACTGCGTCGTATGCGCAAGCCGCTGTCTTTTGGTTCAGGAGCAAGTCGACGGAATACCAGGGCGTCCTGCATCAGCCAGCTGCCGCTCGGGCCACTGAAGTCGAGCTGCACTGGATTGCGCAGATCGTTGGCCTTCAGGTGTCGGGCAAACAGGCTGCTGTGGATGGGCTGGCTGGCGCTGCCTTCCTTCAGGCTGGCCTCGACTGCGGGCAGGTCCTGCTTCAGCAGGGCAATGCCCAGGCGGAACACGGCCAGTTGATCCTGAGTGCTGAGCCAGCCACCGCGCGAGCTCATGGCCTGCAATTCTTCGGACACGAACTTCATTCGCTCGGCGAGTTCGCCCAGTGGAACCTCGTGCTGAGTAGCCAGGGCCAGCATCAGGGCATGATCGCGCAGGGTCGAACCGTAGTCGCCCAGGTAGTTCGGACGTTGATCCTCCTTGGCCAAGGCTTCGGCAAAGGCTTGTTCCGCGCGCTGGCTGTCGCCCTGTAGCTGCAGGGCGAGGCCCAGCTGCAGCAAGGGCAGGGCAGTGAGTGAAGCCTGCCGTTCGTGATCCCAGAGACTGCGCAATGTGCCCAGTGGAGCGCGGTTCTGGGTTGCCAGTACGTAGCCGGCGTGTGCCAGCGAGGCAAAGCGCAGATGGCCAGAATTCTCATAGGCCCAGAAGCCGTCACCACCGCTGAGCAGATCGTCGGTGAGGCGCTGCAGACTCTTGTCGAGCATGGCCTGCGATACTTCGAATCCTTGTTCCCTGGCGGCCAGCAACAGCTCGGCCACGTAGGCGGTCATCTGTGGATTGGCATAGGCATCTCCGGGCCAATAGCCGAAGTTGCCGTCGGCCAGCTGCATGGCGGCGATTCGATCGAGACCGGCCCTGACGCGCAGACGGCGCTCATCTTCGGTCAGATCGTCCAGTCCGAAGCGTGCGCGGGTTTCGGCGCTGGCCAATACCAATGGCCAGAGCCGGCTGCTGGTTTGTTCGATGCAGCCATGCGGATAGCCGATCAGCCCCTTCGCCGCCGCGGTCAAGGGCAGCGGCGGTTGGCTGCTGAGGGTCAGATTGAGTGCGGCAATGTCGTCGCGGCCCACGCCGGGCCAGCCCTGACCAAGGCTGATCTGCGTCGGGCCGCTGAGCTGGCGTGCCTGCGATAGCCGCTCACCCGGCCAGGCCGAGCGCAGGCGAAACTCGGCGCGTTGCGACCAGTCGATCTGATCGCCCTTGGCGCTGACCCGGAAGCCAAGCAGATTTTCGCCGTCGCTAGCCCTGCCGGCCTGCAGGCGCATCTTGAGCGTCTTCCGTTCGCCGCCGTTCAAGGTGAACGACTGCCTGGCACTGCCACCGAGCAGACTCAGCGCATCATCGAGCTCAATCGACAGCGCGAAGGATTGTGTCTGCTCGAGTGTGTTGTGTAGATCGATGGTGAGCTGGGCGGTGTCGCCCGGCGCCATCACCCGTGGAGAGCTGACCTCCACGACCAGCGGTGCCCGCACCTTGGTTTCGTTGCTGGCCTTGCCGTAGTGGTCGGTGGAGTAGGCCAAGGCGCTGATGCGCAGGGCGCCGTTGAATTCAGGCGCAGCAAACTCGAGTCTGGCCTTGCCTTCGGCATCGAAGGCCACGGCATCGAGAATTACTTCGGCAGTCTTGGTTCGCGAGGTTGGTCGCCGCGCTTGCGGCAGGCCGGAGAAGGCAGCGTCACCGCCGTAGCGCAGCCGTGCGCGCGAACCACCGAGACGCTCGATCAGCTTGCCGTAAAGATCACGTCCGTCCACACCCAGGGCGCGCGGCGCGAAGAAATAGCTGGCCGCATCGGGCACTTCATAGCCGGTCAATGCCAGTACACCCAGATCCACCGCTTTTAGCTGTACCTGCGCTTGCTTGCCGGCCAGCGCCGGAGCCGACACCTCAACATTGATAGGCGCGCCAGGACGCACCACGTCGATCTCGCTGATCGACAAGGCCACGTCTCGATCACGTCGTTCCATCGGCACATGGACCACGCCGATCGCACGCGGCGGGCTCTGCATGTCCGCAGTACCGACCGGCCGGAACATCAGCGCCGTGAGATAGACGTCATGACGCTCCCACTCGTTCGATACCGGCAGCTGAATCTCCAGACCTTCACGGGCCTGGAATGGCTCGGCAGAGAGCAGGCTGTCGGTTTCCACCAGCAGCACGCCGGGGCCATCGTAGGGTGGGTTCAACGTGACGGTGAGCGTTTCACCTGCACGATAGGCGCTGCGATCGAGCTGCAGGCGCACCTTGTCCGGGCGCGGCTCCTGCTCATTGTCACTGCCATTCCAGCGCCAGCCGACCTGCACCGGCAGGGTCAGGGTCTGCTGGGTGGTGGGATTGGACACCCGCACCTCGTACTCGCCCCAGGCCAGTCGGAACTGCGTGTGCAATGGGCGATCGGCGCTGAGTTGCAGTTCGCGCTGCTCGACCTCCTCCTCGCGCAGACTCCAATCGGCCCGCCAGCCGCCACTGGGGTTCCAGCGCCAGTGGTAGTCGCGGTGTTTGCGTACCAGGGTTACCGACAGCGAGCCGGCCTGCAGTTGACCGGCAGCGTCGCTGAGCAGGAATTCGAATCCAGCATCGCTATTGACGTCGGCACCTTCCTGGTAGTCGAACATCGGGCGAACACCGATCAACACGTCGTGCGGCAGCAGGTTGCGAACCAGTGAGCGGCGAATCGCGCGACCACCCGACTCAAACAGGCTGGCCGCCACCCGCACTTCAACCGCGTGAGCGGTGGCCTTGCTGTCATCGATCAGACCGAGTGTGGCCTGGTACTTTCCCTGCTCGTCCAGGTGTGCATCCAGCGCCGCCTGTGGCTCCTTGGGCAGAGGTGCCTCCGGCGAGGCATAGAAGAAATCCTTGCGCGAGCTGATCGGATGCACGGCCGGACGGTAGATCAGATCGGCGGTGATACGCTGTCCTGCGGCTGGGGCGCCGTACAGGAATGCGCCATCGAACTCGACGTTAAGGTCGGTGCCCGGCTTGAGCGGCGCATCGGGGGCGTTGAGAGCGAGCTTCATCCGCTCGGGCAGGAATTCCTCAACTCGGAAGTCCCAGCGTCCCAGTACTTGCTTGCCCTTGGCATCCGCTTGAATCACCAGTTGCCAGCGCCCGGTGGCGGCATCCTCGGCCACCGGCGCCTGCAGTCGGTAGGCGCCGAGCGCTGCAGGTTCCAGCACCCGCGCTGACAGGCTGCGGCCATCGGGCTGCCGCAGTTGCGCGAACACCGGCGGCGCCGGCTCTGGCAATCGCCCATCGAAGTCGCGCAGCAGGATGGAAACATCCAGGGTTTCGCCCGGTCGATACAGGTCGCGTCCCGACCAGATGAACGCATCCAGCGCCGTTTGCGGCCGCCCGCCGACAGAAAAATCAGACAGATCCAAGGCCGGCTGACGCATCGACAGCAGGCTGATCTCGTCGCCCGCGCGTGCTATCAGCACCTGGTCGGGCGTGGCCGGCAGATCGAATGTGGCATTGCCGGCGCCATCGGTTTCCGCGCTGCCCAGCAGGGCGCCCTTGGCATCGAGCAGTTCCAAGGCCACGCCGGCGCGGGCGCGACCGCTGCCGAGTGAGGCCACGTGCACCCACTGTGAGCGTGGGTAGGTACGCACGTGCAAACCGAGATCGGTCACCGTGAAGTGAGTGGCCTCGTAGCGGCCGTCGAAGCTGCCGGGCTGCCGCATCACGGCAAAATACAGGCCGGGTTCGCGCAGTTCGGCCAGACTTTGTACGGGGATCTGATTGACCGTGCGCTCGTTTTCTGGCGCTTCCAGGGCGAAACGATTGGCGTAGACCGACTCAGCCAGCTTGGCGATCTCACGCAGTTCCCATTGGCTGCGCTGGCCGTTGCTGCGCCAGCGTTCAAAGAACTGCGAGTAGCGCTGTGGCGGTACGCGAAAGAACTCCAGATCCGCTTCGCTGGCATTCACCGATACCACCGGTAGCCCGGCCTGGTCGCCAGCCCGAAGCACGCTGCCCTTGCTGGCAAAGACCAGCAGCGGTGGCAGGTTGCCCGAGTGCACCTCTTTCAGCAGCTTGGCGCCGAGGGTGGTACCGTCGGCGGCCGCCAGTTCGCCGCTCAAACTCAAGGTGTAGCTGCGGTTGGCTGCGACGAACGGAAAGCGCAGCAGATTCTCGTTGCTGTCATAGATCCAGGCGCCCTGGGGCCGTTTGCCGCTGGCGTCCTTGACATCGATGCGTTGATCGAACGGTTGGTTGCCGGCCAGCGGTCGATCGAACTTAAGCACCAACTCCGGATGCCCTTCCTGGCTGCGGCTGCCGGCGGCCAACAGGGTGAGATGCTCGGCCAAGGGCTGCTTGGGCGCCTCGATCGCCAGGGGGTCAGGCTCGGTCACCGTGCTGGGCGATGGGGCTGGCGGCTGACAGGCGAGCAACAGAGCGCACAGCGCGCTGATCAGAAGGCAGGTGCAGCACCTTCGGACGGTTGATTTCAGACCGGCTCGTCCCAGAATCCTTGCGTGCATCTGTCGCTCTCCCCATGGCTATGTCGCGCAAGCGGGTGGCCTGGGCGCACAGGGTGGTTGGCCGATCTTCCGGTCACCCTGCGAATAGCCCCGCGACCAAGGCTCGGCAGCGGCCATCAGTATAGGGTTGCCGCTCGACAATCACATGGCGCAATTCGGGCGAAATGTGGCTCTCGACATTTTATTGCGCGCAATCGGCTAGGGTGGGCGCCGACCGCCATCGCCAATCCTCATTGCCAGCAGAACACCATGACTCAACATGCCATCGTCTGGCTGCGCCGAGATCTGCGCCTGGGTGATCATCCGGCCCTGCAAGCGGCCCTCGATGCAAGACTGTCGCCGCTGTTCGTGTACATCGACGATCCGGCAGGCGAGGGTGACTGGCCGCTGGGAGCGGCCTCCCGTGCCTGGCTGCGACGGTCCTTGCAGGCGCTTGATGGCGATTTGCGAAAGCGTGGCTCGGCGCTGCTCCTGCGCGCTGGCGACAGTCTGACCGAGCTGCGCAAGCTATGTGCCGAGTCGGGTGCCGCAAAGGTGCTGTGGAATCGTCGCTACGAGCCTGCGGTGCGCAAGCGTGACAGCGAGATCAAACAGACCTTGCTCGAGCAGGGCATCGACGCCAGAAGCTTCAACGGCAGCCTGCTGTTCGAGCCGTGGACGGTGCAGACCAAACAGGACGGCCCGTACCGCGTGTTCACTCCCTACTGGCGGCAACTCGAGGCGCGCTGGGACAGCCTGCCGCAGGCCGAACCCGCGCCCTCACGTTTGCCCGCCGCGCCCGCGTTTGCCTCGCTGCCATTGGACGACGTCGTGCCCGCGCCGCGGCCAGGCTGGGATGCAGGTTTCTTTCAGGCGTCGGCGCCAGGCGAGCAGGCTGCGTTGCAGCGCTGCCGAGAATTTCTGACCCGGGTCGGCAAGTACAAGGAGGGGCGCGATCTGCCGGCTGAGGACAACACTTCGCGACTCAGCGTGCACTTGGCCTTCGGCGAAATCTCGCCGCGGCAGATCATCGCCGTCGCCCACGAGCTTGGGCTCAGCTATCCAAGCTGCGCGGCCTTCTATCGTGAGCTTGGCTGGCGCGAGTTCTCCTATCACCTGATGTACCACTTCCCGCACAGCTGCGAGCAGGATCTGACCGAGCAGCTGCGTGCCATGATCTGGCTGCCGGCGAAACCCGATGTGTTGGCGGCCTGGCAGAACGGGCGCACTGGCATTCCCATCATCGATGCCGCGATGCGCGAGCTGTGGCAGACCGGCATCATGCATAACCGTTGCCGCATGATTGTCGCCAGTCTGCTGACCAAGAATCTCGGCTACTACTGGCGACATGGTGCCGACTGGTTCTGGGATACGCTGATCGACGCTGATCTGGCCAACAACACCCAGGGCTGGCAATGGACAGCCGGTACCGGCGCCGACGCGGCGCCGTACTTCCGCGTGTTCAATCCTGTCTCACAAGGCCAGCGGTTTGATCCTGATGGCGCCTATATTCGCCGCTGGCTGCCGGAGCTGAAGTCGCTGGATAAGAAGGCCATCCATGCGCCATGGGAGTGCAACACCCACTTGAATGGCTACCCCGACAAGCCGATCGTCGATCTGAAGGCAAGCCGCGAGGCCGCACTTCAGCGCTACCAACACGCACGTCGCGAAACGCGTTGACCTGCCGCCGCTCAGGCTCGACCATGGTGGCCTGACCGAGCCGGGGGCGGCTGATGAACTTGATGGGGTGGGCGACCACGCAGGGCGAGGCGATGTCGAATGTCGACACTGCCTGGCTGCGAATGGAGAAGCCAGGCAACCTGATGATGATCACCGGTGTGCTGCGTCTTGCCACGCCGCTGCGTTACAAGCGCCTGGTTGACCTGCTTGAACAGCGCTTCCTCGCCTATCCGAGGTTTCGCCAACGTGCGGTGGATGGCCCCGAAGGTGCGCACTGGGAAAACGACGCCGAGTTCGACATCACTCGCCACGTCACGCGACTGAAATTGCCAGGCCGAGCCGATGAGGCGGCCCTGCAGGATGCGGTCAGCGAGCTGGCCTCAACGCCGCTGAGTGGCGATCATCCGTTGTGGCAGTTTGATCTCATTGAGCGCTTTGAAGGCGGTAGTGTGGTGGTCTGCCGTATTCATCACTGCTACGCCGATGGCATGGCCCTGGTGCAGGTGATGCTCAGCCTTACCGACAGTTCCCCCGACGCCAAGAGAGAGCAGCACTGGCTGGAGGAGGAGGCACGCGCAGAGCCCTCGGCGCAGTCCTTGCCCCCGGTGCTGCAGAGGCTGGACAAGGCGATCAAATTCGGTACCCGTACCTTAGGCAAGTGGCTGGAAGCCTGGAAGGAACCGGGCGCCACCGCGCACCTCACGCATGAGGCGGTGGCCTTTGCCCAGGAGTTGGTGCATGCGATTGGTCTCAGTGACGACGATGTGACCTCTCTGAAAGGGGCATTGAGTGAGGAGAAGCGCTGCGCCTGGGCCGTGCCGCTGGAACTCGATGAGGTGAAGGCAGTCAGCCGAGGCTTTGGCTGCACCGTGAATGATCTGCTCCTGGCCTGCGCTGCCGGCGCTATTCGTCAGGTGTTGCTGGATAACGGTGAGCCGGTGGACGGACTCACCCTGCGCGCCACCGTGCCGGTGAACCTGCGCCCACGCGCCCATGCGCGGCGTCTCGGCAATCACTTTGGGCTGGTGTTTCTTGATCTGCCCGTCGGTGAGGCTTGCCCGCCAGCGCGGGTGCGGGCGGTAGGCGCGGCGATGCGCGAACTGAAGAACTCGCGTCAGGCTGCGGTTTCATATGGTTTGTTGGGTGTGCTCGGCATGGCGCCGACCTCGGTGCAACGACATGCTCTGGACCTGCTGAGTCGCAAGGCCACCCTGGTGGCGACCAATGTGCCGGGACCGAAGCAGCCGCTGTATCTGGCCGGTGTCGAGGTGTCGCGGATGATGTTCTGGGTGCCGCAGACTGGCAGCATTGGCCTGGGTATCAGCCTGTTGAGTTATGCCGGCAAGGTGTACTTCGGTCTGATTGCCGACCGTGCTCGTCTGCATGACCCCGACCGCGTAGCTCGCGCCTTTAATCAGGAGTTTGAGCACATGCTCACCTTGGTATTGCTCAGCGATTGGGAGAAGGCGCCGGATGAGTTTGCCGACGATGCCTGGGCCTGGTTGGGTGAAGGCTGTCGCTGATCTGTTTTGGCCGTCCGACACGGAGTCGGCGTAGGGTTGGGTCGTTGCCTGCCGCCTTTTCTTGGGGCGTCGCTTTGAGTTGAGCTTGTCTGTTGATCTTGCCTTTCTCGCGGTGGCTTGCAGCGGAGGACAATTCGCAAAGAGGGTGGAGAGGCCTCGGGTCGAGACGTAGAGAACGCCTCGCGATTCGCTAAGGAATCTCTGAACAAGTTCAGAGTTTCCCGCGGTGTAAGGATGCACCGTCGCGATCAACAACGTACGTTGTTGATCAGCGTTTTCGAGCGAAGCTCGACCTAGCCGCGGAGCGGCCGAAACGAGTTCGGACCTGTGCCGAACTCGGCACGTCTGAAAAGTCCAGGATGGACTTGTTCAGACCTTCCCTAACGGACCTGCCGTGCCTCCGTTTGGTGTGCGCTTCCTATCAATCGCCGCTCCCACAGCCACACCAACATGGCCAGCGCCGCCCACGCCGCCAGCAGCAGGGTGTGTTGCAGGTCAGTGCTGATCCCGGGCGTGTAGTCGCCGTTCCACGGCGCCGCCTTGGCGTAAGCCTCCGTGGCCTCGCGCCGCTGAGCAGCGAGCAAGGGCGCCAGTTGTTCCGATTCGAACACATCGATCCACTGAGGTTCGGGCTGCCCAGCGCTGGATTCGATCTGCCACAGCCCCGGGCGCGATGGCCAGAAGCCAACGCAGCCTGTGTTTGCATCCCGTAGCGTTTCGATCCGTTCGCCGTCGGGGCCGATCAGGGTCGGAGGGCGATCGCCACCGCACAGGGTGGCCCGTTGTTTGACCAAGGGCGTGGTGAGTGCTCGCCAGCGCGGTTCAGATGAAGCGCTGCGCGCCAGTTCATGTAGCAGCGCCGCCCAATGACTGGCATGAACCTCAGGATGTGCCTGCTGCACGTACTGGAAGGTGTCGTTAAGCCAGGTGAGTCCCACCCGTCCACGTCCGAGCGCATTCCAGGTCGAGTGTCCGAGGGCTGCGTCGTCCCGGAGAGGGTGCGCGTCAACGGCTCGCAATGGCCAGGCATGCAGCGCCGTCCCTGAGGCCAGACGGGGAACTAAGAAAAGCGGCTGGACTTCAATCGGTGCCTCGCCGGTCGATTCGATACTGAGGCCGAGCTGTTGCCAGGTTTGCAATCGTGCAGGGCTGGCCGGCTCGGTGACGCGCAGCAGCAGGCCGAGTCCATTGCGCACCGCCTCGACAATCAGTTCGCGCTGTTGGCCCACCTGCTGCCAGCTGCGGTCATCGATCAGCACCAGGTCCAGCTCTGCCAGCGAGGCGGGCGATAGGGCCGGTTGGCCTCGGCGCAGTGCCAAGGACGGGGCCACGCCGATCTGCGCATCAAGCTGGATGCCGGCGTCGGTGGCCCAGCGGCGCAGGAACTTCAGCTCTGGCGACGGCGTGGCGGCGATCAACAGCATACGCATCTGGCTCGGGATATGGGCCTGCAGCGGCAATGGCAGCGATTGCACCATGCGCTCCTCGTCCCGTAGTTCCACTGTGTAACGCAGGGGCGAAGCCAAGGGGGTGCTGCCGACGAGTTGAAATTCGCCGGCCTCGTCAACCGCCGTCTGATCGAGATCGTTTCCGGCCGGATCGACGAGGTGCAGGTTCAATCCCGATCTTGTCGGCTGCACCCGACCGCGTACCGTCCAGCGTTGCCCGACACTGACTGTGCGCGGCGCACTTAGCTTGACGATGCCGGGGGCAGTGGGGTTGACCGGTTCGAATTGCAGCGGCAACCCTGCGAGCAGTGCCAGTTGGTCGCTGGACAGACCATCGCCAGCCAGCACGAGCGCCGCAGGCTGCTTGCGCAGCGCGGCGCCAAGATCAGGCACCGGTTGCGCGTTCGGCCAGGGCAGAGCGTCGGGCAAGGCCAGCCACTCCAGCTCCGGGAACCTTGACTGCAGTGCAACAACATGTTCAGCAGTGGCGCCCTTGGTGATGAGTCCGAACGGCAGCGGGGTGTTGCTGGGTTGCCACAGCACCACGCCGGCTAGCCCGGCAAGCAGGATCGGTTGAGCACAGAGCAGAGCCCAGCGCCGCTGCTTGCCCAATCGCGCCATGGCGACCAAGGCGGCGGCCGCCAAGGTCAGGAGAACAGCCAGTGTCGGATCTGGCACTCCGCTCATTGGCCCTGCTCCAGCTGAGAGAGATAGGCCGAACCCGCCGCTCCGCCATCGCTTCGTCGTTTCGGGGCTGCGGCTGGCATCGGCAAGGCCGGCCATAGCTGCTGTTGCAAGCGCTGCCGACAGGCGAGACAGGCGGGGTCACGCCGTAGCGCATCCAGTTCTGCCATCGCGCCAAGCGGGTCCGGCAGCGAACCTGGCGCGTTGGACAGCCAGTCGGCGAGGGCGTCGAGCGGCAAGTGATCGCTCGACTGCAGCGCCTGCCACCAATCGGCCAGCGGAGCGGGGGTATTCCGTGCCGCGAGCATGCGGTCCTGAGCCAGGGAGCGCGGGCGATCTTCGCCGCTCAGTCGGCGACTGAAGTCGACCGCTGGCAGCTCCAACCCAACCCGGGCCAGATAGATGCGATTGGCCTGCTGGACCTGCTTGATCAGATCGAGTGCGCGGTACTCGAAGGGCAGGGCGACTTCAGGCTTACCCAGACGCAGCTGTCCCTCGGCCTGCCACATCTCGCCGAGCGCGGCGCGCAGCAAGCTGCGCGTGCGAGGGTCGAGCAGGGTGGCTGCTTCGGCCATGTCGTGCAGATGGCCGACTTCGGCGATCAGACTGCCGGTTTCACCAAACCCTGTGCTGCTATCGGCTGAATTGCCTTCGTGATCATGGTCATGGCCATCGTCCTCATGATGAGCGTCCGACTCGTCAGCGTCTGCGGGTCCGCTGCCAGGTAGATTTCCAGCCTCCGATTCTTCGCCCAGAAACTGGCCGTAGCGCAGGCGCAGGATGCGCTGGTCCACGCCCAGGGCGTCGGAACGACTTAACAGTGCATCCGATCCGATCGCAGCACGTTCGGCGATCAGGGCCTCGGTGTCGATGATGATCTGGCGCTGGCTGCGGAAGTAGGCCGGCAGGGTGCGTTGCACCAGGCCCTCGACACCGCTGCCCTCGGCGGAAGGCCGGTCAGGCCAGCGCAGGATCAGGGCCGGGCTGCGCGCCAATTGCGCTTGTGGTGCGCGGTTGTCGAGAATTTCCAGCCGGACAATCAGGTCATCTCCCTGGGCAAAGCCCAGCGCATTCAAGTCCAGCGGGCGGCGAAAGCGCTGCTTTGTTGCCTCGCCTTCGCCGGTCAGCGGCAGTCGGCGCTCGACCACGGTCACCTGCTCGCCGCTGCCCTGGGCCAAGGTCAGGGTCAGTTCAGCCCGGCCCAGCCCATAGTCGTCCTCAACCAGAAACTCCATCGACCACTGACGCTCCGCCGCATCAATGATCGTAAGCGTGCGCTCGGGCTTGATGACGCTGATTTGCGGTGGGCGATCGGTCTCTGCATCGATGCGATACAACCCTCCGTCGTCAGCTGCCGGAGCCCCCTGGATCTGCAATCGGTACAACGTGGATTCGGCAAACGTCCGTTCCGCTTCGAATCGACCGTCCCGCGGCTCAAGCTCAAGCACGCTGCCATCGACGAAGTGCAGCTGGGCCGAGCTTGGCGGCAGGGCAAACTGCAGCGACCAACGCAGCCTGCTGTTCTGTTCAACCTGTGCATTGAGTTGCTCCAGCTGTCGTTCGGCACGTCCGGTGTACGGCGGTGGAACCACGTGCAGCTGCACTTGCAAGGATTGTTCAACGGCCGCTGGCGGCGTGCCCTGCTCAACAGCGGGCGTTGCGGTGCCAGCTTCAGGTCGAGGCAGCAAGGGCCACGCCGCAGCCATGGTCGCCAACACACATGAAAGCGCCGTGCCACGCCAGGGCAGGGGGCGGCGAAGCTCCGGAAGGGGGTGCGCCGCCAGGCGCTGCAATACACGCTGGCGCTGCAGTGTCTGCACTGCCGACAAGCGCTGTGGATCGGCGTCGAGCAGATCGCTGCTGTCTTCCAGGTCGATCCGCGCTGCATCCAGCGCCCGGGCCATCCAGGCGCGGTCCAGGCGCTGCAGCGACCTGGCCAGACCCCAGCCGCGCCACACGAGCAGCACGGTGAGGCCGCCCCATAGCAGAGCGTTCCAGCGCAGCCCACCTTGGACGGCCGCCAGCAGCATCAGCGCCAGCAGCCAGGGCAACAGCGGCCATACCGCGTTCAGCGCTGCCCGTATGCGCACCCGTCGCAGCAAGGCTGGCAGAGCGTGGCTCACTGCGCTCGCCCGTGCAGCCGACGACCATTGGCTAGCCAGCGCTCAGCCAGCAACAGCAGGGCGGCCAGCAAGGCCACCCAGGGGCGCAAGTCGAGCGGCGGCACACGCAGTGCTGCCTCAAGCTTGGGCTCGACCGTCGGCACGACGCTGGCCGCGGGCGCCTGCTGCGGTTGCGGATGGCGGCGGAACAGCCACTGATGCAGCTGCTGCGGAAAATCGGCTTCGAGCACCTCCGGCATGCTGTCGGGCCTCAGCGGTCCGTGAAGTCGAGCGTCGCCCTGTGGCAGCGCGGTCCATGGGCGTTCACGCGCTGTGCTCGGTGTCGCGCCGGCGGGAACCTGCAACAGCGGAACTCGCTGCTGTGCAAATCGCGGCGCTGGATGATCGCCGAGCCAAAGCACAGCATCAGCATCGGCCGGCACCGAGGCTTCCGCGTCGCCTCGGTCGATCGTTGTGGCAAGGGCCGGGTCATCGGCCCAGGCCTGCAGCGCGGCCTCCAGCCATTGGCTGGGTGAGGCTGCCTGCTCAACGCGCAGACTCAGCTTGCGCACCTTCAGCGTCGGGCCGTCGGTCGCCACCGACTGCACCACTTGCCACTGCACTGCACGCGCCAACCCCAGTGAAGTCGCATCGAGACCTGACAGTTGTTCTGGCACCAGCACGGTCAAGCGGTCGGCAGCCGGCAGGTCGGCGGCCAGCTGCCGCAGCAGGCTGGCCGTCTGGTCCGGTGCAGACGGTATTGCCTCAGTGCTTAGTTCCGGGTAGCCCGGCGCCAACCACAGGTTTCGATCCGCAGCGGGCAGCGCCATGGCAGCCGAAGCAGCGACTCCTGGCCAGACGGCGCGCCATTGCAGACCGCGGCCCTGCCAGTTGAGCCATTGCGGTGCCGCAAGCCAGAGCAGCAGCAGGCTCAACAGCAGCAGGCGCAGAATCAGTAGCGGCCATTCGCTGATCTTGCGTTGTTGTCTTGGTGGCTGGTGGTGCCCGACAAAGCGCAGTGCCGCAAACGAGCGCGGGCTGCTCTTGCGCCGCGGGAGTCGGTGGATAAGTACGGGCAGCAGCAGGCCTACCAAACCGGTCAGCGCGATCGGCCACAGCAGGCCAAGACTCATCGGTTACCTGCCTGCAGAACCTTGCGCAAGGCGCCGATCCCGGCCTGATCGATTCGATGCTCATCGAACAGAACGCCAACGCTGCTCAGATTGGCCATCTGCTCGCGTCGTGCCGCCTGAAATCGGGCAATGAAGTCGGCGCGCGAAGCATCGGCATCCAAGGCCAGTTCGGCGCCGCTTTCGGGGTCAATCAAACGCCAGCTGCCGTGCAGGGAAAACTCCGCTTCGACATCCGTGCTCAGGGCGATATGCCGTACATCGCGCCCCGTCGCAGCCAGGGAACAGGCCAGCCAATCGCCGGTCGGCTCAAATCCATCACCGATCATCAGCACCACCGCTTCGTGGGCAATCAGGCCAAACAGCCGCTCCAGAGCCAGTCGATCGGGCCAGGCGCCCTTTGCTTGCGCGGCAAGCAGGTGAGCGAAACAGCGATCGCGATGGCGCGGGCCGCCGCCCAGCGACACGGGTTGCAGGCTGCTATCGCCAATCAGCACCAGGCCGAAACGGTCATTCTGTCGTCTGGCAATCTCCAGCATGGCTGCGGCCAGCTGTTTGGCACAACTTAGCTTGTCGTTGCCCTTAGTATCCTGCTCCGCCATCGAAGCACTGCAATCGAGCAGTACCCAGATTGTCAGAGCCGCTTCACTCTCGGATTCACGAACAAAGTAGCGATCGCTGCGGGCAAACAGCTTCCAGTCGATGCGACGTGGCTCATCACCTGGTTCATAGCCTCGATGCTGGGAGAACTCCAGCCCCGGGCCGCGTCGTCGTGAGGCATTCAAGCCGAGTGGCCCGGCGCTGGGAGGTCGTCGCGCGCGCAGCACCAGGCCACGCAATTGCGCACGCAGTTCGCTCGTCAGTAGCCCTTCCAAACCCTACTCCGCGTCGCAGGGCACGGCCTGCAGCAAGGCGGCGATCAGATCGGTCACGCGCTTGCCTTCCGCTTCGGCTCGGTAGTTCAGCAGCAAGCGATGACGCATCACCGGCAATGCAATGGCTTCGATATCGGTCCGGGTGGCGGCCAATCGCCCATGCAGCAACGCGCGCGCCTTGGCACACAGTACCAGGGCCTGACCGGCGCGCGGACCGACGCCCCACTGGACATAGTCGCGTACTGCCTGCGGCGCATCGGGCCCCGGCCGGGTGGCGCGCAGCAGGCGAGCGATCCAGCGCAACAGATGTTCGCTGATGTGCAGCTCACGCACGCGAGCCTGCAGGGCGAGCACCGCCTCGGCATCGAGCACCTGTGGTACCTGCTGTCGCTGTGTCCCGGTGGTCGCCGTGATGATCTGCAACTCCTCCTCGGCGCTCGGGTAGTCAACCATGATGTTCAGGAGGAAGCGGTCCAGCTGCGCCTCCGGCAGTGGATACGTGCCGGCCTGCTCGATCGGGTTCTGCGTCGCCAGCACAAAGAAGGGCCGCGGCAGTTCGTGGGTGGTGCCGGCGTAGCTGACCGTACCCTCTTGCATGGCTTCGAGCAGGGCCGATTGGGTTTTTGGCGGCGTACGGTTCAGTTCGTCGGCCAGCAACAAGTGTGTGAACACCGGGCCTTGCTGAAACTGAAAATAGCGCTTTCCCGTGCCGTGATCTTCTTCCAGAATCTCGGTGCCGATGAGGTCGCTGGGCATCAGGTCAGGGGTGAACTGTACTCGACGGAACGATAGGTGCAGGGCCTGGCCCAGTGCTCGCACCAACAAGGTCTTGCCCAGGCCCGGCACCCCTTCTAGCAGGCAATGGCCGCCGGCGAACAGACCGACCAGTAGCTGTTCGACGACTTCGGCCTGACCAACCACGGCCCGGCCGATGGCTGCGCGCAGGGCGGCGATCTGTTCCTGTTCCTTGGCCAGCTGGGTTTCCAGTAGTGCGCTCATCCGTCTTCCTTCGGGTGTTGCATCTGATTTCGTCGCCGCGAGTGGCGCGCACGGAAATCAAACAGGTGGGGGTCTGACGTCCGGCAGCCTGCTATGAGTTCAACGCATACATCACGATATTCACCGCGAACTTGGTGTTGTCTTCGGCCAGCCAGCGTTTGTTGCGCCAGTCGTAGTCCCATTCGCAGCCATAATCCTTGTTGCTGTACAGCAGGCCCAGGCGACCGTCGAACTCGATGCCTTTCAAATATTCATGCACCAGGTCGTCGCCCCAGCCATTCAATTCAAAGCTGGTCGCCGGGGGTTCCTCGAATCGAAAGAAGCTGCTGTACAGGGCGTGACTGTTTGGCAGCTTGCTTAAGGCGCCGGCACCGAAAATTCGCGACATTTCGTCTTCAAACGATCGCGCAAACAGGCCGTCGATATCGTGGTTGCAATCGTCGACGAACAGAAAACCGCCGTTGCGCAGATAGGTCTCGAGATGACGGCGTTCATCCGCATTGAACTCGACCAGCTTGTGCCCGGATAGATAGCAAAACGGTGCACTCAGCATGCGTGGATCGGCCAGGGGAAGCACATGTTCATTAGGGTCGACCCGCAATGAGGTGTACTGCACCAGGGCATCGAGCAAGTTGCTCGGCATGCGCTGATCCACATCCCAGTCACCCGATTCGTACATCAGCCGAGTGAACCAGAAGTCGTAGCGGCCGTTGCCAAAGGCGAGCCTCAAGGGCAGGGCGGCCGCGACTGTTGCTCCGATCAGGGTATTAAGTATCTGGCGACGCGTGAGTCCCTTGGCCGGGCAGGGGTTGGGGAGGGGAGATGTGACTGCAAGCCTTCCCCCTCTCCCCCAGCCCCTCCCCCGCGAGGGGGGAGGGGAGCACACAGCGAGTTGCATCGATTGCGTTGCGGCTGGATTTGCCGATTCGACCGGTGCGTCCAAGACGCACCGTTTGTCAGCAATACGCGGGGCGCGAGGTTTATCCATGGCTCGCCCCTGTCAGCATCACATCGCCTCGCAGAGCGAAGCGAAGGTCCTCCGCCGAACCCATCAACTCGTCAAGCGAGAACCGCCGCTCTAGCCCCTCCCCCCTGGCGGGGGAGGGGTTGGGGAGAGGGGGAGGGGAGCACACAGCGAGTTGCATCGATTGCGTTGCGGCTGGATTTGCCGATTCGACCGGTGCGTCCAAGACGCACCCTTTGTCAGCAATTCGCGGGGCGCGAGGTTTATCCATGGCTCGCCCCCGATGCCATCACACCGCGTCGCTTAGCGAGGTAAAGGTGAAGTCGCGAATCTTCATCGGTGGCACCTTCATGATGAAGGGCGATTCGTCCGGATTCAGGCGCACCGACTTGCCCAGCTCTTCGATGTTGTTAAGCATGATCACCGGCGATTCGTTGAAGCGGAAGTTCTTGATCGGATACTTGATCTCACCGTCTTCGATGTAGAAGGTGCCATCGCGAGTCAGTCCAGTGAGTAGCATGGTCTGCGGATCGACCAGACGGATGTACCAGGTGCGAGTCACCAGGATGCCCTTCTTGGTCGACTTGACCATCTCATCGGTGCTGGCCGTGCCGCCGGTGACTATCAGGTTGCCAGGCTGGCCGACCGTGCTCTTGCCCTTTTCCTTGGCCCAGAAGCGCGAGTACTGCAGGAACTCCACCACACCGTCTTTCACCACCTGGGTGCGCTCACGCGCCAGGCCTTCACCGTCCCAGGGCAGCACTTCAAGGCCAGGCTCCCAGGGGTCGGAATAGACGTTGACACGGCTGTCGAACACCTTTTCGCCGATCTTGTTGCCGCCGCCTTTCTTGGACAGGAAGCTGCGACCTTCGTCGGACTGGCGCGCATCAAATCCAAACAGCATGAAGTTGATCAGGCCGGCAGCGGCGGCGGGCTCAAGAATCACCGTGTACTTGCCGGGTTCCAGGGCCTTTGCATCGCGAGAGCCCTTGGCCTTGCTCATGCCGGTCTTGATCGCCTGTTTGGCGTCAAATTGCTTGATCTCGGCAACATTGCTGGCCACCCATCCGGAGCCTTGCTCGTCATCGGTTCGCACCGTACAGGTGAGGTCCGCCGACGTGATGCGCTGGTAGCCGAAGTTGCCCTTGCTGTTCGCTGTCGCGACAAAGCCAGCGTTGTCGGTAAAGAAGCCTGCGGCAACCAGCTTGTCATTGCGGCAGGGTTCGATGCAGTCCGCAGCCACCTGAGTGCGAAACTCTGGAGTCAAGGAGGCGGTCTCGTCGTTCCAGGTGTTGCTGAGCTTGTAGGTCTGCTTGTCGATGATCGGCATGAACTCCGGATTGTCCGGTGCCAGATTGGCCAGTTCTTCAGCCCGCCGAACAACCCGTTCAAGCGAGGCATCGTCAAAGGATTCGATGGTGGCAATGCCAACCTTTTTTCCAAACGACACCTGAACCACCAGGGTCGCTTGTTCCACTTGGCCCGACGTTGACACTTCGTTGCGGGCGAAGCGGATATTGCCGGTGACGCCGCCCTGCAGAGTGGCACTGCACTCCTCGGCCTTGGACAGCTTCATCACCTTGTCGAGAATTGCCTTGGCCTGGGTTTCACTCATCATGGTCATGCTGCTTTCTCCTTAGCCCAGGTTGCGAGCGGTGTTGATGACATTGATGCCGTTGAAGCGCGCCGTAGACGAGCCATGCGACACCGCTGAGATTTGCGAGGGCTGGCCCTTGCCGTCGAAGAATGAACCGCCCAGGCGATAGTCGCGTTCGTCGCAAATCGCCGCGCAGGAGGCCCAGAACTCGGGGGTGCGGATCTGGTAGGCCACATCCTCCAGCATCTCGGTGATCTTGCCGTTCTTGATTTCGTAGAACAGCTGGCCGCCAAACTGCGCGTTGTAGCGTTGCTGATCGATCGAGAACGAGCCGGCGCCGACGATGTAGATGCCATCTTCGACCTGACTGATCATTTCATCCGGCGTGAGCTTTTCCTTGCCCGGTGCCAGTGAAATATTGGCCATGCGCTGGAACTGCACGCTGTTCCAGGAATCGGCATAGCAACAGCCATGCGACTCCTTCTCGCCAAGGATGTGCGCCTGATCGCGAATTGCTTGATAGTTGACCAGGATGCCGTCCTTGACGATGTCCCAACGCTTGGTCTTGACGCCCTCGTCGTCGTAGCCGACGGCGCCCAGTGAGTGCGGCTGAGTCTTGTCGGCGAACAGGTTGACGATCTCGGCGCCGTACTTGAAATCCTTCGATTTCCATTTGTCGAGGGTGGCAAAGCTGGTGCCGGCGTAATTGGCCTCGTAGCCGAGCACGCGATCGAGCTCGGTCGGATGGCCGACGTTCTCGTGGATGGTCAGCCACAGGTGGTGCGGGTCGAGCACCAGATCATACTTGCCGGGCTTGACCGACTTGGCTTTCAGTTTCTCTTTGGCCTGCTCGGCACCAAGCTTGGCGTCCTCGATCATGTCGTAAGAGGTGGAATAGCCGACCAGACCGCCGGGCATGGCGATACGACCTTCCGGCTTCGGGTCGAGGTACTCGTAGCCCATGCCCATCGGCGCACTGAGGCCAGAGCGATTGCGGAACTTGCCGCTTTCCTTGTCGACCGCGGTGATATTGAGCGGCGCCCAGATGCGATGCACATCCTGGTCGATGTACGAGCCGTCGGTCGAGGCGAAATACTTTTGCTCATTGACCAGAAACAGAATCGAATTGACGAAGCTGGCGCCGGCGTTCATCGCTGCCGCGTTCACGCTGAGCAGAAGATCGACCTTTTCCTTGATCGGCACTTCCATAGCATTCTTCTTGATCGGCGTCGCCCAGCTCACTTCGCCGACGCCCTTCACCGGCGCCAGCTCGACTGGCGTGCGGGTCAGCCGGGAGTTTGCCTTGGCGATCGCAACGGCTTGTTGAGCGGCGCGCGCGATGCTGGTGGCGGTGAGATCATTGGAGGCGGCGAAACCCCAGGTGCCATTGGCGATGACGCGAATGCCAACGCCGGTCGACTCGGTGTTGACCACGTTCTGCACCTTGTCTTCGCGGGTCACCACGAACTGGTTCAGATAGCGGCCAATGCGTACATCGCAGTAGCTGGCGCCTGCTGTCTTGGCCGCTGCCAAGGCAGCATCGGCCAGCGATCGCTTCAACGCGATGTCGAGCTTCTCAGTCAGCGCCTCGGCGGCAATCAGCCGACCCGAAATCGGCAGCATCAAGGCACCCATGCCAAGGCCGGTTACCTTGACGAATGAACGACGATCCATTCCCTCTCTCCCGCTTGTGGGGCGGGCATCGGCCCACCCAGCTATGTTGCGACCTACGGAGTGCCGTGGCCGTTTCTGCTAACCAGCTGCGGATACTGCAGGGCAGGCGCTGGGTGGTCATGTGTCGATTGGCATGGGTGACCAGGGGAAGCGTGATCAATGGGTGAATCGCAGCAACCAGTGATGTGCGGTAAGGATCATCGCCCAGCCGCGGTTGACCCACCCAGAGCCGGTCGAAGGGTGCCAGGGCGAAGCCAGTAGCTAAAGTTGCACCGAAATTTGCATCGCCCCGGGTCTGCGCCGAGAAACCCGGGGCAGCTCAGTCCGCCCAGAATCCCTGTTCCAGTCGATCCAGTGCCTTGTGCCCGAGCTCAGCCAAGTCCGGACGGCCGTCGTTCTCAAACCAGTAGCGCATGGTGGCGCGGATCACGCCGATGGCGGCGCCGGCGAAGAGGCGGGCCTGCACCTCGGCATCGGGTTGGCCGTCGAGTCGGTTCCTCACTGCCTGGGTCATGGCGTTCTCCCAATCGCGATCGATTTCGCGCTCGCGGGCCAGGAGTTCGGCCGAGGATTCAATTAGTCGCTGTTGCGCCAGCAGGCTTTCGCGGTGCTCGCCGTACTGTTTGGCAAAGATCTGCGCTATATGGCGGAGGTTGCCCACCGGGTCGTCGCGCTCTGGCCCATGCCGTAGCAGGTCCAGGAATTGCTGCAGGCGCTCGGAGCGCTGTGGAAAGACCAGCGACTCCTTGTCAGCGAAGTAGCGGAAGAAGCTCCTGCGGCCGATCTTGGCGTCGGCGCAAATATCGTCGATCGTCGTTGATGCGTAGCCAATGTCGCGAAATCGGCGCTGTGCGGCGGCGATCAGCGCATTGCGCGTGGCTTGCTTCTTTTGCTCTCTGGCGCTGGGCAGTGGCGTTTTCATCGCCGCAAGGATATAACTGCGCGCTTAAAAAGTGACACTCAGTGCCAGATTTCATGTCTTCGACCTCTTCCGCCCCGGTCGCGCCTGCCCTGAGCTGGCGCCCTGGTCCGCAGCTGCCGGCGTTTTCCGGCGCCGCCTTGCTGTCTTCGGCGCAACAGGTGCGCGCGTCCATGGCAGTAATTCGGCGCAGCGACGATGGCGCCGTGGGCATCGGCATCGATGGCCACCTCTCCTCCGCAGTACCGAGCAAGGCGGGCTTCGACCTGATCGGTCAGTTGCCGCCGCTGTATCCAGAATGGCTGGGTGACCGCGGGTTCTGCGAGGCGCATCGACTGCGATTTCCTTACGTCGCTGGCGCCATGGCCAACGGCATCGCCAGCGTCGCGATGGTAGAAGCGATTGCCGAGCAGGGTGGGTTGGCGTTCTTCGGCGCCGCGGGGCTGTCCGCTGCTCGCGTCGAGGCATCGATCGTCGAACTTAACGCGCGATTGCAGCGCAGCGGCAAGAGTTGGGGCGTCAACCTGATTCACAGCCCCAGCGAGCCGGCGTTGGAGCTGGCGCTGGCCGAGATGTTCTTGCGCCACGGCGTACGAAACGTAGAAGCATCGGCCTATATGGCCCTGACGCCAGCGATTGTCTATTACGCCGCCAAGGGCTTGCACACCGATCCCAGTGGCCGGATCCTGCGTTTGAATCGGGTCATTGCCAAAGTATCGCGAGAAGAGGTGGCGCGGCGCTTTCTGTTGCCACCACCGCTGGCCATGCTGGACAGCCTGCGCGAGCAGGGCAGGTTGAGCGAGCTTGAAATCAAGCTGGCCGCGCAGATTTCGATTGCCGAAGACATCACGGTGGAGTCCGATTCGGGCGGCCACACCGACAATCGTCCGTTGGCGGCGCTGTTGCCCAGCGTCGCCGTGCTGCGCGAGGAGATTCGTCGCCAGCAGGGCTACAGCATGCCGATTCGTATCGGCGCCGCAGGAGGCCTCGGTACGCCTTCGGCGGTCGCTGCCGCCTTCGCCATGGGCGCGGCCTATGTGCAGACCGGTTCGGTCAATCAGGCCTGCGTCGAAAGCGGCCTGCATGCCAGCGGACGCGCCATGCTGGCCCAGGCAGGAATGGCCGACGTCACCATGGCGCCCGCGGCCGATATGTTCGAGATGGGCGTCGACGTACAGGTGCTGAAGCGCGGCAGTCTGTTCGCCACCCGGGCGCGCAAGCTGTATGAGTTGTATCGCAGCTTCCCATCGTTGGCAGCCATTCCGGCCGAGGAGCGCGAGAAAGTCGAGCGCACCCAGTTGCGCGCCAGCTTCGATGAGGCCTGGGCCTCCACCCGCGAATTCTGGCAGCAGCGTGACCCGGCCCAGGTTGAACGTGCGGAGCGCGACCCGAAGCATCAAATGGCCCTGGTGTTTCGCGCCTATCTCGGCTTGTCGAGCCGCTGGGCGATCGATGGCATCGATGCGCGCAGTTCCGACTATCAGATCTGGTGCGGCCCGGCGATGGGCGCCTTCAATCGCTGGGTGACCGGCAGTTTCCTTGAAGCTCCAGAACAGCGAACCGTGGGGCAGGTGATGCTCAACCTGATGGAGGGTGCCGCCGTGGTCACCCGCGCCCAGCAGCTGCGTAGTTTCGGCGTTGCCATGCCCGAGACCGGCTTCGACTTTCGTCCGCGGCCGCTGTGTTGAACCCCCGCGACGCTGCGTCCAAGACACACCCTATCTCTAGGGAAAGTCTGAATAAGCCCATCCTGGACTTACTCAGACGCGCCGAGTCCGGCACAGGTCCGGACTCGGCTCACGCTGATCAGCAACGTACGTTGTTGATCGCGGCGGTGCATCGTGCACCACAGGAATCTCTGAACTTGTTCAGAGATTCCCTGGCAAGCGCATGGGATGCGCCTTGGGTGCAGCAAATTCTGCGCCCGTCAACTCAATACATACTGTTCCACCGTTGCTCCGGCAACCTGAGGTAAGCCATGTCCGATTTTCAGCCGCCGCCGTTCGCGCCGATCGCCATCATCGGCGCCAGCGCGCTGTTTCCCGGCTCCAGCGATGCCGAGGGTTTCTGGCGCGACATCCTGGCCGGGCGCGATCTGATCGGCGATGTGCCACCCAGCCACTGGTTGGTGGACGACTACTTCGACGCCGATCCCAGCGCTCCCGATAAGACCTATGCCCGTCGTGGCGCTTTCCTCGATCCGATCGACTTCGATGCCTTCGGCTTCGGCCTGCCGCCGTCAAACATTCCTGCCACGGATACTTCGCAACTGCTGGCATTGATTGTGGCGCAGGCGGTGCTGCAGGACGCCGCCGGAGATCAGTTCGAAACGATGGATCGTTCGCGCATGTCGGTCATCCTCGGCGTGACCAGTGCGCAGGAACTGCTGTTTTCCATGGTGTCGCGTCTGCAGCGTCCGGTGTGGGTCAAAGCCCTGCGCGAAACCGGTCTTCCGGAAGATGAAGTGCAGGCCGCCTGCGATCGTATCGCCGCGCAGTACGTGCCCTGGCAGGAATCGAGCTTCCCTGGGTTGCTCGGCAATGTGGTGGCTGGCCGTATCGCCAACCGGCTCAATCTCGGCGGCACCAATTGCGTTACCGATGCCGCCTGCGCATCGAGTTTCAGTGCCCTGTCGATGGCCATCAACGAGCTTCAGCTTGGTCAGAGCGACGTGGTGATCACCGGCGGTGTCGACACCTTGAACGACATCTTCATGTTCATGTGCTTCTCCAAGACGCCGGCCTTATCCGCCAGTGGCGACTGCCGCCCGTTCAGTGCGGCGGCGGACGGCACCATGCTGGGCGAAGGTCTGGGCATGCTGGCCTTGAAGCGACTCAAGGATGCCGAGCGCGATGGCGATCGAATCTATGCAGTGATACGCGGCGTCGGCAGTTCTTCAGATGGGCGGGCAAAATCGGTCTATGCCCCGGTTTCGGCGGGCCAGGCCCAGGCTCTCTCGCGGGCCTACCAGCAAGCGGGCTATGGGCCGGAGACGGTGGAACTGATGGAAGCGCACGGCACCGGCACCAAGGCCGGCGATGTGGCCGAGTTCGATGGACTGCGCATGGTGTTCGATCAGGCAGCGCCTGAGCGCAAGCAATGGTGCGCCCTGGGCTCGGTAAAGAGTCAGATCGGCCATACCAAGGCGGCTGCCGGCGCGGCAGGGTTGTTCAAGGCGGTGATGGCGCTGCATCACAAGGTGTTGCCGCCGAGCATCAAGATAGACGCCCCCAACCCCAAGCTGGGCCTTGAGAACAGTGCCTTCTATCTCAACACGCAGTCGCGCCCATGGATCCGTGATGCAGCGCATCCGCGACGGGCATCGGTCAGCGCCTTTGGTTTTGGTGGCTCCAACTTTCACGTCACGGTCGAGGAGTATTGCGGTGCGGGCAAACCGGCCAAGCGCTTCGCCCCGGCCGCGCCGTTGCTGTTTGCCCTCTCTGCAGACAGCGCAAGAGACCTGTTAAAGCAATTGCGCGATCTGCGGGTCAGCCAGTTCTCAGTCTCGGTGCTGGCGCATCGATCGCTGCAGCAGTTTTCCGCCAGCGCTGAGTACCGGCTGGTCTGGTTGGCCACGGACGCGCAGCCGTTGCATGTCCGCCTTGCCGATGCGCTTGAACGCATCGAGGCGGATCCGGCCCAGAGTTGGACGCGAGCGGACGGCATGAGTTATGGCGTTGGCTCGATGGTCGGTGATCTGGCCTTCGTATTTCCCGGGCAGGGCAGTCAGTACCCCGGCATGGGGGCTGATCTGGCGATGAGGTTTCCGGCGGCACGGGCCGTGTGGGATCGGGCAGCGGCGATCGACTTCGATCCGACCTCGAAACTGCATCACCTGGTGTTTCCGCGCCCATCCTTCACGGGCGCCGAGCGTGAGGCGGATCGCCAGCGCCTCACCGCCACCGAGTGGGCGCAGCCGGCCATTGGCGCGACCTCGCTGTCAATGTTGGCGCTGCTGCGGCAACTTGGGGTTGCGGCCGCTCACATGGCCGGGCACAGCTTTGGCGAACTGACCGCCCTGCACGCAGCCGGCGTTTATGACGAGTCGAGCTTGCTCGGCCTGGCACGCCGACGTGGCGAGCTGATGCGCGATGCCGCCGCCAAACCCGGCGCCATGCTCGCCCTTGGTCTGCCGATCGAACGAGTGCAGGCCTTGATCGAAGAAGCAGCCTCCGATCTGGTGGTGGCCAATCACAACGCTCCGCAGCAGGTGATTGTCTCTGGCAGCGTGGAGTCAATCACGGCATTCGAAGCCTTGCTGGTGCGTCAAGGGGTGGAAGGCAAGCGCTTGCCGGTAGCCAGTGCCTTTCATTCGCCCATTGTGGCCGCGGCCTGCGCGCCCTTTGCCGAGACGCTGGCTGCGCTCGATTTTGCCAATCCCTCCTGCCCGACGTACAGCAATGTCTGTGCCGCCAGTGTTAGCGATGGCACGGCTGCGCGGCAACGCCTGGCTGAGCAGATCGCTAGCCCGGTTCGCTTCGTCGAGATGATTGAAGCGATGTATCAGGCCGGCGCACGCTGCTTTGTCGAGGTCGGGCCAAGCGCTGTGTTGAGCGGACTGATCGCCGCGATTCTTGGCGAACGCCCGCACCAGACCATCGCATTGGATCGCAAAGGCCGCGATGGCGTCGAAGCCTTCTTGCAAGGCATTGTGCGCCTGGCAGCGCTGGGCGTGCCGATGAACCTGCCTGCTCTGTTCGCCGACGAGCGCGAGCCGCAAGTCGCCGCTGCACGCAGCAAGCATGCCATTTCAATTTCCGGCAGCAATGTCGGAAAACCCTATCCGCCATTGGATCCAACGACCT
Organism: Pseudomarimonas arenosa; assembly: GCF_014841215.1. Taxonomy (GTDB): domain Bacteria; phylum Pseudomonadota; class Gammaproteobacteria; order Xanthomonadales; family Xanthomonadaceae; genus Pseudomarimonas; species Pseudomarimonas arenosa. Next base: position 139,410 of record NZ_JACYTR010000008.1, read on the forward strand.
TGCCTGCCCCCAATCCCGCACGACCGACGCCCCCGCCACCGACGAACAGTCCTTCCACCGCGGAACCCACCGCGTTCAGCCACGCGGCGAACTCGGCTGTCTCAGCCCCTTCGATGCCCTCCGCCATGCCGGTCTCCGATAGCTGGATTCAGGCCTTTCAGGACAGTCAGCGGCAAACGGCAGAGGCGCATGCGGCCTTCCAGCAGGCCATGTTCGACAGCCACAACGCCTACCTGCGGATGGCCGAGACTTCACTGAATCAGCTGGGTGCGCTGTTGGGCGCGCCGGCCGTGGCAGGCGTGCAATCCATCCCGGCACCCTCGCTTTACAGCAGCGCCGCTGTGGAAGCGCAACCGATGGTTATGGGCGGGGTGAATGCATTGCCGACTCCCGCACCTGCGCCGGCTGTGCCCATCAGCGTGCCACCGGCAACCTTGACGGCGGCGGTTCTCCCACCGGTAGCTGCGCCCGCCGTGGATCTTCAAGCCTTGATGCTGTCGGTGGTGGCCGACAAGACCGGCTATCCGATCGAGATGCTTAACCTGGAGATGGACCTGGAAGGCGATCTTGGCATTGATTCGATCAAACGGGTCGAGATTCTGTCGGCCATCGATGAGCGCGCGCCGCAGCTGCCCAAGCTTGATCGGGCACATCTGGCAGGCTTGCACACGCTGCGCGAGATTGTCGATTACCTCGGACGGCAGACGACGCAGTCGGCGACGGCCGCCGCACCGCGCAATCAGGAACTGCCCAGCGTGGATCTGGCAGACGTGATGCTGAACGTGGTGGCCGACAAGACTGGCTATCCGCTGGAGATGCTGAACCTCGATATGGATCTCGAGAGCGATCTCGGTATCGACTCGATCAAGCGCGTCGAGATTCTTTCCGCCGTTGACGAGCGCGCGCCCAATCTGCCCAAACTGGATCGAGCTCATCTGTCGGGTCTGCACAGTCTGCGCGAGATCGTCGACTATCTCAGCCGGCAGCTCGGGGCCAGCATGGCGCCAGCCGCTGTGGCAGTCACGCCGCAAGCGGCCAGGCCGGCTGCCAACACAGTGGAACTTGAAGCTGTCATGCTTGATGTGGTGGCCAACAAGACTGGCTATCCGCTGGAAATGCTCAGCCTCGATATGGATCTCGAAAGTGATCTTGGCATCGACTCGATTAAACGCGTCGAGATTCTTTCCGCCGTCGATGAGCGCGCGCCCGACCTGCCGAAACTGGATCGAGGCCATCTCGCCGGCTTGCATACCCTGCGGGAAATTGTCGATTACTTGCGCGGACGCACGGAGGCGCCTACCGCCAAGGCCGCGGCTCCCGAACCGACCGCTCAGCGCGCGCAGACAGCCGCCGCCGAACTTGGACGTTATGAGCTGCGTCTGATCGACGCGCCGCCCACCGGGCTCGCCATGCCCGGCTTGTTGGGCGGCAATCGGGTGTGGATCTGTGGCGGCGGAAGTCAGCTCGATCAGGCGCTGGCCAATGCGCTGCGCCGCCAAGGCGTGAATGCTCTGGCCAGCGATGCCCCGCCCGTATCGGCCTCGGCCTGCGTGTTCCTCGGCGGCTTGCGTGAGTTCGAGTCCGTTGATGCAGCGATCGCGGTGAATCGCGAAGCCTTTCAGCTGGCGCGACAGGTCGGTGCTGCGCACCAGAATCTGCCGGGCCTGTTTGTGACTGTGCAGGACACCGGCGGCCGCTTTGGCCTGGGGCCGATCGATCAGCGGCGCGCATGGGCGGCCGGTCTGCCGGCCCTGGTCAAGACTGCGGCACTCGAATGGCCAAAGGCCGCCCTGAAGGCCATCGACATCGAGCGCGGCGGGCGTGAGCCCGAAGCCCTGGCCGCGGCACTGGCGGCTGAGTTGCTGGGCGGCGGTGGAGAAATCGAGGTTGCTCTGCCGGTGGAGGGTCCGCGCCAGACCCTGCTCAGTGTGGCTGCGACGGTGCAGGGCGATGAGTATCCAATCGAGGACGGCGATGTGGTCCTGGTCTCGGGCGGTGCGCGCGGCGTCACCGCCGCCTGCATTCGACACTGGTCCGAGCGCTGCAAAGCCCGCTACGTTCTGCTTGGTCGCACTGCCTTGGTCGATGAACCCGCCTGTTGCGAAGGTGTGCTGGATGAGGCTGGCTTGAAAGCGCGACTCCTGGCCGACGCGCAATCCCGCGCCGAGCATATCTCACCGCTGGAACTTAACCAGCGTGTTCGTGCTGTGCTGAGTGCACGCGAAGTGCGTGCCACGCTGTTGGCCATCGAAGGGCAGGGCGCCGAAGCACGTTATGTGTCGGTCGATGTCGATGATGGTTCAGCCGTGCAGGCGATGCTGGCCGATCTGCGCGCCGACTGGGGCGCACCCAAGGCGCTGATTCACGCCGCCGGTGTGCTGGCCGACAAGCTGATCGTCGACAAGACCGATGAGCAGTTCGATCAGGTGTTCAATACCAAGGTGGGCGGGTTGAAAGTCCTGCTTGACGCCTGCGCCGAGGATCCGCTACAGCTCTTGTGCGTGTTTTCCTCGGTCTCCGCACGTTGCGGCAATAGTGGCCAGGCGGATTACGCCATGGCCAATGAAGTGCTGGCCAAGGTCGCCGCCGCCGAAGCGCAACGCCGCCCCGGCCTGCGGGTGAAATCGTTTGGCTGGGGGCCGTGGGAGGGCGGCATGGTGCACCCGGCGCTGAAGCTGAAGTTTGCTGAACTAGGCGTTCCGCTTCTGCCTCTAGACGTCGGTGCCAAGATGTTTGTCGACGAACTTGCCGATGGCCGGCCGCAGGCGCTGGAACTGGTGCTGGGTGGTGCGCCTCGTCCCGAGTCCTTGTTGTCCAAAGGCGCGTCTGCACGGGTTCAGTCGCTGGAACTGAAAGTCCATCGCACATCGCACGCCTATCTTGAGGGCCACGCCGTCAAGGGCCGGCCGGTGGTGCCGGCCGTGCTGGTGGCGGAATGGCTTTCTCGCGCCGCACGCAGCTTCCGCCCCGGGCTGAGTCTGAAGGCCTTGCATGATTTCAAGGTGCTCAAGGGCATTCGCCTTGGCGGTTTTGAAGATGAGGGCGACCGCTTCATCATCGAAGCCAGTTCAGTCAACGCGCCCGGCACGCAACTGCAACTGCTGGTCAAGGATGCCTACGGCACGCCGTATTACAGTGCCCGAGCCGAACTCGGCGACCCGGCAGAACAGCCCGCTGCGCCACTGCCCGAAATCGAATTGCAACCCTGGGATGGCCAGCCGCTGTATCAGGACCTGCTGTTCCACCGCGGCAAGTTCGAGCTGATTGAAACCGTGCATGGCATGTCGGATCAGGGGGGTGGGGCGACCGTACGTGGGGTTGAGCAAGCCGGGTGGGACAAGGAGGCCTGGCAACTCGACGTCGCCGCACTCGACGGTGGTTTGCAGCTGGCGGTGCTCTACGGGCAGCGCATGCTGGGCGGTCCCAATCTGCCGACCGCCATTGCAGAAGTCAGAAACTACGCCAGCGCGCCCGCCAACGGACCGATCTCCGCCACCGCCTACCGTCGGAATGTCGGCAACGCCGCCGTCACCACCGACATCGTGTTCAACGACAGCCAGGGCAGGCGATTGGTGGAACTGCTGGGTGTGCAGAATCATGCGCTGCCAAGGGTGTGAATTAGCCCGTCCCCCTCACCCCAACTCCTCTCCCTCCAGGAGAGAGAGCTCATGTTGCTCAAGATTCAGAGCTTGCTCCAATTGAGCCCTCTGTTAAGCCCCTTCCCCCTGGCGGGGGAAGGGGTTGGGGTGAGAGAGAGAAGCTTCATCCCGCACCAGAATCGCTCCAACACAGCATCAAGCCAACCGACAGAATGAACTCAGCCCGCAACCACCGCTTCGCCCCCGTCGCCATCGTCGGCCGCGCCTGCGTATTGCCTGGCGCCTTGTCACCGGAGGCACTATGGCAGGCGGTGGCAGCCGGCCGCGATCTCGTCCAGTCAGTGCCAGACCAGCGCTGGAAAGTCAGCCGCGATCAAGTCCTGTGTTCAGCCGACAGCCCGCAGCCCGACCGCTGCTGGTCCGATCGCGGTGGCTACGTACAAGGCTTTGAATCCGTCTGGAACCCAAGCGGCTTTGCCGTTCCCGCGACTGAGCTCGAGGGACTCGACACCCTGTTCCACTGGGTACTGCACTGCGCGCGTCTGGCCCTGGCCGAGGCGAAGTCAGTCGACATCACGCGCAGCGGTGCGGTGTTTGGCAACCTGGGTTTTCCCAGTGAGCAGATGGCGGCGTATGCCGAATCGGTGTGGACCGGTCGCGGCCAGATCGACCCGCGCAATCGCTTCATGGCCTCGGGCGCTGCGGACCTGCTGCAACGCGCACTGCGTCTCGGTGTCGGCAGCCACTGCCTGGACGCCGCCTGCGCCAGTTCGCTGTATGCGCTGAAGCTGGCCTGCGATCGCTTGCAGGAGGGCAGTGCCGATCTGATGTTGGCCGGTGCGGTGCAACGGGCCGATGATCTGTTCCTGCACCAGGGTTTCGCTGCCCTCAATGCGCTGAGTCGCAGCGGCCGGTCGCGGCCGTTTCATCGCGATGCCGATGGCCTATTGCCGGCCGAAGGCGCCGCCTTCTTCGCCCTCAAGCGACTGCAGGATGCGCGCCGCGATGGCGATACGATTCATGGCGTGATTCGAGGCATCGGCCTGTCCAACGATGGACGTGGCAAGGGCTTGCTGGTGCCCGATGAGGCGGGCCAGCGCCGGGCGATCCGTAGTGCTTTTCAGGGCTCGGGCTTGATTCCTTCCGATGTCGCCATGCTCGAATGCCATGCCACCGGCACCACGGTGGGGGATGCCACCGAGCTGCGTAGCACCGCCGCCGAATATGCCGGCGTCGAGCAATTACCGATCGGCTCGTTGAAATCCAATCTCGGGCATCTGATCACCACTGCGGGCGCCGCCGGCCTGATCAAGGTGCTGGAAGCCATGCGCGCCGGTGAGCGACCGCCAACCTTGCATGTCGATCAGATCAATCCATCCCTTGCCAACACACCGTTTCGCTTGTTGACCAAGCGTGAAGCCTGGCCGGCCACTGCACCGCGCGTGGCCGCCGTTTCGGCGTTTGGGTTTGGTGGCAACAATGCGCATCTGCTGGTCTCCGAAGACCACCCCTCGATCGAACCGGGGGAAATGGAACGGCCTTCCGGCCGCATCGCGCTGGTGGCACTGGCCTGCCGTGCCGCCGGCTGTACCGACCGCAAGCAGTTCGCAAACGCCCTGTTCGGCAGTGAGCATCCGCGAAAAGACGACAGCGAGGCGGCGATTGAACTCTGTGTCGATGGCTTGCGGCTGCCGCCCAAGGATCTGCAACAAACCCTGCCGCAACAGCTGGCCGTGCTGCAGCTCGCCCGAGCAGCGCTGGATGAGGCCGGAGTGACCAGCGGTACGGAAACCGCGGTGTACATTGGCATGGAGCCCGATCCCGAAGTGGCGCGCTACGGTCTGCGCTGGCGCTGCGGCGACACCCGTTCAGCACAGCGAGATGCCATCGTGCCGGCCTTGCAATCGGCGGCGGTGCTCGGCTGCATGCCGAATATCCCCGCCAACCGTCTGAACTCGCAGTTCGATCTCCTGGGGCCAGGCTTTACTGTGCAGGCCGGTCTCGACTCCGGCTTGGTCGGTCTGCAGCTTGCCCTTTCGTCACTGCGACGCCGCGAAGTCGACGCCGCCGTAGTCGGCGCCGTCGACTTCAGCAACGAGCCGGTGCACATCGCCGCCAGTGAGGCGCTAGGCTTGCCCTTGCCGGCCGCCGATGCCGCCGTCGTCGGTGTGCTGAAGCGCTTCGAAGATGCCGAACGCGACGGCAATCGAATACTGGCGATCTTCGACCCGCCGAGTGATCCGGTCAGTCGCGAGCAGGTTCGCGATGTAGTACCCGACTTAGCACACCGCTTCGGCCACGCCTATGCTGCCCAAGGCCTGTTGAACGCAATGGCGTCGGTGCTGATGCTGCATCATCGACGGCGGGGCGATGGCAAGCCCTGGCTCCCCGAAGCCGCACGCCAAATCCAGCTTGAGCTTGGATCGAGCGCTGAGGCAATGTCAGAGTCGCGCAGCCATTACCCCGCAGCATCCCGCAACCAACAACTATTTGTCTTCGCCGCAGACGATAGGCAAGGATTGATCGACGCGCTGCGTGCAGACCGCCACGCGCAAGAGCCCCTACCCAGGAACCTCGCTATGCGAGGCCCCTGGGCAGGCAAAGATCGGCTCCCTAACCCCACCCCGGCCCTCCCCGAACATCGGGGAGGGAGTTCCGGGGCACCCGCCGGCGCGCGAAAATCAGTGCGCATCGATCTCTCCCCTCGGGAGAGGGTTTGGGGTTCGGGTCGGGCGCAGCTACGCGAAACGGGTGAGCAAGCCCGCCTAACCATAGTCTGCCCCCCCGATCGCTTCGACACGCTGCGCCAACAAGCCATCGAGCAACTGCAATCAGGGCAGATCACCACGCCCGGCATCTACTACCGCGAACGCCCGCTAACCGGCGGTTTGGCCTTTGCCTTCACCGGCGCCGGGGCCGCCTATCATGGCATGGGCGCCGAACTGCTGGCTCAGTTGCCGGAATTGATGGATCGACTGGCTAAGGAAAGCCCGGATCTCGCGAAAGGCCTGGACTGGGCCTATCGTGATCCAGATCAAACGCCCACTGCATTGCAGCAACTGCAGGGCGCTTCGGCACTGAGCCAGATTCACGCCGATCTCAGCCAGAACCTGTTGCGCCTGCAAGCCGACGCCTGGCTGGGCTATTCGTCGGGCGAAACCAATGCCCTGTTTGCCGCCGATGTCTGGCGCGACGCCGATGGCCTGATGCGCGATATGCACGCCTCGGCCCTGATGGAGCGCGAGATCGGCGGCCGGTTCGACGCCGTCAGCCGCGCCTGGGGCCGAGCGGTGCAGTGGCAGAACTGGTCGGTGCTGGCGCCGCTTGAGCAGGTCAGGGCAGCCGTCGAGCTGGAAGCCGACGTGCATGTTGCCATCATTCACAGCGAAGCCGAGTGCATCATCGCCGGTGATGCTGACGGCTGCGCGCGCGTTGTGGAACGCATCGGTCGCAGTCATTGCCTGCGCATGAGTTACGCCCTGGCTGTGCACGTGCCGGAACTGCAGGTAGTGGAACAGGAATGGCTGAGCCTGCATCGCCGGGAGTCGCAGCCACCGCGCAGCGGAAGACTGTATTCCAGCGCCTGGGGTGAGAGCTACGAAGCCGATTCGGAGCGCTGCGCGCAGGCCATTCTGCAGCAGGCACTGAATCCTCTCGATCTGCGTCCGGCCATCTTGCGCGCCTGGGACGATGGCATTCGCATCTTCATCGAACACGGCCCCGGCAGCAGCTATGCCCGCGCCATTCGCGCCGCCTTGGACGATCGAGACGCCCTGGTGCTCAGCCTGGATCGCAAGGGGCAGGGCGTCGACGCCGTGCTACACGTCGCAGCGGCCCTGATCGCTGCAGGCGTCGATGTTTGCCTGGACGCACTACAAAGCGAACAGCAGCCGGCGCACAAAGAAGGCCGCTGGCTGCGCTTCGATGCGCATCCGGCGCCAGTGCGGCTTGCCATCGATAGCCCGAAGGCAGTGGATGGCAGACAGCGCATGCTGCCGGCGCCGCCGTTGCCGTCGGTGCTTCGGGTTGATGCGCGCGACCATCATGCTTTGGAGCCCCTCTCCCGGGGGCGAACGGCTGAATCGCCTGCTCTTCGATGCCCCTACCCAGGAACCTCGCTATGCGAGGCCCCTGGGCAGGCAAAGATCGGCTCCCTAACCCCACCCCGGCCCTCCCCGAACATCGGGGAGGGAGTTCCGGGGCACCAGCCGGTGCGCGAAAATCAGTGCGCATCGATCTCTCCCGCCCGGGGAGAGGGGTTGGGAAGAGGGGGGGAGGCGCGGAAGCTAGATCAAACACGTCCCGTAGTTTCGCCCGCACAGCAATCGGCCGCCACCGCAAACTCAACTATCGACTCCACCGCACTGATCCAATGGCGTGCCCATCAGCAGACCTTGGCGCAGCTGCAAGCAAAGTTCCTGCGTCGCCAGGCCGAAGCCCATCAACACTTCCTGGCCCTGCGCGAACGCGCAACACAGCAGCTGCTGCAGGCCGCGGGGCAGGGGGGGATGAGTGCAGGCCTCATGCTTGGTGCCACCACGACTCGCGAGCCCCGTGTTGAGCAGGGGCCCGCACCGGTTGTCGCAGCGCAACTCACCCAGCCAACGCAGCATGTCGTTTCACCTAGTTGCAGAGCAGATGTCGCCAGCAATGACGCCAGGCCGACGACGAAGCCTGTGGAACAACTCGCTAAAGCGCCGCAACTCGCACATTCCCCGACCGGCCCTCGCTTTAGTCGCGATCAGCTGTTGATCCACGCTGGCGGTGCCATCTCCAGTCTGTTCGGTGACAAGTTCAAGCACCAGGATGCCTACGCCCGTCAGGTGCGCATGCCGTTACCGCCGCTGCTGTTGGCCGATCGGGTTACTGGCATCGACGCCGAGCCCGATTCCATGCGTACCGGGCGCATCTGGACTGAGACCGATGTGAGGCCCGATGCCTGGTATCTGCATCACGGCCGCATGCCGGCCGGAGTGATGATCGAAGCCGGGCAGGCTGATCTGATGCTGATTTCCTACCTTGGTGTCGATCGTTTCAACCGTGGCGAACGGGTGTATCGACTACTGGGCTGTGAGCTTACCTACCACGGTGATTTGCCGGCCGTCGGGGAAACCCTGCGTTTCGAGATCGAACTCGATGGACATGCCGTACAGGGCGACGTGCGGCTGATGTTCTTCCATTACGATTGCCACAACGGTGATCGATTGCAGCTATCGGTGCGCAAAGGGCAGGCCGGTTTCTTCAGCGATCAGGAGCTGGCCGAATCAGCCGGTTGCCTGTGGTCGCCTGCCGATCAGAAGATCGTCGAATCACCGCAGCTCGATCCGCCGGCGGTGGCTTGTACGCGGTCGCGCTTTGATCGGAATCAGCTTGAGGCATTCGCTCAAGGCGATGCCTACGGCTGCTTTGGGCCAGGATTCGAGCTGGCGCAAACCCATACCCGCAGCCCCAACATCCAGTCTGGCCCGATGCTGCTGCAGGATCGCATCACCGATCTCGACTGCCAGGGCGGCCCTTGGGGCCGTGGCTACCTGCGGGCGGAACTCGATGTTCGGCCGGATCACTGGTTCTTCGACGGACACTTCAAGAACGACCCGTGCATGCCCGGCACCCTGATGTTCGAGGGCTGCCTGCAGATGCTGGCCTTCTATCTGGCCGCTGGCGGCCACACCCTGAAGCGCGATGGTTGGCGTTTTCAGCCGGTGCCTGAGCTGCCGTATCAGCTGCAATGCCGCGGCCAGGTGTTGCCGAGTTCCAAGCGGCTGGTGACCGAAGTGTTTGTGGAGGAACTGATCGCCGGCCCCATGCCGACCGTGTACGCCGATCTGCTTTGCACGGTCGATGGGCTTAAGGCCTTCCACGCCCGCCGGGTAGCACTGCAGCTGGTGCCCGATTGGCCATTCGTGCCCGAGGCAGTTCGCTTTCCCCCCTCTCCCCTTGCGGGAGAGGGGCTGGGGGACAGGGGTGAGCGCTGCTCGACTGAAATCCCCCTCTCCCCAACCCCTCTCCCACCAGGGGAGAGGGGCTCTATGACTAACACTCACTTCGGAAACAGTGGCCGGCCAGTCGCCGAAGTCGGCGGCTTCCGTTTCGATCACAACAGCTTGTTGGCCTGCGCCGCCGGGCGTCCATCGCAGGCCTTCGGGCCGATGTACCAGCGCTTCGATGGCCCGACTCGCGTCGCCCGCTTGCCCAGCCCGCCATACCACTTCATCAGCCGCATCGCCGAAGTGCAGGGGCCGATCGGGGTGATGCAGGCCGGCGCTCGCGTGGTGGCCGAATACGACCTGCCGGAATCGGTCTGGTACCTTGAGCACAATGGCTGTCGGCGGATGCCGTTCGCCGTGCTGCTCGAAGCCGCCCTGCAACCCTGTGGTTGGCTGTCGAGCTATGTCGGCTCGGCACTCACCGTGGACTCCGAACTTTGCTTCCGCAACCTCGACGGTGAGGGCAGGGTGCTGGCCGAACTCGAGGGCGGGGCAGGCACCCTGCGCACCGAGGTGGAACTACTGGCCGTGTCGGCCACCGCCGGCATGATCATCGAAACCTTCCGCGTGCGTTGCTCACTGGACGAGCGGTCGGTGTACGAACTCAATACCGTGTTCGGCTTCTTCCCACCCGAGGCCCTGGCGGCACAGGCCGGACTGCCGAAGCTTGAGCTGCACAACGAACTGTTCAATCGCCCAGCCAATTGCCAGCGCGACCTTGCCGAACTGGCCCTGGAAAACGTGGGTCGTGATGGCCTGGCCCTGCCAGCCCGCATGCTGCGCATGATCGACACCCTGCAAGGCTACTGGCCCGACGCGGGTACGGCCGGCCTCGGCCAACTGCGCGCAATGAAACAGTTCGATGCCAACGACTGGTTCTTCAAAGCCCACTTCTTCCAAGACCCGGTGCAGCCCGGCTCTCTAGGCCTCGAAGCCCTGCTGCAACTGCTGCAGGTCTACGTCATCGAAACCGGTATTGCCGCTGGCATGCCCAACCCCCGCTTCCAATGCATCGCCCTCGACCAACCGCACCAATGGAAATACCGCGGGCAAGTGCTACCGCATCACAAGCAAGTCCACACCACCTTGGAGATCACCGCGCTCGAACGCGAACCGGGCAGTGTGCTGGTGGTTGCCACGGGCAGCCTGTGGGCCGATGGACAGCGGATTTATGAGGCATCGGGGCTGGCGGTGAGGGTGACTGGCTAGCCCGGATATTTCATCACCGAGGACTTTGCGTCGAGTGCAAGGCGCGACGAGCCCAGGCTAAACCCTTACTCGTGGGCGCTTCACGTCGCCTTCGGCGCCGCGCTGCAGAAGCTCTTCGGTAGCGTTGGGCTAACGAATGGCCCAACGCCTGCAACGTCACGAGGTCGTCAGTCTGCGTTTTCTGCGCTGGCGCTGCAGTATTGCCAACGAGCCAAGCCGTCAGTGCATCGACCGCAGCGCCGCTCCAATTCGCTCTTGGTAATTATGATCCCTGATCGAGCGCACCAAGCCGCGTTCTGCCAGATAGCGATGGATCTGCTCTTCGCTCCACTCGCCTTCATCGTGCAGGCTATGCAACACCTCGAGTTGGTTGCGCACCGCGCTGCGGGCAGCTTCGTAGTCACCGCGCTCGAACGCAGACTCGACCCGCATCATCACCTGCTCCAGACGCAGCACAAGCAATTCGGTTTTCGACCTGCTCAATCCAATCATGTGCGACCTCCGCAAAGCGGGCTTTCCGTATGCTGCAATTGCAACACGCTTCGCGGCTGATAGGAGGAGGAAATAATTCACACCCGTTCAGCTCAATCTGGGCCTGATCGGGTGGCATTGCCTCTACCGATGGCCAGTTGCCTGTTTGCGGGAGATAGCAGCAATCTGCGGCTACAAGCACCGGCTGAACAAGAATTCGCCAAGATCTGAACCCACGGGTAGCATGGGCGTTCAACCCGCTTTGGGCCTTGGCTTGCACGCTGGCCTGGCAGCCTCGAATAGCAGAATCAATCAATGACTTTGAACGAGACAATGCGAGATCGAGTCAGCGGCGGATTGTTCGGCTTGCTGATAGGCGACGCCCTGGGTGTTCCCTATGAGTTTCACCGGCCAGAGATGTTGCCGCCCTTGGCGGAGATCGACATGTTGCCGCCGCCTGATTTTGAGCGAGCCCACATCGGAACGCCGCCCGGCACCTGGTCGGACGACGGCGCGCAGGCGCTCGCCTTACTCGCCAGCTTGCTCGATTGCGATGGATTGGATGTTGATGAGTTTGGTCGTCGATTACTTGCATGGATCGAGCAAGGTGCCTATGCGGTGGACGCTCGCGTCTTTGACGTTGGCGTTCAAACTCAGCGCGCGCTGACGGCGCTGGCCCAGGGCGAATCCGCTACCACGACAGGCCCGGCCAGCGAGCGCGACAACGGCAATGGCTCTTTGATGCGCGTGCTGCCTTTGACGCTCTGGCACCGCGGCAACGACACGGAGTTGTTTGGATTGGCGATGCGGCAGTCCTTACCGACCCACGGTCATCTGCGAAGCCAGCTGTGTTGCGCCGTCTACTGCCTTTGGGCGAGGCGATTGCTGGAGGGAGCGGGGGGCTGGGATGAGGCCGTGACCAGCGCCGACACCATCATCGATGTCAGCAGCGATGAGCTGCAAGCAGAGTGGCTTCGACTGAAGTCGGAGTTGGGAAGCCCGCGCGGCTCTGGGTATGTCGTAGACACTCTCGACTCGGCTCGCTGGGCGATGGACCAAGGTGATGACTATGCCTCGGTAGTCAGAGCGGCCATATCACTCGGTTACGACACCGACACCACCGCGGCTGTAGCCGGTGGACTAGCCGGCATTCGATTTGGCTTGACCGGCATTCCGAACGAGTGGATCGATCGCTTGAAAGGACGCGAGATACTGGATCCTCTGATGAGGCGGTTGCTTGAGCGGGCGTAACGGCATTGTTGCCGACGCCGAGCGCGAGACGTAGGATCGCACTGAGCACCCTGTTTGCTAACGCGCTGGAGTCATCGGTTGTCCAGAATGCGGACGTCAGGCGCGATCTGATTGTGCCCTGCAGGAGATGGATCAATGCCGCATGAGCCGAGTGAGTCGCAGCCAATCGCAATCGCGGACGTACTTATCGTCGATGACCAGCCGGACAACGTGGTAATCCTGGCCGAGGCACTGGAAAGCGCAGATTGCCGATGTCGGGTCGCTACCTCAGGCAAACGCGCCTTGGCGGCCGTGGCTTCCAAGACCCCTGATGTGATCCTGCTCGACATACTGATGCCGGGCCTGGATGGCTACGAAGTCTGCCGGCAGCTCAAGTCCAAGCACGAAACGGCTGATATTCCCGTGTTGTTCCTCAGCGCGCTGGATGAGCCGTTTGACAAGCTGCGGGCATTCGAGGCCGGAGGTGCAGATTACGTCACCAAACCATTCCACATTGCCGAAGTGCGGGCCCGAGTGCAGGTGCATGTTCGACTGCGACGTTTGCAGCAAGCGCTGGCCGAATCCTCACTGACCGATGCCCTGACGGGCCTGGCCAATCGAAGGCGATTCGAAGAAGTGCTTGCGGGAGAGTGGGGCAGAGCAGAGCGACGGAACGATACGTTATCGCTGCTGATGATCGACGTTGATCATTTCAAGTGCTTTAACGATCACTATGGCCATGTGGCTGGTGATGACTGTCTGCGTCGCGTCGGCCAGTCCTTGCAGGGGGCCCTGTCGCGATCGGCTGATTTCGTCGCCCGCTACGGCGGTGAGGAATTCGTCGCCGTGCTTGCTGGGCTTGATCCCGCAGAGTGTGCAACACAAGGCGAGCGGTTGCGCGCTGCAGTCGAGAAACAAGCCATCCCCCATGAGGCTTCCACTGCTGGCCCCGTCGTGAGCATCAGCATCGGCGCTGCGACTTTGCGACCGAATCGCAATCGATCATCGATCGAACTTGTAGAGGCGGCGGATGCCGCCCTGTATCGAGCCAAAGCCGCCGGTCGTAATCGGGTGGAAGCGAGTTCAGCCGGTGGCAACTAGACACGCTCGTTCTGCTGAGGCAGTCGGCTGTCGAAGAACATGCAGTTCAGCCGCGATGGCGCTGCTGGCTGTTGTTGGCTGGCTGACCTCGGCGAGTGCCTTGGCGACGAATGAATCTGCATCCGCACCAATACATAAGTCACGCGACCTGGAGGTTGGCACTCCCTTCATGCGCTATTTTGATCGCCGCAGCTACGGCGCGTCGGCGCAGAACTGGACGGTGGTACAAGATCAACGCGGCATCATCTATGTCGGCAACACCGATGGCGTACTGGAGTTCGACGGTCAGCGTTGGCGCCTGATCAAAACCGAACGCGGCACCGTGGTCCGATCGATGGCGGTCGACGCCGATGGTCGGGTTTGGGTCGGGGCGGTAGGCGACATTGGCTACCTGGCGCCTGATGCGAAGGGCTCTATGCAGTTTGTGTCGGTGCTTGACCGTGTTCCGTCCCATGGCCGCGAGTTCACCGATGTCTGGCAAACCATTGCCACGCCGGAGGGCGTCTACTTTCGCAGTACCGCAAGCCTGATCCGGCTGCGAGGCGATGAGGTTGACGCCTGGACGCCTGAAACACGGTTTGGGCTGGCGTTCTTTCATGACGGCCGCTTGTTGATGCGCGTGCCGAATCAGGGCCTTCAAGAGCTGGTCGACGGCGAGTTTCGTTCGATTGCTGGTGGTGAGCGTTTCGGCAACGAGTTCATCGAGTTTGCGCTACCCTGGACGGAGACCGATGCTGTCAGTTCATCGACCACCAGCCTGATCGCTGTCGATGCTCTGGGTTTGTTCCTGCTCGATGCGCAAGGGCTGCGCCCATTTCGCACCGCGGCTGACGCTGAGTTGGTACAACACGGAATGTCCAAAGCCACCCGCTTGCGTGACGGTGGACTGGCCGTCGTGACCTACGACAACGGTGTGTACGTGCTCGATGAAGCAGGTGGTTTACGGGCCCACTATGACAAGCGTAGCGGGCTGCCTGACAACGCCGTCTGGAACATCGCCCAGGATCGATCGGGCGGGCTGTGGCTGGCCCTGGATCGCGGCATCGCGCGCATCGAAGTGGAATCTCCGATTACCCGATTTGACGAGCGCGCGGACTTGCCCGGGATGGCGGTAGTGATCGATCGCCATCTGGGCCAGTTGCATGTGGGAACGAGTGAAGGTCTGTTTCGACTCAAGGCGGGTACACCGGCTGCATTCGAACCGATTGCCGGTATTGGCCAACAGTCCTTTGATCTGCTGTCGGTCGGCGACTCTCTCATCGTTGCAAACTCAGAGGGCCTCTACGAAGTGTTTGGCAACTCAGCGCGCCTGATCGGGCCTGGGTTTCACTGGACCTTGCAACCGTCCGCCCTGTCACCATCCCGTGTCTACGCTGGAATGGAAGGGGGAGTGAAGTCCGTTAAGGCCCTGCAATTCATCAATGGGCGATGGGCTGAACACGGTGCAATTGGCGGCATGACGGACCAGCCTCGATCGCTGCTGGAAAGTGCGGATGGAAGGCTTTGGGCAGGAACCTACGCCACGGGCGTTTGGCGTCTGACGCCTCCGCCGCATTGGCAACCAGGTTCGTCAACTCGGGCACAGGTCGAACGGTTTGGCGTCGAACACGGCTTGCCGAGCCTGGACGTGGCAGTGGCCGAGTTTCAGGGTGAACCATTGTTCAGCACCCGCAAGGGCAACTATCGGTTTGACGAGGCCACTGGCCAGTTTGCTCCTGACCCTCGCTTCAATGGCCTGTTCAGTGACGGTCCGCGCTGGCTGACGGCAGCCGCGGCGACCACGGGACGGATCTGGATGCATTCCATAGACGAGGCGAGTGGTCTGCGCGAGTCGGGGGTGGCAGTGCTGCAGGACGACGGCAGCTATCGCTGGGATCCGTCGCCACTCCGACCTATAGGGGATCAACTGGTTGAAGACATTCTGGCCGAAGATGACGGCGTGGTCTGGTTAGCCACCGATGAGGGGGTCTACCGATATGATCCCAGTGTCGCTCGACCCAATGAGCAGCCGCATAACGCACTGATCCGACAAGTGAGCGATCCAAGCGGTGCAAACGTGCTGTTCGGCGGCGCGGGTCCAGAGACTTTGCCCTTGATCCCGTTTGCGCAAAATGCCCTGCGTTTTGAGTACGCAGCCACGTTCTTCGATGGCCCTCATGCGACGCGTTTCCAAACCTTGCTCGAAGGCAGCGATCAGACCTGGACACCTTGGTCCACCGAAGCGCACCGCGAGTTCACCCATCTGAGCGAGGGAAGCTATCGCTTCCGCGTGCGAGCGCAGGCAGCCGACGGAACGCTGAGTGAAGAGGTCAGCTTCGCCTTTGGGATTCTGCCGCCCTGGTACCGCACCGCTTGGGCCTATCTTGCCTATGCACTGTTAGCCTGTATTGCGGCCTGGCTGCTGGTGCGCTGGCGCACCCGCCACATGGAATCGGAGAAACGTGCGCTGGAAGCACTGATCTCTTCCCGCACCAGCGAGCTGCGCGCCAAACACGTGGAACTTGAAGCGGCGAGGGCGAGGGCTGAGGCCGAGCGTGCTGAGGCCGAGGCGCAACGACGCGCGGCCGAGCAACAGCGGCTGAGGGCGGAGGAGGCCAGCCGTGCCAAGAGCACCTTCCTGGCCACGATGAGCCATGAGTTAAGAACCCCACTGAACGGCGTGCTGGGTTTCGCTCAGCTGATGGAGCGCGCGCCCAATCGCTCCGCCCAGGACCGTCGTTATCTCGCCACCATCCTGCGCAGTGGTGAACATCTGCTGCGATTGATCAACGACGTGCTGTCGCTGGCCAAGATCGAAGCCGGAGGCGTGACCCTGATCGAAGCTCCCTTCGATTTCCACGAACTGCTGGCCAACGCCGTCGATCTGGTCCGCGTGCGCGCTGAGGAAAAGGGATTGCGAATGCAGGTCACTACGGAGAATTTTCCCGTCGCTGTGCTCGGCGACGCCGACAAAGTGAATCGCGTGCTGCTGAATCTGCTTGGCAATGCCGTCAAGTTTACGGTGGAAGGCGGAGTAACGGTTCGCGCGAGTTGGATCGAAGGCAACGCGAGCATCGAGGTGTCTGACACTGGCCCCGGCATCGGTGCAGAGGAACTCAAGCTGTTGTTCGGATCCTTTGTGCAGACCAGCAGTGGTCAAGCATCAAGAGAGGGCACCGGACTTGGTCTGGCACTCTCACAGCAACTGGCTCGGTTGATGGGGGGCGAAATCACCGTACAGAGCCAGTTGGGGCAAGGAAGCCGTTTCCGGGTCAGTCTGCACCTTCCTCAAGCCGAGGCAGTGCCGACAGCGGGTGATGCCGGCCCGCAACCGCATGCGCGGCGCATCGCCCCAGGCCAAGCCCGGCATCGCATCCTGGTCGTTGATGATGTGGCAGACAACCGCGACATTATGGTGGACCTGCTGGTCTCGATCGGCTTCGAGGTCAAACAGGCGGCGGACGGTGAACAAGCGATCGAACTGTGGAAAAGCTGGGAGCCACAGCTGATCTGGATGGATCAGCGTATGCCGCGAATTGATGGCCTGGAGGCCACGCGGCGAATTCGCGAAGAAGAACGCGCCAGTCAGCGCGCACCGGTTGTCATCATTGCGTTATCAGCCAGTGTGCTGGAACACGAACGTGAAGTGATCCTTGCCAGCGGTTGCGATGATTTCGTGCCCAAGCCGTTTCCGGAATCGCTCATCTTCGCGAAGATTTCTGAGCATCTTGGCGTGTCCTTCGTGTTTGATGACGTCGAGGCCAAGGCTGAGCGACCAACCACCCGAAGCACCGCAATCACGCCAGATCGTCTAGGCAATCTGCCCATGAATTGGTTGGCTTCTATGCGCCGCGCGCTCAATGCCGGCGACGTGCGCGAAGCCAATGCGCTGTGCGATGCGATTGCGCAACACGATGCTGAACTGGCGGACGAGATACGCGCGCATGTGGTGGCCCTGAAGTTTGACCAATTGGAAGAGCTTCTCGGGGCTTGAGCCGCGGCAAGCTCGAGTGACGCATAATGTATATTATGTCGCATGATATGTATGCCTGGCGGTACTACTGTCGGTGTCGGCTGCCGGAAACTGCGTCGCCCCTCGCTTGGCGACCCCCCTGAAATCAGCGGTCCTCAAAAGTGGAATTTTCTCGTAGTCTGACCCGAGGAGGTTCCCGTGAAGAAATCTCGATTTACCGACAGCCAGATCATGGCGGTCCTCAAGCAAGCGCAATCCGGAACGCCGGTGCCGAATCTTTGCCGCGAGCACGGCATCAGCTCGGCGACGTTCTACAAGTGGCGATCCAAGTACGGCGGGATGGATGTGCCGATGATGTCACGCCTGAAGGAGCTGGAGGAGGAGAACCGGCGGCTGAAGAAGATGTATGCCGATGCCCAGTTGAGCGCCGACCTCCTCAAGGAAGCGCTGGCAAAAAAGTGGTGAGGCCATCTTCCCGTCGGGAGATGGCCAAACAGGCCGTTGAGAGCGGGCAAACAAGCGTGCGTCACGCCTGCGCGACGTTTGGATTGAGCGAAACCTGCTATCGCTACCAACCCAAGTTGTCGGACGAGAATGCCGAAATTGCCGACTGGCTGGTGCGGCTCACGTCAGCCTATCGAAACTGGGGCTTTGGCCTGTGTTTCCTGCACCTGCGAAACGTCAAGGGCTTTGGCTGGAACCACAAGCGCGTCTATCGCATTTACCGCGAGCTGGAATTGCATCTGCGCATCAAGCCCAAGAAGCGGCTGGTGCGCGCCAAGCCAGAGCCGTTGACGGTGCCAGCGGCGATCAATGAGGTCTGGTCGATGGACTTCATGCACGATCAGCTCAGCGATGGGCGCAGCTTCAGGCTGCTCAACGTACTGGATGACTTCAACCGCGAGGGATTGGGTATTGAGGCCGATCTATCCTGCCATCGGCGCGCGTCATTCGCAGCCTGGAACAGATCATCGAGTGGCGGGGCAAGCCGAAGGTAATCCGCTGTGACAACGGCCCCGAGTACATCAGCGGCGAACTGCAGACGTGGGCGGCGAAACGGGATATCAAGATTGAGTTCATTCAGCCAGGCAATCCACAGCAGAACGCATACGTGGAGCGCTACAATCGAACGGTACGTTATGATTGGTTAGCACAACACTTGTTTGAAAGCATCCAGGAAGTCCAACTGGCAGCGACCGAATGGCTCTGGATCTACAACAATGAACGCCCAAACATGGCCATCGGCGGCATCACACCTGCTCAGAAGCTCGCGATGGCCAACTAGCTCCACTTTTGGCGACTGCTAAAAATGGGGGGATTACCGCCGCGGCGGCGGCCGTTCTCGCCATGATTCCGCTCACCCGCAGCGTGTTCTGGGGGCCGATGGCAATCGCGATCATGGGAGGCTTGGCGGTGGCGACGGTACTCACCATCTTTTTTGTGCCGGCCCTGTACGCAGCCTGGTTCCGAGTCAAGCGCGTGGCTGATCCGGCAACCAATCCTGCTTCGGCTGCTGAGCCGATCCTGCTCAGCCCATGAGCCGGCCGCCACACGCGAAACGCCGTGTATTGGAAGCAGCCAGGCAGCTGGTCGAGGAAGCCGGCGTCCGCTCATTGACCTTCAGTCAGTTGGAGCAAAGGAGTGGCGTCACCCGAGGCGGAATTCTGCACCACTGGCCCGACAGGAAGGCGCTGATTCACGGCCTGATCGAGCATGACTTGCTACGCGTGACCCAGCGATGCCGTGAACTGGCTGCGCCCGGCGATCCTCTGTCCGGGCAGGTCCGTTGCGCACTCGATACCAAGGACGGAGTTGGCGTCTTGGCTGCCAACCTGCTGCCTGAGGCGCGTCAGTATCCGTCGACCTGGGAACTGGTGACCCAATTCTCTGCGAGTCGCTTCGAGGATTGGGAATGGAACAACACCGACCTTCAGCGGCTGGTGTTGTTGCTGGCGGCGGAGGGTGCTTTTTGGCGTCGTTTGCACGGCCTGCTTCCCGACGCTCCTGACTTGGATCGGCGGCTTGGTCAAGCCATCGAGTCGCAATTGGCCAGGCTGCCACCGGAATCCATCACCCAACCCCGATCAACCCTATTCAATCACTGGAAACTCGCTAGAACATGAAGCTCTTCTATTCCCCCGGCGCGTGCTCACTGGCACCCCATATCGTTGCACTCGAGGCTCGCCTTCCGATCGAGTTGCAGCGGGTCAATCTGGCCAGCAAGCGCTGCGTAGGCGGCATCGACTTTCTTGCCATCAACCCAAAGGGCTATGTGCCTGCCCTGTTGTTGGACGACGGTGAGTTGCTGACCGAAGGCCCTGCCATCTCGCAGTACCTTGCCGACCTGGCCCCCGCCCGCAACCTGCTGCCGGCAATTGGCAACCGCGATCGTTATCGCGTGCTGTCCTGGCTGAGCTTCGTGAGATCCGAACTTCACAAGAGCTTCAGCCCGCTGTTCAAGCCGGGCACACCCGACTGGCTGCAACAAGATCGGCGCAACCTGCTGCTGCAGCGCTATGCGCTGGTCGAGGAGCAACTGGCCAAGCAGGCTCACCTCGGCAGCGACGTGTTCAATATCGCCGATGCCTACCTGTTTGTCGTCAGTAGCTGGGCCACCAAGGTCAATCTCGACCTTAGCGGATTCTCCGCATTGCAGGGATTCATGCGGCGCACTGCCAGTCGCCCGGCTGTGATCAGCGCCCTGCGCGCCGAAGGGCTGATTGCGGCGACACCGATTGCCGACCAAACGGCGACCCCTGCCTGACCACTCAGCGGTTGCCGACGCCTACTCTGTCCACACTCGCCTTCGGGGCTTCAGCGAGAAAGGCCATGAGACATTCGATACGGTTGGCAAAGCGCATCGCCCGGCGCCGGCGGGTATTGCTGCTGGCAGCGGGCTTGCTCACGGCAGGATATGCGCCGGCCGGGATAGTCCTCTTGGCCGACGATTCGGCATACGTCCGTGCGCAGCAGGAGGCCAACGAAGCAGCCAACATCGGCGGTGCGCAACGCGCAGTTCACACGGGCTCGGTCAAGAGGAATCTGGTCCTGCCGGTGCGAGCACCGCGATGATGCTAACAAAGATCGGTGGAACCGTGACGTTGAGTCATGCGTGACTTACCCCCGATGAGCAGCGCTTATCGCTCAGGGATATCCGTCTCAGTACGGCCAAGAGCGGTCAGTCGTCGAAGACCGTCAACCGTTTGTGCTCGGCGCTCTCCCGGCGGCCTAGCGCCTCAGTTTCGTTCGCCGAAGCTTTCGCTCTGCACGCATCACATGGACGATATGCACGATGTTCCGCTCGAACCGGTAGAACACTCGGCAGGGCGGCTCGACGATCTGGCGATACCGCCAGCCCTTCAACTCGGGAGGTCTAGGGCCGCTGTCGGGATGATCCCGCAGCTGCTCCACATCAGCGAACACGCTGCGAACCACTTCGGCGGCGGCCGCAGGATTGTCCAGTGCAATGAAATCCGCAATCGCGTCCAGATCGGCGAGCGCCGGTTCGGACCAGACTATTTCAACCATCGGGCCATGCGTTGCTTAGCATCAGCGTGCGACAGCACCCGCCCCTCTTCTATCGCCTTCTCACCGCGAGCAATCGATTCGAGCAATGTCATGCGCCGCTGCATCTCTTCGAAGCTCGCTGCGTCCACCAGATATGCGGATGGCAAGCCATGATGCGTGATCAGGATCGGCTCGCGCTCGCGCTCGACGGCCTCAAGGAGATCGGTGGCCTGGCGCTTCAATGTGGTAACCAGTTCGGTACGCATGGAGTGATACTAAAGTGGCATTCGCTTCCTTGCAAGGGAGTCGTCTGACGCGCGATCCAAGCAGTGGATGTCTAGCCCAGCGGATGACACTAACCGCCAGCAGTCCCTATTGCGGCGAGCGCTGATTCCATTGTCAGGCTGGGGGTCTGGCTCTCAGCGATTTCCGTTCAGACGCGAACGACAAGTTCGCTGTACGGTTCGAGCTGCGGATCTGCAGTCAGCAGCCGCAGCGGTTCGGCGATCGCCTGGGCAGCCAGCAGCCGATCGAACGGATCGGCATGGTGAAGCGGCAACGCCTGGACGCCGGCAGCGTGTTTGTCGGAAATAGCCAACGACATGAAGCCGCTGTCGCGAACTGCGCTTGCGAACGTCTGCGCGTCCAGGTCGATCTTTCCGAGCGTGCGCTTGATCGCGACTTCCCACACGGATGCTGCCGACACGTAGACCTCGTCCGCCTCGGTCATCATCGAGCGCGCCGCCTTGCTCAGCCGCTTACTGTCGGCAATGGCCCACAGCGCTACGTGCGTGTCGAGCAGTAAGCGCATCAGCGGCTGCCCGCGAAGCTGGACAGCACGTCCTCGGGCAGCGGCGCGTCGAAATCGTCCGGCACGCGGATCTTGCCCTTGAGGACACCGAAGCGGATCGCGGCCTTGCCGGCGTCGATCGGGATCATCTTGACCATAGGCTTGCCGGCCTTGGCGATGAAAACTTCCGCGCCGGCGGCCACCTCTTCGACGATGCGCGAGAGGTGGGTCTTTGCTTCGTGAATGTTGATGGTGTGCATTGGCATAACTTAGTCTAGTTTAGTCCACTCGGCAAGCGACACCTTCGTACCGTTTCGCCGCGCGCACTTGGAGAGTTTCCCATTGACCAAGCAATCTCCGCGCCCGAGATCGTCAGTCCCTGCAATCGGGCCCGCCCTGGAAAATGCATTGGCGCGCTCATCGCGCAGGCCTGCCCCGAAGCTGTTCGGGCCTGCTAGGCTCTGGGTATGCCTCGAGCGACCGTCGGCACGATCGAACTGGACTACGCCTGCTTCGGCCCGGAAGACGGGCCGCCCCTGCTGTTGATCATGGGCCTGTCGATGCAGCGCACGGCCTGGCCGGAATCGCTGCTGCACGCCCTGGTTGAGCACGGCCTGCGGGTAATCACCTTTGACAACCGTGACATCGGTCTTAGCACACGCTTTCATGGTGTGCCGGCGCCAAGCATGCTGCGGGTGGCTGCCGCACGGCTGGCCCGGCGCAGCCCGCAACTGCCCTACTCGCTCGCCGATCTGGCCGACGATGCCGCCGGCTTGCTGACGCATCTTGCTATCGAGCAAGCGCATGTGGTGGGAATTTCGATGGGCGGCATGATCGCCCAGCACATGGCGCTGCGGCATCCACAGCGGCTGGGCAGCCTGAGCTTGCTTGCCAGCAGCAGCGGACGCATCGGCCTTCCCTTGCCGCGCTTGGCCGTACTTCGGCTGATGAACACCCGCCCGGTGGGCGGCGATGAAGCGGCGGCAGTCGACTACATCGACCGTTTGTTCAGTGTGCTGGCAGGCCCTGGTTGGCCAAGCTCGCCCGAGACCCGACGCATGCGCGCGCTCGATGGCGTTCGACGGGCGCCCACGGGACGCAGCAGCGAGCGCCAGCTGGCAGCCATCCTGGCTGATGGCCGCGCCCATCGATTGAAAGAGATAAGCGCGCCGACCTTGGTGTTGCACGGCACTGCAGACCCGATGCTACCGCCCGCTCATGGCCGCGACCTGGCCAAGCGCATCCATGGCGCGCGCTACATCGAAATCCCCGGATGGGGGCATGACCTGCCCGATGGCTTGATGCCGGAGATGGCGGCCAAATTGGCTGAGCATGTGCGCAAGGCTCTGCCGAACGCGGGACGACCATCGTTCCAGCGTTCGGTGTAGGGCGCGATCTTCATGCCGATAGAACCTCAAACGAACCCAAAGACGTATACCAACCTGCACACCGAAGATACGGCGAAAGCTCGATCCACGCCTGTGCGCTTCGACGCTTCCCCGCCTTCGAGTGCTATACCTGTACACCGCCATCCGACCATGCAACGCCATGAGCCACGAAATCATCCCGATCGGAGACAACTTCTGGAACGTTCGCGGCCGCTTCCGGCTCGGTGGAGTGGTCGATATCGGCACGCATTGCTCGCTGATTCGACGGCAGAACGGCAAGTTTCTGTTTCTCGACGCCTATACGCTCACCGACTCACAAGCCGAACACGTGGATGCACTGACCGGCGGCCGCAATCGGATCGAAGCCGTGCTCAATCTTCATCCCTTTCATACCGTACACGTGACCGCGATGCATCAGCGCTACCCCAAAGCCAAGCTTTACGGCACCCAACGGCATGTGGAGAAGTTGCCGGAACTGCCGTGGCAGACGCTGCGTACCGAAGACGCCAGGCTGCACAAGAAATTCGCCAGCGACCTGGAATTCTCGGTGCCCAAGGGCGTGGACTTCGTCTCGGCCAATGAAAACGTGCATTTTTCATCCGTACTCGCCCTGCACACGGCGACACAGACCATCCATGTCGATGACACGCTGATCTACGCTCGACTGCCACTACCTATCCGCCTGCTCGGCGCGCCCGATCTGCTCAGCTTTCATCCCACCCTGGGCACTGCCCTGTCAACGCAGGCCGGCGCTGCGCAAGCGTTTTCATCCTGGGCGAAGGCCCTGGCCAAAGATTGGAAACACGCGCGGAACCTCTGCGCCGCCCACACCTCGGTGTTGGCCGCAGCCGACAATCGCGGCGATTCGATCGCACAGCGAATCAAGAAAGCGCTGAGCAATGTATCTGGCACCCTTCATGCGCACAAGCGGAAGTACGGATAGAGCTGTCGAGGTCGGTCGAACGGAGGTAGTCGGCGCCGTGATACACGAGGTCAACCAACACCGCCGAACGGCCGTGTTCTGGCTCACCACTGACGGCTTCTCGACTAGTTTGCGCCTCCGACAAGTCCCACTTATCACCGTGATTCCGCATGAGATAGAGGTCAACAAAGCAGAGGTTTCGTCAAGTGAATTACTTCACTTTCACTTCGCGTGAAAGGGCATCAGACAAGAATGTGCCTTTCGTTGTCGGCTAGGTGCAGGGTTTGGCAACGGCCCGCGTCATGCTGAGGCGGGCCGTCGCTGAAACAGACAGTTCAACCATCATTGCCGTTGTTACCCGGTATTGCTGAGCCAGCTCCGGAGACAAAAGCCGTGCCGCCTGGGCCGCCTGAGCCGCCGATGGGCCCGCCATCGCCTCCGTCGCCGCCGAATGCGTTGCCGTTGCCATTCACTTGCGCGTTACCGCCTGCTCCTCCGTCACCGCCATTGTTGCCATTGCAAGCGCCACCGGTGCCGCCTGATCCAGCTGTGGCATTGTTGTTGCCGATAACGATTGCGTCACCTCCGGCACCTCCGTTGCCTCCAGCGCCTGCAAAGGCGTTGCCGCCGTCGCCGCCGGGGCCGCCGAGTGCTGCGGCGGCGTCGCCGGTCAGGCTTGAGTTTCCGCCGGCGCCGCCAGCGCCGCCATCGCCATCGCCGCCGGAGGTGCCGGTTAAGGAGCCAGCCCCGCCGATGCCTCCGATGCCACCGTCTCCACCATTGCCTCCAGGTCCACCAGCGGGATTTCCTGCGTCGCCATCAGCGCCCGCTCCGCCACTGCCCCCGTTACCGGCATTGCCGCCGTTGCCGCCTACACCCTGAGTTCCGCTGCCGAATGCAGCTCCACCCGCGCCGCCGATGCCACCGTTGCCGCCAGCCCCGCCATCGTCACCTGCAGCACCAGGCACACTGCCAGCTGCACCGGCGCTGCCATCACCACCGACGCCGCCGGCACCGCCATTCCCGCCCTGCCCGTCGAGTCCCGCGCTCGCTCCGGCACCGCCCGCCGCGCCGCCGAGGCCGGCACTGCCACCAGCGCCGCCGTTACCGCCGGTGCCACCGAATGGGGAGCCGGCGTCGCCACTGGCTCCATTGCCACCGCGCCCTCCGTTTCCACCTGTGCCGCCTGCACCGCCATTACCCGTGGCGCTACCACCCACGCCGCCGTTGCCACCCGCTCCGCCACTGGCGCCGTCCTGCCCCGCGGTGCCAGGGACGAGGCCGTCGGCCCCATCGCTGCCGCTGCCGCCGGCGCCACCGATGCCGCCGTTCCCTGCGATGCCGTCGGCGCCCGCCACTGATCCCGAACCACCCAGTCCGCCGACGCCACCAGCACCGCCGCTACCGCCGGCTGCACCGACCGGATTGCCTGCATCGCCATCGGCGCCCGCACCGCCGTTGCCCCCGTTGCCGGCATCGCCACCGTTGCCTCCTGCACCTGCGGTTCCCGCGCCAGACGCTGCGCCGCCCGCGCCACCCAGGCCGCCGTCACCGCCTGGGCCGCCGTCTCCTCCCTGCGTGCCCGGCACACTGCCGTTCGCTCCGTCACTGCCATCTCCGCCAGCACCGCCGGCGCCGCCGTCACCACCATTCGTCTGGGTCACGCCGGTGTTGGTCATCGATCCATCGGCCGCCAGAGTTACCGAACCAGCAGATCCACCATTGCCGCCGTCGCCCCCCGCTGCCCCTTGCCCCCCGGCACCGCCATCACCGCCCTGTCCTCCTGACACATCAATCAGGCCGGTAAATACGAGACTGCCGACTGCCAGAAGGTCGACCTGACCACCCGCCGCCCCTGCACCCCCGTTGCCGCCGGGGATACTTGAGCTGCCAGCTACACCGTCGACGCCAGCGGCCCCAACGAACCGCAAGCTGCCCGCCAGCACCACGTTACCTGTGCTACGCAGTTGAAACGCGTTGTCGCCGGTGACGACCAAATTCGCTCCCGCCTCGAGGGTGAAACCATTGACCACAAGCCGATGCAAACTCGCGTCCCAGGCTGCAGGTACGCCGGGCGGCTGGCCCTGCAGCGTCAACAAGCCGGAATCGGTGTCAAAGCTATGGCTACCGGCAGTGAGCACCAGATCGCCGCCTGCCACTTCCACCGTTTGCTGTACTCGCGGTGCGGCGCTGTAGTTGGCGTTACCTGCCTGGTCGGCGTTGATGATGCAGGTGCCCGTGGCAACGAAGCTCACCACCACACCCGCAAGCGAACAGATCGAAGGGGTTTCGCTGCTGAAGCTGACCACGAGTCCGGAGCTGGCGGTCGCACTCACTGAGTAGGTGCCGCCGCCAACCGAGGCGTTGCTTGGTGGCACCGAGTCAAACGCGATGGTCTGCGTGCAAGCAAAGTCCGTGCGACAGCTGCTGCCGTTTGCGAGCGCCAGCGAAGCGACACATTCGTCCACCGGCGAACGACTTGTGCACGCTGCGGGTGGGATTACCGAAACGATGCGCAACGGCACACCGGAACTATTGGTGTAAGTTGCTTCAGCGGCACTGATCGCAACCGTATCGCCGGCAGGCTGGTTCAGCTGCACTAACAATGCGGCAACGGCATCCTTGATGTGAAGGCCGCTCATCGCCGCCAAGGCAAGGCCAGTGAAGAGCGCGAGATTGGCAAGCCTCTGTCTGGCGTGTTGTCGACGCAGTAGCCGATAGCCGATGAACGCGATGACCAAGGCCAAGGGCAATAGCAACAACGATGGAATCGGTATCTGCGTGGGAGGCGGCAGCACGACTGCCCCAGGCTCGTAGGTCAAGCTACCGGTGGACTGAGCGAATGCAATGGTTGAGGTCGCGCAAGCGAGCAAGCCAGTTGTCCATTTGTGCCAAAGCATGTGTGCTGCTCCCCAGTGGGCCGGACCTGGCCATTTGCTCTCGGATGGTACACGCCCCTGGTGCTGAACTCACTTGCCCCGATCCGTAGGCTTCCTCTTCAACAGGCTACTGAAAAACCTCCATCCGGGAGCTTTGCAGCGCAACTGTTGGAAGGGCTCACGACAAGCCGGCCGCGGCCGAGCCGCGCCGCACCTGCCGTGCACCGTCGCGATCAACAACGTAACTTGTTGATCAGCGTATTCGAGCGAAGATCAACGCAGCCGCGAAGCGGCCAAACCGAGTTCGGACTTATCGAGACCTTTCCCGGGAGAGCTGCAGCCTGTGACTGCCGAGGCCGAGCCTACCGTTCTGTTGGCGCTTCCCCGGTGGCGGTCGTGGGCAGTTCAAACCAGAACGTCGAACCCTCTCCTTCAACTGAGTCGAAGCCGATCTCTCCTGCCATTCTTTCGATCAACACACGACTGATAGCCAGGCCCAGTCCAGTGCCGCCGATGCGCCTCGTATCTGAACCATCGGCTTGCGCGAAGCGTCCGAAGATTCGATTGCGAAACTGCGCAGGGATGCCGGGGCCATGATCACGAATCGATACGCGAACTCGGCTTTCCTTGTGCACTACGTTGACTTCCACCTGTCCGCCTGCGGGTGAAAACTTGACCGCATTGGAGAGGAGGTTCGATAACACCTGTTGCAGGCGCAGCGGGTCAGCCGAAATGAAGCACGCAGGACAGTCGTTCAGAACCAGGCGTACGTCTCGTGCCTCAGCGAAATGCGCATTGCTGGCCAGGGCCTCGTTGATCACTGCCGCGATGGGGAGAACGGACATCTCAAAACGCATCTGCCCGGCCTCCAGTTTCTCCATGTCGAGCAGATCGTTGATCAGGTGGCCCAGCCGTTTGGCATTGTTTCGGGCAACCTCCAGTAGCCCCAGCGCCGAAGCGGGCACCTCGCCACATGCGCCGCCCAGCACAAGCCCGAGTGCGCCGATGATGGAGGTGAGCGGCGTTCTAAGTTCGTGACTGACAGTCGATACGAACTGACTTTTGAGCTGCTCAACCTGTTTGGCCTCGGTGATGTCCAGTGACACGCCCAGCAAATACTTCACCGTTCCCTCGTTGTTGCTCAGGCCAATCTTCTTGGTGTGCAGCCAACGGGTTTCGCCGTGAGCGGTCCGAATCGGCTCCTCACCGATATCATGAACTCCAGGTGTTTCCAGAACCGCTCGATCCTTCGCTGTGAACGCATCTGCCTGTTCAGGTGGAAAGAAGTCGTAGTCGTTCTTGCCCAGGAACTGCTCGCGCGTGTAGCCCAGCAGCTCTTCCCCGGCGCGATTGAACAACTCGAATCGCAGATCCTCGGCCCGCTTCATGAACACCATGGCGGGCATGTGATCCACAATCGACTCCATCAGCTGGCGTGAGTCCAGCAGCGCCAGCTCGGCGGTCTTGCTGTCAGAGACGTTGCGTCCCGTGCCAAAGGCGGTGCCATCAGCGCGGGGCACGAAGCGCCAGGCAACCCAGATGTAGTGGCCAGCCGCATGTCGGAGGCGATGTTCCAGGCCTGCGATCGCGCTGCCTTGCGCTAGAGTCGCCAGTTGCGCCTGGGTGGCGGCAACATCGCCTGGGTGAACCAGCTCGATAAGTGGTCGCTTCAGAAGGGTCGACTCCGCATAGCCCAGCATTCTGCCGAACGCATGATTGGCACGACGAAAGCGGCCATCTTCCCTCAGCACGCAAAGCAAGTCATAACTCAACTCGAACAGGTGTCGCAGGTCGTCCTCGGCTTCGTGCAAGGCGGAAATGTCCTGTATCGTTCCGCTGATGCTGGCCACTTTGTGATCTGAGTCAGTCCGATCGGGACGGCCGAGTGATCGCACCCAGATGGTACGCCCGCTGGCGGTGTTCAAGGGCAACACAAGATCGAATGGCGTTCCGGAGGAGAGGCAGGCCGTCACTGCTTCGCGAATGCTTTCCCGTGCTTCGTCGGCGTAGAAATCGATCGCTGCATCGAGGGTCGGCTCGAAGTCCTCCGAAACTTCGTGGATGCGCCGTGTCTGTCGAGTCCAATGCAAGGCGCGCGTGGCGGCTTCGAGTCGCCAGCCGCCGATCTTTGCGATCTCGCCCACTTGCCCCAGCAAATCGTCCGAGCGCGTCAGCACCTGCTCGCGCTCTGCGATTTCGCGATGCAGTTTGAAGCCGTCAATCAGTAGTCGATGACTGCGCCCGCCGCTCAGCGTCACGACCCCCAGGAATACCAGCAAGGTGCCTGACATGGGTAGCGCCAAGTCGCCCGAGTCGGCTGCGAAGCGAATGATCAGCGGCAGCAGAGCAGTCCATGCCAAGGCCAGCTGCGACCAGCGATCAGCCGCCAGCACGTACACCGAGCCCGCCGTAATCGAGCTCAAGGCCAAGGTCAGAATGCACTGCCGCGGCAGGTCGTCTTGCACCCACAGCACAACGGCACTCGATCCGAACACCAGGCCGGCCAGAAAGGTCGAAATGCGCAGGTACCAGAGCTGTGAGCTTACCTCCCCGTGCTTGTGGGCACGAAGGCCAAATGCTCGCCACAGGGCAAAGCGAGCCAGCGCCACGACCAGCGCCGCCGCTCCCCACGCGGCAAGCCAGGGATGCGGCACGGCACCGAAATGCACCGCGATGACAAACGCGGCCAGGATCAGATTGCCGGCGATTGCAATCGGTAGTGCTTCGAACAGGGTCGCGAGCTGCTCTGCTCGCCAAGCATGATCAGCGTCTTTGGATGCGTCCTTCCAGGTGAGCTTCATGAGGCGAGGAACGTGATCCTTCTGGTCGCTACGATTGTAAACCCCATTTCGCCGCGTCAATGATTACTTGGCAACTTCGGGTTTGAACGTCCTGTTCAACTTCAATGCCCCGTGCACCGTCGCGATCAACAACATGAGTTGTTGATCAGCGTGAGCCGAGTCCGGACCTGTGCCGGACTCGGCGCGTCTGAGTAAGTCCAGGATGGACTTATTCAGACCTTCCCTAGGTGAACCTGCAACTAGCCCAGGAACGCGCGCCTGCGGTCTAGCAGTTCATCCATGAACTGCTTTATTGAACCAGCCAATTCAAGGATCAGTTGCCCGATTCAATATTCACTGGCGCTGCGCTGTCGAGCCGGCCGATTCGATCAGCGCTGGTCAGGTTGTTCCTTCGGCTGCGCTATCCTGCGCGCAGTACATGCTGGAAGCGCCCAGTCTTTCTCACGCTGGCCTTCTCATCCGAATCGAGAATCCCTCATACTTGCGGTCGAATGAGCCCGTGCAGGAGCTGAGAATATGGCCGCCCCCCGACCGCGATCGCCCGCTGCAAAGCGTCCTCAGCTCGGGCTGGATGAGGTGATGGCGGCGCTGGAGGCGGCCGGTTCCGAGCAGACGCGCAAGACCTATGCGCGTCACGGCGTCACCATTCCGATGTTTGGCGTCAGCTTCGCCACTCTGAAATCGCTTTACAAGCGCATCAAGGTCGACCACCCGCTGGCGCTGGCACTGTGGGATAGCGGCAACTTCGATGCCCGCAACCTTGCTGTTAAGGTGGTCGACCCCGCACAGCTGTCGCGAGCCGAACTCGATCGCTGGTCACAAGATCCCAGCGCACGAATGTGCAGCAGCTATGTCGCTCAGGTGGCCGCCGAAAGCCCGCACTCGCCGGCCTGCGTCGAACCCTGGCTGGCGTCGGCCAGTGAACAGCAGCAGGTGATCGGCTGGAAGCTGGTGGGCCGCCTGGCGATGCTCAACGAGGCCCTGGATGACAGCTGGTTTCTCGCCCACCTGCAAACGATAGAGCGCGACATCCACACCGCGCCCAATGCGATTCGCGAAGCGATGAACCTCAGCCTGATCGAAATCGGCTGCCGCAACCCAGAGCTACGCCAATCCGCCAGCGCCGCCGCCCAACGCATTGGCACGGTGCAGGTCGATCACGGCGATACCGCCTGTAAAACCCCCGATGCCCTCGCCTACATCGACAAGGCCTGGGGGCATGCCGTCGCCAAGCACGCCGCCAGCCCCGCCGCTCAGGAGCGTGCGCGGGAATCAATGCGAACGCGGTGTTAGAGCGCGCGTGGAAAGGCTTTTCGCATTCTTCTGGCTATTGATCGGGTCTCCGCTCGCTGCGGCATGCATTCTCGTCGAGTCCCCTCCGTTCAAAGTCTCTAGTTCTGTTGGGTCCGGGCAGGAACTTCCGGTTGTTCTGGAGCTGATGGAGAAGAGCTTCATTCCGTTCGTTGGAGGCGGTACCAGTTGTGATGGGGCTGGCTCTCTGGAGCTTCGACTTCGTATCGTTTGGCCTGAGGGCACAAACCCTGAGGCGATCGGGTTTCTTGTGCAGGCGGTTTCCGGCGTGGTCGACCCGGATCTTTTTCCTGCTCATCCGGTCGCATCCCTGCAAGAAGGCCCGGACGTTACCGTCAAATTGGGTTGGTACTGGGCAACCCCGAGTGCAGATGGCCACTACAACTGGAGAGTTCGGCTTGTTGCCGTTTCAGCTGATAGTCGCGCGTCTTCCCCACTGGTCGTCTGTCTTTCTACCAGCGGATCTTGCCCGTAGCATGTCGTGCGGCGTTCCAGCTATGCGTTCGTTCTGACTGCTGCGAGAGTATTCGATGTTTTCTCAAGCGCTGTCGGTCAGCGGCTGCATAACACAGCGTTAGGTTGGCCAGGCTCAACATCTCCAGCGCCGTCTGCTCGGCCTCTTGCAGCAGCGAGTGAATCTGTCGATAGAACCGCATCCAGCCGGCGCGCCAGCAGAAGCGAGTGAGCCATCACCCGCCAGGAGATAAGGAAGCACAACGCCACCTTGGCGAGTCGACACCTTAGCCCGGCTATTTCATGAGGGGCGCAAAGGACCTCAGGGCGAATGCCCTGCGTAGCCGCGCAGCGGCCGAATGAGGGCCGTGCCAGCGCCGAAAGATCGCGAACACTCTGTTATCTCAACACCATCGGTCGAAACTCTCGCCCCGCCTGGAATCGCCGGATCTTTCGGCGCGACCTCATGAAATATCCGGGCTAGCGGGTATCCGCCCTGCCCGCGGCCCTTCTCACCCGCTTGCGGAACGCGCTCACGTTGTCGCCGGAGATGCTTTGGTCACGGGTGCCTTTCACCTCGCCCACTTTGTGCTCCGAGCCGGTTACTGGCTGTGCCTTGACTTCGGTCTCGTGTTCGAAGCTGTGTGATTTGTCGGTGTTGCGGTAGTGCCGGTACAGCGCCCAGTAGAGACCAGCCGCGCCGGCAGGGCCAAGAGCAAGTAACCAAAGACCACTGTCATCGCTCATGTCTAAAGCCCTATCAACCAGAGTGCTATGCCTTCGATGACGGTGCCCACGGTGAGCGCAGCGGTGATCAGCTTCCACTGCTGCACTGGCACGCTACCCATGGTTTCACCGGTGCGACCATTCACTGCAATGTAGTGCAGCATGCCGCCGTTCTTGCCGGGTTGGTGGTAGGAATACAGCCACACCGGCAAGTACATCGACACCCAGCGCGTGCCATGCACGTGCAGGCCTTCTTCTTCCCAGCGAACACCGCGATCGAACCGTCTCACCGAGTCAAGCACCTGTGCGCGCGCGATCGACAGCAGCTGATCTTCGAGTCGTGGTCGCAGATGCTCCACGTCGCGGTCACGTTTCTCCGAGCTATAACCGGAAAGATAAGAGGCGTTCCAAGTGACTGCGTTCTTGGTGTCGAACGGCAGGATCGTATTGATGATGTTGTTGGTGTTCTTGCGCGTATCGAGGTTGCCCCGCTCGCCCGAGGATTCCAGCGTCAAGTCATCGACGGTGAAGTCGATTTGCCGATCGACATGATAGACATCGGCGTCGTAGTAGGTTTTCTTGTTGTTGCCGCTGCCGCGTGTGTAACGGCGGGTTTCGATCTCGCCCTTCCCCACCACGCTGGCGCTCACCTTGCCGTCGACGATCATGTACGGCAGGTACACGCCGACCACGTTCTCGGGAGTGAACTGTTCCTTGAATGCCTTCAATGCGAACATCTGTCGCTTGTGGACGAACTGACGAATGCGTTCGACGGCGTCGTCCTTCTTGATCCGAAACGGCAGTACGGCATCGGGCACGGCGCCATTGGCAACCTGCTCATTGATGCCAAAGACATGGCGGCACCAGTGACAACGCGCGGTCATGGCGCTTTCGGTATTGATGGTGACTTCAGCGCCGCAACCGCTACACTTGAAACTCATCAGTACCGCAGCATCGGCCGCGATGTCCCGCGCACCGGAGGCGATGATCGTGCCAGTCAGATCATCATGGCCCTCGCCCAGGCCAAACTCCTCTTCGACTCGGTTGCCATGCCATTCGTTGCGACAGAACACGCAGATCAACAAGTCACTGCCGGGTTTATGGCGTATGTCAGTCGCGCCGCACTTCGGGCAGTGGTTAGCACCATCCTTGAGTTCTTCCGCGGAGGTGTCCAGCGCGACCGGGTCTGGGGCCTCAAGCTCCTCGCGAATCGGTCCCGGCAGGTGCGATGGATCCATCGGCAAACTGCCAGGAGGCGGCGGCACCTCCTGGGGCGAACCGGGGCCGGTGGGCAACGGCGGCGGCTGATTTGCGTTCGACATACTCAAGGCCGATGCGCTGCTACAGACCCAAGGCCTTGGCCTTGGCGGCGTCGTAGTCGGCCTGGGTGATCAGCCCGAGATCGAGCATCTCCTTGGCCTTCTTCAGTTTGGCGATAGGGTCATCGGCAGCCGGGGCAGTGGGCTGCTGCAGACTTCCAACGCCGCCGAGCATGCCGGTGGCCATTCCGATGCCCATGACGCCCGCGGCGCCGCCGGTTTCTCCGGCCGATTGGATGCCGGCGGCAACGCTGGCCTGCAAGTTTGAATTTCCGCGCGAGCCGGACAGCGCGTCGGCACGCTGCACTGTCTTCAGCAGCTCCCTGGTGTTTGGATCGTACTCAATCGAGACGATGGCGGTCTTGACGATGGCGAGGCCGCGATCGGATTTCCATTGATAGGCCTGCTCGACGGCCTCGGAAAGGCTCCTGGCAAAGCCAATTGAATCCTGCTGCAGCTTGGTAATGCGATTGCCCTTGCCAGGGTCATTGGTGTACAGGCTGAAGGCCGGCGCCAGAGAGCCCACCACCTCGTTGAACAGCTGACCGGCAGCAGCATTGTCGATGTCGGTAAAATCGAAGACCTTGCCCGGCTGCAAATATGCGGCGGGCACGAAGTTCTTTACGAACAGGATTGGATCAACGATCTTCAGGGTGTACGAACCACGGGTGACCGCGCCGACCTGGGTGTTCAGGAAGCCATCGTCCCAGTAGATTTCCGACTGCGTGCCGAAGCGGTTGTCCGGCAGTTCCTTCAATGACACAAAGAAGGCGGCTTGCTGTGCCCCAGGTTGACCGCCGAACTTGAAGCGCTCCCAGCTTTGCTTGATCAGCGATTCGACCAGATCGTCGCCAGCAAAGATCGATTTCGAATTGAGATCATCGGACCGCCATTCATAGGCGCCCGCCTCAGCGGCGAGGCCGGTGATCGCCCCATCCTGAAACAGCAGCAGCCCATACCCCTCGGGCACCACGATCCGGCTGCCATTGCTGATGATGTTCGAAGACCCTTTGGTATTCGATCCGCGGCCAGCATTCTGTCCGCGCGGCACCGCAGCGAACAGCGCGGCGGTCGCTGGCAAGCCATCCGGCACCGTGTAGAAATCTTTCCACTGGTCGGCAAGCGTACCGCCAATCGAACCCGCCACTGCTTGAATCAGACCCATGAGTTGCCTCCGAGTGGTGACCAGGCGTATTGCCCGTCGTCGAAGCAAACTATCGGAAAAAGGCCCGCGCTTACAAGCATGTTGCGACGAGGCGCGGCGCTGAAAACGCCACCCGGGAGTTCTTCCAGCGCAACCCTTCGACCGGCTCATGGCAAGCCGGTCGCGGCAAAGCCGCGCCACACCCGCTTAGAGCTTGTCGAACGGTTTGCCAGGAATCAAACAACTGCGTGTTTGACTTCCGTGCGCGCCTTCCGTGGCGCGCAAGTATAAGGCCGGTGAAATGAGTCTCAGCGGCCTGCTAGCCCGGATATTTCAGGATGATCACCGAGGACTTTGCGTCGAGTGCAAGGCGCGACGAGCCCAAGTGGTGGGCCCACTTGGGCGAGATCGGGACGCAGTCCCGCGTAGCTGCGACAGCAGCCGACCGAGCATAGCGAA
>NZ_JACYTR010000080.1 GCF_014841215.1 Pseudomarimonas arenosa
CTCGGGCAACCACTCAGCGGGAGACGGCGGAAGAAGAAAACTCTGGTCTGGGTGATACGGGCGATAGGTCGTCGGCATGCCGCGATATTATCGAGACAGGTTTCTGCCGCCCAGGCTCCTAGCCCTGCACGGGCAAGCTCAAGCAGGCCACACAGCCCTGCGCATCACGGCGATTCTCCAGGCTAAGGCGGCCACCATGCGATTCGGCGATCTGTCGGGCCAGGGCGAGACCAATGCCGGAGCCGCCCGGCTTGGTGGTGAAGAAGGGCACGAACAGGTTGTCGGCCGCGGCGATGCCGGGGCCTTCATCCACCACCTGAAGTTTCACCCAGTCAGCGTCCGACTCGACAATCAGTTCCACCTCTCCGCCGGTTTCCTGGCAGGCCTCGGCGGCGTTGCGCAGCAGATTGATCAGGGCCTGCTCCAGTTGATCGGGGTCGGCCAGCACGGCAAGTTCGGCCGGGCATTGGATCGCAATCGGCACCCGGGTTTCCAAGCGCACCACCCCCTGCAGCAGGGGCAGCAGGACCAGTGGGCGCCGATTGGGTGGCGGCAGCTTGGCCAGGGTGGAATAGGCCTGCATGAAGCGGCTCAGCGAGGCGGCGCGATCGGCAATCACTTTCAGGCCGGCTTCGACATCCTCGCGCCAGTCTTCCGGTGGCGGCTCGATCCGTACTAATCGGTGCAAGGTCTCGGCCAGCGACTTCACCGGCGCCAGCGAATTGTTCAGCTCATGTCCTAACACCCGGATCAGTCGTTGCCAGGCCAGTCGCTCTTCCTCGCGCAGGGCGGTCGACAGGTCGCTGACCGCAATCAGGCGATGCGGCCGACCGCCTTCGCGAAAGCCGAAGGTGCGCACATCAAAGCGACCGCTACCGCCGGGAAAAGCGCGCGCAATGGTGCCGTGCTGTCGCGCATCCAGGGCAAACTCAAGCTGCAAGGCCTGTGCAGTCTGCCCCAGCGCCAGCTCGTCGCGCATGCCCAACAGGCGCTCGCCGGCTGGGTTGATCAGACGCAGCTGATCGCGATCATCAAAACTGAACAGGGCGATATCGATCGCTTCGATCACCTTGCCAAGCAGGGCGGTGGCCTCTTCCACCCGCAGCCGCTGTTCGCGCAAAGTGTGAGATAAGGTGTTGACCTCCCAGATCACATCACCGATCGCATCGCCGCGGTGGGCGCGCGAGCCGCGCAGTGAATAGTCACCCTCGCGCAGGGCTTCGAGCAGGTTGGACAGGGTGTACAGTGGATAGACCACGCGCTGAAACAGGCGCGCCGCCAGAATCAGGGTAGCCAGCGCGGCAAAGCCGAGCAGGAAGCCGTTCAAGGTGGACAGCGGACGCAACTGATACAGCAGCAGGCCGATCACCATCAGCGCCGGCAGCAACACGGCAACGATGCCAAGCCGCAGACGGCGCTCGAAGCTGGCGCCCTGCGGCCGTGAGCGCCAGTCTCCGACCATCAGGTTTCCAGCCCATACTTTTCCAGCCGGCGGTACAGGGCGCCACGCGACAACCCCAGCACATCAGCAGCCTTCTGGATATTGCCCTCGCAGCGATCCAGTGCCTGGCGAATCAGTTCGCGCTCGGCCTGCTCCAGGGTTGGCGCTTCACCCTCGCCCTGGATCGCGGCCAGATCGACCTCGGGAGCGCCGTTCGCTGTCTTGCTCGCTTGCGATTGACCGAGCTCGAGTCCGAAGTCCAGGCCATCGATCTGCTGCGCCGGCGCCATCAATACCGCGCGTTCGATCACATGGGCCAGTTCGCGCACATTGCCCGGCCAGCTGTAGCGCTGCAGGGCCTGACGCGCCGCCTCGGAAAAGCGCATGCCATCCTTGTGGTAGCGCGCCGCACTGCGCTGCAGAAAGGCCTCGGCCATCGGCAGGATATCTTCGCCGCGTTCGCGCAGCGGCGGCAGTTTGATCTCCACCGTATTCAGGCGGAACAACAGATCCTTGCGGAAGCGGCCAGCGTTGACCTCTTCGCGTAGATCAGCATTGGTCGCCGAGATCAGCCTAACATCGACTTTCAGCGTGCGCGAGGAACCGACCCGCTCGAACTCACCCTCTTCCAGCACGCGCAGCAATTTCGGCTGCTGGCTGGCCGGGATATTGGCGATCTCATCGAGAAACAGCGAGCCACCATCGGCCAGCTCGAAGCGGCCGAGGCGATCGCTCTTGGCATCGGTAAAGGCACCGCGCACATGACCAAACATTTCCGACTCGAACACGTGCTCACTCAAGCCCCCCATATTGACCTTGATCAGCGGCGCCTCGGCACGCCGACTCATCGCGTGTACGGCGCGTGCCAGCACGCCCTTGCCGGTGCCGTTC
The DNA here is from genome assembly GCF_014841215.1 of Pseudomarimonas arenosa. GTDB lineage: Bacteria > Pseudomonadota > Gammaproteobacteria > Xanthomonadales > Xanthomonadaceae > Pseudomarimonas > Pseudomarimonas arenosa. The sequence continues at coordinate 2,333 of NZ_JACYTR010000080.1, forward strand.
TCGCCCAGGATCAGCACATTGGCATCGGTGGGTGCGACCCGCTTGAGCATCTCCAGCACTGGCTGCATGGCCTTGGATTCGGCAATGAAGTCGCTGTCTTCACCGCGCAGCAGGGCATTCTCAGCTGATAGTTTGGCGGTCTTGCGACGGCTTTCGCTGAGCTGCACCTGGGCGGCGAGTACGCTGAGCAGGCGATGATTCTCCCACGGCTTCTCGATGAAGTCGGCGGCACCCTCGCGCATTGCCCGCACAGCCAGATCAATACTGCCCCAGGCGGTCATCACCACCACCGACAGCTCCGGATCGGCTTCGCGCAGTTCACGCAACAGCGCCAGCCCTTCTTCGCCCGAGGTGGTATCACGGGTGTAGTTGAGATCGATCAGGGCGCAGTTGTAGGCCTGCTTGCCCACCGCCTCCAGCGCCGCCCGCGGCGAATCGCAGGTCGCGCAGGCCATGCCCTCGGCCTTCAACAACAGACGCAGGGCGGCCAGCACATCGGCCTGGTCATCGACAATCAAGATGCGTGCTTGAGCACTCATGGCTGGCTCCTGAGATGAAGCGCGCCGCGAGATAATGCAGGCTGCCCTACCAGCCGCCACGCTACCAGCGCCACGACCATAGCGAGAAGTCCATCGGCTATGCGTTGCAGCAGGCCTCTAACCTGAGCCAGCTCAGGCTGCAGCATCAGCACAAAGAGCAGCATCCAGGCGATGCCGGACGCCATCAGCGTGCTGCGCCAATGCGGCGAAAGGACCGGTGAAAACGATAGCAAGACCATCGCCGCTGCGCCGGCAAAGTAGGTCAGCACGCCGAGGATGTCATGCGCGACCTGGGTCAGCGAACCGCCTAGCGGGCAGCCTGGATCACAAGGAGCAAGCGCCACCCCGATGAAGGCGACGGGCTGCGACCAGAGCAGCCAGAACCCAACACGACTGGCACCGCCAACCTGAACCAACGGAGATGCAGCGATCAGGAAGCCGCTGAACAATAGTCCAAGCGGCACGAATCCGAACAGGCCCAGCGACCTGGCCCAGGGTGTACCGCTGGCATTGAGTTCACTGATGAAGTGACTGAGGTGCGAGTAGTCTGGTTTTAGCGCGGCGCCGACGAGGTAAAACAGACTACCAAAGACAATCGTGGCGATGGCCAGCCAGCGGGTGATGTAGACACCATTCTTCCTCGCAAATCCCATTCTTGCTTCGCACCTGCTGTGTGTGTGATCGATCTGGCGGCTTGAAGCTTTTGCATCCGACCGTTCGACGGAGTGGGCCCGCGCTTGCGCCGCCACCATTCTACCGGCCCGCGGCCACCAGCCGACCATCGCGCATCTGCAAGACACGTCCGGCGCGCTGCGCGTAGTCCGGATGATGCGTCACCTGGACGATGGTGGTACCGGCCTGATTCAGCCGCTGCAAGACCTGCATGATCATCTCGCCCTGGCTGCTGTGCAGGGCGCCGGTCGGCTCATCGGCCAACAGCAGTTTCGGTCGCGGCGCGATTGCCCGTGCCACCGCCACCAGCTGCTGCTGGCCGCCGGACAGCATGCGCGGATACCAGCGGCTCTTTTCGGCCAGCTCGAACTCGCTCAACACCTCGTTCACTCGCGCCCGCCGCTCGGCCTTGGGTACGCCACGATAGTCCAGTGGCAACTCGATGTTCTCGGCCACGCTGAGATCATCGATCAGATGGTAGTGCTGAAACACGAAGCCGATCGCACTGGCGGCCAGCTGCTTGCGCTCAGCATCGCGCAAGCTGCGCACCGACTTGCCGGCGAGTACATAATCGCCCTCGAACTCGCTATCGAGCAGGCCGAGCAGACTCAGCAGACTGGTCTTGCCGGCGCCCGATGGGCCCATGATCGAGACGAACTCGCCTTCGGCGATCTGCAGCTCGATATCGCGCAATACCGACCAGGGGCCGGCCGGGGTGCGCAGGGTCTTGTTGATGTTGGTGAGGGTGATCATTGATCAAGTCACTGGTTATGGAGGTCACTGCCCCCCCTCTCCCCGGGCGGGAGTGGGGTCGGGGGAGAGGGGGAGGTCTTCGCGAGGATTTCACCCCTCACCCCAACCCCTCTCCCGCAGGGGGAGAGGGGCTCTTCTACTCATACCGCAACGCCTGCATCGGATCGACCTGGCCAGCGCGCCAGGCCGGGCGCCAGGTGGCCAGGATGACTATCAGCGCCAACAGGGCGGGCGCGATCAGCAAAGTCAACGGATCGCTGCCGCTCAGCCCGAACAGCAAGGATTCGGCACTGCGACCGCTCAGCACACCGAGCAGCAGGCCGATCGCCGCACCGCCGGCAAACAGACGCAACACCTGGTTAAGGATCTGCGCGCGCAGCCTGGCCGGTGGTGCGCCCAGGGCCAGACGCAGGCCGAACTCGCGCAGTCGTTGCTGCAAGGAGTAGTTCACCACGCCGTACACGCCCAGCGCCGCCAGTACCGTAGCGAGCAGGGCAAAGCCGCTGGACAGGGTGCCGACCAGAGCCTGCAGGGAATGGTGATCGCGCATGTCCTGCTCCAGGGTACTGACCTGCTGCAGCGGCAGGCTGCGATCGATCTCGGCGATGATGGCGGGTATGGCCTGCTGCAGGGGCTCAACCGGCCCCTGGGTCTTGATCAGGAAATTCAGCGCGCTGCTGCCGCTGCCCTGACGGCGCGGCAGGAAGAACTGCGGCTGATCGCGTTGGGTGACGTCGTTATAACTGGTGGTTTCCACAACACCGACAATTTCCATATCCAGATCCTGGGTCTCGCCCAGGGCCATGCGTTTGCCCACCGCCTGGTCGCCCAGCCCAAACTGCTCAGCAAAAGCACGGTTGACGATGGCGACCTTCGGTCGATCGGCGCTATCGGCGTGTTCGAAATCACGTCCGGCCAACCTTCGAATACTCAGGGTACGGAAGTAGTCGGCGCCGACCTGGTTGTACAGCGAATGGTTCTGGTCGGGGTCATCGTTGGGAAAGCCCTGCACCGACACATTGGTGCCCCAGTCCGAGCCACTGAGCAGGGGCACCAGGGAGGTCGTCGCCGACTCGACCCCGGGCAATTCCGCCAGCCGTGCTTCCAACTGATCGAACAGCTGCAGCGACTGTTCGGCACTGTAGCCATTGCGCTGCGGCGCCAGCGAAAAGCTGATCACCCGCTCGATCTGCATGCCGGAGTCTGAGCTGAAGATGTTGTTAAGACTCTGGCTGAACAGGCCAGCCATGATCAGGCTGGCGGTCGACAGTCCAATCTGCAGCACGGCGAGCGCGGTGCGAAAGCGCACCGCCACCGGATGAGCCGAATGCGTCGCCGCCTGGCGCAACACGTCCATCGGCGCGGTGCGGGCCACCTGCCAGGCCGGCAAGGCGCCAAACAGCAGCACCGATAGCAGGGCCACCAGCAGGGCAAAGCCGATCAGTCGATAGTCCAGGGTAAAACTGAGCGCTGCATTGGCGCCCGCCGGCAGCAGTTCGGCCAGAAAGCTCAACAAGGCCTGCGCTACCGGTAGGGCGATCAGCGCGCCGAGCACGGCCAGCAGGATCGACTCGGCCAACAGCTCGCGCAGCAGGCGCCAACGGCCGGCGCCGATCGCCGCCCGCAGCGCGATCTGCCCGGCGCGCTGGGTGCCACGCGCCAATTGCAGGTTGGCCACGTTCAGACAGGCCACCAGCAAGACCAGGCTGGCCACCGCCAACAGAATGCTGACCCCGACCTGGCTGCTGTCACGCACACTGCTTTGCCCGAAGCGACCATCCCGCAGCAGCAAGCTCTTAGCTACGAATTCAGCCTGCTGTTGCTGATTCAAGTGATCTTGAACAGGCAGCTCCACCTCGCGCAACAGGGTCTGGTAGCGCGACTGCAGGCCGCCGGCCAGGGTATCGATCGTTTGTCCGGGCGCCAGCCGGGCGAACAGATAGACCCAGTAGTTATTGCGCTCGGCCAGGGCCGGGCGGCGATTTGGCTGCAGCCAGTCGGCCAGACTGATCGGCGCAAATAGATCGATCGGATCGCCCAGTGTGGTGCCACGAAAGCCAGGCGGCGCCACGCCGACGATGGTCAGGTCACGGCCATTGACCTTGATCGACTGGCCCAGCAGCGCAGGATCTCCGCCCAGCTGGTTCTGCCAGAAGCCATGCGCCAGCACCGCCACCGGCTGCTGACCCGGAGCGCCCTCGTCACCGCTGCCAATCAAGCGACCCAGCGCAGGCTGTAGCCCCAGCAGGCTGAAGTAATTGTCCGACACCAGGGCGGCGTTGCTGCTGCGACTGAGCTGGCCCAAGGCAAGATTGGCATCGATGCTGCGGTGGGCAGCCAGCCCTTGCCAGCCGGCATCCAGGGCGCGCAGATCACGGTACATCGGATAACTGAAGATGCTCTCGCGCGAGCCGGCGTTGTTGTTCGAGGTCGAGCCCCAGCGCGGCCCAGGCGAGACCAGGTTCACCAGTTGCTCGGGCTGGGCCACCGGCAAGGGCCGCAGCATGATCTGATCGAACAGCGAGAAGATCGCCGCGTTCACCCCAATGCCCAGGGCCAGTGAACTGCAGGCCAGCAGCACAAACAGCGGACTCTTGCTCAGCGAGCGCAGCGCGGCGCGTAGATCAAACAGCATGTTCATCAGGGTTGCCTATTCGTGACGCAGGGCGTCCATGGGATCGGTGTGGGCAGCGCGCCAGGCCGGCAGCAGAGCAGCCAGGACGGCAGCCACGATCAAGCTGGTCAGTCCGTAGATCATCACCTCGAAGCGGGCCTGCTCCAGGCCGAACAGCTGGCCCTGCAGCAGGCGCAGCACGCCCAGGGCCAGCAGCACACCCACTGCCATGCCCAGCACAACCGAACGCAGGCTCTCGCGCAGCATCTGTACCAGCAATTTCATCGGCCGGGCGCCGATCGCCAGACGCAGGCCGAACTCGCTGCTGCGCTGCTGCTGGCGCAGGGCCGCCACCGCGTAGACGCCAAAGGCTGCCAGCAACAGCGCGGCCAGGGCGAACGCACCAACGGTACGAGCAAAGAAGCGCGCCGAGGCCAGTTGCGCCTCGAAATCATCGCTAAGCGCAAACATCCGGGTGCTGGCTTCCTGTGGGTCGACTTCGAACAAGGCGTCGCTGAACTGCTTCTCGTAATTGGCCAGGGGCAACCGACTGGCGACCAGGAAGGTCACGCCGACGCTCGGGGTGTCCTCGAATGGCACCCACAGCTCTGGCCCGACCGCAGAGCGCAGCCCATTGTTAAGACTGTCTTCGACCACGCCGACCACCCGGTAGCGAACCCGTTCGCCCTGCCCCAGCGGCAGCTCGAGCAGGCGATTCAGCGCCGCCGCTTCGCCGAATAACCGGCGCGCCAACTCCTGGTTAATGACCGCCACCTTGTCGGCGCCGTCGCGATCACCGGCCTCGATGCCACGCCCAGCCACGAGACCGATGTCCAGCAGGTCGCCGTAGTTCGGACTGACCCGGCGCAGGCCGAGTCGAAAACCTTCCGGCTGGTCACGCTCGGGCAATTTGACATCGACCTCGAAACTGCCGATCTGCGACAGCGGCGCCGCACTGGTCACCGCCACCTGGTCCACGCCGGGCAATTCGGCCAGCCGTTCGCGCAAACGGCGTGCGAAGTCGCGTTGCTTGTCCGGTGCGCCACCGTGGAACAGCTGCAAGGCATAGATCTGCTGATGGCGCAGGCCGGGATCGACATTCTTCAGCTGCCACAGACTCAACAACAGGGCGCTGGCCGCGACCAGACTGGTGGTGGACAGTGCCGCGCCCAGGGCTGGCAGCCAGGCCCGTCGTCGACTGGCACCGATCATGCCGCGGCCACCGGCACGAATGGCGTCGGCAGCGTCGGCGCGTGGCTTCAGCGCCCCGGCCAGGGCGGTGGCCATCGGCACCAGCAGGCCCAGCGCGGCGGCAAACAGCAGCACCCAGCCATCGATGGCAATGGCATCGACCCGCGGCAGGCTGTCGCGAGCCAGCTCGCGCAGGCCGTCGATGCCGGCAGAGGCAATCAGACAGCCGGCCGCCACCGCGAACGCGGATAGCAGGAAGATCTCCAACAGCAAGGAGCGATACAATTGCCCGCGGCTGGCGCCCAGGGCCTGCATCACCGCCTGCTCATGTCGTCGCGCCACCTGCCGTGCATCGACCAGGATGGCGACATTGGCACAGGCGATCAGCAGCACCAGCACGGCCAGGGCAAAGGCGCTCCATAACACCGGCCTGAGTCCACCGACGATCCGCTCCAACATCGGCTGCACCGCGATCCGCGCCGCCGGCTGGCCAAGCTGGTAGCGCTCGGCCAGCTCATCGGAGACGGCATCCAGCCGCGACTGCAACACATCGTTCGACTGCGTCGGATCGAGCCGCGCCAAGCCATTGACGAAGCGTGCATTCCACACCCAGGGTTGATCGGTCGGATAGGCATTGCGCGGCATGGCACGCCAGGCACCCACGGTGGGGCTAGGAATGGCGAAAGCCTCCGGCATCACGCCGATCAGTTCCAGGTCACCGGCCGAGGTTCGCAGGCGCTTGCCGATCGCCGTCGGATCGCCGCCGAACAGCCGCATCCATTCACTCTGCGAGAGAATCACCGTAGCGCTGGGCTGTTCGAATTCGTCCTCGCTGAACCAGCGGCCATGCAAGGGCTGCATGCCAAGCGCGGCAAAGAAACCCGGCCCGACATTCACCATATTGAACTCGCGCGGCCGCTCGTCCTGATACACCGTCATGCCGCCCCAGGCATAGAAGCCGAATTTGGCGAACGGGGTGTCCGCTTGCGACAGGCGCATCGCCTCGGCCGGTGTCAGGCTGCCGCCTTCCACACCGCGTTCCGGATGACTGACCTCGACCACCACCACCTGATCGGAGTTCGGAAACGGCAGGCTGCCAAACACGCCCTGCAAGGTGGCAAACATGCAGACGCTCAATGCCACCCCCAGGGTCAGCATGATGACGATGTTCAGGCTGAAACTGGGCGCGTTGCCGATACGGCGCAGGGCGTAACGTAGTGTTGAGCTGCTCATGCTGTTGATCCTTTGACCGGATAGGGCTCTCTCCCTCTTCCCAACAGGCCTTCCGCCAGGGGAGAGAGGCTTCAGGCCGCTTCGACTAGGGAATGGGTTGACCATCACCCGTAACGCAAGGCCTCACTCGGCTCGACACGCAGTGCACGGCGGCCGGGCAGGGCCGAGGCGGACAGCGCAACCAGACCGAACACACCGAACACCACGATATAGGTCAGCGGGTCAGCACTGGAGACGTTGTACAGAATGTCCTGCAGGGCGAAGCCGAAACCCAGGGCCAGGGGCAGGCCGAGCAGCAGACCCAGCGCGACCTGCCCTGCGCCTTGGCCGACGACCATGCGCAGGATGTCGCGCGCGGTGGCGCCGAGCGCACGGCGCACGCCAATCTCACGGGTGCGCTGCGCGACGGCGAAGGCCAGCACGGCGTACAGTCCGGCCGAGGCCAGGGCCAGTGAAAACACGCCGAACATGCTGAAGATGGTACCGACGATGCGGTGATCGGTGGCAGCACCATCGATCCAGCTCTGCAGGCTGCGTACCCAGTACAGTGGAGTATCGGCATCGACCTGACGCATGGCTTCGCGCATCGCATCGGCCACGGCTTGTTCATCGCCACTGCCGGCAACGGCGATGCTGACGAAGCGCGAGGGGGCTTGATCCATCGGCCGATACACCGCCGGCCGCAGTGCGCCATCACGACTCTGGGCGATCGCTTCGCCGTCATAGGCAACCTCGCCGACCACGCCGATTACCGTCACCCAGGGCGCTTCATTCCTATCATATCGTTCCATCCTGAGGCGCTTGCCAAGAGGGTCCTGCCCCGGCCAGTGGCGCTCAGCCAGTGCCCGACTGATCACCGCTACCGGCAGGCTGTCGGCACGATCACGGGTATCGAATAACCGACCCGATTGCAAGCCAATCTGGAACAGTTCGAAAAAGCCCTGATCGACCCGCACGTCGTAGGCCATTGGTGTGCGCTGCGGCTCGGCGATGACTTCGCCCTCCGGCGAGTACCAGCTGGTAAAGCCGGTATTGGCCATCGGCAAGGCCGTGGTCAGGGTCGCGCCCTGCACCGCTGGCATTTTCTGCATGGCCTCAAGTACTCGCCGCTGGTGTTGGCGAAGGGCAGCGTCATCGGCGGCCTGGGTCTCGAACAGGCCATAGCGCGCGGTGACCAGGCCCTCACTTCGGGCACCGATGTCGAACTGCTCCAGGTTGAGGATGCCGCGCACCATCAGCCCGGTGGCGACCAGCAAGGCCAGTGACATCGCCACCTCGGCGACCACCAGAACCTTGCTGGTGCTGCCGGCGGTCAGCGAGGCACTGCCATCGCGAATCACCTGAGCGGCGGAACCGCGCGCTAAGCGGAGACCGGGCAGCAGGCCGGCAACCACACCGGCCAGTACCGCCAGGGCCACCGCGCAGGCTGCGAACAGCCAGTCGAAATGTGACTCGGTCATCCAGAACGGCGGCGGATCATCGCCCGAGCGCAGTGCCTCCATGGTCAGCTCGCCCGCCCAGTGCGCCAGCAACACCGCGGGAATGACTGCAATGAAGGACAGGATCAGGCTTTCCGCCACCATGCCCATGGCCAGCCGAGCACGGGTGGCGCCGAGCGAACTGCGCACCGCGATATCGCGAGTACGCCCGGCTGCCCGAGCAAACAACAGGTTAGCGACATTGGCACAGGCAATCAGCAACACAAACACCACCGCGGCGAACATCGTCCACAGAATCTTCTTGGTATTGCTGCCGACGAATTCTTCCTGATACGGCTTGATCACGACCGAAGTCGCCGGCACGCTGTCCGGATGCGCCTGGCGGATTCGGCCAATCAAGGCATTCATCTCTTCGCTGACACTGGCCTGGGTGGCGCCATCTTTCAGGCGCCCGAACACTTCCAGGGTCGGATCCTGATCACGCGGATAGTCGGGGGTCTTGCGGATGATCGGCACCCAGACCTGATTGTCGAACGGAAAGCGAAAGCCGTTCGGCATCACCCCGACCACCCGCGCCGGTCGCCCGTTGACCCGGATCAGCCGGCCAATGATGGCCGGATCGGCGGCATAGCGTTGCTGCCAGATCGAGTAGCCGAGAAGCACGGTCGGCTCGGCTTCGCTGGCCTGATCGGCGGGCTGCAGATAACGACCCAGCATCGCTGGCACGCCATAGGCGGCAAACATGTCGCCGATCACGAAGGCACCGTTGTAGCGCTCAGGGCGGGTATCGTCGTCGCTCAGGTTGAGCGTGCCGCCATGATAGCCAGACAGCTGGTTAAGCTGGGTCTGCTCGCGCTCCAGATCGATAAAGGTGCGAATGCCGATCTCGACCGACATTGGCACGTTGTCCAGCGGCGTGTACTCCATGTGCAGCAGTCGCTCGGGCTGATTGAGCGGCAACGGCCGCATCAGGAAGCTCTGAATGGCGCCAAACACATACATGCACACCGCCAGCCCGGCGCATAGCATCAGCGCCGCACTCAAGGTGAAGCCGGGCGTGCGCTGCAAGGAGCGCCAGGCCATTTTCAATTCGAACCAGAGGGTTGACATCACAGGCTCCTAGCAGCGTGTTACGCCTTACTCCCTGCCCAGGAACCTCACTACGCGAGGCCCCGGGCAGGAAAAGATCGGCTCCCTAACCCCACCCCGACCCTCCCCAAACATTGGGGAGGGCGTTCCGGGGCACCAACCGGTGCGGCGAGCCGCCACACATCGGTCTCTCCCCTACCCAGGAACCTCGCTACGCGAGGCCCTGGGTAGGAACAGATCGGCTCCCTAACCCCACCGCAACCCTGCCCGAACATCGGGGACGGAGTTCCGGGGCGCAAACCGGTGCAACGAAAATCGGTGCACATCGGTCTCTCCCACGAGGGGAGAGGGGCTTGTTTTCGCTTGGTTGTTGAACGCAGTCCATGGTTAAGTCATCACTCGTAGCGCAAGGCCACCATCGGATCGACGCTGGCGGCGCGGCGCGCCGGCAGCCAGCAGGCCAGCAGGGCTACCGCGGCCAACAGCAAGGGCACGCCGACGAAGGTCAGCGGATCGATTGGGGTCACACCGAACAGCTGCGACTTGGCGAACTGGCCGAGCACGGCGGCGCCGATCAGGCCGATCAGCAGGCCGATGCCGATTAGGCGCAGGCCCTGGCGCAGCACCAGCTGAAGAATCTGTGCGCGACCGGCGCCGATCGCCATCCGCACGCCCAGCTCACCGGTGCGCTGGCCGACGTTGAAGGCCAGCACGGCATAGATGCCGATGGCGGACAGAATGATCGCTACCGTAGCGAACAGGCCGAGCAGGTTCAACGGCGCCCGCTGACCACTCAAACTATTGGCTATGCGGTCGCTGAGTGGCAGTACATCGAACAGCGGCTGCTCGGGATCGACCCGCTGCACCGCAGCGCGCATCGCCTGGGCGGTGCTGGGGTCGAGCGCCGCCGGCCCGCGCAGCAACAGACCACCGCTGCCCGGCACCGCCTGTCGATACGGCCAATACACCGTTTCCTTGCCCACCGTATCGCGCAGGTTGCCGTGCTTGATGGTCGGCACCACGCCGACCACGGTGGCCCAGGGGCCTTCGCGATTGCGGCTGATGCGTTGACCGATCGGCGACTGGCCCTGGAAGTACTTATCCACCACCAGCTGATCCACCACCACCACCGGCTCACTGTCCGCACGATCGGTATTGGCAAAGCTGCGCCCTTGCAACAGCGGAATCTGCATGAGCTCAAAGTATTGCTCATCGATCTGCCGCTGATTGGCATGCGGGGCGGCCGACTGGTCTTCCACTGCCAGGCCGTCGATATAGTAGGTACCCTGCGAATTCCCGCCGGAGAACGGCAGGTTGGATGTATAGCTGGCCTGATCGATGCCGGGCTGAGCACGCAGCTCGCGCAGAATCTCTTCGAACATGCGCGCCCGGTCGGCACGCTCCGGGTAGCGATGCTCGGGCAGCACGATCATCGCGCTCTGCACGCCTTCGGCATTGAAGCCTGGCGATTCCTGTTGCAACAACAGGAAACTACGCAGTAGCAGGCCGGCACCGATTAACAGACAGGTCGCCATCGACACCTGGGCCACCACCAGCAGATTGCGCGAGGCACCGGCCATGCGACCGCCGCCGGAACGACGGCCGGCGTCATTGATCACCCGACTGAGATCGGCGCCGAGCAGGGAGATCACCGGCACTGCCGCCGCCAGCAGGCCGGCCAGCAGGCTGGCGCCCAGGGCAAAGCCGAGCACCGGCAAGTTCAGGGCGATATCGAACTTCTGTTGCGCCTCGCCCATGCCAAGCTTGGGCAGCCATTCGATCAACAGGGCGGCGAACAGCAGACCGGCCAGGCCGCCAATCAGGGCGATGCTCAGCGACTCGATGGTCAGTTGCCGGGCAATCCGCCAGCGACTGGCGCCCAAGGCATTGCGCACCGACAGTTCGCGCTGCCGCGCGGTCATCCGCGCCAGCAGCAGATTGGCCACATTGGCCACTGCAATCAGCAGAACCAGGGCGACCGCGCCCTGCAGCAGGAGCAGCATCGGCCGCTGACTGCCGATTTCGTATTCACGGAACGACTCGGCGCGACCGGTGAAATTGCCGCCGCGCAGGAATTCGGCGAAGCGGCTGGCCCGCTCGTCGCCGAGGCCGGCCAGGCGCTCGGCATTGCGGGCCACGATTGCATCCAGTTCGGCGTTCAGCTGCTCGATGCTGGCCCCCGGCGCCAGCCGGCCGATGGTCTGCGAGTATTCGTTGCCGCGCTCATTGTCGCTGCGTTGATCATCGGTGAAGGCGAATGGGGTCCACAGCTGGGTGCGCGGCGAAGGAAAGGCAAAACTCTCCGGCATCACCCCGATCACCTGGTACGGCTCGCCGGCGAAACGCAGTGTTTTATCGAGAATGTTCGGATCGGCATCGAAGCGATTGCGCCAGGTGGCATGGCTCAACACCACCACCTTTTCCTTGCCGATGCTGGCCTCGTCCTCATTGAACACCCGGCCGAGTTGCGCCTGCACACCCAGGGTGCTGAACAGCGAAGGTGTGGCGCGGATACCAGTGAGGCGCTCCGGCGCCGCGCCGGATTCGGCCAGGTTGTAGCTGGCCCCGGTATAGAGGGCGAGATCGGCCAGCGCGGTGGCCTGCGCCTTGCGATCGAGATAATCGGGAATCGAAGTGCCGGCATACTGCAGGCTGCTGGTCGGATAGGTGTTATGCACATCGACCAGACGTTCACCATCCGGGTACGGCAGAGGCCGCAGCAGCAGGGCATGCAGGATCGAGAAGATCGCCGTATTGGCACCGATGCCCAAGGCCAGGGTCAGCACCGCAACCATCATCAACGACGGTTTCGACAGCAGGCCGCGCAGGCTGTGCCGCAGATCGCTACCGAAGCCGATGAATGGATGGGTTAAGGCGCTCACGGCGCAGCCGCTCGCGCCATGCGTATCTGTGCGTCGAGCCGCTGGTCTTCTTCGTGGCGCAGACGGTGCAGGGTGTCCTCGTCCACCACCCGGCCATCGAACATGAACACCTTGCGCTGGGCAAAATCGGCATAGCGCGGATCATGGGTGACCATGCAGATGGTCGAGCCGGCCTTGTGCAGCTCGTCGAGCAGACCCATCACCGCCTCGCCGTTTTTCGAGTCGAGGTTGCCGGTCGGTTCGTCGGCCAGCAGCAGGGAGGGCTGACCGACCAGGGCGCGCGCCACCGCCACGCGTTGCTGCTGACCACCGCTGAGCTGGGCCGGGTAGTGCTTCAGTCGATGCGCCATACCGACCCGCTCCAGCGAAGCCAGGGTGCGCTCCTTGCGCTCGGCCTTGCTCATGCCCTCACGATAGGTCAGCGGCAGCTCGACGTTCTCGTACACGCTGAGATCGCCGATCAGGTTGAAGGCCTGAAAGATAAAGCCAATCTCCTTGTTACGAATCCGCGCCCGTTCGGCGGCACCGATGTCCTGCACCGGTACCCCAGCCAGCCGGTATTCGCCCGCGGTGGGCGTATCCAGCAGACCGAGGATCGACAGCAAGGTCGACTTGCCACAGCCCGACGGCCCGGTAATCGAAACGAATTCGCCGCGTTGGATATGGAAGTGCACACCCGCCAGTGCGTGGGTCTCGACCTCATCGGTGTAGAACACCTTGGCGATATCGTTCATTTCAAGCAGGGCGGCGGTTGAGTGGGTCATGGCGATGTCCTGTTAAGTAAAGCCTGTTCTTTGAGCCCCTCTCCCCTGGAGGGAGGGGCTTGAAGCGTTAGCGAATCCTGAGTCGATCAAATTCATCCCAAGCCGAGGTATCCGAAAGTACGACAGTGTCGCCCTCGGCCAGGCCGTTGCGGATTTCAATCAAGTTGACCGAAGTGCGACCGAGCTGCACCGGCACGCGCAGGGCGCGATCGCCTTCGGCATCGAGACGGAACAAGCGCACCGACCCTTCGGCCTGACCATAGGCGGGGCGGCCAACGTACAGCACATCGGGTAGGCGCTCGATCTCGATGCTAGCGTCGACCGATAGGTCCGGTCGCGCCCCGGCCGGCAGCTCGCCGATCAGTTCGACATCGACCAGCACGCTGCCATTCAACACCGCCGGGTCGATCCGGCTGACCCGACCTTCAACGATGCCATTGCGGGTATCGACCTTCACCGGCTGGCCGATCGCCACATCCTTGATCTGGGTTTCCGGAATGCGCACCTCAGCCATCAGTTCCCCCGGCTTGGCGACCCGCGCCAGATTGGTGCCCGGGGTGACCTGTTGCCCTTCCTGCACCGGCACCTGCTGCAGCACACCGGCCACACCGGCACGCAACTGCAGGTTATCGGCCTGCCGGCGACGCAGTGTCGCGGCGTTGCGCAATTGCTCCAGGCGGGCCCGATCGGCGGCCAGCTGGGCATCGACCAACTGCTTCAGCCCGCGACTGCGCTCGGCCTCGATTTCGGTGCGCAGCTTGAGCTGATCGCTGGCCAGCTGGCTACGGCGATACTGGATCGACGGAATAATGCCCTTGGCAGCCAGCTCCTTCTCCGCTTCCGCCTGCAAGCGCGCCGACTCGTAATCGGCCTCGACACTGGCCTGCTGAGCACGTTGATCCAGCGCCTGACTGGCCAGGCTGGCCTGACGCGCCTGGTAGTCGGCCTCGGCTGCCTTCAGCTCGGCCTCGGCGGCCAGGGCGAGATCCACCACTTCCGGGTTGCTGAGCTCAAGAATGATGCTGTCAGCCTGCACCGTGGCACCGGGCCGAATAACAATGCGTTCCACCCGAGCCAAGGTCTCGGCGGCAATCCAGCGGATCTCCTTCGGCACCAGGGTGCCCGGACCGCGCACCTCGCGCAGCATTTCGCCACGCTTCACCGTATCCATCCACAGGCTGGCCCGCTCGACGGTCGGTGCCGCCGGTTCCAGGTTAAACAGGAAGTAGCCGGCGAGTAGCACCGCCACCCCCACCAGGGCATAGAGCGCGCGCTGGCGGAGGATCTTGCGTTGTTTGATATCAGAGCGTTGGATGTCCATGACGCAGACTAAGCAAAGCCTGTGCCATGCCCTAAGTGCATGATTTATTGATAACTAAGACGCTGATCGCAGCGCCATCGTTCGGCCCCGAACGGCACACTGTCCGCAAATGAACAGCGCGCGCAGGCAGCCCGCCGGGTCAGCCGCGTGGCCCTGCAGCGGTTGAACGCAGTCAACGACGCGCCGCGCGCCAGGCACAGGGGTCAAAGCTCATGCCAATGCTGGCCGGCGCGGTGGGCACAAAGCCAAACTGCTGGTAGAGACGATGGGCCTGACCATCGGCAATCAGGCTGACATAGCCAGAAGGCGGCACTTCACGTTGCAGGTAATCCACGATCGCCGCCATGATGCGCTTGCCCAATCCGCGCCCCTGGTGCGCGGGTTCGACAGCGATATCGACCACCTGATAGAAACTGCCGCCATCGCCGATCACCCGCCCCATGCCGACAGCGAGGCCGCGGCACATCACCTGTACGGCAAACAAGGTGTTGGGAAGACCGCGTTCTGCCGCAGCCACCGATTTCGGGCTCATCCCGGCTGACTGCCGCAATCGCCGATAGGTGTCGGTGCTGGGCACGGCGAAAAGCAGGGAGTAGTGATCGACCTCGGTCATTCCGGCCTCACATCGAATTCCACCGCGCGCCGGTTGGCTGTGCGGGACTCACTCGGGTGGAAACGCCAGCGAGCTTCCACCGTCGAGGTGAAACCTACCCCCAAGCCTGAATCTTGCGCAAGCGTGGAACAGCGACCCGCTTGGTGAGTCGATTTTCGTCGCCAGTCAGATTGAGCGGCTCCTTCTAGCCCGGATATTTCATGAGGGGGCGCGGATGATCACCGAGGACTTTGCGTCGAGTGCAAGGCGCGACGAGCCCAAGTGGTGGGCCCACTTGGGCGAGATCGGGACGCAGTCCCGCGTAGCTGCGACAGCAGCCGACCGAGCGTAGCGAAGGCGCAGGCT
>NZ_JACYTR010000081.1 GCF_014841215.1 Pseudomarimonas arenosa
GCGAAGGCGCAGGCTACGAAGTAGCCGTTGCTGCGTAGCAGCCGACCGAGCGTAGCGAAGGCGCAGGCTACGAAGTAGCCGTTGCTGCGTAGCAGCCGAACAACGCGGCAATCGGCACAAAGGGCCTCAGGGCGAATGCCCTGCGTAGCCGCGCAGCGGCCGAATGAGGGCCGTGCCAGTGCCGAAAGATCGCGAACACTCTGTTATCTCAACACCATCGGTCGAAACTCTCGCCCCGCTTGGAATCGCCGGATCTTTCGGCGCAACCTCATGAAATATCCGGGTTAAGGCTTCTTCGCCCAGGCCGAGCACCAGCCTTCGTTGGCCACCAGGAAGCCGGGGAACAGCTGACAAGGCCGCCAGGCTTCACCCTCGGCGCCTTGTATGAAATTGCAGTTGGCGCAGTTGCTGCCCGCCTTGTAGTTGGCGTGCTGGCTATCGCCGGCCTTTTCGACGTAGGCCAGCGCCTTGGCCTGCGGATTGTCCAACGGGAGCTTGACCGGATCAGCCGCTTTGACCTGTTCAACCAGGGAGAAAAGGCTGACGCCACCGACTGCTAATCCGCTGGCGGCAAGAAAGCGACGACGAGACACATCTTTCATACTGGATCCTTGGGTCTGACGACCTTCGTGGCTGGGGATGCGTTTGGCGGCCTTAAGACTCGCCCTTACCTCAAGTTTAGGCCGAATCGTGTGCGAGCGGCGTTAGGGAAACTCTGAACAAGTTCAGAGTTTCCCGCGGTGCAAGGATGCACCGCCGCGATCAACAACGTACGTTGTTGATCAGCGTATTCGAGCGAAGCTCGACGTAGCCGCGGAGCGGCCGAAACGAGTTCGGACCTGTGCCGAACGCAGCCTGATTCTGCGCGCCACAGACGGCGCGCTCGGAAAGCAAACCCGCAAGTGTTTGATTTCCGGCAGGTGTGGCGCGGCTTTGCCGCGACCGGCTTGCCGTGAGCCTGCCGAACGGCGGTCCCTGAGCTTGTCGAAGGGTTGCGTTTGACGTCGCCATAGATGCGGTCGAACCGGGTCCGGACCTGTGCCGCACTCGGCGCGTCCGAGTAAGTACAGAGTTTGCCCCGGACTCGATCCGGCGATGGACGGGTTCAGACCTTCCTTGGCGTCGGCGGCAATAAGCCCTGCTACACTTCGCCCATGATTACCTTGCCTTTCTCAGCCAACGCCTTTCACGAGGTGGCACAGCAGCTGATCGCGATCACCGCGGAGGTGGCTCGACGCGGCTGGACGCCGGCGACCAGCAGCAATTTCTCCATGCGGCTCGACCACCAGCACGCGGTGATTACCGTCTCCGGGCGCGACAAGGGCCAGCTCACCGAGAAGGACTTCATGGTGGTCGACATGAATGGGCAGCCGGTGGCCAGTGAACATCGTCCGTCGGCCGAGACCAAGCTGCACAACCAGCTCTATCAGCACGACGAGCGCATCGGCTGTGTGCTGCACACCCATTCACACAATCAAACGGTGATGTCGCGTCTGTGTGCCAAGCGCGGGCACATTGCGCTGGAGGGTTATGAGTTGCTGAAGGCGTTTCCGGGCCATCACACCCATGACGCGTCAGTGAAACTGGCAGTGTTGGGCAACCGTCAGGACATGGACCTGCTGTCCTGCGAAGTGGCTCCGCATCTGAAAAAGAATGGCCTGCCGGCGTATCTGATCGAGGGTCATGGCCTGTATGCCTGGGGCCAGTCCGCCGCCGATGCCATGCGCCACCTGGAAGCCTGCGAGTTCCTGCTCGGCGTCGAGTTGGAGATGCTGCGTTTGCAGGCCGCCCCCTCGCCCCGGTCTTGATGCACGAGTCAAGCCTGCCGCGTGCTGCGGCCCGCTCTGTGCACCGCTCAGCGCTGATTCCGTCCGGCCAGGCGCTGCCCTGCCCCGCGGCGACCTTGACTTCAGGCAGGTACGGGTAAGCTGTTCGCTTTAACTGAGAGAAACGCCATGAGCCGACTTCGAATCTTCAACGAATCCGATGCCCGCGTACCGCTGTTTTCCAGTCGCGAGGGCGACGCCATCGCTGAGCAACTGAATCAGGTCGGCGTGCGCTTCGAGCGCTGGCCCTTGCGTGCCGAGCTGCCGGTGGGCGCCAGCGCCGATGAGACCCTGGCCGCCTATCGCGAAGACATCGACCGACTGCAACGCGAACAGGGCTACCGTTCGGTTGACGTGGTCAGCCTGCACCCCGAGCACCCACAGCGCGAGGAGTTGCGCAAGAAGTTCCTCAACGAGCATACCCACAGCGAGGACGAAGTTCGCTTCTTCGTCGCCGGCTCGGGGCTGTTCACCCTGCACATCGGTGAGCGAGTGCTGGAGGTATTGTGCGAGGCCGGCGATCTGATTTCGGTGCCGGATGGCACACGCCACTGGTTCGATATGGGCCCGTCCCCTCACTTTGTCGCCATTCGTCTGTTCGGCAACCCCGACGGCTGGGTGGCCAACTTCACCGGCAATGATATTGCCGAGCGCTTTCCGCGCTACGAGGAGGGGCAAGCGGCGTGAGCAAGCGACTCATCCTGACCGACATCGAGGGCACCACCAGCAGTATCGCTTTCGTCAAGCAGGTACTGTTTCCCTATGCCCGATCGCATATCGCCAAATTCATTGCCGAGCATGGAGAGGAGCCCGATGTCCGTCGCTGGGTGGAAGCGGCCAGTGAAGATCTGAACAGCCAGTCTGATCGGGACACGGTGCGCGGACTGATCGGCTGGATCGATCAGGATCGCAAACACACAGCGTTGAAGGCCTTGCAGGGCTTGCTGTGGAAACACGGCTACGCAGCTGGCGACTACCGCGCCCATGTCTACGCGGATGCCGTCGAGAGCCTGCGTCGATGGCATGCAGATGGCCATACGTTGGCGGTGTATTCATCCGGGTCGGTCCCCGCTCAACACTTGTTCTTTGGCTACAGCGAGGCCGGTGACCTGCGGCCCTTGTTCGACGCCTGGTTTGACACCGAGATCGGCGGCAAGCGCGACAGCGACAGCTATCGACGCATCGCCAACGAGTTGCAGCGCAACTCCGCGGAGATCCTGTTCCTCTCCGACGTGGTCGAAGAGCTGGACGCCGCGCGCGATGCCGGGTGCGCTACTGCCCTGCTGGATCGCCGTTCGGACTATGCTGAAGCGCGCCACGGCGAGGCCTGCCACGGCCATCCGCGCTATGAGCGCTTTGATGAGATCAACCCCAATCAACCCTAGAGCACGGGCCTTTGATGCCTGGCATCTGGGCGACCTGATCGCCTCGGCTGCCTCACTGGCGCTGCTACGCAAGCCCGGGCGCCAGGTGCGCGCCAGTCACAACCCGGGACCGTTGTTCTGCGCCTTGTTGGTCGTGTTGCTGGCTGGCCTGCTGGTTGACGATCTCAGCATCGCCGATCCGCGCCAAGCCAATCCATGGGCGCTGACCGAACGTCTGGCGGTGCTGCCGTTGGCGCTGCTCGCAGCGTGGTTGATCGAGCGGATCAGTCAACGACGTCAGATCTTCCTGCCTCTGGCCACGGTGGGCTTGCTGGCCCTGGGTCCAGGCTTGGCGCTGTGGCCTTGGCTTTCGTCCTACCTTGCTGACCACTCCCTGGCGCTCTGGGCCATCCCGTCGGCCTACTTCACCCTGATGGCCTGGCAGGTCTCGCGCTGGGTCGGTATCGACGCGGGGCCCTGGCGCCGTCTGGCGAGTACGGCACTGCTCGCCGTTGGTGGATTTTCCGCCTATTGGTTGCTGCCCCCCGCTCCCTGGTTCTGGGAGGTGAACTGGGAACAGGACGAGACCACGGCGCAGCTCCCGTTTGCGCAATCGGCCGAAGCCATCTGGAACGCGCAGCCAGCCCTGATCGAGGCGCAGATTTCCGCCCTGGCTGCCGAGAACCCGGACAAGATTGACCTCTACGCCATCGGGGTGGCCGGCGACGGTAGCGAGTCGGTATTCCACAACGAGGTGCGCTATCTGGAGCGTCTGGTCAGCCAGCGGCTGGCCCAGCCGGGGCATGCGGTCAGTCTGATCAATCACCCATTGACCGCCGACAGCTATCCGCTGGCCAGCATGAGCAATCTGCGCCGCGCCCTGGCCGGCGTGGCGGCCACCATGGATATCGAGCAGGACGTACTGTTGCTGTTTGTCACCAGCCACGGCAGTAGCGAGCATGAGATCCTGCTTGGCTTCGAGCCCTTGCCCCTGGACCAGATGCATCCTGCGGCTCTGCGTCAGGCCCTGGACGAGGCCGGCATCCGCTGGCGCGTGCTGGTGATTTCCTCCTGCTATTCCGGCGGCTACATCGAGGCCTTGCGCTCTCCTGAGACTCTGATCATCACCGCAGCGCGCCACGATCGAACCTCGTTTGGCTGCGGCGCCCAAAGCAAGATCACCTGGTTTGGCCAGGCCTTTCTGGTCGAAGCACTTAACGAGTCAATCGACTTCGTGAGCGCATTCAAGACGGCCAGGAGGCAGATTCGGGCGCGCGAGAAAGAGCACGATGAAACCGCCTCGCATCCGCAGATATCGGTGGGCGATCAGATCACGACACGACTGAGCGAATGGCAAGGTCAGCAGCGCCCCGGTCCGCCGGTGCCCTTCGATCCGCCCGACCTGCTCGCCGAACGGCTACGACGACTGGCCAATACTGAGGCACCGCCGCCTGCCGGTGAGGCCGGTCAGCGCGCTGCCGCTGAGCTGGCCAACGAGTAGCCGGTCGCAGGCAGTTTCGCCATAGCTGCCTCGCGTTGGAAATTCCTCGCCTCGGCAGATTTCTCAGCCGACCGCGAGTTCATCGCGCACGCGAAGTGCGGTGGCCGGAAAGTCGGCGAATAGTCGATCAACGCCCAAGGCGAAGAAGTGGCGAAGCTCCTGCTCGACGTTGGCAAACCCCTCGCCTGGCTGATCGTCACGCAAGGTCCAGACATCGACGCGCAGACCGGCGCTATGGATGGCATCGACCCGGCATCGCGCGTTTTCACCCAGCAGCAGCTTCTTGGACAGCGCCAGGCCATCCAACCAGGCACCATGTTCAGTCAGCGCCAGCTGCGGATCCTGATTGGAGTCAAGCAGCAGAGCGACTGGCAACCCTGTGGCCTGCTTGAGTTCGCGCAATGTATCGACGCAGAAGCACTGCAGCAGCAGTTCAACGCCAAGCGGCAGGCTGAGGCAATGTTCAATCAATAGCGCAGGCGCGTCGATGCCTCGTTGTCGGTGCTCCGCCGGGTGCTTCAATTCCGGATACAGCAGCACCGGGCGCCCGCGCAGAACCCCCTGTTGCGCTGCCCATTCGATCACCGCCGAGAACCGCGGTGGTGGGTAAAGCCCGTTCAGCGCGGCATTGCGTGCAGGAAATGGCTGCACTGCGCGCAATCGATCCACTTCGGCAGCCTCGAAATCCAGCATGCAGAAGTCGCCATCCGTTTGACGGCCGGCAAATTCCTTCAGTTCACCGATCGTGGTCGAGCGGCGCAGGCCCAGATCATGACGACAGAACAGCACGCCGTCGGCACTGGCCAGGAGATCGGGCTCAATGATATCGGCGCCCAGCGCCAGCGCAGACTGATAGCCTGGCAGGACATGCTCGGGGTACTCGCCGCTATTGCCTCGGTGGGCAATGATCTGGGTCGGCCTGCCGTCCAGCGTCGACCAGCCGCTCATGGTGCGTCCACCAGTTGGTAGGTGCTGCTGGCGCGCAGTTCCCCGCGCCAGGGATCAAACGCCCGCACCTCAATACTGTGCTTGCCCGCCGCGAGATGCGTGGGCAGCGAGAAGCGCCAGCGGTGTACTGACTCGACGGCCTCCGGCAGTCGATCGAAGCCACGCAGTCGGTCTGCGCGGTCGTCGTCAAGATTCTCCCGCAACACCTGCCGATCCAGCCCCGGCGAATAGTGCATGCGTCGCCACTCGCCACCATCGATGCGAACCTCGACCCGCGTTTCTGCCCACCCCATCAGCACGTTGGCGTATAGCCCTACACCGGGCCAACTGCCGCGGCGCAACACGGCCGGCCCGCTTAGCTCGATGCCCGGATGATCCGGGTCGCGCGCAACTTGATAGCTAAGTCGGTAATCACCGCTCGCATCAATGCTGAGCATCGCCCAACCGTTTGGCGTGCCATCGGCCATCCGCGTATCGGGGATTCCCTGCTGATCCGGCACGCCCGACCAGTAGCCCCCTGAGGCGGTACCGACGTTGTATTCGTGCAATGGTGTATCGCCCGCCCAGCCGTCCTGGCTGTCATGAAAGTAGTGGCGCTGGGCGTGGGTGTGGCCGCTCAGCAGCAATCGTTTGGGGAACCTGCTCAACAGGTCGAACAGGCGCTGCCGGTCAGCCGGGCGAAAACTATCATCGCCGCGGTGGTGGACGTTGAATAGCGGCACATGCGTCAACACCACCAGCAGGCGATCGGTGTCCAGGCTGGAAAGATAGCTGCGCAGAAACTCAAACTGATCTTCACGGATACCACCGACATAGCGCCGCTTGGGATGGCCTTCGTAGACCACGTTGTCCAAAGCGATGAATACCGACTGCCGCTCCTCCCAGGCCAAACTATCGGGCCCGAAACGCTGCCGATAGCTGGCCAGCGAGAGGGCGTCGGACTCGGCATCAAAATCGATATCGTGGTTGCCTGCGACCATCAACCACGGCAAGGAGAGCGGCTGCAGTGACTTTGCGACGGCATCGAACAGATGCAGATCGTCGCTGACTACATCGCCCAGGATCACCCCCAGTGCGGCGCCATGCGTAGCGGCGATCGGCTCGATGATGTCACGTCGAAGATACTCAACGTCGGTGGCTGTTTTCGGCTGCGGATCGGCCAGCAGCAGCACCTTCAGCGTGGCTGCCGAACCCGGCTCGGCCAATAGGGCGAATCTGCCATTGGCGAGCGCAGGTGCAATGCCGCCGAAGCGCAAAGTCTTGCCGATACCGTTCGGCGCGTGATGCTGCCAGTAGCGCGGCATGCCATCTGGACCCACAGGAAACCGATAGTTCGCCGGCTTGATCACGAACAGCGAATCGCCGTCGCGCACCTCGATTCGATACTTGCCCTGTGCATCAGTGCGCACGACCTCGCGGCCATTTGAAACCGCGACTGCGGCAACACCCGACTCGCCCGGATCGACGATGCCATTCTCGTTCTGGTCGAGAAACACCTGCCCATCCAGCGCAACCGAATCGGCCTGTGCAGAGTGCGCAGCCCCTGCCCATAGCGTCAGCCCGAGCATCATCAAGACACGTTTGAGCATGCACACCTCGTTCTCAGCATCGGCTCTCGGCATTCGATTATCCACACTGAGCCGTCCACCGTGAGCACCCGTACGAACACTACATGGGCACAGAACTCGTGCTGCCGTTCGGCCAATGCGCTAAGCTCAGGGATTGCTCGCATGGGACGGGGATATGCGAACAGGCCGAGCGTCCAGCCACCATCAGCCACCTGCCAAGGCGGTGCTGGCCGCTTGGTTGATGCTGGGCAGCGAGCGGGTGCTGGCCGCCCCCCCCTGGGATGGCTGGATGCCGCAGGTCTCGCAGTGGACGGTCTGGCAAGGGGCCTTGGTCGGGGCGGTGCTGAGCGCCGTACTGAGCACCGCTGTGGCGTGGTGGCTTGCTCGTCGCCGACGCCAGCGCAAAGTCTCGGAGCCCTGGGAAATCGCCTGGCAACAGCATCCACAGGCGCTGCTCCTGCTCGACGACCAGGGGTGCATTGAGCGCGCCAATCGCCGCGCCGTGGCGGTGCTGGGACTGCCAGCCGATCAACTACTGGGCGCTCATCTGGCTCAGTTCGCCGCCGACCGTGGTGTTCATGCCAGTCGAGAACTGGTCGAGTTGTTGCCGCACGCCTTGCTGGGTGAATCGCCCCGAATCGAGTGGCAGATCCGTGACAGAGAGCGCCGTGAACGCTGGGTCGAGCTGCGACTGAGTGCCTTTCGCACCGAGCGCAGCTGCCACATCCAGGCCGAATTGGCCGAGCTGGGGTTCCGCAAACTGCAAGCGCAACGGCAGGAGGCACAGGAATCTCGCTGGCGAGAGCTGATCGATCAGCTTGGTCAGCTCGCCGTCTACGCGGTTGACGAACAGCGCAACGTCGTGTTCTGGAATCGCACGGCCGAATCGCTGTACGGCTACAACAAGGAGGATGCCCTGGGCCAACCATTGGCAAGCCTGCTCGGCGGCCATTCTCTGGTCGACGCGATCAACACCGAGCTCAATCGCCTGTTTTCCAGCGATGAGGCTCAGCATCAGGTTGAGGAGTGCGAGCGTTATGGCCGCCACGGTCGGCGTCGACTGGTGCAGTCGGCGCGCTGGCGCAGCTCGGCGGGCGAACACGCGGCGATCTGGCTATTCTTCATCGAACGCGATCTGGCCGAGATCGACAGCCGCGTGGCCGAGATGCGCCATGATGAAGCGGCACTGCATCTGGCGGCTGAGTCGGCATTGGCCCTGTTGCGCGAAGACGAACCAAAAGAGGCGGCCGAAGTTCTGTTTGGTCGTTTTGGCAATGCGCTGACCGTGAAGCAGTTCTGGCTGGGCAAGTTCATCGGTAGCGACGACGGCGTCGGCTCACTGTGCAAGACTGAAATGCGTTGGCCTGCGCCGACCTCGACCTCCATCGAGCAACTGGCGGTCGAGGCTCACCTGCCGCACTGGCACGCCAGCCTGCTTCGCGATGAGGTGATCAGCTCGCCCTTGCAGTCCGTTACCCTGCCCGAGCGCAGCTTGTTTGGCGATCTGGCCGAGCTTCAGGTCTGTGTGGTGCCGATCCGATTTGGCAGTCGCTGCTGGGGCTTCCTCGCTGCCCTGCACGCTCGTGCCGAAGACAGTTGGTCGGTCGCGGAGCAGCGCGTCATGAAGCTGCTTGGCTCAAGTCTGGCCACCGCACTGGAACGCGAGTCAGCCGACCAATTGCTGCGACTCAATGCCCGCGTTTTCGAGGCAACGCACGACGCCGTGATGATTACCGACCTGGAGGGTCGCCTGACCGCAGTGAACAGCGCGTTCTGCGAGATCACTGGCTACGGTCGGGTCGATGTACTGGGGCGCAATCCGAAGATGCTGGCCTCGGGCCGACACGACCCCGAGTTCTTCGCCTCGATGTGGCAGCAACTACTCAAGAGGGGCCATTGGAGCGGAGAGATCTGGAATCGCCGCAAGTCCGGTGATGTCTTTCCGCAGTGGCTCGATCTCAGCGTGGTGCACGACGATCAAGGTCAATCCAGTCACTACGTGGGTGTGGCGACCGATATCAGCATGCTGAAGAAGTCCGAGGCGCAACTCGAGCACCTGGCCCACCATGATCCGCTCACCGGTCTGCCCAATCGCCTGCTGGCGGCCACCCGTCTGGAACACGCCATTGATGCCGCCGATCGCAACTGCACCGAAGTGGCGGTGCTGTTCATCGATCTTGATGGTTTCAAGCCGATCAACGACAGTCTGGGGCATGCTAGCGGCGACGCCTTGTTGAAGAAGGTGGCCGAGCGATTGCGATCGACGGTGCGCGCTGCGGATACCTTGGCCCGACTGGGGGGCGATGAGTTCCTGGTCATTGCCGAGGAACTGCACCTGAAGCACGACGCCAATCATGTCGCCAATAAACTGCGGCGCGCGCTTGAGCTGCCGTTCTTCATCGACAATCACGAGCTGTTTATCGGCGCCTCGATCGGCATCAGCCAGTATCCGGGCAATGGCAACGATGCCGAGGAACTGCTGCGCAATGCCGATGTGGCCATGTATCAGGCCAAGGCAGCCGGCCGCAACCAGACATGCAGTTTCAGCGCCGAGATGAATCAGGAGGCGGTGAAACAGCTGGAGATGGAAGCCAGCGTTCGCAATGCCTTGCAACTGGGCCGGTTCGAGTTGCACTACCAGCCCAAACTTGAGCTCCATAGCGGACAGATATGTGGCTTCGAGGCCCTGCTGCGTATGCGCGCCGCTGACGGCACCATTGTGCCCCCTGATCGCTTTATCGGCATGGCCGAACGCAACGGCACCATCGTGCGCATCGGCGCCTGGGCCCTGGCCGAAGCCTGTCGGGAGGCCAAGCGCTGGCAAACGCTGGGCCGAAATCGCGTCAGCGTGGCGGTGAATGTGTCGGCGCGACAGTTCCGGGTCAACGAGTTCTACGACGATGTTAAGCACGCACTCGATGTCTCGGGACTTGACCCTGATCTGCTCGAGTTGGAGCTGACCGAGAGCTTGCTGATGGAGAACCCGGAGCTGATGGTCGAGCGGATCCAGCATCTCAAACAGCTTGGCTTGAAGATCGGCCTGGATGACTTCGGCACCGGATTTTCCAGCTTAGGCTATCTGCTGCGTTTCCCGATCGATACACTGAAAATCGATCGCACCTTCGTCGCCGATCTTGAGCACGATGCGCACGCCGCCAAGATCATCGTCTCGATCCTCGACCTTGCCAAGCGGATGAAACTCAAAGTTGTGGCCGAAGGCGTCGAACACGAAGGTCAGGCAGAGTTTCTGCGGCGCAAGAACTGCGACATGATCCAGGGCTTCTGGATCAGCGAAGCGGTGGAATCCGCTGCGGTCGATCGGCTGCTGGCCAGACGAAACTGGACCAAGGCCGCGAATGAGGCCGATCCGCAAATTCGCCTGCAGGGCTTGTAGGGCGGGTCGAGGCCTGATGTCTCGCCCGCCCTACACCAGGTGACGCATCACCGATTCAGATAGCGATCACGCAGCTCGGTCTGCCGCGACCGCATCGGCTGCGCCTCGCCTTCGATCCATACCTGTTCAGGCCAACTATCCAAGGCCAGCGGGTCGCCGGTCCAAAGCACCAGATCGGCATGTTTCCCCAGCGCAATCCGGCCTCTATCCTTGGCGCCAAAAACCCTCGCTGGCGCGTCAGTGATGGCGCGCAAGGCCCCCGCGTGACTCAGGCCATGGGCCCAGGCATTGCCGGCCAACTGGCGGATCTTGCGCGCATTGTGGGTGGCATCGCCAAAATGGCTGAACACCACTTCGACGCCGGCCTGTTCCAGCAGGGCCGCATTGTCGAGTCGGGCGGCGAGCCGATCGAAGCTGGAGGGCAGATTGACCAGCGGGTCGAGCACCACCGGCACCTTGGCCGCCGCCAGTCGGTTGGCGACACGCCAGGCCTCTGCGCCGCCGACGATGATCGGCTTGAAGCCCGCCTTAACAGAAAGTTTCATTACCGCCACAATGTCGGACGCTCGGTCAACCCTGAATGCCACGCGACCGCCCTGCATATAGCGCGCGAACACGGCCTTGCCAGCTCGGGTCAACAGCTCGCGTTCATCATCCTGACTGGTCCTGGCATCGCCAATCGCCTGCTCCAGCATCATGAACTGTGCGGCCCGCGATCCACCAGCCTGGGGTGAGGCCGAACCGCCCAGTTCAATGTACAGGCTGGCCGACGCGGGCAGCACTGAATCGAGTTTGCCGGACAACCCGATCAAGGCGCCCTGCCCCGCCACAAAGCTGCCGCCCGGCGCAGCATTGGGCGCGATCGCGGCGAAGGTGATGCCCTCCACCCGGCTCACCGGGATAACCGAGCTTGATGGGTTGAACGCTACGCTGACATCAAATTCGGGGCGCCAGGGCGCCGCCAGATCGGGCTCGGCACCGCCGACAGCGTTGTCCACCGTGCTGGGTTCCAGCGAGACCTCTTCCAATCCCAGGGCGGTCACGCCGCCAAACAAACCTGGCGTGAGCGGGCGTCCCTTCGCTTCGATCACCGTCGCTCCAGCCACGGCCAATGCCGAGCCCATTGCGGCGATACGCCCGTCTCGAACATGCACGTCGGTGTTGGCCAGCGCAGCGCTGCCGTCACCTACGTGCACCGTGGCGCCACGAATCAACAGATCCGCTGCCGATGTCGGCAGCGCAACCAGCAGCCCGAGGCTCATCACTACCCATCGTTTCATTGCAGCACCTCGCGGGTCGGCTGGCCGAGCAGGAAATCACTACGCGGCGCCAGGTCGCCACGCTGTCGATCAAATGCCAGCGCACCATCAATCCAGATCAGATCGGCCTTGCCGGTGACTGAAAATGGGTTGCCGTTCCACAGCACCAGATCGGCCATCTTGCCGACCTCGATGCTGCCGGTGCGATCATCAATGCCCAGCGACTTGGCCGGATTCGCGGTGATCCAGCGAATGGCCCGCTCCGGCGCGATGTGCAGCCCGGCCCGCTGGCCTGAAGCCATCGCTTTCGCGGCCTCTTGATTCAAGCGCTGAATGCCTTCTTCGGAGTCCGAGTGCACCACCGCACAACTATTGGCCGGGCGATCGGCCAGCGCAATGTTCTCCTGGATGCCATCGTAGGCCTCCATCTTGAAGCCCCACCAATCCGCCCACAGCGCTCCGCAGATGCCTTCCTCGGCCAGTTGCTCGCTCAACTTGTAGAACTCCACCCCGTGATGGAAGGTGGAAATCTTGAAGCCGAACTCGCGTGAGAGATCGAGCATGTTGACCATTTCATCGGAGCGGTAGCAGTGCACATGCACCTTAACTTCTCCTTTCATCGCCGCCACCAGGGTGTCCAGGCGCAGATCACGCTTCGGCGGGGTCGGCGGATCCTCCTTCTTCTTGTCCTTGCGGCCATCAAACGCGGCCTGCTTGCTCGCGTAGCTGTCCCACTCCTGTCGATAGGCAACGGCGTCGGCAAACGCCTGACGGTAGCCGGCGAGATTGCCCATCCGGGTGGTAGGAGCCTGTCCCTTGCTGCCGTAGAAGCGCTTTGGATTCTCACCGCAGGCCATCTTCAGGCCTTGCGGCGCGGCGGGAAACTTCATCGCCTGGTAGCTGGTCGCTGGCACGTTCTTCAGGGTAACGCCGCGACCGCCGATCAGGTTGGCCGAGCCCGGGAGGATCTGCAGTGTGGTCACCCCGCCCGCCAGGGCCGTCTCGAAACCGGGATCCTGCGGCCAAACAGCATGTTCAGCCCATACACCGGCAGTTACCGGATCGCTGAGTTCGTTGCCGTCCTGGTGCGCTTCCACCTCCGGGCTGGGATAAACACCCAGGTGGGAATGAACATCGATTAGGCCTGGGGTCAGTATCCGCCCCTTGGCCTCTACTACCTCGGCCCCGTCGAACTCAAGGTCTTGGCCAATGGCCGCGATCTTTCCTTCGCGCACCAGCACATCGTGGTCTTCAAGCCGTTCACCCGTGCCGGTGAGCAGATCGGCACCTCTTATCAGTACCGGTAAGCTGGCAGGCGGTTGATAACTCGATGCCCAAGGCTCGCGCTTCGCGTCACTGACCGCATGCGATGCATAGCCAATGGCGCACAAGGCGAAAATGCGCAAAGCGAACGCCGGACGGCGACGGGGCGCAGATCGAGAGCTCAACATGGGTCACCTCAAGAGACTTGCAGCCACCGAGGATAGGCAATGCTCAGGACGCTGACCAGCCCCGGTCGGCCTTCACAGGAATTGCACACGCCATCGCACCGGGCCAAACCATTCAGCACCGAATCGCTGGTTATTGACTCGGCACCTTGACGTTTGAACACCCTGTTCAACTTCAAGCCCCGAGCAGCCTATTCATGGGCGGCTTCGTTGAACCGGCTGATTGAAACATCAACGGGCCGCTTCAATACGTGCTAGCGGCTGTTGATTACCTTGTTGCGCCCTGCCTTCTTGGCCTTGTAAAGCGCTTGATCGGCTGCCTGCAGCACATCATGCGCTTGGCGCTTTTCGTCGCTGCGCGTGGCGAGACCCGCGCTCATGGTGACCTGCACCTGCTTGGGCCTGGGCGGCCCCTTCTTGCCCGCAGACTTGACCTCGATCTGCCTCGACTCAAGGGCGACCCGCGCTGCCTCCAGCGAGTGCATGGCGTTCTGCGATCTTCGGCCAGGATAGACCACACAGAATTCCTCACCGCCGAAGCGGAACGCCTCCCCTCCCGCGTGGCGACGCAGCAGCTTGGCCACCGCCTGCAGAACCCGGTCGCCTGCGTCATGGCCGTGACTGTCATTGAAACTCTTGAAATGATCGATGTCGATCATCGCCAGGGCGTACTCACCCGACAGTCGACTCAGGGTCTCGTCCAGGGCACGTCGATTCGGCAGGCCGGTGAGTTGGTCGGCAAAGGCCATGCGGTGACTGCCATGCAGGATAGCCAGCATCAGCAGCAAGGCAGCGACCGACAACCACACGTCTGAGCCACCCCATCGGCAAGCCGGCAGTCCGGTAAGCAAGGCAAGACACAACCCGAGCTCGAACTCACTGCCTCGCCACACCCAACGCGCCAGCGCAACACCCGCTGCCAGGCCGATGAACATCTGCGCACTACGCTCGGGTCTCCAACTGTGAAACGGCCAGGCCAGGAAGTCACTCAGGCTGTAGAACAGAGCTTCTGGCGCATCCAGAGCCGAACCGAGCAGCAACAGGCAGAACACGGCCAGCGCGGCATGGCGGCGGGACAGCAAGCGTCCCTCCGGCAAACTGACAGCCAGCAGCAAGACCCACGGCAAGAATCGTAGTCCGGCCAGCTGTGCACGCGGTTCCGGACTTTGCAGGGCGAGGTCAAATACCGCCAGCAGCAAGGCCGCCCAGGCCAACCGATAGCGACGAAAGCCAAGGGCCAAGGCACAGGCAGCGGCCAGCAGCAAGGGGGCCCAGCCCAGCTGGCTCATGGCTGCGAACACTTCTGCTTTGGCAGGCGCGAGGTGCGCAACGGACAAGGGGTCATCCGCGCATGGTTACCGATTCTCACCCGCCTCGCCAAGCCGGCGAGTTGGCAGTTTCGATGGGCAGGGGCTAACCCGGATATTTCATGAGGTCGCGCCGAAAGATCCGGCAATTCCAAGCGGGGCGAGAGTTTCGACCGATGGTGTTGAGATAACAGAGTGTTCGCCATCTTTCGGCGCTGGCACGGCCCTC
>NZ_JACYTR010000082.1 GCF_014841215.1 Pseudomarimonas arenosa
ACGTTCAGCGATTCGGCGAAGGGCCGACCGATTGCGGAATCGAAGAACCACCTGACGCCATCGATCGTTGGGTAAGATCGACCGAAATCGCGTTTCGCGGGACGAAGTCCGACAGGCTGCTAAGCCCTGCCCGCGTTGGCCCGACTGCTCATGATCAACAGGTTGCCGGCCAGCACCAGGGCCACGCCCAACAGCAGCGGCAAGGTTGGCCTGAGGCCCTCCCACAGCGCGGACAGCAACAGCGCAATCACCGGCGTGATCACTGAACTGTAGCCGGCGCGTACCGGGCCAAGATCCTGCACCACGCGCATGTACAGAGCAAAGGCGATCACCGAGCCGACTATCGCCAGATAGACCATACTCAATGTGTAGGCAGCACTGAGCTCGACCCGCCAGACTTCGCCGCCGCTCAGCGAGGCCAACCCGGCAATCAAGGCGCCGGTGACAAAGCCATAGAAATTCAGGGTCAGCAACGGTGCGCCCTTGGCCATCAGGCGCGAGGACAGCACCGCCCCCAATCCCACGGTCACCGCGCCCGCCAACGCCAGACCGGCGCCCCACAGCCAGTTGCGCGGATCCTGCACCTGCCACCCGGGCGATAGCACCAGGCCCAGGCCAAGCAGACCCAGCAGGGCGGCCCACCAGGCCTGCGGCGGCGATCGGCGCTCGAGCATCCAGGGCTCCAGCAGCAAGGTCACCACTACGTTCACCGCGAACAGCAGGGCCACCACGCCCGACACCACGTACTGGGTCGAGGCGTAGGCAAACAGATAGTTGATGCCGTACAGCGTGGCGCCCTGCACCGGCACCAGGGCCCAGAGTCGGCGATCGAGGCCAAAGCTGCGCCGACTGAGCAATATCCACAGCGCCATGATCGCCGCCGCCAGCAAGGAGCGCAGGGCGACCGACAGGAACGGCGGCGTGCCGTTCAGCTGCAGGCGGATGGCATACCAGGTGCTGCCCCAGATCAGGGTCATGCCGATAAAGGCCAACAGCGCCGTGCTGCGCCCGCTCAGTGGTGGCGAAGGCGGGTCAACGGCACTCATTGGCAAGCCCCACGGAGATCGAGACGGGACCTGCACGAGAGATGACGGCGGTCATCAAGTTCCGGCGAACGTCGGCAAACTGGACATCAACCGACGGTTGAACGACACTGTCGCGCCTGGCGGGAGGGGACATCGTGGCACGCATTCTGGTTCTCAATGGACCCAATCTCAACTTGCTCGGCGAACGCGAGCCGACGGTCTACGGCCACACCACCCTGGTCATGATCGAAGCCGATCTGGCCAAAGCGGCGCAGCAGGCCGGACACGATAGCGAGTTTTTGCAGACCAATGCAGAACACCTGCTGATCGAGCGCATCCACGCCGCGCGCAAGGACGGCACCGACTTCATTCTGATCAACCCTGGCGCCTGGACCCACACCAGCGTCGCGCTGCGCGATGCGCTGGCCGCCACCGGCCTGCCCTTCGTCGAACTGCATATGAGCAATGTCCATGCTCGTGAGCCGTTTCGACACCACAGCTACCTCAGCGATATCGCGATCGGCGTGATCTGCGGCTTTGGCGCCGACAGCTACCGCCTCGCCATGCGGGCCGCCATCAACCGTCTGGCCAATCCGCCGGCCAGCACACTCACATAAGGCGCGGTCACAACCGCACCGACGCCCTCTCAAACACGCACAACACCTGGAAGTTCTGCTATGGACCTGAGAAAAATCAAGAAGCTGATCGACCTTTTGGAAGAGTCGAACCTGTCCGAGATCGAGATCAAGGAAGGCGAGGAATCGGTCCGCCTGTCGCGCTTCAGCGGGCCCGCCCCGGCGCCGATGTACATGCCAGCGCCGATGCCGATGGCCGCCCCGGCCGCGGCACCGGCCGAGCGCCCGATGGCCTCGCCCACCGAAGCCGCCACCGGCGGCCGCGCCGCCCTGCCCGAAGGCCACGTCGTGCGCTCGCCGATGGTCGGTACGTTCTACGCCTCGCCGAAACCCGACGCCCCCGCCTTCGTCAAGGAAGGCCAATCGATCAGCGCCGGCGACACCCTCGGCATCATCGAAGCGATGAAGATGTTCAACCCGATCGAAGCCGACGTCTCCGGCACCGTGGTCAAGGTGCTGGTGCAAAACGGCCAACCGGTCGAGTTTGACGAACCGATGTTTGTGATCGGCTAAGAGCCGGGATTCGGGATTCGTGATTCGGGATTCGCAACAGCGGCCGCACGCTAGGCTTGAAGTCTGGATGGATGCCATGGTGCTGGTGGAGATGGTCTATCGATCGTCGTCCGACTTTCCTGATCACGAGAAGTTCAGCCTGACAGCTCAGCTTCGTCGAAGTGCGGTGAGCGTGCCCTCGAATATTGCCGAGGGCGCTGCACGCCGATCGACCCCCGAGTATCTGCGCTTTCTATCCGTCGCAAGAGGTTCGCTGGCCGAGCTCGATACGCAACTGCAAATCGCCGTTCGTCTGGGCTATCTCATTGAGGCACAGGCGTTCAGCGAACAGTTGGACAAGACCTTCGCCAAGCTGAACTCACTTATCCGCTCGTTGGAGCGAAGCCGCGCCCCACAGGCTGCGAGCTCCAACGAATCCCGAATCTCGAATCTCGAATCCCGGCACTCCAATGCTCGATAAAGTTGTCATCGCCAACCGCGGCGAAATTGCTCTTAGAATTCTGCGCGCCTGTCACGCCTTGGGTATCAAGACAGTGGCGGTGCACTCCACGGTCGACCGCAATCTGAAACACGTGGCGATGGCCGATGAATCGGTGTGTATTGGTCCACCGCCGTCGGCGCAGAGCTATCTCGATATTCCGGCGATCATCGCCGCGGCTGAGGTAACCGATGCCGAGGCGATTCATCCGGGTTACGGCTTCCTGTCAGAGAACGCGGATTTTGCCGAGCGGGTGGAGAGTTCGGGCTTCAAGTTCATTGGCCCCACCGCCAACGTCATTCGTCTGATGGGTGACAAGGTCGAGGCGATCAAGGCGATGAAGGCGGCGGGGGTTCCCTGCGTGCCAGGTTCGGGCGGTCCGCTGGGTGATGACGCGGTGGAAAACGCCAAGATCGCCAAGGAGATCGGCTACCCGGTGATCATCAAGGCCGCCGGCGGCGGCGGCGGACGTGGCATGCGCGTGGTGCATACCGAGGCGCATCTGCACAACGCCATCAGCACCACCAAGTCGGAAGCCAAGGCAGCGTTCAACAACGATATGGTCTACATGGAGAAGTTCCTCGAGAACCCGCGCCATGTCGAGATCCAGGTACTAGCTGACGGCCAGGGCAATGCCATCCACCTCGGTGAGCGTGATTGTTCAATGCAGCGGCGCCACCAGAAGGTGGTGGAAGAGTCTCCGGCGCCGGGCATTACGGAGGAGATGCGCGCCGAGATCGGCAAGGTGTGCGTCGATGCCTGTATCCGCATCGGCTACCGCGGCGCCGGCACTTTCGAGTTCCTGTTCGAGAACGGACGCTTCTACTTCATCGAAATGAATACCCGCATCCAGGTCGAGCACCCGGTCACCGAGATGGTGACCGGCATTGATCTGGTGCGCGAGCAGCTGTCCATTGCGGCAGGCAACAAGCTGTCGATCCGACAGGAAGACGTGGTGCTGCGTGGCCATTCGATCGAATGCCGCATCAATGCCGAAGACCCGGTCAGCTTCCTGCCCAGCCCCGGCCTGATCAAGCACTTCCACGCCGCCGGCGGCCCCGGCGTGCGGGTCGACTCGCATATCTATGAAGGCTATCGCGTGCCAAGCAATTACGACTCGATGATCGGCAAGCTGATCGTGCACGGTGCCGACCGCAAACAGGCGATCGATCGCATGCGCGTGGCGCTGTCGGAAATGGTGATCGACGGCATCAAGACCAATATCCCACTGCAGCAACGCATCATGGCCGACAACGGCTTTAAGCAGGGCGGCATGAACATCCACTATCTGGAAAAGCGCCTGCAGGAACTGAAGGACAAGGCCATCGGCCTGGGCTGAACAGGTGCGCGGTCAACGACTGCGCGGGTGAGTGGTCGCGCGCTGGCCAGCCGCCAATGGCATCTGGCGCGACTGCCAACACTCGAAACGGGAGCGCGCGACCAACAGTGCGCTTCGCTCTCTCCTGGGCACCATCACTCGCTGCTACCATCTGCGCTCGCCTCCCTGCGCCCCCCCCGAATGCCCTACCTCGAACTCACCCTGAGCTGCCACGAGAAGGAACAGCCACGCTTCGAAGCCGCGTTGGAAGACGTCGGCGCGCTGTCGATCACCTTGCTCGATGCCGACGCCGAAACACCGAACGAACGCGCCATACTGGAGCCGGGCGTGGGCGAAACGCCGCTCTGGCAGCAGATCCGTCTTAACGCACTGTTCGATCACGATGTCGACCGAGCTGCCCTTCTGGCTGCGCTCGAAGCGTTCGACGATGGCCTCAATCTTGAGTCGGCCAGCTTTCGCGAGGTAGAGGATCAGGCCTGGGAACGCGCCTGGATGGACGACTACCGACCGATGGCCTTCGGGCGTCGATTGTGGGTGTATCCGTGGAATACCGAGCCGGAGAACCTGCCCGACGATGCCGTGGTGCTGCGCCTCGATCCCGGGCTGGCCTTTGGCAGCGGCACCCACCCGACCACCGCGCTCTGTCTTGAGTGGCTGGAGAGTCTCGACCTGGTCGGCCGGCCGCTGCTCGATTTCGGCTGCGGCTCGGGCATCCTCGCGATTGCCGCACTCAAGCTGGGCGCCGCTTCTGCGCTGGGCATCGACAATGATCCACAGGCGCTGCTGGCCTCGCGTGACAACGCTGAACGCAATGGGGTTGGCGAGCGGCTTGAGGTCTGCCTGCCAGGGGATGCCGCCGACCTGCAGTTCCCGGTGGTCGTCGCCAATATTCTGGCCGACGCCCTGAACGCCCTGGCCGAACAACTGGCCGCCCTCTGCCAGCCAGGCGGACGACTGGCACTGTCCGGCATCCTGCTCGGTCAGGAATCCGACCTACTGGCGCGTTACCAGCCCTGGTTTGATCAGCTCTCGGTGACACAACACGAGGATTGGGTGCGCATTGACGGCATTCGGCGCAGCTGACCTGCAGCGCTGCCTACCGTCCCGTACTACCATGCGCCCATGCTGACTCAATGCCCACATTGCGCCACCGTATTCCCGATCGAAGCCGATGCCTTGCAGGCTGCCTCCGGCTGGGTGCAATGCGGCGTCTGCGATCGCGAATTCGATGCGCTGGAACGACTGCGCCGTGCCGCGCCGCAGGGCGAACCGACGCCTAGGCTCGATCCGGAACTCGCCGAGCGCCAGGGCGACCTGTTCGAGGCACCACCAGCGGCACCCGCGACGGTGCCCAACTTCGCCCAACCGGCGCCGCCGCATGTGCCAGCTTCAACGCGCTGGTGGTTGCTGGCGGCCAGCCTGGGCCTGCTGCTGGCGCTGCAGATTTTCTTTGAGCATCGCTACCAGTGGGCAGAGTCGCCGCGCTGGCGTGCCACCTACGAACAGGCCTGTGAATGGGTCGGCTGCAGCCTGCCGGTGTGGCGCCAGCCGCGCGCCTGGACCTTGCTGACCCGCGATATCAGTCCACATCCCTCGGTCGGTGACGCGCTGTTGGTTACCGCCACCCTGCGCAACGACGCCGAGTGGCCACAACCAGCGCCCGTGGTGGAACTTGCCATGACCGATATCGACGGCCAGACCATCGCACTGCGACGCTTTCGTCCCAACGAATATCTGCCCGACACGCAAACGCAGAAGTTCGCTCCCGGCCAGAGCGTTTTGTTGCGCCTGGAACTGGTCGATCCGGACAAGATGGCCTTGGCCTACTCGTTCGAATTTCTTTGACTGCGTCGATCACTCGACGCACTGCTGCGCACCTCCAATCGCTCGCGCTTGACCGACCGTCGGTCGGATGAACATGACAGGTTTTCGAACTGCGGGGTGTCCCGCGTTTTTCATTCATCGCGCTAGCAACACTTGAGCGACCGGCATACACTGACCCACCCGAGATGAAAGCGATCACGCATGGAAGGCACGATCGTCACCACCCAGAAGAACAACATTCGCGCTGCTGCACCTATGTCCGTCTCTTTGAATCGCGGTGAAAAGCCCGCCACTTCGCCATTGCAGGATCATGTCTCCCGCGCCGTGCGTCGCTACCTGATTGATCTGGGCGACTGCACCGGTGGTGAGCTGCATGCTCTGGTACTGCGCGAGGTGGAGCGGCCCCTGTTCAACGAAGTGATGAATCACTTCGAAGGCAACCAGACGCGCGCGGCTGCCGCGCTTGGCATCAATCGCGCCACACTGCGCAAGCGCCTGCGCGAATTCGGTCTGGACTGACGCACAGCGCCGCCGCGAGGGCGCCGTTATAATGCGCGCCCCTGCCCCAAGATGAGACTCGCCATGACCCTGGACCGCCAGCCGATCCGTCGTGCCCTGCTTTCGGTATCCGACAAGGCCGGGCTGCTGCCGCTGGCACAGGCCTTGGGCGCCGCTGGCGTTGAGCTGCTGTCGACCGGCGGCACGGCCAAGCTGCTGCGCGATAACGGGCTCGCGGTACGCGACGTCAGCGATCTGACCGGTTTTCCGGAAATCATGGATGGCCGGGTCAAGACCTTGCACCCGCGCGTGCATGGCGGCCTGCTCGGTCGTGAATCGGTCGATGCCGAAGTGATGACGCAACACGGCATCGTTCCAATCGATCTCTTGGTGGTGAACCTCTACCCCTTCGAAAGCACCGTCGCCAAGCCGGATTGCAGCTATGACGATGGCGTTGAGAACATCGACATTGGTGGCCCGGCCATGCTGCGTGCCGCGGCCAAGAATCATGCACGGGTGGCGGTGGCAGTCGACCCCGCCGACTACGCCGCGATCATTGCGGCCGTGCAGGAAGGCGGCACCAGTGCGGCGCAGCGCCGCGCACTGGCAGCCAAGACCTATGCCCACACCGCACACTACGACGGCCAGATCAGTCAGTGGTTGTCGCGCCGCGCTGAACAACCGGATACACCGACTGAATGGGCGGACAGCTTTCATCTGTCGCTCAAGCGACAGTCGGTGCTGCGCTATGGCGAGAATCCGCATCAACGCGCAGCGCTTTACGTCGAGTCAAGCTCACTCTCAGGAACGGTGGCTGGCGCCAGCTTTCTACAGGGCAAGGAACTCAGTTACAACAATATTGCCGACGCCGATGCCGCCCTCAGCTGCGTGCAGCAGTTTGAGGCCCCGGCCTGCGTCATCGTCAAACATGCCAACCCCTGCGGCGTGGCCGTAGCCGGCTCCATCGGCGATGCCTATCAGCGCGCCTACGCTACCGACCCCACCTCGGCCTTCGGCGGCATCATCGCCTTCAACCGCGAACTCGATGCCGACACCGCGGGCGCCATCCTGGCCCAGCAATTTGTTGAAGTGATCATCGCCCCGAGCGTGGCCGACGCTGCGCTGCCGCTGCTGATGAAGAAGCCCAATGTACGTGTGTTGGCCTGCGGCGATCACCTCGCAGCGGTGTCGCCCTTGCACCTGCAGCGCGTGCAGGGCGGGCTGCTGGTGCAGGATCGCGACCACGACACCCTAATCATCGCCAACCTCAGGACGGTCAGCAGCAAGGCACCCAGCGCCGATCAGTTGAACGATCTGTTGTTTGCCTGGAAGGTGGCGATGCACGTCAAGTCGAATGCCATCGTCTATGCCAAAGACGCGCAGACCGTGGGCATCGGAGCCGGCCAGATGAGCCGGGTGATCTCGGCCAGGATCGCCGGCCTGAAGGCCGATGAGGCCGGGCTAGCGGTAGCGGGCGCGGTGATGGCTTCGGACGCATTCTTCCCGTTCCGCGACGGCATCGACGCCGCCGCCCAGGCCGGCATCGCTGCGGTGATTCAGCCCGGCGGTTCGATGCGCGATCAGGAAGTGATCGACGCTGCCAATGAACACGGCATTGCCATGGTGTTTACCGGCATGCGCCATTTCCGGCACTGAGGAACCGGGAATCGGGAATCGGGAATCGGGAATCGGGAATCGGGAATCGGGAATCGGGAATCGGGAATCGGTCAGAGCGTACAGCGACTCCTTAGCTCCGCAATGAATTGCTGAGCGGTGCACCGATCCGGCAATTCACTTCTCGAATGGCCGGATCTAAACCTGTTACTCCACCGCCATCGCCAGCAGCGCCGCTTCGACGTCGGCGTCGCTGCAACCTTCCCCAAGTTGCCGGCCGGCCAACTCAGTGACCGCTGCGGGGCTGGATTTCAGCTTGCCGATCATCTGTCCGGCATCACGCGGCTGGGCGAAACCCGGGCTGATCATCAGCAGCCGGCCTTCGGCATCGAGCAGCTTGAAATAGAACTGGCCATCAGCCTCACGATACTGCTTGATGCTCGGTTTGGCCGCTTTGGTCTCGGTAGCAATGGAGTTTTCCACCGTCATGGGCGCGCTCATCCGGCGCAGGCCAACGGCATCGCGCAGGCGGGCCAGGAACGGGGTGGCGATCGAGCGGGCGCGCTGCGCCCCGACCTGCAGCACATCTTCGATATCAGACGGCTTGGCGATCAACGCCTCGTACTGCTCGCGCATCGGTGCAAGTGCGTGTTCAAGCTGGGCGAGCAGACGCTGTTTGGCTTCGCCCCAGCCCAGGCCCTCACGCAAGGCCTGCTCATACTCGGCGCACTGCTCGGCGCTGGCAAACGCCTGATACAGGGTTGCAAGCGCATTGCTTTGCGGATCCTTGGGCTCACCAGGCGCCCGCGAGTCAGTGACGATGCGGCCGACGGTTTCCTTCAGCCGCTTGGGCCCACCCTCGAACAGCGGAATGGTGTTGTCGTAGCTCTTCGACATCTTCCGTCCGTCGAGACCAGGCAGGGTGGCCACCGCCTCATCAATCACCACCTGCGGCAGCACGAACAACTCTTCGCCTCGGCCAAACAAGTGGTTAAAGCGCTGCGCCATGTCACGCGCCATTTCGATGTGCTGCACCTGGTCGCGCCCCACCGGCACATGGGTGGCGTTGAACATCAAGATGTCCGCCCCCATCAGAATCGGATAGCAGTACAAACCCATATTGATACCGGCATCGACGTCTTCACCATTGGCGGCATTGATGTCGGTGGCGGCTTTGTAGGCATGCGCGCGATTCATCAGGCCCTTGCCGGTGACGCAGGTCAGCAACCAGGTCAGCTCGGGAATCTCCGGGATGTCGGACTGGCGATAGAAATACACCCGCGTCGGATCCAGCCCGGCCGCCAGCCAGGTGGCAGCGATTTCCAGCCGTGAGCGAGCGATTCGAGCCGGGTCATCGCACTTGATCAGGGCGTGGTAGTCGGCAAGGAAGAAGAAACTCTCGGCCTGAGCGTCGTGGCTGGCGACTATGGCTGGCCGTATCGCTCCGACATAGTTGCCAAGATGCGGGGTACCGGTGGTGGTGATGCCAGTGAGGATCCGCTTGGGCGGCTGCGCTTTTGGATTGGTCATTACTGTTCACTCGGCGATTGGTGGCCGCTCTTCTTAACGTGGATTTCCGCCACCCTGAACAAACCAGGGTGAACGGGGGGCAGCCTCAGGCGCCGCGCTGACGCATCAAGGTGGATTTGCCGAACAGACTCTCGACCAGATCCACCGCCAGTTTGGCTGTGCGGTTGCGCTTGTCGAACGCCGGATTGAGCTCAACGATATCGAGCGACGCCATGCGTCCGGTATCGGCAATCATTTCCATGACCAGCTGCGCTTCGCGATAGCCGGGCCCACCTTTCACCGTGGTGCCGACGCCCGGGGCGATACTGGGGTCGAGGAAATCGACGTCGAAGCTGACGTGAACATGGGTGTTCTCATCGACACCTTCCAGCGCCTCTTCCATGGTCTTGCGCATGCCGACTTCGTCGATGTAGCGCATGTCATAGATTTCCAGACCGACATCGTGAACCAGACGTTTCTCGCCTTCATCAACGGAACGGATACCGATCTGGCGCACGCACTCATGGTCGAGCATCGGCGTGCGATCGCCCATCCCGACCAGGGGCGCCGGCCCGTAGCCACACAGGCAGGCCACCGGCATACCGTGCACATTGCCCGAGGGCGTGATCGCACAGGTATTGAAGTCAGCATGGGCATCGAGCCACAGCACGCGCAGCTTCTTGTCAGTCTTGCGGCAGTGCGCGGCTACCGCGCCGATTGAACCGATCGCCAGGCAATGGTCACCACCGAGCATGATCGGCAGCCGGCCGGCGTCCAGCTCGGCAGCCACTGCATCACGCACCGCTGCGTTCCATGCCACCACTTCATCGAGATGGCGGTAGCCATCGCTGGGTGGCAGCCAGGGGTTGTAAGGGCCGGCAAGATTGCCGCGATCTTCCACGTCGGCACCGCGCTCGCGCAAGGCCTCACCAATGCCGGCGACGCGCAGCGCTTCCGGCCCCATCGAGGCGCCGCGATGACCGGCACCGATATCGGTGGGCACACCAATCAGACTGACTCGCCACTTGCTCATTTCTTAACCTCCTTGTCCGCTGACCCCACCGGCACTTCGATCGGCAGCTCGGCTGCCTGCCAGGCGAGAAAACTGCCTTCAATTTCATGTACCCGGAATCCCGCGGCATTCAGTACCTCGGCGGCCAGCTTCACCCGCCGTCCGCTGCGACAGTAGACGAATACTTCGCCAGGCTGACCTAGCTCGGCCAATCGGCTGGCCAGTTGGTCATGCGGAATCAGCCGCGCGCCCGGCAAGGCGCCTTCGGCAAATTCTTCTTCAGTGCGCACATCCAGCACCAAGGGTGCCGGCTGCTGCTGCATTCGCTCTGCCATCGCGGTGGGCGCAATCATGTGCTCGGCCCGCGCGGACGCGGCCCACAGAAGCGCCACTGCGATTGCCACGCAACTCGCAACTTTGCTCATGAGGACACCTCCGCGGCCCGCGCGGAATGCGCGGTCGACCTTTGATTATCGGCCATGACCCACCGGAGTCCAAGGCCGAGCGTGAGGATCGCCGCAATTTCACCCGTTGAGCACAATCGTCATCACCCTGTCACCGACCTTGGCCACCATCGCGGCTCGCAACGCCGACCGTTCGGGTCCGTACGGTTGGACTCCACGAAACCATCCAACGTTGCCGGGGGAAAACATGCAGCGCAGACAGATTCTCAGCCTCATTGCGGCTGGGCTTGCCACACCTTTTATCCTGACCTACCAGCGCGCCGCGCACGCGGTGATCGGGGCGGCCGAGTACCGCAGCCGGATCAGCGCCATGATCAAGGGCAGCGATCCTGATCTGGTATTCCAGCAGTCGATCGCCTCGGGTGATCCAACGCCGACCGGTGTGATGCTGTGGACCCGAATCAATCCCAGTCTGAGCGGTGAAGATTTGTTCTTCCAAGTCGCTGTGGACGGCAACTTCAATCAGATCGTGGCTGAAGGCCAGGTCGCCCGCGAGCAGATCCGGGCCCAGAACGACTACACGGTCAAGGTGGATCTCGACGGCCAGCTGGAGGCCAACCGGCGCTATTACTATCGCTTTGTCTATGCCGGCACGACCTCACGAATCGGCCGCTGCCGCACCGCGCCGCCGACGGGCTCTCGTCCGGATGCCTTGAAGCTGGCCCAGATCACCTGTCAGGACTACACCAACGGCTACTACGGCGCATTCGACTACATCGCCAACGACGACAGCATCGATTTCGTCGTGCATCTGGGCGACTTCATCTATGAGAGCGCCGGTGATCCGCGCTTCCAGTCTCTGCCGTTCGCCGATCGGCAGATCGTCCTGCCCAGCGATGGCATCTACGCCATGGATCTGGCCGACTACCGGCACATCTACCGCAGCTTGCGCGGCGATCCCAAGCTGCGCCGGGCGATGGAACAGCACACCTGGATCATCACTCGCGATGATCACGAGACGGCCAATGACTGCTATTGGGACTACCAGCGCCATACCTTGGGCGCGCCCGATCATCCCTACACCGAGCAGGGCAACGACGCGTTGCAGCTTAACCAGCTGATGCTGGACTCACAGCAGGCCTGGATCGAATACGTGCCGGCGCGGGTGCGGGTGGAGGCCAATTCGGCCGATCCGCATCGCTTTCTGCGCGTCTATCGTGATTTCCAGTTCGGTGACCTGCTCAGCCTCTACATGCTGGATACCCGAACCTATCGTTCCGCCCATGCCTGCGGTGAAGACACCTTTGGCGGTCGCTACC
Organism: Pseudomarimonas arenosa; assembly: GCF_014841215.1. Taxonomy (GTDB): domain Bacteria; phylum Pseudomonadota; class Gammaproteobacteria; order Xanthomonadales; family Xanthomonadaceae; genus Pseudomarimonas; species Pseudomarimonas arenosa. The sequence continues at coordinate 12,171 of NZ_JACYTR010000082.1, forward strand.
TGCCGACCTGCGGCAGCGTTCGCGATCCGCACATCACCATGTTGGGTACACAGCAACGCGATTGGCTGTTGAACAGCAGCCTGGCCAGCCGCAGCCAATGGCGAGTGCTGGGCAATCAGACCTTCATGGGTCGACTCGGTCTGCCAGCGCCGGGCGGCTTCGTGCCGTTCAATGGCGATGCCTGGGATGGTTATGCCGTTGAACGCGATCAACTGCTGGGCGAAATGCGCAGCCAGCGCGTAGACAACCTGATCACCCTGACCGGCGATCTGCACACCTACATGGCGGCCCAGGTCAAGGCCGACTACGGCAATATCAATCCATTCGACAGCCGCAACTTTCTAGGCGCCGAGTTCATGACGCCGTCGATCAGCTCGTCGAACCTGATCAACACCCTGGGCATCAAGCGCAAGATGGCCCTGCAGCAGAAGAACATGGACAAGGCGAAATCGATCGGCGATGTCATCGACTTCTTCGCCGGTTCTGCCGTCTACCTGCTCAACCCGCACATCAAGTACTTCGACTCCTCGGCCTATGGCTATTCGACCCTGGAATTCCGCCGCAGCTATTGCGAATGGAAGGCCTACTCGGTGGACAAGAACACGGCCAGCGGCACGGCGACCCGCAAGGTGAAGAAGACCCTACGCAAGTACCAAGGCTGGAACTCGCTGTACAGCTGGTTCTGAGATCCCCGGATCAAGTCCGGGGCAACCGGGCAATTGAAAGATCAACTGGCCGGTTCAATAGTCAAGCAGCTCCGAACTGCCTCTGCAGCCTCGCAGTGAACATTGGCTTGCTTGCTCTGCCCACCCCCTTGCCGCGCGCAGCGCCGCGGGGGGAGGCCGGCGGGGATACCAGGAGCGGGGCTGCATGCGCTTGTCCACCCTCAGCGGCACGCCGCTCGGCTTGTCAGGGTCATCGCCCAGGCACCGAGGTGGCCTGGTGCGGGTGGAGTGCAGTGATGGTGCCGACAGTCTGACTCGAACAGACGACCTACCGCTTACAAGGCGGTTGCTCTACCAACTGAGCTATGCCGGCATGGGCGGGCAATTCTAGCAGGGCCGGCCGGCCGGGCGATAGAAAGCCGCCCGGCGGCCAACGGCGAACTAGCCCGGCTATTTAATGAGGTCGCGCCGAAATATCCGGGCTAGACGCCCTTGCCGTGAATCGCTTCTGCACATTTCAAGTCCGTGATTGACATCGCGCTTTGCCGTTTGTTGCTGATGCGCATTCCGGCAGTACATCGCAATTCCCAGCCAGCGCTGTGCGTAGCGTAGGCACTGAAGTTCAGCGGCGCACGGATGCGCGTCGATCACTTGTTTGAGAAGCAACATGTACAACCAGGCCGGGCGGTGGGGGACTATCCCGAATATTTCACGAGCCCCTCAAGATCGCGACGTTCGTCCCGACCGGACGTTCGTGTGGCCTTCGCAGACCGGATTTGGCTGCTTTTGGGATGTTTTTCCGGAATTCAGACGCAATGCCCCCAACC
>NZ_JACYTR010000083.1 GCF_014841215.1 Pseudomarimonas arenosa
CGCAAAGGACCTCAGGGCGAATGCCCTGCGTAGCCGCGCAGCGGCCGAATGAGGGCCGTGCCAGCGCCGAAAGATCGCCAACACTCTGTTATCTCAACACCATCGGTCGAAACTCTCGCCCCGTTTGGAATCGCCAGATCTTTCGGCGCGACCTCATGAAATATCCGGGCTAGGGGGTCCGCAGGCGAGCTGAGCATCGGTGCGAACGGCGGTGATTGCTGCGATCGGCATGGATTGGCCTCGGTTGTCTTCGCCGGCCAATCGCTCAACAATGGAAAGGCAAACACCTGGAACAACAGAATGCTCTTGACTACTGCCGTGCTGGTGCTGCTGGTCAGCCTGCTGCTTTATTGGTGGCTGGTGGCACGCAATCGTCCAGCGATTGCACCACTGGCGATCGATCAGGATGATCCCTTGATGACCGAGGCGATCGCCCAGGCACGGGCCGGGCTGGGTCAGTTCCGGCGCCTGCTGGATGAACACCCCAGGGCCGGCAGCGTCAAGCTGCCTTTCGACAGCAATTCGGGTGAGACCGAGTTCATCTGGGCTGAAGTGAAGTTGATCGAGGACGATCAGGTCGAGGTGCTGTACAGCACGCCACCGGTCAGCCACTCAGGGCGTATAGAGCGCCAGCAGCGTCATCCGCTGTCGGATATCGTCGATTGGGTGGTGGAACTGCCCGGTGGCATGCGTCGCGGCGGCTACACCATGCGGGTAATGTTTCAACGCGCACGTGAGCAGTGGGGCAAGCTTCCGGCGGAACTGCAGGCTGAAGAAGAGAAGTATCTGTGGTCGTAGAAGACTGCTTAAATGAGTAGTTAAGCAGTCTGCTTGGTGAACTATGCGCTGCCGGCCCTGCTGCCGACAGCAACGCTCAATCTTCAATCACCGCCGTGGCCGAGAACGGGTTGCGCTCCGGTGCTTCGTCATGCTCGATGCTGCCGATAACGCCGCGCAACAGCTTGTTCAGTACCGGCTGTCGATGCCGAACCCATATGTTGAGGGGCTCGGGCTTGGCGCCGAGCACGGCCTTGGGCTCCAGCGCCGTACGACCAAGCGACAGCGACTTTGCCGTCAGCGCAATGCTGTCTTCAATGGTCTGTTGCAGCAGACGCAGGTACAGCGGGTACTGCAGGGCGGCCTCACGATCAAAGCCGATGTGGTAGCCGATGGCGGTATCGGCATCATCGAGCAGGGTGACCACAAAGCCGAGCAGCTCGCTATCGCGGCGCAACACGGCAAAGCGAACGCGCTCGCCTCCGACCGCCGCAAGCGCAGGCCAGTAATCGGCGTTCAGGGTCACCGGGCGGATATCGGCATTGTCATGCACCGCCAGATACAACGCCTGTACGCGCTGCTTGATCGATTCCACATCGGTCGCATGCTCGACGACAATTCCGGCCTGTTCGACCGGTTTCAGCACCCGCGAACGCACATTCTTGCGGTACTTGGCACTGAGCGCGGTGAGGTAGTCTTCGTAGCAGGTCCAGCGCGGCGACAGCTTTAACACCATATTGGGCTCGGTGGCCAAGGCCCGATAGCCCAGATCATGCAGAATGCGACTTTGCTGCAACTCGCCCTGCAGCAGATCCTTGATCAGGATGAAGTCGGTGCTGCCGCTGTGCTTTTCGGCGCGGCGAATCCGGTAGGCGGCCTCGGCTATGGCGTGCCACACGTCCTGGGCAGCCTGCTCCTGCGGCACGATGCTGATGCCGTGGCTGCCATAGCTGAGCTGGTTACCGATCATCAACACCCGCGCCGACACCCGCTCGATCATCGACTGGGTCAGCTTGCTGGTGGCCTTGCGCAGGCCACTGGCAGGCTGTTCGCGCCGCAGGCGGTCGCCGCTGATCGCCAGCCACTGAAAGCTTAGCGCCGCGATCGGCCGCTCGTCGCGATACACCATGGCATAGCGCGGATCGAGATTGGCCGGCCGCACTCGCTCCAGCATCCGGTGATAGGCGCGCGAACAAAGCAGTCCGCGATGCTCGGTGACTGCATCCCAATGCGCCGGATTGAGCTGATCGATGCGCTCGGCCAGTGCCAGTCGCAGTGGGATCGGCTGCTTGCGCAGGCGGACGCGGTCAACGGCAGCTCGCAGGGGACGGATCATGGTCGCATGAGCTCAGGTGGGGTGGGGCCAGCTTAGCACTGGGCTCGGCCGCTGCATCGGTCGCGATATCGGCCTGAGTGACAGGTATCGGTCGCAGATCGCTGGCCCAGCGCAAAGCCGTAGCGCGCCCTGAGCTTGTCGACTTCGACGAGCTCAGCCAACGCAACGGCTAATCGAGACGTTGCGAGGTTGGAGCATGCAGCGCCCCGAATCCCGCCGCGCCGGGTTGCAGATCTCTCGAGTCGTGACGAATAAGCCCCTCTCTCCTCACGGAGTGAGGTTGGGGAGAGTCGGCTCAAGCCCTTCGCCATTTCGCCCCCTCTCCCCCAGCCCCTCTCCCGCCAGGGGAGAGGGGAGCGAGGTGCGGCGTTGGGGAATCGATACGTTGCGGCGTTGACTCGTGCAGAGGCTCGGCAGGATGTCGGTGCCCCCTTCCACGGCTTGGTCACCGCAAAGTCGTGGCGCGCCCTGAGCTTGTCGACTTCGACGAGCTCAGCCAACGCAACGGCTAATCGAGACGTTGCGAGGTTGGAGCATGCAGCGCCCCGAATCCCGCCGCGCCGGGTTGCGGATCTCTCGAGTCGTGACGAATGAGCCCCTCTCTCCTCACGGAGTGAGGTTGGGGAGAGTCGGCTCAAGCCCTTCGCCATTTCGCCCCCTCTCCCCCAACCCCTCTCCCGCCAGGGGAGAGGGGAGCGAGGTGCGGCGTTTGGGAATCGATACGTTGCGGCGTTGACTCGTGGTGCCCCGGCCCTCCCCGATGTTCGGAGAGGGCCGGGGTGGGGTTAGGGAGCCGATCTTTGCCTGCCCAGGGGCCTCGCATAGCGAGGTTCCTGGGTAGGGGTTGGGGAGCGGGGGCTAAGCCCGGAATGACTCTGGGTGAATCAGCCAGGGCCTCGAGGCTTGCGCCCGGAATGTATATCCACAAACCACTTGTTATGGTCGTGGACGGAGCTGAATTGCTATCCTTCCTGCCCCCATCCCCCAGCCGAGCCTGGACATGAACAGCGCGCCGCAACAAGACTATTTCGCCATGAACCAGTCCGCCTGGGATCGACGCGCCGAAGTGCACTTCGGTTCGAAGTTCTACGACGTAGAGGGCTTTCTGGCCGGCAACAGTTCTCTGCGTGAGATCGAACGGGCCGAACTCAGCGATGTTGCCGGCCGCCGGTTGTTGCATCTGCAGTGCCATTTCGGCCTCGATACTCTGAGCTGGGCTCGGCTAGGTGCCAAGGCCACTGGCGTGGATCTGTCGCCGGTGGCTATCGCCAGGGCGCGTGAGCTGGCCGCGCGCACCGGTCTTAACGCGGGCTTCGTCTGCAGCAATGTACTGGACTTTGATCGCGGCGATGCCGAACCGTTCGACATCGTCTTTACCTCCTACGGGGCGGTCTGCTGGCTGCCCGATATCCGCGCCTGGGCCGAGGTGGTAAGTCGCAATCTGGCCAGCGGCGGTTGCTTCTATATGGTCGAATTTCACCCGATCTATGACCTGATCAGCGGCTACTCCTACTTCACCCGCAATGAACCGGACATCGAGGAAGGTGACAGTTACACCGAGAATGGCCAGCAGGCGCAGACCCGATCGGCAGTCTGGTCGCATCCGATCAGCGCGGTGACCTCGGCCCTGATCGAACAAGGCATCGAGATTGAAGCCATGCGGGAGTACCCGTTCAGCCCTTACAACTGCTTCAAGGGCATGCAGGAGCGCGAACCGGGTCGGTTCTATCTGCAGCACCTGGGTCAGGACGTGCCCCTGGTGTACAGTCTGCGCGGGCGCAAGCGCCACTGATTGGGCCCGGCGATGCTTCGCCTCGTCTCATTCGGACTGCTCGGCCTATTGGTCAGCACGGCCAGTCAGGCAAACTGCGTGTTCAGGAACGGCTTTGAGTCGAACGACTCAGATTGCCTGGCCGACCTGGTTCTGCCACCCGGCACCTCCTGGCAATGGCAGCTCAGCGGCACGCTCGATACCGGCTTTGACGTTGACATGTACGACGTCGACCTGGTGGAAACCTCGCAGGCCAGCATCAACCAATTGAAAGCCGCCGGACGCAAGGTGATCTGCTACTTCAGCGCCGGCAGCTGGGAATCCTACCGACCGGATGCCGATGCCTTTCCGGCCGGGGTCAAGGGTAGCCAGCTCGACCCCCCGTTCAGCGATGAGCTATGGCTGGATATTCGTCAGCTCGATGTACTCGGGCCGATCATGGGCGCGCGCCTCGATCTGGCGGTCAGCAAGGGCTGCTTCGGCGTCGAGCCCGACAACGTCGATGGTTACAGCAATAGCAGCGGTTTTCCGCTCAGCGCCGCTGACCAGTTGGCCTACAACCGCTGGCTGGCGCAACAGGCACATGCACGCGGGCTGTCGGTCGGACTGAAGAACGACCTCGATCAGGTCGAGGCCTTGGTCAACGATTTCGATTGGGCGCTGAACGAGCAATGCTTCGAATATGACGAATGCGAATTGCTGACGCCGTTTATTGACGCCGGCAAGGCAGTATTCGGTGTTGAGTATCATCTGCCCAGCAGCAGTTTCTGCCCGCAGGCCAATGCGATGAATTTCGATTGGCTGAAGAAGAATATTGAGCTTGATGCGTTTCGTGAAAGTTGTCGCTGATACAACGTCCCCACGGCCTTGGCGTGGAGTGCTCGGCTTCGCTGTGCTCAGCACCCGCCTGCGTTCGGATTCGTGCCGGCCCTAACAGGCTGCTGAAATGAGTCTCAGCAGCCTGCTAGGTCGCTGCGCGTGATGAGTCCATCTGCGGATTGCCTATCGGACTACGACCTTGACGGCTGGGTCGGCGCTACCGTCTGTTCAGCGTGAGCGGACCGAGGTAGCCACCGAAAGCGCAATCAACCACTGCGCCAACCAATAGCTAAGCAGATTGGCCAAGCGGCCAGCCTCGAATGGGTCAACGAAGCGATTCCAGGCCAGGATCGCGTCGGATAACACGAAGCTGGCGCCACCGATCGCCGCCAGCGCCGTGAGCCGATCACGACGGCGCCACCAGACCGCCGTCGCCTGCGCCGCCATGGCGGCCAATGCCGCGACATACAGCAGCACCGGCGCGCGCAGCAGGCTGGGCAGATAGGGCCACAGGATCCAAACGATCGGCGCAGCGATCAATGCATAGAGCAAGAAAGGCCAAAGATGACCAACCCAGGGTGCGCGCAGTCGGAAGGCAAACAGATAGCCGACATGCGCCAGCAAGAAGCTGACCAGGCCGTGCAGAAACCAGTCACCAGGCAGCATCAGGAACACATCGCCCAGGCAGGACAGCAACAAGCCAATCAGAATGACCCGCTGGTAGCCGCGCTCCACGGTCTGGGCCCGCCATGCCCAGACAGCGATCAGCAGGGTCGTCGCCGGCTTGAAGATCCAGTGCAGCCAGTCGAGGGCGAGGTAATGGCCGGCGATGGCCAGGGTGGCCGACAGTGTGATCCAGAACGTGTAGACCAACGGCATGTTCAAGGGTGCGCTCGCTCGGGGGCATCGATCGCGACCTTAGCCAATAAGTCGGCGGGACGAAAGAGCGTTTGGCGCATGCTGGGTCCGCCAAGGCTGGCTGTGCGAACCTCCGATCCGACGTTCAGCTAGTCACCGTGGTATTTGCGCAGCCGATCGACCTGATTGGCCGGGGCAAGCATCTGTTTGGCCGCGCGCACGCCGTCCAGGGTGCGTGGCTCAACCCAGGCCTGAGCGGATTCCGCCACCAGCGCTCAGCGCAGGCGATCGCCATGCCGCCGCCGACGCTATGCCCGAACAGGCTGTAGCGTTGCAGAGCAGAGTGCTCGCGTACGCAGCAAAACGAACGCTGCGGCTCGGCGTGGATGAAGTCGAACGGCTGCGGCCCTGGGGCCATTGAGCCAATGATCGGAGACTTACAGGTCGACCAGACTTCCGCATGACACACGGGTAGGCCATTCAGTTCGAATCCCGGCGTACCGCCTTGCTGGAAAGGAAGCGCTGCTGGCGCAGCAGGGCCTGCTGCGCGCCGCTCCCGTTCTGTTGCAAGCACCGCTGCAGCTGCTGCGCAATCAGGTCGAGCTGCTGATTCAACAGCTCGTCGGCCGATTCCTTGCAGCCTGCGATGGCGCTCCCTCGCTCGGCTCGGGGGATGGCCAGATAGGCGGACAAGGAATCGGGCAGGTAGCGTCGCAGCGCTTCTGTCACGTAGCAGCGGTCTTCCATGCTGAGCGATCCTTCGTCCGGTGCCCTGACATATCGATGCAGCAGCTCAACGACGGATTGTTTGATTTCGCGCAGACGTTGAGCGTGTCGCGGCTGCAGCTCGGCCGCCGTACGCTGCAGCAGACGATCCAGGCGCTGCAGTAGCTCGCTGTCGAGCCAGGCGTAGCGCTCAGTCCGAGCCCGCTCTTTCGATGCCGATATCCTGCTGCGGATTCGCCACAGCCAGAGCAGACCAAGCAAGGTAAGTCCGCTCGCCAGTGGCCATCCTGCGCCCAGCAGGCACACGCATGACGATGCGGGAAGGATCAGCGTCCCCAGCGGGTGGCGCTGCGGCCAGCGGGCCCGGCCCAACTGGCCTTGCAGTGGCGCACCCAGTTGATAGCGGGCTCGGGCCTTGAGCGCGCGCCGTTGTACCTGTGGTCCGTCGATCGGCGGCGCCTGCGGCCGGCGCTGCAGACGTCGACTCACCGGGCCTTGGGCCACCACATAGCGAGGAGTTCCACGCTGCATGGCCGATGACCTACAGCACACCCGGTTCCAGCGCGGAACCTGCGCTGCCATTGCTGCGCTCAACCAGGCCGGCTTCGTGCTCGTCGCGGATCATCTTGGCCAGGGTGAACGTGCTGCTGACCAGAAATAGCCAACTGACCGCCATATAGCCCTTCTGCCAGCTGGAAATGCTCATCCGCCACAGGCCCCAGGCGGTGAGTGCCACGGCCGCAGCGAAGGCGGCCCAGACCAGCATTACCCAGGCCGCGGTATCGACCTGTTCATCGCGGTTGTCGCGCACCATCTTGGCCAGGGAGAAGCTGGCGAACAGACAGAAGAAGAAGCCGATGGCGAGAAAGGCGCGGTCGAGTTGTTCGCTCGGCAGCTGCAGCACGCCGATCGCGCTGGCCAGCGTGGCGATGCCGAAAGACAGCCAGACCTGGATGCGCCAGGAGGACGTGTCGCGTTGAACTACATAGTGCGTGGTCATGCTGATTCTCCATCGGATAGGTAGGCATCGGTCTCTCCGGCCCGCTGCGAAGGGCTGCAGTTCGTTTCAGTTTCCAGGCTTCATCACACCGCCACCGGCCCGGCCAGCGCCTGGCGCCACTCAGCTTCCTGGCGCAGATTTTGTTGCCGCTGCACGTGGCGCTCGGCCTGTTCAAGCTGAGCACGCAGGTTCGCGTTGTTCTGGCGCATGCTTTCGATCGCGCTGCTGCGGAATTCGTCCAATGCATCCATGGCGGCAAAGGTTTGCTCAAACATGGAGTTGAGGGCTTCCATACCGAGCATCGGCTGCTGCCCAAAGGCCGCGCTGCGTTCGATGTGCTGGCCTAGTTGCTGACCGCTTTGTGCCACCAGCTGCTCGATGCTGCCGTTCAACTGCTCCAGGGTGTTCATGACCCGGATCTGGTTGCCGCTGGCGCGGGCGACGGTCTGGGCGACCGCCAGCGCGCTGATGCCGGTGGTGGCCACGCGGTTGCAGCCGTTGATCATTTCACGCGCAGTTTTCTTCAGCAGCTCCAGCGCCAGGTATCCATTCACACACACCGCCTGCTGCACCAACATGTCTTGCAGGTTCTGCCGCACCGGGTACAACACCTCCTGTTCCAGCGCACGACTGCGTTGTCTGTCGCTGGATTGCAGGGCTTGCACCCGATGCTCAAGCCGGGCATCCAGGGTCTCGGCAAAATGCATCGCCGCCTGGAGCTTCTGCATCAGCTCCCACAACCGAGCTCGCGTCGTCTCCAGCTCAAGCAGATCGCGCTGCATGTCATCGCGGGCAGCGTACAGCTGCTGCATCGCCGTGTTCAGCTGGACGGCCGCGGCCTGAAAGCGACGAAAGTAGCGCTGCAGGCGGGTACCAAAGGGCAGCAAGCCCAACAGCCGGTGCGGCTGCGACAGGTCACCCTGCCGTCCGGGGTTCAGCCGGTCGAGCTGCTCGCGCATGTCCTGAATAGCCTGGAATACCGGCCCATCTTCGATGCCGACAAAATCCTGCTGCAACATGCGACCCTGCATCAGGGTAGTGGCCAGGGCGATCTCCTCGCGCCCCAGGGCGAAAGCGCTGTCCAGTCGTCCGCGAAACGCTTCGCTATGCAGGTCTTCGTTCAATAATCCGGCAATGAATCGCTCAACCTGATCTTCCACCGCCGAGCGGGTACCTTCGTTCAGCGGAACGGTATGCTCTGGTGCTGGCCCTGTGGGGCTGGTCAGTGTGTTCTGTCGCTCGGAGTCGTGCTGTGGATGGTCTTGCATAGCGGCACTCCCGCCCGTGTGTTGACACCACTTTCTGCGTGGCCGGCGCGATGCCGCAACAGAAATCACCGAGGTAGAACGCAGCCGACGCCGGCGGTATCTGAATTTGATACTTCGCCCAGGCCAGGGAACCTGTCTGACTTGAGGCGGGTCGACCGGCGGCGGGCAGGTTAATGAGTTCTTAACGCAACGATCGTTCGGTGGCTTGTTCAGCCCTTCCGTGGGGCGAGGACTGGTTAACCCGGTCGGCAACTCCGAGGCCCTGGAGAAGTGCAGCAACGACCAGCCCGGCGGTGGACCTCGGAGCGAATGCCCCCTGTTCGACGCGCTGCTCGAAACTCTTCTTGGCCACAACAAAGTGACAACTGTCACTTACCCAGCGTCACAAATTGAGCCACTCTGGATCGAGACTCGTATCATGCCCCGGTCACCGAGCACACGAAACGGCAATGAACCAACCCGATCTGTTAGGACAACTGCGCATCGAACGCGAAGCCCGTCATGACGCAGCGCCCCCGCGCGGCGGCGTGCCGTGGTGGGCGGTACTGCTGATCATCGCCCTGGGCGGCGGCGCCTGGTGGCTGTTTGGTCGCACTGCGCCAGCGGTATTGGTAAGCACGGCAAAGGCCCAGGAAGCAGCGCGGGCACCCGTGGCCAGCTCGGTGCTGGATGCCTCCGGCTATGTGGTGGCGCGACGCCAGGCCACGGTGTCGTCGAAGATCACTGGCAAGGTGGTCAGTGTGTTGATCGAGGAGGGCATGCGGGTCGAGGAAGGCCAGGTGCTGGCCACCCTGGACGACACCCAGGCCCGCTCCCAGCTGGCCTTGTCGGCAGCGCAGCTGGCCAGCGCGCGATCGCAGCAGGCCGAGATTGAGGCCGGCCTGCGTCAGGCCCGGGCCGATCTCACCCGACAGCAGGAACTGCATCAGCGCCGGCTCGGCACGGCCGCACAGCTGGACGCCGCCCAGGCCGCGGCCGATACCCTGGCTGCGCGGCTGATCAGTCAGCGACGCCAGATCGAGGTCGCCGAGCAAGCTCTGGCGCTGTCGCAAGTAGCGGTCGATGACACTGTGGTGCGCGCGCCGTTTGCCGGCGTAGTGATCGCCAAAGCGGCTCAGCCGGGTGAAATGATCTCCCCGGTCAGCGCTGGCGGCGGCTTTACCCGCACCGGCATTGGCACCATCGTCGACATGGACTCACTGGAAGTGGAAGTCGATGTCAATGAGGCCTTTATCGGTCGTGTGCAGCAGGACATGGCCATTGAGGCGACCCTCAACGCCTACCCCGACTGGAAGATTCCCGGCAATGTGATCGCGGTGATTCCCACCGCCGATCGCAGCAAGGCCACGGTGCGCGTTCGCGTATCACTGGCCTCCGATGACGCCCGTATCGTGCCGGAGATGGGCGTGCGGGTGCGCTTTCTCGAGCCGCGCGATGACAGCGCACCGGCGCCGACCCAGCTCAGCGGCGTGCTGGTGCCGACCTCGGCACTGCTGGAGGCGAATGGCCAAACGCGAGTCTTCGTGATCGAGAATGGCCGTGCGGCACTGCGCGAGGTGCAGGCCGCAGCCACCCTGGGCGGCTTTCGCAATGTCACCGCCGGGCTGAGCGCCGGACAGACCGTGGTGATCGATCCGCCGCCAGAGCTGATCGATGGCTCGCCGGTCAGCACCGCCCAGTAGCTCATCGTTCCACCTTTGCAATCTCGCACTGTCCCCCATCCAAGAGTGCCCGCCATGTCCGAAGCGCTGATCAAGATCAACAATGTCGTCAAGCACTATGTCCGCGGCAAGCAGAAGGTAGAAGTGCTGCACGGCATCACCCTGGAGATTCCGAAAGGTGATTTCGTCGCCCTGATGGGCCCCTCAGGCTCGGGCAAGACCACCTTGCTGAATCTGATCGGCGGGCTTGACCAGCCCAACGGCGGTGAGATTCGAATCGATGGCCAGCGCATCGATCAGTTGGGCAGCGGCGAGCTGTCGCGCTGGCGAGCGCGCCATGTCGGCTTCGTGTTTCAGTTCTACAACCTGCTGCCGGTACTGAACGCGGAACGCAATGTTGAGTTGCCCCTGCTGCTGCACAAGATGAGTGGCAGCGAACGCCTGCAGCGAGCGCGGCTGGCGCTGGAAATCGTCGGCCTGAAGGATCGCGCCGGCCACAAGCCACGCGAACTCTCCGGCGGCCAGGAGCAGCGTGTAGCGATTGCCCGCGCCCTGGTGTCCGATCCAACCCTGCTGGTCTGCGATGAACCGACCGGCGATCTCGACCGCAGCACGGCCGACGAGATTCTGACCCTGCTGCAGCGGCTGAACCGCGAGCACGGCAAGACCATCGTCATGGTTACCCACGATCCGAAAGCCGCCGAGTTTGCCAATCGCACCGTGCACCTGGACAAGGGCACCCTGTTGAACGGCGCCGGCGAGTAAGGAGGCGAGCATGCGCTACTTCCGACTTGTTTGGGCCAGCCTTTGGCGCAAGAAGACCCGCGCCATCCTCACCCTGCTCTCACTGATCAGCGCCTTTCTGCTGTTTGGCCTGCTGCAGGCACTGGGCGTGTTCTTCACCGCCGGCGCCGATTTTGTCGGTGCCTCGCGGCTGATCGTGCAATCGCGGGTGTCGTTCACCCAGTCGCTACCGATGAGCATGCTGCCGGAGATCGAGTCGATTCCCGGTGTTAAGGCGATCAACCATGATCAATGGTTCGGCGGCATGTACGGCGAGAACCAGCAGGTGTTCACCTTTGCCACCGATCCGGCGCGGCTGCGCGTGGTGTATCCAGAGTGGGTGCTGAGCGATGAGGAATGGAAGGCCTTCGAAACCACCCGCACCGGTGCCATTGTCGGCCGCAAGGTGGCCGAGCAATATGGCTTCAAGGTCGGCCAGAAGCTGCCGCTGAAGTCGAATATCTTTCCGCAGAAGGACGGCTCGATGGCCTGGAGCTTCGATATCGTCGGCATCTACGACGGCATCGATCAGGCCTGGCAGGCGCAGACTCAAGGGGTCTACATCCACTCGGCCTACTTCAACGAAGCCAATCAGTTCGGTCCGATGGCCGGCACCTTCACCGTGCTGCTGGATGATGTCGATCAGGCCAATGCCGTGGCCCAGGCGATCGATGCCCGCTTCTTGAATTCGCCAAACGAAACCAAGACTCAAAGCGAGAAGGACTTCAACAAGGGCTTCTTCGCCCAGATCGGCGATATCGGCCTGATCGTGCAGCTGATCCTGATGGCGGTGTTCTTCACCATCCTTCTACTGACCGGCAACACCATGGCACAGGCGGTACGCGAGCGCATTCCGGAACTCGCGGTGCTCAAAACACTGGGTTTCAGCGATGCCAAGGTGACCGCCCTGGTGCTGGTTGAGGCACTGTTCCTGTGCATGCTGGGCGGCCTGATCGGCATGGGCCTGGCAGCGCTGATGATTACCGGGCTGGCGCAGGCTGCACCGGGCTTCTTTGGCGCCGTGCGGGCCAATGAAACGGTGTGGATGCAGGCCTTGCTGGCGATGTTCGTACTGGCGCTGGCGGTGGGCCTGCCACCGGCGTTGAAGGCCGGCCGCATCCGCATTGTTGATGCGCTGGCTGGCCGTTAAGGAGAATCGAGCCATGTTGATGCAGATCTTCCAAGTCATCCTGCTCAATCTGAAGACCATCCCGGAGCGGGTCGGCGCCTCACTGGTGATCGTGGTCGGTATCGCTGGCGTGGTCGGGGTGTTCACCGCCCTGTTTGCCATGGCCGGCGGTATCGATTCGACCCTGCAGGCCAGCGGCGAGCGCGACAACGCCCTGGTCATGCGCGGCGGCTCGCAGGCCGAACTTAACAGCTCGATGAGTCGTGAGACTTACGAGATCATCGGTCAGGCGCCGGGCGTGCGCAAGAATGCCGAAGGCGAGCCGGTCACCTCGGGCGAGATCATCGTGATTGCCGAGCTGCCAAAGAAGGGCAGCACGCTGGGCGCCAATATCACCCTGCGTGGCATCGGCGCCGCCGGCCTCACCTTGCGGCCCAAGCTGAAGATCATCGAAGGTCGACAGTACACCCCGGGTCTGCAGGAACTGCTGGTTGGCAAGGGCGCGGCCGAGCAATTCAGCGGCCTTGAGGTTGGCAATGTGGTGCGGCTGCGCGGCGCCGACTGGACGGTGGTCGGCATCTTCGAGAGTGGCGATGCCTTCGACAGCGAGATCTTCACCGATCTGGCCACCGCGCAAACCGCCTGGTCGCGCGGCAGCAGCCTGTCGGTGACCCTGGTCGGTCTGGAGTCGGAAGACAGTCTGGCCGCCTTCGATGCGGCCTTGAAGGCCGACCCGCGACTCAGCGTCGATGCTCAGCGACAAAGCGATTACTACAGCGCGCAAACCGGCAGCGCCAGCGGCGGCGTGCGCATTCTCGGCGGCGCGGTGGCGATCATCATGGGCCTGGGCGCGATCTTTGCCGCCCTTAACACCATGTATGCCTCGGTATCCGGCCGCACGCGGGAAATCGCCACCCTGCGCGCGATCGGGTTTGGCCCACTGCCGGTGGTCAGTTCGGTACTGGCCGAATCGATGTTGCTGGCAGTCTGCGGCGGCCTGATCGGTGCCCTGGTGGCCTATGTGTTCTTCAACGGCATGTCCGTCTCGACCCTGGGCAATAGCACCTTTACCCAGCTGGTATTCAATTTCCAGGTCACCCCGGCCCTGGTCATGCGCGGCATGATCCTGGCCCTGGCGGTGGGCTTCTTCGGCGGCCTGCTGCCCGCCCTGCGCGCCGCGCGGATGCCGGTGACCACGGCCTTGCGCGAGGCGTAGGGGGCGAGCCTTGCAGCTCGTAGGGTGGGCCTATGGCCCACCGGCGCAAGCTTGGACGTCGGCGCAAAGTTTGAACGTTACGACGGTGGGCGACACGCCCACCCTACGTCCGCTCCGCCTTGCAGCTCGTAGGGTGGGCCTAT
>NZ_JACYTR010000084.1 GCF_014841215.1 Pseudomarimonas arenosa
TCGGCCGCTGCGCGGCAACGGCTGCTGCGCAGCCTGCGCCTTCCTCGCTCCCAGAGCAGGGCCATCCATGGCCCTTCCCGCGTGCGCTACGCTCGGTCGGCCGCTGCGCGGCAACGGCTGCTGTGCAGCCTGCGCCTTCACTACGCTCGGTCGGCCGCTGCGCGGCAACGGCTGCTGCGCAGCCTGCGCCTTCGCTACGCTCGGTCGGCCGCTGCGCGGCAACGGCTGCTGTGCAGCCTGCGCCTTCGCTACGCTCGGTCGGTCGCTGCGCGGCAACGGCTGCTGCGCAGCCTGCGCCTTCGCTACGCTCGGTCGGCCGCTGCGCGGCAACGGCTGCTGTGCAGCCTGCGCCTTCGCTACGCTCGGTCGGCTGCTACGCAGCAACGGCTGCTGCGCAGCCTGCGCCTTCCTCGCTCCCAGAACAGGGCCATCCATGGCCCTTCCCGCGTGCGCTACGCTCGGTCGGCCGCTGCGCGGCAACGGCTGCTGTCGCAGCTACGCGGGACTGCGTCCCGATCTCGTCCAAGTGGGCCCGCCACTTGGGCTCGTCGCGCCTTGCACTCAGCGCAAAGTCCTCGGTGATCACCCGCGCCCCTTCACGAAATATCCGGGCTAGACAGGCCGATTCGACATCTGCAATTCAAAGCGGCGGGCCAGGCGCCAGGGCCCGCCCACGCCAACTCCACCGACACCGCTGGGTGCTTCATGCAGGCTGCGCGTCGGTGGTCATCGGTTTGGCTGGCGTGCGCGCCTTGGCAGGGCTGCGGCCATAGCGGCGGTTGAGCCAGATGGCGGCGATCAGTGCGCCGACCAGGGGACTGAACCAGGCAAAACTCTGCACCAACGCGGGATCGACGCCCGGCAGCATGTTGCGCAGGCCAATACCGAAGAAGGCGATATGGGTAGCCACGCCGTTGCCGATCATGGCGCCATAGTGTTCCTTTAACCACCACTTTGGATCGCGTGGCGCGCGGCGCCAGCTGAATATGCCGCCGACCAGGCCGAACACGCCGATGCCGCCAAAAACCTGCAGCAAGCTGGAGCCCACCATGGCACCGAAGGCGATTACCCCCGCCCCGCTGAGCGCGCTGATGCCGACCAGGCTCCAGTAGGTGAAGCCAAAGTAGGCGTTTGCATTCTTCTTGTCGCGCACGGCACGCCAGGACTGCCAGCATGCACTGCTGACCAGCACCAGCAAGTAGGTGAGAAAGATCGCACCCACCGACTGACCACGGGCGAGCAGGCCGAACACCAGGGGCACGCCGGTCAGAATGATGCCCAGCATGGACAACAGGTACACCTTGCCGATCTTCTTGTGAAACGGCGAGCCTTTGCGCGCCAGGCCGGCGCTCCAGAACGCGGCCAACGCAATGACGCCGCTCAAGATGTGGGCAATCAGGGCGATACGGTAGCTGTCCATGGGGGTCCTCGTGATCTTGCGGGGGCGAGTCGCGGTCTGCGCCACAGGCTCAGAATGGCGATTGCCTGCGCCGGATTGAGGTGCCAAGGGTCAGCAATCACGGGTGCCGGAAGTCATTTCCTGGGCCTGGCGTGTTGTCCTGACAGCGCAGTATTGCCATGCTGCCGGCATGTCATCGAATGCTCGCCAATTTATCGTCGAGGCCCTGGCGCCGCTGAATCTGGCTGCTTATGCAGCCTGGGCGGTGGTGAGCTGGGAGACCGAAGCGCGCTTGGTTGGCGCCGAGCCGGCCTGGGTCTGGCTGACCCGCGCTGCCCTGCTGAGCTTTTTGCTTGGCTTTATCTCGGTTACCTCGGCCGAGCAGCGACTCAGCTTCGGTCGCTACGCGTGGATCGCCGCCGCCATGGCAGTGTGCAGCCTGGCCGCCTCGGCCTATCGCCCCACCGGAACCGGCCCGATCCTGATGGTGCTGGTGGCAGCGATGTTTGCCTTGCGCCTGGAATTGCGCTGGCTGATTGTCAGTCTGGCGACCTTGAACGCGGCCTATCTTGCCCTGCTCTACTTGCGCACGGGCGCGAATCTTAGTCAGCTTGCCATTACCTCACTGGCCTATATCAGCTTCCAGGCCTTCGCCGCCCTGGTGATGCGCAATACTCGCCGTGCCGAGACGATGAGCGAGGAGCTGCGTGCGGCCAACGCCGAGTTGTTGACTTCGCGCACCCTGCTGGCCGAATCGACGCGTGACCAGGAGCGACTCGCCCTGTCGCGGGAACTGCATGATGTTGCCGGCCACACCTTGACGGCGTTGAAGCTGAACCTGTCGGCCCTGATGCGTGACTCGCGTCAGCCCGATCCCGCGCGAGTGAAACTATGCGCTGAGTTGGCCGATGAGCTGCTGCAGACCTTGCGCTCGGTGGTTCAGCAGACCCGCGCCCGCAACGATCTGGATCTGGGACAGGCGATCGCCAGACTGGGCGTGTCGTTTACCCGGCCGAGCATGCACTTGGAAATGCCCGGTGACCTGCGACTGGGCAGCCAACCGGTATTCGAGGCCGTATTGCGAGCGGTACAGGAGGCCCTGACCAATGCCGCACGCCATGGACTCTCGCGACACCTGTGGGTGCGGCTGAAGACCGACGAGAATGGACTGCAATTGGATATCGAAGACGACGGCCGGGTAAGCTGGCCGCTTACCCCGGGCGGCGGACTCAGCGGCATGCGCGAACGCTTCGAACAGATCGGTGGCGAGCTGCGTTGGTCCATCAGCCAGCGCGGCGGCCTGCATCTACAGGCACGCTGTCCGTTGCGGCAAGGTCGCCCGCCAAGTGCCGGTCTGGCGCGCGTCTCCGGTGAAGCCAGCAAGGAACCAGCGGCATGAGCGTGATCCGTCTTGCCCTGGCCGATGATCAAGCCCTGGTGCGCTCCGGCCTGCGCGCACTGCTGGCGGACTTTGCTGAAGTCGAGGTCAGCCTGGAAGCCGAAGACGGCGAAAGCCTGCTGGCCAAGTTGCAGCAGCAACCTGTGGATGTGATCCTGTCTGACATCCGCATGCCGGGCGTGGGTGGCCTGGAGGTGCTGCGCCGTCTGCGCGCAGCTGGCAATGCGACGCCGCTGATCCTGCTCACTACCTTTGACGAGGACGATCTCGCCCTGCAGGCCGCCGAGGCCGGCGCGCAAGGCTTTCTACTCAAGGATGCGTCGCCGGAAGACCTGCTGGAGGCGATACAACGCGCCGCGGCCGGCGAAACGCTGCTCGCGCCGGTGGCCACCGATCCGGTGCGGGCGCGCTATGCCTACCGCGATCAGAGCCCGCCCAGCGATACCTTCAACGAGCGCGAGGTGTCGATCCTGCGCTTGCTGGCCGGCGGCTACTCGAACAAGGAGATTGCCCGCAGCATCCATCTTTCGGAAGGAACGGTAAAGAACTACGTCAGCGAGATTCTCGACAAGCTTGGCACTCGCGACCGGACCCGCGCCGTGTTGAAAGCCATCACTCTGCGGATTATCTGAGCCGATCCAGGGCGGGTAGCGGCAATGCGGACAGCTTCAGCCCGGCCCGGGTCAGCGCTGCGCGCGCGATTTGCCTGGCCTGTTCGGCGCGCAATTCATCGCCCTCGGCCTGCCACCAGTCCGCCGCTTGCGCCTGCAACAAGGCGACCTCCAAGCCTTCTCCAGGGGCGGCGCCGACCGTGCTGATCTGCAGTGCTTGCAGCCGCTTCAGCGCGGCGGCGCGATCGCCACGCTGCCAGGCGCAGCGCGCCTCGGTCAATCCGGCCTGGCGCTGCAATTCCGGGTCGGTGATCGACGCCAATGCCGACAGCGCATCATCTTGCCATCGGCCTTGCCGGCAATTCAGCGCGACGCGGAACAGCCTGATCTGCGCCAGCATGTTGGGGGTGGCCGCACTGCCTTGCTGCTGCAACTGCTCGGCCTGCAGCAGATGCTGTTCGGCCACGATCCAACGATCAAGGTCTGCGTTAAGTCGCAGCGCCGCCAGTTGATAGGGCAAGGAGTGCTGCAGCGAGGGCAAGCCGAGCACGGCAATCTGCTCGGCAAAGCCCTGCTCGGCCAGCTGCAGGGCGCGCTCAATGTGCCCCTGATAGCGCAGGGCTTCGGCCCAGGCGATACGGGCACCTGCGCGCATCTGATTGGGGCCGCTGGAAACCTGATCGAAATGCTCGATGGCGGCGCTCAGCTTCTGCTCCAGCAGAGCAAACTCAGCCCGCATCACATGCAATCCCACCGCATTGATGCGCGCGATGGCCATGGCGCGACCGCTCGCACCTTCGCTGGCGGCAATGCGCTGCTCCAGGGACTGTTGCAAGGCGGCAGCGCGGTCGAAATCACGCAAACGGGTATGTGCCACGATCAGCGCACCCAACACCTTGCTGCGCACCGCTGACTGATCGTCGACAGCCAGCAATTGCGCGTACAACGGTTGCAGATGCGCCACCGCCGCGGCGGGATCGTTGCGCAGAATCTCCAGAAAGCCGCGCTTGCCGGCGACGGTGAAATAGGTCGAACGCAGCGCTGGCTGGTGGTCGAGCAGGCGCATCGCCGCATCGAAGTGGCCAATGGCCAGATCGATCTCGCCGCGCGCTTCGGCGATTTCGCCCAGCGTTCGCTCGATGCTGGCGGCCACCTCCGGCCGATCGCTCAGCGCCGGTAGCAAGGGCTGCGCGCGTTGCAGCAGGCGCTGCGAATCGGCATGCAGTCCGCGCACGAAGTACAGGTGGGCAATGGTGGCCAGCAGTTCGGCACTCAAGGCGGGCTCGGTCGAGGCGCGCGCCGCTGCCAACTCGCCGCCCTTGGCCAGCAGCTCCTCCGTGGTCGGCAACTCGCCCCTGGGTCGATCGGGGAAGCTGGCCGCGAATAGATCCAGCAGGAAGCGGTGCACCACCGAAGCCTGCGCCAGCGCCTGTTCGGCACGCGCCTGTTCGGCCAGTGCATTGCGCCGCTGCTGGTCGGCCTCCAGACCAAACCACAGGCTAAGGACAGCCGCCAGCATCACACTGAATACCGCTGAGGTCAGCGAAGCGGCAACCAACCGGTGCCGACGGATCCATTTGGCCAATCGATAACCGCCACCCTGCCGTCGCAGAGCCTGTACCGGATGACCCAGCAGCCAGCGGTTCAAGTCGTCGGCCAGCGCATCGGCACTGGCATAGCGTTCGGTCGCCGCATCCGCCAGCGCCTGCATGACGATGGCATTCAATTCCTGCACAGCACCGAGCGCACCGGCCCCGACATCGGCATCGATCGCCAGCGGCGCCGGCAGCAGCGATTGCGGATCCCGCTGCGGTGGCTGTCCGGCGAGCAAGCGGTACAGCAAGGCGCCCAGGCCATACACATCCATCGCCGTGGAGGGCGGCGCCTGGCGAAACTGCTCTGGCGCTGCGTAGGCCGGACTGAACGCCATGTTAGCGGTGCGTGTCTGCTCCGCCGCATCGAGCAGGCGGGCGATGCCGAAGTCGAGTAAATAAGGGTGGCCCTCGGCATTGACCATCACATTGGAGGGCTTGATATCGCGGTGCACGACCAGATTGCGATGGGCATAAGCCACCGCGGCAAGCACCGGCAGCAGCAATCGCACGCGAGCAGCCGGGCTCAAGCCAGCGCGCTCGCACCACTGATCGATGCGCTGCCCGTCGATCAAGGCCATGGCAAACCAGGGCGTGCCGTCGCCGGCCAAACCGGCATCGTACAGAGGAGCGATGTGCGGATGCTGCAGTCGCGCCAGAATGGCCTGTTCCTGCCGCGGGCCGTCTGTCTCGCTGCCGCGCGCCGACACCACCAGTTTCAGCGCCGCCTCACGCTCAGGCATGCTGGCATGACGGGCGCGATACACCACGGCCATGCCACCGCGCCCGAGCACCTCGCCGATCAGCCAGTCGCCCAGACGCTGGGGGGCTGCCCAGGCCTCCGGCGTGCAGGCATCGGCGCGCAGCAATGCCTGCACTCGCTGTCGCACAGCGGTGTCCAGGCTTCGCGCGGACAGGGACGCCTGACGCTCCTGCACTGGCAGTTCAAGCAGCTCGGCAAACACGCTGTCAGCCTCGCGCCACAGCTGGGTATCGTCCGCACTGAGCTCGGAGAGGTTCATAACCGCTCCAGACGCGCCATAAGCAAGGCCCGCGCTCGCTGCCAGTCACGCTCGGTGGAACGCAAGGGTGTGTTCAGGGTCGTGGCGATCTCAGCCAGCTCGAAGCCGCCCAGCAGACGCAACTCGGCCACCTGGCGCAATCGCGGGCTGATCCGCTGAAGGCTGTCCAGGGCCTGATCCAGGGCGGCCAGATCTTCCGCAACATCCGGCGTGCCGGCCGCGTCGCAGGCATCGGTCAACTCGACGCGACTGAGATTGCCTCCGCGCTTCTGCGCATTGCGCAGGCGCAGGTGATCGACCCACACAGCATGCATTACCCGCTGCGCACAGGCCATGAAGTGCTGCCGATCCTGGATATCGCCGCGCGCTCCCTGACTGAGCCTCAGATAGGCCTCATTGACCAGCACGGTAGGCGACAGGGTGTACTCGACGCCACCCCAGCGCTGTTGCGCCACCCGATGCAACTCCTGGTACAGGGCAGCGAAGACCTGCGGCAGGGCCGCGCGGTCGCCGCGCTTCGAGTCGCACAGCCATTCAGTGATCTCGCTCATGCGCAAAGCATACGGAGGCTGGCGGTCGGTCGCTGCCGCCGAGGCGCTTTTGATCACCCGCTCATTCCGCCATTCGACGCGCCCGTCGGTGACTGGCGCGAAATTGGCGGTCGCGGTCGGCGATTTTCGAAATAGCCAACACCGGCACGCTGAGCGCATTGGCGCCAGGCGGCTATCACTCAGCCCCAAGGAATCGACATGCAAACACGTCAAATCATCAGCTGGCTCTTCGCCGCCAGTTTCGCCACCGGCGCCGCCCAGGCCGGAGTGCACACCGTGCAATTGACCGTTGACCCCGCGATCGTGCCGGATATCGTGGCCAGCGAGAACGCCGGCGACTTCCTGCTCGCCTATTCCTCCCGTGGCGGCGTCAATGGCAACTGGTTCAACGATGGTGTGCTGGGCCCGGCGGAGTCGCTGCACTTTCGGACGCTCGGCAGATTTGACTACGCCACCCCGCATCTGGCCTTCAAACCGGGCTACGGGGTGCTGCTGAGTTTCGAGGAAACCACTCGCCCCGACTCGCCTTTTGGCTTCCCGGTCATGGGCATGTGGCTGAAGCACCTGAACGCCAGCCTCAGCGGGCCCGCTCCTCGCGAGGTCGATATCCGACGCGGCTTGGCGCGGCCGTCCGCCTTTGAGATGGACCTGCTCTCCGACACCCGAAGTGGCCGCTGCTGCACCCTGCTGGCCTACAGTCATCCATGGAACGGCTGGTTGGGACTGGAACTGATGTCGGGCAACGGCGAGGCCCTCGCGAACCGCAAGGATCTGCAGGTCGACGGCAGCGCCGACTTGCGGGTACGCAACCCGGCGATTGCCTATCAGAGCGATGCTGGGTTCTTTGCGGTGGCCTACGAGACTCGTCGCGATATTCGCGTGCGCCTGGTCTATCCCACTCTGATTTCGGCCAGCCGCGCCGAATTCAAATGGATCAGTGGCGACTATGTGGTCGCCAACAAGACCCAACCCGCTCGTTATGAATCCCTGGTCGACGGCCATCCCAGCATCGCCTACTCAGCGGAACTGCGTCAGTTTCTGGTCACCTGGCTGGATCACACGCAAAGCACTGGCGAGCGCCGTCGGGTGATGGCCCGTGCCCTGACGCGTGGCGGCCTGCCCAGCGGCTCAACCTTTACCGTGCAGAGCAGCTGTGCCGTCGGCAGTTGGACCTGCCTGCTGACTCGTCCGGCCGCCAGCGGTGCACCGCAGGTGTTTGCCTTCGGCGGCGGTTTCCAACTCAGCTTTGCCGCGATGCCCTGGAATCAGCTCGATCGGCAATGGGGCGTATTGGGTCATCGGGTCAACAGCAGCGGCAGCGGTTTCACCATCAGTACCCGCTGGTTGACACCGATCAGCGACGCCGAGATCGGCTCGCTGCGTACCGCCTACGATCCGCGCTCGGGCATCGCTGCCGCCACCTGGTTGGCCACTACCCGCTCAGTGGGCGATCGCATCACGATCGAGAACACCTCCTTGCTGATCAGCGACTTCCTGCCATGATTCGCGCCAACACGAGGTTGAAAGCGAGGACACTCAGCGCTTTTCTGATCGCCACTCTGCTGCCGCTGTTGAGCGTGCAGACGGTCAGCGCCCAGGTGTTCGCCATCGACGGCGGCTTTGCGCTGGACAGCCAGCCGGCGGAACCCAGCGTGCAATTCAACGCCAGCGACGGCCAGGCGCAAGCGCTATGGGCACAGCGTGGTTCGGTGATCGCCGTAGGCCTGGACGGCGCGCGGCGCTCAGCCTCGCGCAGCATCATCATGTCCGGCGTCGCCAATTGCGATGATCTGCCACGCTGCACGCGCTACACCACGCCGCGCATCGCGTCGGTTCCGGGCGGCCATCAGTGGCTGGTCGCCGCCGAGCGCCTCGACTTGGAGGATCGTGGTTTCGACCATATCGGTGGTGGCTCATTTCCGTTGATCCTCAGCTACCCGCGGCTGGAGGTGGCGGCCTTTGACGCGGCCCGACGGGTGCACTGGCGGCGCGTGCTGGATCCGGCGGAAGGCAACCTGTACATCGGCCCGCAGCGACCGAGCATCGCGGCCACAGCGAACTCCGTGTTGCTGGCCTACACCGATATGCGTCCGGCCGACGGCCTGCGCCACCGGCTGATGGTGCAGCAGCTGAGCACACGCGGCGATCTGCTGGGTGAGGCACGAGCGATCAGCAGCCCGGCTGCGGCCTGGGCCGACAACGGCAGCCTCGCTGCCAGCGAGAACGAGTTCTTGCTGGTCTACGAGACCGATCAGGACCTGCGGGCACAGCGCATCGACGCGTTCAGTGGCACGGTGGGGCGGTTCGAAGTGATCGCGGTGAAAACCGCGGCGGAGAGCACTCCGAGCGGCAAGCCGGTGGTGATCTACTCGGCGCTGCATCGACGCTACTTCGTCAGCTGGCGCGAAGACTCCCGCATCCGCCTGCTATCGCTGAGTTCAAGCGGCCGCCCGCTGCATGCGCCGGTCAACCTGCCGCCGCCTTGCAGCGGCTTTGCCTGCCTGTTTTCCAGCCAAGTGGCCGGCTGGCCCAGTCTCAGTTTCAGCCCGGATGGCGACCAGCTGAACGTCGTGTTCAGCGCTCGACCCGTGCTCGACACTGCCCGCGTCGGTCAAGTGGCCTATAGCCTGCCGCTGGCAACCCTGGCCAGCGCTCGGCCCAGCTCCCGCTGGCTGGTCGCGCCCACCGACGGGCCGGCCGACGAGTCGAGCCACGCAGTCTCGGCGCTGAATCCGATCTATGCCGTGTATCGCAACGGCAACCGCATGTACGCCAAGTTTCATCGCGAGTGATGGAGAGGCCGGCAGCTCACGCGCTGCCGGCCACCTTGCGCGCCCGATTGATCTCGCGCAGCCAGGCAAACAGCGGCTGCCAATCCTCCTGCTGCTGCAGGATGGCCTGCGAGTGATAGTCGAACAGGCTCTTGCCGAGGCCAGCAAGCAGCACATAGGCCTGGGCATCACGCAACTGGGCGACCAAAGGAAAGCCCCATTGACAGATTTCGTCGAGGGCGCGCTGGCTGGCCTGGGTCCAGGGCCGAGTGCGGTTGGCGACCAGCCCGATCGGCATCGCCTGCTGCTTCACTGTCGGGTGCGCGGCGAGACGCTGCAGGAAGCGCTGACTGGCCCGTAAGTCGATGGCCGAGGGCAGGACCGGCACCAGCACAGCGTCGGCCCGCTTCAGCAAGGGCTTGAGCAGGGCCTCATCGGCACCCGCCGGGGTGTCCATGACCAGGCGCTGGGTGTCCGCCGGCAGCTGCTTGGACCACTTCTTTTGCCGGCCATCAACGACGATGACCGGATACGCTTGCTCGGCGCGCAGGGCGCACCAGTCGGTCGATGAGCCCTGCGGATCGGCATCGACCAGAACACTGCGCTTGCCGGCCAGGGCGAAATAGGCCGCCAGCTGCGTACTGAGGGTGGACTTACCGCAGCCGCCCTTGGAACTCGCCACCAGAATCGACAGCATCAACCCGTTCCCCCGTTCGACCTCGCGCCGCCTCAGTGAGTGGCCGCTCAAACTGTGAACTTTCGCACCGACGGCGCCCGCCACGGCCTCCGCTCCGGGCATTGAACCATCGCCAGCGCCGAACGCAAAGCCAGGACGGATGAATCGCCGACAACCCGATGACTTTACGCACAGCGGCTTGCGGTGCTAGTGTTGGGGCCGCAGAGGACCTTTGCGCTCCTCCAAGCTCATCCCCCGGTTGCCTTCCAACCCTTCGATCCCAATCTCGCACCACGCGAGGGACTATCGTGCACGACAACTCATCCGACCTCGGCGGCGATCAGGCCGCTGTGCAGGAAGCGCCGTCCGAGACGCGCGCCTCAAAATCCACCGACTCAGCACCGCGTTCGCGCGGCAAGCGTTCGTCCAGCAGCGCCGGCGACAATCCGGCGAGCAGCGACAACGCGTCGACCGAGTCCTCTGCGCCGATCGCTGACAGCGCCCCCGCCGAGTCTGCGGCTAGCGATAACGCCGCTGGCGGCGACGGCGACGGCGGCGACGGCGGCAAGGACGGCCGCGAGCAGAACAACCACCCGCGCGAAGGCCGCGAGGGTCGCCATCGGCGTGACCGCCGCAATCGCCGCAATCGCGACCGCGATCGTGGTGAGCGCGGAAGCGACGATCAGCCGGAGCGCGGCAACCGCGACGAACGCGGTGAACGCAATGAACCGCCGCCGACCTTCCAGCTGCCACCGAATTTCCCAACCTATTCGCTGACCGATCTGAAGCGCATGCATGCCGGGCAACTGCTCGACATCGCCGAACAGATCGGACTGGGCGAGGCGGTGGCCCGTCTGCGCAAGCAGGACGTGACCTTCGCCCTGCTGAAAGCGCTGACCCGCACGTCGGACGGCGTGGCGGGCGAGGGCGTGCTGGAAATCCTGCCCGATGGCTTTGGTTTCCTGCGCTCGGCCGACGCCAGCTATCTGGCCGGCCCGGACGACGTCTACATCAGCCCGAGCCAGATCCGCCGTTTCAATCTGCGCACCGGCGACTACCTGATCGGCAAGATCCGCCCGCCCAAGGATGGCGAGCGCTACTTCGCCCTGGACAAGGTCGGCACCATCAACGGCGAGCCGCCGGAAGCGACCAAGAACAAGGTCCTGTTTGAGAACCTCACCCCGCTGTTCCCGCGCGAGCGCTTCAAGCTCGAGCGCGGCAATGGCAGTACCGAGGACATCACCGGCCGTATCCTCGATCTGGTCAGCCCGATCGGCAAAGGCCAGCGCGGCCTGATCGTGTCGCCGCCGAAAGCCGGCAAGACGATGCTGATGCAGAATGTCGCCCAGGCGATCATCCACAACCATCCGGATGTGCACCTGATCGTGCTGCTGATCGACGAGCGCCCGGAAGAAGTCACCGAAATGCAGCGCAGCGTGCGCGGCGAAGTGGTCAGCTCGACCTTCGACGAGCCGGCCGCACGCCATGTGCAGGTCGCCGAGATGGTGATCGAACGGGCGAAACGCCTGGTCGAGCACAAGAAGGACGTGGTGATCCTGCTCGACTCCATCACCCGTCTGGCCCGCGCCTACAACACCGTGGTGCCAAGCTCAGGCAAGGTGCTGACCGGCGGCGTCGACGCCAACGCTCTGCAGCGGCCGAAGCGCTTCTTCGGTGCCGCGCGCAAGGCTGAGGAAGGCGGTTCGCTGACCATCCTCGCCACCGCCCTGGTCGAGACCGGCTCGAAGATGGACGAGGTGATCTACGAAGAGTTCAAGGGCACCGGCAATATGGAAGTGCACCTGGACCGCCGCATCACCGAAAAGCGCGTCTATCCGGCGATCAATATCAACCGCTCCGGCACCCGCCGCGAGGAACTGCTGATCGAGCCGGACTACCTGCAGAAGATCTGGATCCTGCGCAAGCTGCTGCATCCGATGGACGAACTGGCGGCGATGGAGTTCCTGCTCGACAAGATGAAGAACACCAAGACCAATGACGAGTTCTTCGCCTTCATGAAGCGCTGAGGCAGAACATTCTGCTGCGTCACAACGCCGGCGTTTGCCGGCGTTGTCGTTTCTGAACCTCGTCCTCCCCTGCGCCGCCTTCGGTCGGCCCAGGCTGGCGAGCGAGCGGGTCTGCGACTAAGCTGGCCGCGCGATGGATGCCGAATCGACTCAACCCTGCCCAGCCGGCCGCTTCCTGGCCGCACCCGACGCCGAGCTGGCTGGCTTGGAGCAGGCCCTGCGTGGCTGCAATACGCCGGCTGAGGCGGCCTGGCGGCTAGCCGAGGCGGCTGGTCGACTGCTTGAGCTCAGCGATTGTGTGGTCTATCTGCGCCCGCGCGCCCAGGGCGCCCTGGTGCAGGTGGCCGCCTGGGGCAGCAAGCAGGTGGCGATCGGCATTCTGGAGAATCCAATCCGCTTGCCGATTGGTCTTGGCATCGTCGGCGCCTGCGCCCGCGACCGGGTCCCGGTGCTGGTGGCCGATACCCTGCTTGATTACCGCTACGTACCGGATGTCGACAACAGCCGTTCAGAACTGGCAATTCCACTGATCCGACGCGGTCAGCTGGTCGGCGTGCTGGACAGCGAACACAACGAGCCCGATTACTACAACAGTCTGCATATTCGTGCCCTGTTGAAACTGGCCGAGGTATTTGTCGAGTGCGAAGCGGTGGGCTATCTGGCTGAGGTGTGATCGCAGCCAGATCGTAGGGCGTAGGTCTCGCCCCGCCGATTGGCGATCCTCGGCGAAGGGTGGCGGATCAAGACCTGAGGCTTCGCCACTTTCTTATCTACTTCTTCGCTGCGCGCAACCCCAAGAAAGCCAAGATCAACAGCGTTTCGTACCGCCCTTCAGGCGGCCCGAGGTAATTTCTCTTGCTTCCCCAAGAGAAAGGTACCCACAGAGAAGGGGCCCCGGGTCCAGCGCACGGTGTACGAACGGTGCGGCCAGGAGGGCCGATCAACGGGTCCCGTGGCAACGCGGCACGCGCCTGCTGAGCTAGCCCGGATGTTTCATGAGGGGGTGCGGATGATCACCGAGGACTTTGCGCCGAGTGCAAGGCGCGACGAGCCCAAGTGGTGGGCCCACTTGGGCGAGATCGGGACGCAGTCCCGCGTAGCTGCGACAGCAGCCGACCGAGCGTAGCG
>NZ_JACYTR010000085.1 GCF_014841215.1 Pseudomarimonas arenosa
GAGCGTAGCGAAGGCGCAGGCTACGAAGTAGCCGTTGCTGCGTAGCAGCCGACCGAGCGTAGCGAAGGCGCAGGCTACGAAGTAGCCGTTGCTGCGTAGCAGCCGAACAACGCGGCAGTCGGCACAAAGGACCTCAGGGCGAATGCCCTGCGTAGCCGCGCAGCGGCCGAATGAGGGCCGTGCCAGCGCCGAAAGATCGCGAACACTCTGTTATCGCAACACCATCGGTCGAAACTCTCGCCCCGCTTGGAATTGCCGGATCTTTCGGCGCGACCTCATGAAGTATCCGGGCTAGCTGGCCCATCGGCAATCGACCCGTTATCCTCGCCGCTTCTTCACGGCAGGAGCGGTACACGGTGGTCGGTGCGGTCAGTCATAGGAAAGGCGGCAAGCAGCCGCTGTATATTTCGCCGATGCGTGTCCTCTATGTGGTCGGCTTGGTGGCCATCGCCATGTTTCTGGTCGCCAACATGGCCAATCATCTGATCGGTCGCGCCCTGTTGGTGGCCTTCGGCGACACCGAGTCGGTGTACCGCGGCGCCTGGGTCACCTGGAATGGCGATGTCACTGCGAACGACGTGGTCGTTTACCCGTATGAGGATTGGGGCGATGGAGAAAGTCCCAGCATTCGGTTTGAGTCGGTGCGAGTGCAGACGCCCGGACTGCATTGGGTGCTGTTCAAGAGCTTTACCAGCCTGAAACTCGGAAAGTTCGATCGCCGAAAGGATCGAAGCACCCCGCATCTGGACCAGCTGCATATACGTCTGAGCGGCATTCACTCCGAGGACGGCTTCGACCCCTCATTGGGTGACCTGGGTCCGTTCGGCGCCATCAGCGCCTCGCCTTACGAGGCTGAGGGCTGTCGCCGCGATGAGCTGTGGACGCGCGACGAGTTGCTGGCGATGGGGCTGAATCTCGGTCCCTCGGAGCTGAGTTTCAACTATCAGGTGCAGGGCAATCGACTGACCACCACGGTCAGTCTGGGTACGCCCGGTGCCGGCAAGGTCAGCATGAAACGCGAAGAAAAGCTCAGCAGCGGGCCGCGCAATGCGCTGATGATTGATGAAACCGTCGGTTTGATCGAAAGCGAGGAATGGCAAGTCGAGGACCAAGGCTTTGTAAAGGCCCGCAATGCCCATTGCGCGACGCAGGAATCGATTGACCAAGAGCAGTTCGTGACACGCCATACCGACACCGTGGAGCGTCTGCTGGCCGGCATCGGAATTGCGGTTGATCCGACCACCCGTGAACGCTATGCCACATTTGCCCGTAACGGCGGCGAACTTAGCCTGAAGGTCAACTACAACCCTGCGGTCAGCAATGCCTACGAGGAAATTGAAGATTTTTCTGCCCGTTTGCTGAAGTCGGCCCAGCTGCGCTTTGGCGATCGCCAGCACTTGCTGCCCGTGGGCCTGCAGCAATTCGACGAACAACCCTTGGTGGCGTGGGAAAATGGCGACATGACGCCGTGGCAGGCACTGGAAGCCGAACGCCAGGCCGAGCAACAGAGCAAGGCCGATCTCGATCGTCCGCTGGGCAGCCTGGCACAGGCGGCACAGCATGCCGCTCAACTGGCAGTCGCAGGAACAGAGTCCACCGTGCCGGAGGACGCTGCCGAGACGACAGCGATTGAGGCGCCGCCCACGCATTCGATCCCACTCAGTCGCGCCAGTCTTGATCGCAGCAAGGTCGTCACCGTCGGCAGTGGCAGCCAGCGCCAAGCGCTGGCCTGGGGCGATCTCAAGCAGCACGTCGGTGCACCGATCCGCATCTGGACCCGCCTGGGCGGTGCGCGCACGGTGGAACTGCGCGCTGTGGAAGGCGACCGTCTGCGGGTGTCGGCGCGCGTGGGAGGCGGCACCGGCGAGTTCTCGGTACTCAAGGCCTCACTGATTCGCGCTGAGTCGCTGGGTCGGGGCTGACGCAGGAAAGGTCTGAACAAGTCGACTCCCGGATCAGGTCCGGCACAGGGCCGGACTCGATTCGACCGCATTTGCGCCAACGTCGAGCTTCGCTTGCTCAGCGATTCCTCAGCGCCTGAGACCAGCGACCCAGGCTGACCCGGTCACGCTGTTCGTAGTCAGGTTCGGTGCGCACCGACTCAAACCCCCGCGCCGCCAGTAGGGCACGCACGGCTGCGCCTTGATCCCAACCGTGCTCGAACAACAGCCAGCCGCCGCCGCGCAAGCAGCGCGGCGCAGCCTGGACCAACTGGCGAATATCGTCCAGCCCATCGATGCCCGACGCCAGAGCCGAGGCTGGCTCGAAACGTAGATCGCCCTGCTGCAGATGCGGATCAGCAGCGGCGATATAGGGCGGGTTGCTGACCAACATGTCCACACTGTCCGCCTGCAAGGCCGACAACCAGTCGCCCGTCAGCCAGCAGACCCGACGCAGGCCGTGCGTCTCGGCATTGCGCCGCGCCACGCGCAAGGCCGCTGCTGACTTGTCGATACCGAGCAAGCGACAGGCCGGACGCTCCTTGGCCAGGGCCAAGGCGATCGCCCCGCTACCGCTGCCAAGATCGGCCACTTGCCAATCGGCGTCTGGCGGAATCAATTGCAGGGCCACCTCGACCAGACGTTCGGTGTCCACCCGCGGAATCAATGTGTTGGGATCGACCTCAAGGTCGAGACTCCAGAACCCGCGCCGGCCTAGCACATAGGCCAGCGGCTCGCCGGTCGCCCGGCGCTGCAGCAACTGCTCAAGCCGCTCACACTGCATCGCGCTCAAGCGCCGCTCAGGAAAGGCATGCAGCACCGCCGGGGTGATGCCAAGGCCACGATCGAACAGCTCGCTGAGACTGGCCGGATCTTCGTCAGGCAAGCGGGCCTTGGCCTTTTGCCAGGCGCCGGCGATGGTGACTGTTTCGGAATCGGGCATCATGTGCGCATGATAAGCGAGCCGTTCTTTCCCGATCAGCCAAGCGAAGTCGGCCCCCTGATTGAGCGCAGTTTTCGCCTCTGGCGGCGCGCATGGTCGAGTTGCTTCCTGCCCTTGCTGCTGCCAGCAATGCTGGCGCTACTGCCAGGTCTTCTGTTCAGTGCGACCAGGATCGCGCCCACTGCTGGTTTTCAGGTGGATAGCGAGGTCATGGCACGACCCAGCTACTGGCTGCTTTGGGCGCTGATATTCGTGGTCTCGGTCGGCGGCCAGCTCTTGGCCGTGCTGCGTTTGCAGCAACGCGCGACAGCTCAGCCGCAGTCAATCAGGCAAAACCTGGAGCAGGTGCTACGTCGACTCCCCGCCGCCACCGGCGCTTACCTGATCTATTTCCTGTTCCTGGCTGTCTGCCTGGCACCGTGGATTGCACATCTTGTTTGGTTGATCGGGCAACCCTTTTCGGCTGACGCCTTGGGCCTGTTCCTGCTCAGCACGGTGCTGCTTTGGATCATCCCCACCTGGTTCAGCCTAGCGGGCGTGTTCTTTCTATTTGCCGCCGGCCTTGAAGGCTGCGCTGCGCTTGCGAGTCTGCGCCGAAGTCTGGCCCTGATTCGCCGGCACTGGTGGCATACCAGCGCCGTTATCGGCGTGGTTCTCCTCGCGTACACCGGCATCTTGCTGGTTGCCTTGCCACTGATCATGTCGCTTGCGATGGGCGTGAGTTACTTCAGACACGGGCCGGAGGCACTATTGAATCTGCAATGGCTAACCGGCTTTGAGCTGATGTTCGCGCCGATCCACGCCATCTCACTGAGTCTGATCCTGGCCACCGGCCTGGTTTGCTATCACGATCTGATCGCCCGCGAACATCGCTAGCAGACGTTCTGACGGCCACTAGCCCGCGGCAGTTTCCCGATCGAGCACATTGACCACTTCGTCGTATTGCTGCTGTGCCAGTTCCATCGAATCGGCAATCGAGACCAGACCAAGCTTGCCAAACTCCGACAGGGCACCGATCAGATTGAACACCACGCCGCGCTGGCGAGTGTTGTCGAAATGCAGTCGGTGCTGCACCAGGACGTCGATCAGATCCTCCGGCCCGAGTCGGCGGTAGCTGGCCTCTTGCAGATTGTCACTCGCCACATAACAACGGGTTTGCCCCAGCGGCGTGACGAACTCGCCGGCTTCCGGCTGGTAGCTGCCTGCGGTGAGAAACTGCAGCATCTGAAAAGGCAAGGTGGTGCCGCCTTTGCGCAGGTTGGTCTCGATGGCAAATAGCTGCTGATCGTTGCCATTCTGTCGATGCAGAAAGTCGATTGAGAAGCGGCCCAAAACGCCTTGATCCCGCAGGACGGCGGCCACTTTCAAGGCCGACGCATGCAACTCGGCACGATAGCGGCGATCGGCGGGGAAACGGCTGCCCAGAAACACCTGGCCGCTGCGGCCACCGAGCACCTGATCGTGGGTGGAAATCAGCTCGATCTCCCGCAGTGGATTGATCCTGACCTGCACCGAAGGCGAATGAATACGATCGCCCTCCAACCAGACTTCCACAATGCCACCCAGCTGATCGAACTTGTCCAGGAACTCGTCGGCCTGCATATCCGCGGCTTCCGGCTCCAGCGCTTCGCGCAGCGACTCGAGTGCCCCGTCGCCAGCCGTCGCAGGCAGGCGATCTAGCTCTATGCGGGCATTGCCATCGCCGGAAAATCCCTCCTCCAGTTTGACCACGGCGCGGCGCAGATCTGGATTGCGCTGTCTCAATGCCAGCAGTGCCTGCAGCACATCCTGGCGGTCGCGCAAGCGCTCTTCGCCATCAGGCAAGGCCACGCCGGCACGACGAAAGCTCTCGCGACTGCCACTCTTGCTGCCCCAGTAGGCCAATCGTGGATCACAGGCGTACATCGGGATACCAAGCAGGCAGGCCAGCCGCGCCTCGAGCTCGGTGGCATTGAACACCGACAGATGCGCATTGGTGCGGTCGTCAATGGCCTGACGAATGCGCGCCAGCAAGCGCGGACGACGGAGAATCTTCTCGCTCAATGACATCGATGAAGCATCGTGCGCGTTCAACATCACCAGGCGCTTGCGCGCATGCGCGCCGGGCACGCCAGGCAACAGGCCAAGGTAATAGTCAACGATTGCCGGGTCGATCGGTGAGCTGGTGACAAACACCAACTTGGTGTTGGGAAAGCGCAGCAGCATCAGCATGCTCAGCATGCGCTCCTCATAGAAGCGCGCACCTGACACTTTCGCCAGCACTTCAGGATCCAAGCTGAGGCCCGGCACCACCACCACGCAGCGCGGCGCGGCGGGGTCGGCGAACACATGACGAAACAGTGGCGGCAGCTGAGTCTGCAGCCGCTCGAATTCGGCCCAGCGAAATTCACCCAGGGTCTCCGCAGCAGCACTGGGCTGGGTTGGCAACATGCACACCTCGCTGCGTTTGAGCTCACTCATGCCTGCCACACTGTAGCAACTCAGGGCGGCCAAGCCGAACGCTCAGGCAGGCCGCTGAGACCACCATCCCCGGATCAAGCCCGAGGCAGGCTCTGCAGGTCTTCAGCGCAACCGTTCGCCGGCGCGCGATAGCAGGGCTGCTGAAGTGGGTCTCAGCAGTCCGCTAGCCTCGTTGCCACTGACGCGGCACACTCGGCCCATGGACATCGATACCCCACCCTGGCTGGTGCATCGCCGCGGTACACGCCGCAATGTGCTGCTGCTCTGCGACCATGCAGGCAATCAGATTCCAGCCGAATTGCAGCAGCTCGGCCTGGATGACGATCAAAGGCGTCGTCACATCGCCTGGGACCCGGGCGCCCTGGCGGTGGCGCAGGCACTGTCGTACGTGCTTGATGCCGAGTTGCTCGGCTGGCGCGTGTCAAGGCTGGTCGCCGACCCCAACCGCGCGCCGGATCATGCCGACCTCATTCTGGCCCGATCAGACGACAGCTTCGTGCCTGGCAACGAGTCGCTGACCGAGGCCGAGCGGTTGCGACGGCTGCGTGACTACCATCAGCCCTACCACACGGCGATCGAAAGCGCCGTTGTCGCCCGACTGGCCTCGGGCGAGACCCCTCTGCTGGTGGCCATCCACAGTTTCGAACCGGTGCTGGTCGGTGTCGCCCGCCCTTGGAGGATCGGTGTGTTATGGAAGCTTTCCCGCGAGCCGGTAGCTGGGGTGATCAATGCCTTGATCGAAGACGGCGGCCCGGTGGGCGACAATCAACCCTACGATGGCCGTGTTGCTTTGGGCTATACGCTGGAGCGCCATGCCATCAGCCGCGGTCTGCCGCACATCCTGCTGGAGATTCGCAACGACCTGATCCCCGATCAGCATGCCGCAGAGGCCTGGGCCGCAAGGATTGCCAGCGCACTGCAGCGGGGTGAAATGTTGCGCTGAATGTGATGCGACCAGCATCACCTCACTTCGACGTGCTCAGACCCCGTCGAAGGGTGCGAAGATCGCCCACGACTCAGGCTGCGTCGAGGCGGTCGCCGAAGCACGAACCTGGCACCACGCGGGCACCGTAGTCCTGGATCAGGGACTGCACCCTCGCGCTCGCTGAGCGTGTCGAAGCGAGCCTCGACAGCGCCCCACGCAGGCCGACGACGGAGCTTTCTGCGTAGGCGCCGGTGGACACGTTGCACCACCTTAACCTATTGCTTCGCCAAGGAGCCCTTCGACTGGCTCAGGGACCGCCCTTCGACTGGCTCAGGGACCGCCCTTCGACTGGCTCAGGGAGCGCCCTTCAAGGGGCTCAATCTGCGGCATCCGGCGCCTGGATCACCTGGCGCAGGAATGGCAGGGTGATTCGGCGCTGCTGCACCAGACTGGCGTGGTTGAGTTGATCGAGCAGTTTGCATAATCCGTGCATATCACGTCCGACCCGACGAAACACATAGTCCAGGGCGGCCTCATCCAACACCAGCCCCAACGCTGCGGCTCGCTTGGCAAGCCAATGCCGCCGCTGCTCTTCGCTCAAGGGCGGGATATTGAAGCGCGTGCACTGCCCAAGGCGGGAGACCAGATCAGGCAGGGCACGATGCCAGTCGTGCGGGTCGCCACGCCCGGCGTAGAGCAGGCCACCGCCGGCATCGCGCTGGCGGTTGTGCAAGGCAAACAGCGCCAGTTGCAGCGCCGGACTGTGTTCGGCCACCTGCAGGTCGTCGATCAGCAGCCCATCACATACTGGCTGCGCGGCCAGCACGCTTTCTGCATGCTGGCCCAACTGCGCCAGGGGCAAGTAGGCCAGATTGAGCTCGGTGTTCGCCGCCGCTGCCCCCAAGGCCAGCAACAAGTGGGTCTTGCCGCAGCCCGCGGGCGCGCTCAGCAACAGGCTGAAGCTGGCGGTTCGCAGTTCCGCCAACCAGCCACGCAGCGCCGCAACCAAGGGCGAGCCCAGGGGCATGAACTGCTCCAAGCCCGGCGATTCCGGGCGGGCCAGATTCAAGGGCAGCTGCAATGCGTTCACGGCTTGCCCTTGCGTCGCTTGCCCTTGGTGGGTGTTGCG
Source organism: Pseudomarimonas arenosa (assembly GCF_014841215.1). Lineage (GTDB taxonomy): Bacteria > Pseudomonadota > Gammaproteobacteria > Xanthomonadales > Xanthomonadaceae > Pseudomarimonas > Pseudomarimonas arenosa. Next base: position 7,398 of record NZ_JACYTR010000085.1, read on the forward strand.
CGCTTAGACGCGTCGGCCGCGGCCGGCGCGGCGCTGGGCGGCTGTGCGCCGCCTTGCGCCGGTTTGCCATCATCCACGGCCAATGGCGGCGCCGGGGCCGCCTCGATGGCCCCCGCAGCGGCCGAACCGCCGGTCTGCGAGTCAGGCCTGTCGTCCGGCGCGGCGGGATCCCCCGCGTCGGGCACGCCATGCCGCCGCGCCAGCGAGGTGTGACTGTAGAGGGAACTGGTGGTGTAGCGCTGATGGGCGTAGCGCAGCAGCACCATCGCCACGGCCGCCACCGGCAAGGCCAGCAACACGCCGAAGAAGCCGAACAGCTGACCGCCGGCCATGATGGCAAAGATCACCGCCACCGGATGCAGGCCGATCTTGTCACCGACCAGCCAGGGTGTGAGCAGGAAGCTCTCGATGGTCTGGCCAGCGCCGAACACGGCCAGCACCAGCACCACATGCAGAATGTCGCCGTGCTGCACCATCGCGGCGACCAGCCCGACACCCACCCCGACAATGGCGCCAAGATAGGGAATGAAACTGACCAGGCCGGCCAGCATACCGATCAACAGGCTGAATTCGATGCCCACCAGCCATAGACCTAGCGAATAGATGGTGCCCAGAGCGAACATCACGCTGAGCTGGCCGCGCAGGAAGGCGCCCAGCACCACATCGGCTTCGCCGGTGAGGCGCACCACCGTCGGTTCCACCGAACGCGGCAGCAGTTCGCGCACACGCTGAACCAGCACATCCCAGTCGCGCAGCAGGTAGAAGATCAGCACGGGCAACAGCAGCAGATTGGCGGTCCAGGCAATCACCGCCAGACCGGACTTCGACAATCCGCCCAGGACCGCGGCCGCCACGCCGCCGGCCTGTTGCCAGTGCTGCTTCAGCGCCCCCACCACACTGGCGCCCTCAATACGATCCAGCTGCACACCCAGCAGGCCCTCGATGCGCGGCAGGATTGCCTCCTGCACGTAGCTGAGGTATTCCGGCGCGCGGCTGATCAGGCCACTGATCTGGCGCTCCAGAATCGGCACCAGGATCAACAGCACTAGGACCCAGAACAGGGTAATCAACAGGAACACCAGGGATACCGCCCAGGTGCGCGACATCTTGCGCGCCTCCAGTCGGTCGACCAGAGGATCACCCAGGTAGGCAAACAGGGCGGCGATGGCAAACGGCGTAAGCACCGGTGCCAGCAAATACAACAAGCCACCGACCAGCACGGTCAGGGCCAGCATCTGCCACTTATGAGTGTCGGTGATCATGCTCGTCCATTCCTCTGATTGCGACCGCCGCCCGCCTGCCAGGCGCGCCAGGACCAATGCCAGACATAGTCGGCGCCGCTCAGCAAGGCCGCCGCTGCCACCGTCCAGACGGCATAGTCCAGCCAGGGTGACAAAGGCCAGTTCCAACCCAGTGCGAACACCGTCACCAGCACGAATGAAGATTGCACCAGGGTGCTGGACTTGCCCAGCCAGCGCGGCTCAGCGGCAAAGGGTCCGATCAAGAAACGATATGCCAGTGCACCGGTCACGATCACCACATCGCGCGCCAACACAAAGACCAACAGCCACAGCGGCACCTGCTCGGCCAGGGTCAAGCCGATGAAGCACAACCCCATCAGCAGTTTGTCAGCCAAGGGGTCGAGCATACCGCCGAGCTCGCTTTGCCAGCGAAATCGGCGGGCCAGATAGCCATCGAGCAGATCGCTGAAAACCGCTGCCAGCAGCCAGCCCGCGGCCTGACCGAACTCGCCCTGCCACAGCCAATAGAAAATCATCGGCGCCAGCAACAGGCGCAGGAAGGTCAGGGCATTGGGCAGGTGACGCCAGAGCACCGGGCTGTCAGGGTTGCAGCACGAACTGCGGCCGCGATTCGCTGCTGCCTTCGGCCGGCCGCAGCACGTTGCCGGTCAACAGCAGGCGACTCAATCCCTGAACGCCGGTGCTGAGCTCAAGTTCGACCCGCAGCCGGTCTCCCTCGGCGCCCTGCGCCGCCATCGAGCGCACCACCGACAGCCGGCCCAGGTAGGCCAGCACGCGGCTAAAATCCTCGGCGCTGCGCAGTCCACTGATTTCGACCAGATAGCGGCCGGCGGGGCCTGTGGCGATCTCACTGGTCGCGGCAGCGGCCATCAGGTCGGCAGCCAGATCGGCCCCGACGGCCAGCACGCTGTTGGCATCCGGCGCGCTGGCGCTGGTTTCGCCGAGCAAGCGCTCACCCTGGTATAGCTTCCAGTCGCAGGTCCAGCCACTGGGACTGCGATACAGCTTGCCAATCAGCGACACCGAGGACTGATAGCGCTCGCTGGCCCGACGCGCCGCCGCCGTATCACCCGCCCACAGCGCACTGACCGGCACATCGCGCTGCTCGGCCAGATCCAGCAAAGGGAAACTCAGCTTCAACCCGCGCACCCGGGCACGCTGGCTCAGGGCTTGCACCACCGAGGCCTGGGCGCTGCCGAGCAGCCGGGCGCCGCGCCCATCGTCGATCGCCAGCCACACCACCGGCAAGGGCCGCGGGGTGGGCCAGACCTGGCGCCCGGACAAGGCAACCAATGCGTCCACCGCCCGCGGGTCGAAGCGCGCCACCAGACTCAGCTGCTGCCCGCCACCGGGCTGTGGATCCTGGCGATAGCGGTAGTGCTGCAGATGCAAGGATGCTTGCGCCAGATCGGACTGAATGCCCGGGTCGCTGACCACGGTGGGATCGCCGGTGATGCGCAGCAGTGAAGCGGCGAGCGCCCGCGGCAAGGCGGCATTGCGGGTCGCCTCGGACTGATCGTTGACCAGCACTTCGCCTTCGTACAGATCGATTTCCTGCGCCAGCGTCGGCCCGCCCGACCAAAGGCAAAGCCAGAGCACGGCGGCGACAGCACGGACGACACGAATCATTGCGAAATCCTTGAGCAACAGGCGTAAGGCGGCCAATGATACGGGCAAGCTCACGCTGGCACCGAATTCTGATCAAGCCGCGCTCGATCGATTCATGAGTGAAGCCAGCCCATCGGTTAGAATTCGCGCCCTGAACCCGCCGTCGCCGAGCCCGCTGTGAGCACACCCCCATCTCTGACCTATCGCGACGCCGGCGTCGATATCGATGCCGGCAATACCGTTGTCGAGCGGATCAAGCCGCTGGTCAAGCGCAGCTTTCGTCCTGAAGTGATGGGCGGGCTGGGCGGATTCGGTGCGCTGTTCGACCTCAGTGGCAAGTACCGCGAACCGGTGTTGGTGTCTGGCACTGACGGCGTCGGCACCAAGCTCAAGCTGGCCCAGCAATTGGGGCGCCACGACACCATTGGCATCGATCTGGTGGCCATGTGCGTCAACGATGTGCTGGTGCAAGGCGCCGAGCCGCTGTTCTTCCTCGACTACTTCGCCACCGGCAAGCTTGATGTCGAGACCACGGTCGCCGTGGTCGGCGGCATTGCCCGCGGCTGCGAACTGTCCGGCTGCGCTCTCATCGGCGGCGAAACCGCAGAAATGCCCGATATGTACCCGCCCGGCGAGTACGACCTGGCCGGCTTCTGCGTCGCCGCGGTGGAGAAGTCGCAGATCATTGACGGCTCGAAGGTTGAGGCCGGCGACGTGATTCTCGCCCTGCCCTCGTCCGGCCCGCATAGCAATGGCTATTCGCTGATCCGCCGGATTCTCGATCGCGCCGGCCGGCCGCTGGATCTCGATATCGGTGGCGTCAGCCTGGCTGACGCCCTGATGGCGCCGACGCAGCTCTATGTTAAACCGGTACTGGAGCTGCTGAAACGGCACTTCATCCCTGGCCTCGCCCACATCACCGGCGGCGGCCTGAGCGAGAACATCATCCGTGTGGTGCCCGACGGGCTGGGCCTGGATATTGAGGCCAGCACCCTGACCCTGCCGCCGGTGTTCGAGTGGCTGCAACGCGAAGGCGGCGTGGTGGACCAGGAGATGTGGCGCACCTTCAACTGCGGCATCGGCTTCACCTTGCTGGTGCGGCCTGAACAGGTGGCCGCGGTCAGTCAGAGCTGCGCCGAGCTGGGCCTGCCAGCCCGTGCCATCGGCCAGGTGGTGAAAACCAACCGGGCCGAGCGCACCCATATCGGTTAGCCCCCCGCTCGCCGTGGAAGCCCGTGCCCAGCGGGCCGAAGCGGGAGCCGGGGTTGAGCGTCGGGAACCCAAGCACCGTGAATGCATCTGCCGCCTCCAGCCGTCGCCCGTCCGCTACCCGCCCCTACCGCGTCGCCGTCCTCGCCTCCGGACGCGGCAGCAATTTCTCCGCCTTGCTGCGCGCACAACAGAACGCTTCACTGCCGATCGAACTGGTCGCTGTGCTGTCGGACAAGCCATCAGCAGCGGTAGTTGAACGCGCCCGCGAGGCCGGTATTTCGACCTGGGCCGAATCTGCGAAGGGCTACGCCAGCCGTGCGGACTTCGATCACGCCCTGTTCAGCCAACTCAGCGCGATTCAGCCCGACCTCATCGTCTGTGCCGGATATATGCGCATCATCGGTGCCGAAGTGCTGACACCGTGGACTGGACGCATGATCAATATCCACCCATCGCTGCTGCCCAAATACCCTGGCCTGCACACCCACCGCCGTGCGCTGGAAGCCGGCGACAGCGAGCATGGCGCCAGCGTGCATTTCGTCACCGCTGAACTGGACGGCGGCCCGGTGATCGCGCAGGTCCGCGTACCGGTGCTGGCCGACGACAGCGAGGCCACCCTGGCCGCGCGCGTACTGGATCGTGAACACCCCTTGCTGCTGGCCACGGTGGCCGCAATGGCCCGCGGCGAGATCGGACTGGCGAAACATGCGGTCGAGTTCAAGGGCCAGGTGCTGCAGCGGCCACTGCAGCTCAGCCAATCAAATCAATGGACACGCTGACTCGCTGGCTGGGCCTTGTACTGGTTGCTCTCGCCGTACCCTCTGCGCTGCGAGCCGAGGACACAATGCCTGACCGACTACAACCGTTTCGCGCCGACTATCTGGTGCGGGTCGATGGCAAGGACGCCGGCGAAAGCCGGATCGAACTGCAGCAACTCGCGGCCACCCGCTATCAGCACCGCGTCTATGCGCTCGGCACCCGCGGCCTGGCCAAGTTGGCCGGCTTTCGCACCGATCAATCAGCCGAACTCGAATTGCTCGCCGCTGGGCCACGTCTGACGCGGGCCGAGATGAGCGCGAAATCGCTGCTGCGTGACCGCGATCTGTCGGTGCGTTTTGACTGGCTTAGCCGGCAAATCCACTGGCAGGGCGATATCGACGACAGCAAGCCGAGGATCGCCCCGCTGCAAGGCACCCCTGCCACCGGCTCGTCTCTTAACCTGCAGTTGGGCCTAGCCGCTCAACAACAGCCGGCCGGCGCAAGACTGGAGTTCGTCCTGCACGACCGTGGCGAAGCCAAGCCACTGGACTACACCATCGGCGAAGCTGAAACGATTGAGGTCCCCGCCGGCCGCTTCCGCGCCATTCCGATACGCGGCGAACGCCACGACAAACAACGCATCACCACCGCCTGGTACGCTGCCGGCCTCCCCCCTACACCGGTGCGCGTGCTGCAAACCGAAAGGGGCAAAGAAAAATTCGAACTCAGGCTGCAGCAGGTCTTGCCGTAGTGGTACAGCGAGGCCCCGGACTTGCTCCGCTCAGGCCTAACCCGGATATTTCATGAGGGGGCGCGGATGATCACCGAGGACTTTGCGTCGAGTGCAAGGCGCGACGAGCCCAAGTGGTGGGCCCACTTGGGCGAGATCGGGACGCAGTCCCGCGTAG
>NZ_JACYTR010000086.1 GCF_014841215.1 Pseudomarimonas arenosa
GGCTGCTACGCAGCAACGGCTACTTCGTAGCCTGCGCCTTCGCTACGCTCGGTCGGCTGCTACGCAGCAACGGCTACTTCGTAGCCTGCGCCTTCGCTACGCTCGGTCGGCTGCTGTCGCAGCAACGCGGGACTGCGTCCCGATCTCGCCCAAGTGGGCCCACCACTTGGGCTCGTCGCGCCTTGCACTCGACGCAAAGTCCTCGGTGATCATCCGCGCCCCCTCATGAAGTATCCGGGCTAGGCCGATTCCTTCGGCAGCGGAATGAACTCGCTATCGCCTTCGATACCCTCGAACCGCCCTTCGCGCCAATCGTCCTTGGCCTGGGCAATACGGTCCTGTGAGGAAGAAACGAAATTCCAGTAGATGTGCCGGCGTTCGGGCAGTGGCTCGCCGCCGACCAACAACAGCACCGCGGCCTGCTCTGCACGTAACACGATGTTAGCGCCGGGGCGGAATACGATCAGCTGGCCCTGATCAAACCGAGCTGACTCGTCTTCCACCCTGACCTCACCCCTGACCAGCAAGGCGGCTCGTTCGACATGTTCGGTCGGCAGCTGAAAGCGACTGCCGGCGGGCATGACCAGATTGACGCACATCAGATCGGAATAGGTGCGCACCGGCGAGCGCAGGCCGAAGGCTTGCCCGGCGACGACCGTGAGCTGCACACCCGCTTCCTCGGCGCTGGGCAGTGAATCTGCGCGGTGATGGCAAAAACTCGGTTCGATCTCTTCGTGCTGGATCGGCAACGCCACCCATATCTGCTGGCCGAACAACTCACCGCCATTGGCCTGCACTGCCGGCGGACTGCGCTCGGAGTGCACGATGCCGCGGCCGGCGGTCATCCAATTGACATCGCCGGCACGAATCAGCTGCTCGTTGCCCAGACTGTCGCGATGCATGATCTGACCGGCGCGCAGATAGGTCAGGGTGGAAAGCCCGATATGCGGGTGCGGCCGCACCTGCATGCCCTGCTGGTCAGGGCCAAAACTGACCGGACCAAAATGATCGAGAAACACGAAGGGGCCGACCATGCGCTTCAGCGCCGATGGCAGGGCGCGGCGCACCTTGAAGCCGTCGCCCAGATCGCGCACCGGCGGCACGATGACATGCTCGATAGGCTGAAACGCGGCGTTAGCGCTGCTCGGTGTCATGGTCAGCCCTCCGATTCAGGCGGCTTGGGCGAATTGTGCGTCCAGGATACTCTCCAGCGACGCTTTCGCCGACTCCAGCGCTGCGGCGCGTGCCTCGGCGCCGGAGCCGAGCTTCTCCAAGCGCAGGAAGTGCACATCGGTCAGCCCCATGAAGGCGAACAGCTGACGCAGGTACGGCTCCTGGAAATCCAGCGCCTGCGCCGGGCCTTCGCTGTACAAGCCGCCACGCGACTCAATCACAATCACGCGCTTGCCCGACAGCAAGCCCTGCGGCCCGCTCGCCCCATAGCGAAAGGTTTCACCGGCACGCAGGACGTGGTCGAACCAGCTGCGTAGCGCTGTGGGAAGGCTGAAGTTGTACATCGGCGCGCCGATCAGCAGGGTGTCGGCAGTGCGCAGCTCGTCCAGCAGCTGATCCGACAGGGCGCGCGTTTCCAGCTCAATGGCAGTGCTAGGCGTACCGCGCACACCGGCCCAGTTGGCTTCGGAAAGATGCGGAATCGGCTCGGCACCGAGATCGCGTTGGATTACCCGCGCCTGCGGCTCGATGGCCAGCAGTCGCTGCAGGCTGTGATCAACCATCTGCCGCGAAGCCGAGCCGCTGCCGAGGATGCTGCTGTTGATAACCAGGACGGTAGACATGATGGACTCCATGCGTTGGATGATCGAGTTAGAGTGCGCCCGCCCCGTCGTTGCATAAACATAGATACCAAGAATTCAGCGTTGCGAAATCGCAACGACCAATCGATCAGACCTGGACTCACCTGCTACGGCGCCTCGCTGCAGCGCCGTTCCAGGCCCTGGGCAAACACCAGACTCTGCAGCACCTGATCGGCGCCCTTCCACCAGCCACCGTTCTGATATTCGGCCAGCGGGCCGAGTTGATTCGGGTCGGGGAACATATCGTTCAGTGCTCGCCGCGCTTGCGTGCATAGTGCCGGATCGGGCTGCAGCCATTCGGACATCAACAACAGAGCGATGATCTGCGGCCGGTTGACGAAGAACAGGTTGGCGCCTTCGATATCGACCGGGGTGCAGCCGGTCACCGTGCGTCCATCCATTGAACGGGTGCAGTCAAAGCCCTCGGCCCATTGCCCGTTGATGTCGATCACTCCGGCATTCACCGGCAATCCGTATTGACGATAAAGCAGCGGCAGCTCAACCAGCGCCCGGCGCAGCACACTGCCATTGTCGACCTCATGCAGCACGTCGCCGTAGTTCTGATGCAGGCGCAGCAGGAAGGTGTAGAACATGCTGCTGATCATGAATTGCTGGCCGAAGAAACACGGCACGCTGGCCGGATCATCCTCGGAACAGATCACACCTGAAGCGAGGTTGTCCTGCGCCAGCTCGTCGAGAATTTCGCGCAGCTTGGTATCGCAGGCCTGCCCTTCGCTACCGGGAACAAACTCGGCACAGTTGGCCAGGCCTTCGAAATGCTGCATCGGCCCGCGATCGAGCCGCACTTCGTTGACGAACTGTCCGCGCGTGCCCTGCTGCGCCCGCGGAATGTTGTAGCGATCGATCACGGTGCGACCCTGACGGCCGATGCGCTCGAGGAACGGGTAGTTTGGTCGCAGCGCAAACGCGATGTGTTGGCCGCGATTGTAGTTGTAATCGTCCGAGCCAAAGCCACTGCGGTGCCACAGTCCATCGCCACTGCCGGTGGAGGTGACGACGAATCCATTGCGGATCGTGTCATCGCGATCGCCAATATTCAGCGCCGCGGTCTGCGCCATCAGCCAGGTCTGCGGCAGGGCGAAGTCCCACACCCACTGTGGATCGCCGGAACGCAGAAACTCGAGCAGCTCGGCCCCACTCGGATTCCAGTAGTTGTGGTAAGGCGAATTCTCCGCCGGGCTGGCATTCACCACCGGATCAAACTGCTCGTTGAATTGCACATCGGGCCACAGCTGGGCGCCGTAGGTCTTGGCGCAATCCCATTGCCCGCCTTCAAACACGCCCGGCGAGGTCTCTATACAGGTCGCTTCACTGACATTCTGTTGGTGGTGGCGATTGAGGAAGTTGAGATAGGGCGATAGCAGGGCGCTGGAATTGCTGCCGGTCAAGGGTGGCCAATGATCGCCCGCATTGATCCACTCGGCTGCATGCGGCAACAGGCCGCGCTCCAAGGCGGCATAGCCGGCATCACGCCACGCCTGCAGTGCGCTGCCGGGCTGCGCCATCGACGCTGGCGCCAGATCCAGCCGAGCGCTGAACCACAGGGCCTTGCCCTCGCCAATCAAGATCGGTTCGGAGATCGCCTGCAGGCGTAGCCGGTCGCCCTCGGCCACCAGGGCCTGGGGTTCGCGAAAGCGCATCCAGGGCATTTGAATCGCCGCCAGCACCCGGTCGTTCTGCATTCCGACCTGCGGCCGGGCAAAGAACTCGGCGCTCTCCAGCGTGCCCGCGCCTTGCTGCACCCGCGCCCGTCGCCACGGATCGCCGCTGCCGCGCCGCTGCTCCACCCGGGTTGCACTGGCGCCGGGGCTGGCCACCGAGCCGATCGTGCCGCTGCCGGCGTAGAAGTGACTGCCGGCATTGGCGCTATCGGCATTGAACAGAAGGTTCCACTCGAACAACAGGACCTGGCCCGTCTGATCGATCCAGCTGGTGCCGAAGCCATCGCTGCAGGCGTAGCGCAGCAAATAGTACAGATCGACCTGGCGCCGACCGCGATAAAAGCGCGCCTCGACACTCCACTGCCAGGCCGGGTACGGCGTCACGCCACCGACGACGCAGAGCGCATCGTTGTCTCCGCTGTCAAAATGGCCATCCATGGTCAGCACTACTTGGGTGGATCCCTGCTCGCGCAACTGCGCTGCATCCACCACCAGGCTGCCGGCCAGCTCATTGCCGGCACTGAACAATTCGCCGCCGCTGCCATCGCCTACCCGCAATCGCGGCCCATAACCTGCGGTTCCCGCCTGATAGCTCAACACCGGATCGAGCAAGGCCGAGCCCGGGCTTGCCCGCAGAGCAATGCTTTCGAACAGAGCCGGATTGCTCGGATCAACCACGAACTCGGCCAGGCCGGTGTCGATGGTCCAGCGCCCGCCGCTTTGATCCACGCTGATCGCCAGATTGTCGACCGGCGCGGTCGGTGCGCTGTCATACCGCAGCAAGGCGACCACCGTGCTCTGATTGGCCAATACGTCGACCGGCACGGCGATCTGCAGCCAGCGTGCCGCGGCATCGACCTGTTGTGGTTGGCCCCAGCGGGAAAGAATGCGGAACTGCGCCGGCAGCCGTACATCGCCCGGCCCGGCCAGCACCAATCGCGCCAGATCGGCATCGCGCAAATCCACTGCTCGTGGCACCGGCACTCCGCCGTAGGCCAGCTCGCTGCGGGCAAAATCGCGATCGTTGCGCAGCTCAAAGCAGGTCAGCAGTGCGCGATTGCCCGCCGGCAACGCGCCGAGGCCAGCGCTTTGCACGGGCCCCGCAAGACAGGGAATGCTGCTGACCGGCGGCCCGGGATCTTCAAAGCCGTCCCTGAACACTTGATCCGGCAGCGGCCCGGCCTGGGCCACGTTCAATACTGCAAGCAGAACGACCAGACGCCACATAAGACCTCCGCCACGTCGACCGCCAAGCCATTATCCTACTCTCGGTGCAGGCCACCTGCGGCGATCTACCCGCGCGAATCGCCGACCGAATTCGGGCAGCGGCGCGTACATACGCAAAGCGCCGCAAGGGGCGACGCAGAGCCACAATTCGGCGCCTGGAAATTTGCGGACAAACGTCATTCCCGCTTTCGCGGGAATGACGAGAGTAGTGCAGGGTTGGGATTCGCCAGCCACCAACGGGACATTCTGATAGCTGCCAACATTCTGCGCTGCCGCTTTGGCCTTACTGCCAACGAATCTTGAGGTTGGTAATGAACACCGTGTAGTCACGGCGCGCCTCATTGGCCGAGGCCATGAACAGGCCGTTCAGGCCGCTGGGGAACGGACTGGCAGCGGTGAAAGGCAATCCTTGTGCGCCATTAATCGCACCGGTTTGGTTGCGGGTGTCCCAAGACCCCTTGGCCACGACGTAGCCGCTTGGATTGCGCACTTCCACATCAAGGATTCCGCCCACACCATGCGGACCACCACCGACCTCAGTGACGCGGGCCGAAACGCTGTAGGTGACAAAGTTCTGGAAGGCATTGGCGTAGCCCGCGCTGGGACCGCGCAGGGCAATACTGCCCGCTACGTCGGTCCATGAGTTGGTGTTGGGCACCCACCAGGCTTCAAGAGTGAGCATCGGCTCGCCAGCACCACGCTGCTGCCAGAGATTCATGCCCAGGCCGCGTTGCCAGGTGCAATTCGGGCCGACTTGTCCGGCTGGCGCCTGGAAGGGGCAGAACTGTGCGACATCAGCCCGGTGCGCATGCAGGTGACCGCGGAAGCCGAACGACAGATGGTCGCCACCGCCCTGCTGGGCCGGTATGCCGAAGAAATCCCGGCTCATGAAGTTGAACGTGATCACCTGCGTTGATCGGCCGGCCGGTCGAACCGAGTCAATGTTGACGGTGGGGAAGAAGAAGTCACGAAAGCGCGTGGCGTCGTCGCCGTTTGCAAAACACGCGTGGCTGGTGTCCTGGGGTTGGGTGTTACTGGCCGGCCCGGGGCAGCGCATACCAAGCAGGAAATGCCTGCCGGCGGCGTTTTCCCAGTTCGGCTGGGCTGAGCTGTAGACATAGCCGGCAATGCGGTCATAGGACCAGCCGCTGGCGCGCAGTTGCTGCACGGTGCTGTTGTCGGTGGTGTACTGGTGCACCTGGTTGCCGGTGGTCGGGTTCCAATAGTTCAACCGATGCAAAGCGACCGTACCCGGAACCGGCAACTCATAGATATAGCCTTCTACGCCCTCGAACTGGTAGTTGAATTCGGCTTGAACCAGATTGACTTCACTGATCTGTCGGCCGTTGTAGTACTCCACCATTGAGTTGTCTGTGGTGTAGAAGTGGTTGTACTCCGGCCAATCCTTGTAGAAGCGCTTGAACGCCTGTGTACCACTTTGTTGCCGGCGCTCCAGATGGGCAACCACTTTTTGCCCGGTGTAACCGAACATGGACTTGGCGATCTGAACCTGTTCGAGGTCGACGCTATAGAAATAGTCGTTGTACTGCCGGCTGTACACCTCGTACAGCGGCACCAATAAGGGCCGGTTGTTCAACGGTTGGGCGCTTGCCACACCCACCAGCCCAAGCAGCGTCATCAAAGCCACGAGTAAACGTTTCAAGATTGCATCCGTCCTGTTGATCCATCGGAAGAGTGCTACGACAGGTCTTTGCCGCAGCGACTGGCAGTCAGTCGGCCCCAGGACATCAAGAAAATCAGCGACGCAAGGCGATCTCGACGTCCGAACGAAGGTCCGACAGCCTTTCAACTCGGAATCTTCTGGTGGAATCGATCAGCCGCAGACGCCGAGCACTTCCAAGGCGATGGCCCGACATCAGCCCCGCAGCTGCCGCAGCACCAGGCCCATCATCAGCAGCAGGGCCACGGCAAATCCGATCGACGGATCAATCAGCACGGCCAGCACCAGCCCAACAAGAACGCTAGCGAGAAACGTAGTGCCGTTCATCTTCACCGTCTCACGCTGGCGCGCGCGTGCCGCAGTTCGGCCACGCTCCTCGATCAGCATCCGCTGAGCGATGGCTTCGGCCTGTTGCACTCGCAGAGGATCCGCCGCAGCGGTCGGGGCAGCGCTTGACGCGCTGTCCTCTGGCCGAGCGGTGCTTGGCACCAGAGCACTCGCGGCGTCGTTGGGCATTGCAGCGCCGTGTCTGGTCCTGGCCCGCTCACGCAGTGAAACGATGGGCGGCATCGAGGGCAAGGAATCATCCGAGCCATCCTCTGCTCGAATCGTGCCTAGACGCGCTGACAGGCCAAAATAGATGTAGGCAAACAACAGCCAGGGCACCACGGCTCGCGCCGCCTTCAGCCCCGGCGGATAGTCGGACGCAAGCACCCAGGCCAGGACGGTCACAGCGAAGAGTGCACTGCTGCCGATCGCCCAACGTTGCCCGAAATAGAGAAACCTGCCGGTCAACACCAAGCCCAGACCGTTGATCATTCCGTACAGATCGCCGAAATACACAGCGACAGCGGCAATCAACACACCCAGGATTTCCAGCGCCGCGCCCAGCCTGAACGGCGGATCGTGGCTCTCGAAAGGCGTATCCGAGCGCAAGCGCCGCATCGAGGTTGCGATCAAGACCACGATCACCAACACACTTAGACCGCGCATCGAGGCCACGTAGATCGGTCGCCAGGTTCTGGACTTGACGGACGATCTGGGCATTCTGTCCTGCCATGCATGCCGAGCGATTGGCGGCTGTAGACTGCGCGAGTTGACCGATGCCGAGGCATCGACCTCGGTCAGCACGCTGTCGGCCGCGGGCACAGCAGCCTCCAAGGACCCAGCCGGCAGCAAAATGACCAACAACAGGCACAGCAGCAGGCGGATCGAGGTCATACAGAGGCGGCGAGCGGACAAAGAGCTGCAAGCGTAGCAGGGCCTCGGCCGCCTGGCGCTTTCTCAATGACCGACTTGTCGCTATCGTTTCAGCATAGACGGCCACCGCGGCTGTTGCTGGCCTCCGGAGTGGATGATGTATCGATCAGCTAAGTATTCCGTATTGTTGATGTCCCTGCTGGCGGGCACCGCCTCGGCAGTCGAGCGCATGCCGGTCGACCTGTCAGGTTGGGAAATCACCATCGACGGCGTGCCGGTGTGCAGCGACCCCAGTCTCAACTTCAGCAGCCGCAAGGTTGAATGTCGCTCAGAGGCGGTGAAGCAGGCTGAATCTGCCAAGACCGAGGACGCCTTCAGCCAGCAGCTGAAGGAAGAAGAGCTGCGTGCGGAACAGGAGGCGCGGCTGGTGCAGGTGCAGCGTCAATGCCGCAGCGACGCCTCCTACGCCAGCGTATTGAGCACAAACCTGCGTTACGACGCGACGCGCAATGTGTGTGTTGAGAAAGGCAGCGGCCGCGAGCAGCCTTGCCCTGATTGCCCGGTGATTGTGCGCAGCCCCAAGCCGCCGGTGGAGCCCTGATCCATCGGTTCGAGCACGACGACCGGGCCGGGGATGACGCGCACCTAGCCCGGATATTTCATGAGGGGGCGCGGATGATCACCGAGGACTTTGCGTCGAGTGCAAGGCGCAGGCTACGAAGTAGCCGTTGCTGCGTAGCAGCCGTTGCTGCGTAGCGAAGGCGCAGGCTACGAAGTAGCCGTTGCTGCGTAGCAGCCGACCGAGCGTAGCGAAGGCGCAGGCTACGAAGTAGCCGTTGCTGCGTAGCAGCCGACCGAGCGTAGCGAAGGCGGGAAGGGCCATGGATGGCCCTGCTCTGGGAGCGAGGAAGGCGCAGGCTACGAAGTAGCCGTTGCTGCGTAGCAGCCGACCGAGCGTAGCGAAGGCGCAGGCTACGAAGTAGCCGTTGCTGCGTAGCAGCCGTTGCTGCGTAGCAGCCGAACAACGCGGCAATCGGCGCAAAGGACCTCAGGGCGAATGCCCTGCGTAGCCGCGCAGCGGCCGAATGAGGGCCGTGCCAGCGCCGAAAGATCGCGAACACTCTGTTCTCTCAACACCATCGGTCGAAACTCTCGCCCCGCTTGGAATTGCCGGATCTTTCGGCGCGACCTCATGAAATATCCGGGCTAGAAGTGCTCAGGTGCCAGCTCTTGCATGCTTGCTACGCCGGCGCCGATCGTGGCATGACCAGCACGAAGTGCGTGCCTTGAGCCGGTGCGCTTTCCACTGAAAGAGTGCCGCCCAGCTTCTGGCTGACCAGATTGAACACCAGGTGCAGGCCCAGGCCCGTACTGCCCTGGCCGCGGCGGGTGGTAAAGAAGGGATCGAAGATGCGGCCGAGGTGCTGCGCCTCGATGCCTCTGCCGTTGTCGGAAAAGCGCACTTCCACCCGATCATGCTCCAGCTCGGCGCAAGCAATCTCGATACGACCGACCTGCTCAGGAGCGAAGGCATGGATCAGGGCATTCTGAATCAGATTGCTGAACACCTGGCCGAGCGTGCCAGGGAAGCTGTCCATGCGTAGATTCTCTGGACAACGAACCTCGATGTTGATCGGCCGGCGCCGCCACATCGGCCTGACGCTGGACAGCAGCTCGGAGATCAACTCATGCAGATAGAATTCGCGCCGACCGTCCGCCGTTCGGTCGACCGAGACCTGCTTGAAGTTGCTGATCAACTCGGCGGCGCGGCTGAGATTGCGCTCGATCATTTCGGCTGTGGTCGCGGCCTCGCCAAAATAGCCGGCCAAGGCCGATCGGGTCAGGGCTCCCTGCTCAAAAGCCTGGTTCGCGGTGCGCGTCAGCACGCCGAGGTGACTGCCGGCGGTCATGGCAACGCCGACCGGCGTATTGATCTCGTGCGCCACGCCGGCGACCAGCGCACCCAGCGACGCCATCTTTTCCTGTTCCACCAAGCTGCGCTGAGTATTCCTGAGTTGCTCAACGGTGTGACTCAACTCCGCCGTACGTTCGTCGACTTCTCGCTGAAGCTGCTCGCGCTGGCCGGCCAGATAGCGCATCCGTCCTCGGTAGGCGGCCCAGGCCAAGGCGATCAACAGGGCGACGAGCAGCATCCTGGCTGCATGGGTCTGCCACCACGGCGGCACGATGGTCAGCCCCAATTCCCTTGCCGAACCAATCGCCTCACCACTTGGATTCAGTGCTTGCACCTCGAATTGATAGCGTCCGGGCGCCAGATTGGTGTAGGTGGCGAGGTTGCGACCGGCCGCTGCCACGTTCCAGTCGACATCGAATGGTCGCGCTCGGTAGCGGTAACCGATCGCGCCCGGTGCAATGAAGCTTGGAGAGGCAAAATGCAGGCTCAAGCTGCGTGCCAAAGAGGCCGGAATCTGCAACTCCTCGCTGGCGTGGAGGCTGCGCGGCGACCATCCCTGGGCGACGACGTCAAAGCGCTTGCCGGCCAGTTCGAGCGCAGTGAACAGGGCCGGTGCTGCAGCGGGGTCGGCCTTGAGCTGCTGCGGATCAAACAGATTCAGGCCGCCGGCGCCGCCAAACGCCAGTCGCCCATCAGGCAGTTGCGTTGACGCTCGAGTCAGATAGCCATCGCTCAGCACGCCGTCGACGGCGAAGTAATTGCGAAAGCGGCCGTTGTCGGGATCAAAGCTGGAGATCCCACCATTGGTTGCCAGCCACAGTTTGCCATCGCGACCCTGATACATGGCAGCGATCACATCATTGGCCAGACCGGTGGTTGAATTGTGGCCAACATAGCGCGCCTGGCTCGGATGGTCGGTCTTGGCCAACTGCAACTGATACAGGCCATCGCCGAAACTCGCCAGCCATTCGCGACCGTCATCGGCCCGCACAAAGGCGGTGATGTTGCCTGAACGCAAGGCTCCCTCGTGAACATCGCCTCCGCGCTCGTGATGCAGCAGCTGCATGCTCTGCCGGTCAAACCAGAACAGGCCATTTTCTGCTCCCACCAGCATCAGGGTGTCGGAATAGGCTGTGATGGTCGACACCCATCCCACCATCGGATAGCGCGCAAGCACGTCGTGCCCCTGATGATCGGCGACAAACAGACCGCCGGTGACCGTGCCCACCCACAATCGATCTGCGTCCAGATGGAGTGCGAAGGCATCCAATCCGCGCAGCTCGGGTAGATCGATGTCCTCCATGCGCGTCGGATCGCTGCGCGCAACCCGTTTCACTCCATTCAAGGTTGCCAGCCAGTAGGCCTGTTCGTCTTCGATCAATTGGTAAACGAAATCACCGTCGACAGCTGCCAGCCGGTGCGCACGCAGCGGCTCAGTTTCCAGCCTGAAGAGACCACCCCGCGTAGACACCCACAGCTTACCCTGGCGCCCGGTATTGAGGCTGATGACAAAGCCGTCACCGATGCCTGAAGCGCTGAGGTAGTCGCTGTCCAGTCGACCAAAGCGCTGGTTATGCGGATGCAGCATTGAAGCACCACCGGTCCAGGAGCCAAACCAAAGCCCCCCTGCGGCATCGTCGAACACGCTGACTACTCGGCCGCTGCCCAGGCTGTCGCCTTGGTGCGGGCGGTGGCGAAACGGCAATCGACGCCAGGGCTTGTCGGGCTCGCCCTGCAACAGATCAAGCCCGAGGTAATTGCCCACCCAGATCCGACCTGCGCGATCCTGATGAAGCGTGTAAATGGTTTCGTCGCTCGGTTCGGCGTCATGACCAAGCATCTGGCTAAGTGCGTGCAGCATGCCGCTGTCGGGATGATAGACCAGCACGCCATCGGTGTTGGTACCCATCCACAGCCGGCCGTCTCGATCCATCAGCAGTGCAAACACATTTTGAATCGTGGCCGCGCTCAGCGCCGATTCCGGGTTGATGCGCAGTTCCAGCGTGCGCAAACTGTTGGTATCGAGACAGGCGATGCCAGTCGGCGTGCCGATCCACAGCCGGCCTTGTCGATCAAGCGCCAGGGCACGCGCTCGCCGATCAGCCAACAGATCGGTTGGCAAGGCTTCGATCAGCCCGCCATCTGACAGACGAGCCAATCCGCCTTCGGTACCGATCCAGATCACCCCATTCGGGGCCAACAGCAACTGGTTGACGAAGGGATCCGGCAAGGCGGAACTCAACTGTTCGAAACGGTCGCGCTCGGCATCGTAGCGGCTCAATCCTTCGCTGCTGCCGATCCACAGATCGCCAGCAGCATCGGCCGCAATGGCGGTGATCCGGTTACCCGCCAAGCCATACACGTTGTCCATCTGCCGCCGATAGATCCGAATCGACTCGCCATCAAATCGATTCAGTCCATCCTGGGTGCCGAACCAGAGGAAGCCGTAGCGGTCCTGTCCGATCGCGGTAACGCTGCGTTGTGAGAGTCCCTCGGCCACGCCGATGGTGCGAAAGCGTAGGGTGCGCGGCTCGGCCTGATCAAGCCAGTCGTCGGCGCGCGTGTTCTGCACGGTCAGCGCGCAGGCCGCCATCAAAACCAGGACGCGCAAGCAGCGCAGCGCGCCCGATACCGCCCGACTCCGCAACGCGGGCACGCGAAAATCAGCGCGCGTCGCTCTCTCTCGCACAGGTGCAGGCTGGCGCAGACACCACCCCCAAAGTGCGTCTGGGTAAGGTATTCATGCTACTCCATAGTCCAGCACGGCTGCGGCCGCAGGGCGCATTCAACCGCCGCCCGTTTCCTCCGACGAAAAGCTGCTGGCGACGGCAGGGGCCGTCGATCCGGGCTAGCCCGGATATTTCATGAGGTCGCGCCGAAAGATCCGGCAATTCCAAGCGGGGCGAGAGTTTCGACCGATGGTGTTGAGATAACAGAGTGTTCGCGATCTTTCGGCGCTGGCACGGCCCT
>NZ_JACYTR010000087.1 GCF_014841215.1 Pseudomarimonas arenosa
CGGTTCGGTGTGTTCGACGATCTGCGAGCCGCTCGTACTGCGGAACGCAGTGACATAGACGCCGTCATCCAGCACTTGGCCGGCGAGGGTCTGCCCAGACCATTGAAATGACTTCTTGCCGCAAGAAGGCGAATCCAGCACCTCGGAATACACCACCTCACCAGAGGTGAGCTTCTTGATGATCACTTCAAGCTGATCTGCCGAATTGGTGGTGAACTCGATGTTTCCTGCCTGCGATACCGACGGATCAATCACCATGGCGTGATCAGCCCTGGCTCTTCACGATGGGCTCGATCACCAGCTCGACCCGTCGATTTTGCTCCCGTGATGCCTGGTCGATATTCGGCGTTAAGGGCTTGTTCGCACCGTGTCCGATCACCAGGATGCGTTGCGCGTCGACCCCTGCCAGCCGGAGCACGTTGGCGACCGACTGAGCGCGTTGTTGCGACAGTCTCAGGTTGCCCTCGGCGCTGCCGGTATCGTCGGTGTGACCGTGGACTGCAATCAGGCTGGCGCGAAACTCAGCCAGGATGGCCGCCACCTGGCGCAGGGCGCCTTGCCCGGGGTCGGAGAGTCTGGCACGGCCGATCTCGAAGTTCAGTGGACCCGGAAGCCGGATGATGATGCGCTCAGGTTCACGTTGCAGCGAAAGCTGCTCGCCGGCTACCTGCTGCAGACGTGCCTGTTGTACGTCCATGAAGTAGCCGGCGGCGCTGGCATCCATGGCCAGGGCAGTTTGTTGCAAGCCTTGCTTGCGCACTGGGATGTCGGTCTCGGCATCGGCCTTCTGCGCCGCTGGCTCGGCTGTGTTTGCGGCGACCACGGGTTCCGAGCGTACCGAGCGCGCCGGCCATTGTCCGCAGGCGCTGCAGAGAGCCGCTGTGCAGAGCAACAGGGACAGGGCCGGAATTGGTCTCAACGGGCACGCTCCTGGGAAAGAAACGCAATGAACGCCTCGGCGTCCAATGCTCGACTGTAGTGGAAACCCTGGCCAAAGTTGACCCCGTGCTGGCGCAGCCACTCGACCTGCTGATCAGAGTGCACGCCTTCGGCAACGGTCTGCAGGTTCAGCGACTTGGCCATTTCAATGACATGCAAGATTACATGACTGGTGGCCGACTCGGTGCCGATGGCATCGACAAAGCTCTTGTCGATTTTCAGCACATCGAGCTCAAACGAGGATAGGTAAGAGAGGCTCGAATAGCCAGTGCCAAAGTCATCGACCGCCACCTGATGGCCGCGTCGGCGGAACTGCTGGATCAAGGTGCGGGCGCTCTCGGTGTTGACCAGGGCGCGCTCGGTGATTTCCAGCTTCAGTGCGCTGTTCGGCAGGCTTGCCTTGGCCAATCGGTCGAGCAGGGCCTGATCGAACTGCGGCGCGCACAGATCATCCGGGCTCAGGTTCAGATTGATCGACATGTTGGGGTATTTGCGCAGCGTTGGGGCCAGATCTCTTAACACTGAGTCTAGAACGGCAAGCGTAACCTGATGGGCCAGCCCATGGGCTTCGGCGATGGGTATGAATTCGTCCGGCGCCACCCACTCTCCACCTTTGTGGCACCAGCGTGCCAAGGCCTCGGCGCCTACGCAGCGGCCGGTTTCAAGATCGACCACCGGCTGATAGTGGGCATGCACATCGCCACGCCGCAGCGCTGTCTGCAGCTGGGCACGCATGCTCAGCCGATGACGGGTGTAGCGCAGCAGTCCATACATCCACAGCGTAGCCAGCAGCAAGCCCAGGCCGCTGCCGATTGCCAGGGTGGCGAGATGACGGCGCCAGAAGCGCGACAGCGGCTCGATGGCGACGACTTCAATCGGCAGCAATGCGTTGTGACTGAAGCGTGAGATCAACCGCTGGTTGCGTTCGTCTACCTGCAAGCCCGGGGTCAGAGTTTCTGGGGCCGGCAACTCGGCATCCCAGGGCACCGCGGCCAGTCGCAGGCCTTCCACCCATAGGCCTGCACGCCGGCCGTGCAAGGGCTCCACATCCAGCAGCATGCGCGGATCGATCGCAGCATCGTGATCTCCAAAACGCATCAGGAACAGCTGCACGCCGCCGATTTCGGTGTATGTGCTGGGCCACCAGGCGATCACCCCGGAGTCGTAGATGCGGTCGGCCTGCGGAGGCCGCAATCCCTGGCCGTGGACAAAGCCCACGCCACACAGCCGTTGCTCGGCTTGCCAATAGCCGATGGCACGAATGTAGGGCCGATCGACCGCCGCGTTCTGCAGCTGATCGAGGTGTTCAGGCGAGCAGCGCGAATCGGCAATCGCATCGAAATCGTGCAGCAGATCACGGGTGTCGACCATGATGGCCTCGGTACGCTGTCCAAGCTCCGCGGCCAGCCCGCCGATCAACTGTTCCTCCTGGCTGACCGACTCGTGCCACAGCAACCACAGGACGCCGGCAAACAAAGCGGCGGCGCCCAGCAGCGCGGCCAGCGAAATGCCGATCATCCAGCGTTCGCGATGTTGCATCGAAGCGTCCTGCGGTCACCGCGGCCGATCCCCGGCCGCCTACGGGACGAACAGCATAGCCGGTTGCCGTGTAAGGCCGGGTGGGAGTGAGGTGAAACAGCGAGTGTCAAGCCGTACCGCCGGTCGACATGGGGCGCCGGTTTGTCCGCGCTTGGGTCAGATGCGATTTCAGCGCCTGGCGCCTGGCGCTCGACCATGGCGCTGATCGGCGCTGCGGTCGATAATGACCGAAACGCCGGTTGGGTTTCTCGACCGCCAGTTGGATGCCGCTCGCATGCATGTGCTGATCATCGGTCGCTCAACGGAACTGCAGACGGAGATCGAACCACTGCTGGCCGACTACGGGGTCGACTGGCAGCTGCGTTTTGCCTCGGACGCCACCGCCGCTCTGCTGGAGATGCAGCGTGGTTCGGCACCCGATGTCGTGGTGTCGGAATTGCACCCCTTGGGCATGGATGGCCCGGCTCTGCTCGATCGGGTGCGCGAAAAAGTGCCGCGCGCCGGGCGCTTGATGGTTCTGGACGCCGCCGAAGCCGGGCAGGCGATGCGCGCACTTAACAGTGCGCATCGCTTGCTGCACAAACCCCTGCAGGCCGAAGAACTGATCGAGGCGGTCGACAGCCTGAACGATCTGCAGGATCTGCTCAATTCCGATGAATTGCGCGCGGCCGTTGGCAAGCTCGATCGATTGCCTCCGCCGCCAAAACTGTACCTCGCGCTGAGTCGGGCAGTGCAGAACCCGGACAGCTCGCTGGCCGATCTGGCCGGTCTGGTGGCGCAGGATCCGGTCAGCGCCGCGCGCGTGCTGAGGATCAGCAACTCGGCCTTCTACTCCAGCGGGCGGGAGATCGCCGACGTGCGCAGTGCGGTTATTCGCCTCGGTCAGTTGGAGGTACGCCGCGTGGTATTGGCCAGCGAGGTCTTTGCCGG
This sequence comes from Pseudomarimonas arenosa, assembly GCF_014841215.1. Lineage (GTDB taxonomy): Bacteria > Pseudomonadota > Gammaproteobacteria > Xanthomonadales > Xanthomonadaceae > Pseudomarimonas > Pseudomarimonas arenosa. The sequence goes on from NZ_JACYTR010000087.1 coordinate 3,409, forward strand.
TGCCGCCGATGGTGTTGATCGCGAAGCGATGCGCCAGCGCTCGCTGCTGGCCTCGCAACTGGCAGCTAAGCTGGTGGAGAATGCCAATGTCGAGCTGGCCACCACGGCGGCCTTGCTGGCCGAAGTTGGCATGCTGCTGCCCGGCGTGCGGCGCCAGGACGACCATGGACACTGGCAAGGTGACGGCCCGCACTATGCCGAGGCCGGCGCCTATCTGCTGGGCCTCTGGGGGCTGCCGTTTCCCATCGTTGAGGCGGTGGCCTTTCATCGTCAGCCCAGCCGGCTGAAGTCGCGCGGATTCTGGATCGGAGCCGCCGTTCACGTTGCCTGCGCCCTGGCGGCCGGACGCGAGGTCGACGAGCGCTTTCTCGACTCGGTCGGCGTGCTCGGCAAGCTGCCAATGTGGCGGGCCTGGGCGCAGGAATTGGGCGTGGCTCAGCAGCAGGCCGGCTCGACCGCGGTCCAAACACCCAAGACCGAATCCGACGAGGCGAGACAGGCGCGCCGGATCGAGAACGCCCGGCAGCTGCTCGATGCCAACCCGATCATTTCCGTCGAGCAGGCCGGCGTGCACTACGGGCTGCTGGCCGTCGACGCCCGCGCCGCCTCGGCCGAACAGGTGGAGGCGTGCCTTCTGGTACATCGCTTCGATGCGCTGGCCGTCGACCTCGATGCATCGGCGACGGAACGCGGCACCGTCGACGCTCAGCGCCTGCAGGCAGAAGCCGATGCGCCCTGGTGGCGAGAGTTGGCCTCTGCCGAGTGCGCAGCGAGTCGCCTCTGGGCTCAGTTTCAATTGCGTCTCCGTCAGCAAACCGGCGATTGGCCGGAGTTGGCGCAGTACGAGGCCATAGAGCTGGCCCACAAGCAGAAGTGGCCGATCTGGTCGCTGGATCTCGACCGCCATCAGCGCATGCAGTCGGCCCTGAACACAGTGTCGCGTTGGCGCCGGCTGCGCGCCTTGCACCGCGCAGCGCGAGCCTACCGGCACGAGTACACGGTCAGCGACTCGGCATGGCAGCGCTTTGAGAACGACGCGGCCATCTGGGTGGCCCTAACCGAGTTCCTGCCCGAGTTGGCTGCCGATATGGCGATCCGGCAGTCGCGATTGCAGCTAATGGCGGCCGAACTACGGCGCAGAGCACGTTTGGCCGCTGCCCGTCGCGTGCTGGTCGTGTTGGCCGCCGGTGAACTGGCCGCTTTCAAGCGTGCCTTGCGCAGTCGCGCCATTGAGGGCTGAGTGTCCGACTGGGCAGTCCCGCGCTGGCGGGCGTGTCATGGCCCCTTCAACAGCGCAGCCAGAGTGAGCACGCATGCAAGCATGGCGGCGCGCTGAATGGCGGATTGCGCGCATCGGCGAATTTGATCATCCGCAAAATGGCATCGCCCACAGTCAATGACACTGACCTCAGTCATTATCACCGAGGTGTCGTATGCGAGTGTCAAAGTCAGTGTTGTTGATGGCAATGAGTGCCGCCCTGGTCAGCCCCTCGGCCTTGGCGGAGGATTGGTTTGTTCGACTCGGGGCGCATGCCGTCGATCCGAAGTCCGATAACGGCACCCTGGCCGGTGGCGCCTTGCAGGTCGATATTGGTAGCGATGTCCGTCCGACCCTGGTGGTCGGTCGTTTTCTGGATGAACACTGGGCGCTGGAACTGCTGGCTGCCGCCCCGTTTGAACACGAAGTCAAATTGAACGGTGACAAGGCGCTGGACTTCAAACATCTGCCGCCGACCTTCAGCGTGCAGTACTACTTCGGTGAAGCGGGTTCATTCCGACCGTTCGTCGGCGCCGGCGTCAACTACACCTGGACGTACGACGAGCGCGAGAGTGGCGCTCTGGCCGGCACCCGCGTCGGCCTCGAAAACTCCTGGGGCCTGGCCGCCCAGCTCGGCTTCTCGGCACCACTGGCCGATCGCTGGCAGCTGATCGGTGACCTGCGCTGGATCGATATCGATGCCAAAGTGAAGGTCAATGGCGCCGAGGTCGGCTCGGTGGCGGTGGATCCATTGGTGTACGGGCTTTATGCCAGCTACTCGTTCTGATTGCTGAGGCATAACTCTGTCGCCCACCGGTGCATGATGTGGATGCCACGACCACCTTGGCCACAAGCGGTGGGCCACAGACCCACCCTACGAATCTGTGAAACAGCCCCACCCTACGATTGTGTGAAATGGTCGTAGGGTGAGCGTGCCGCCCACCGGTGCGTGGCGGATGCTACGACAGCGTTTGGCCACAAGCGCTGGGCCACGGGCTCATATGATTCGGGTCTATCGTTTGGGCCAATGCCAAGGCGGTTCGTCCAGCGGACGTTGATCGCGCAGCCGAGTTTCGCCCAGGCTGCGTTCCAGACACAGCGAATGACAGTGCGGCGAAGCCTCCAGCGCTGCGATCAGGCGGCTGGCATGCGAGATCACCCAGACCTGTGAGCGGCCGGCGGCATCGATGATCAACCTGGCCAGGGCTGGCAACAGATCGGGATGCAGGCTGGCTTCGGGTTCGTTCAGCACCATCAGTGAGGGCGGCCGCGGCGTGTGCAGGGCGGCTATCCACAAGAGATAACGCAGGGTTCCATCGGAGAGCTCAGTCGCGGCCAGTGGACGCAGCAGGCCCGGTTGGTGGAACCATAGGCTAAAACGGCCGTCATTGGCTTCGACGCGCACCTCGGCACCGGGGAAGGCATCGGTCAAGGCGGCCTGCACCGCCTCGTGGTCGCCGATCTCCAGAATCGTTTGCCAGGCGGCGGCTAGATCGCTGCCATCGTGATTCAACACCGGCGTGCGGGTGGCCAGACGCGATTGCCGCGCCGGAGCGTCGACATCGGTGCGGAAATGATCGTAGAAGCGCCAGCCGCGCAGCTGCTCGCGCAGCAGCAGCACCTCGGGCGCGCGTTCGGGGTCGGCCAGCTGGCGCAGCATGCTGTCGAAGCTGTCGAGATGGGCATCGAGCAGCGCCCAGTCGCGATCGCGGCGTATCCGTACTGCCGGGCCGCGTCGATCGACCAGCAGATTGGCCGGGCGCAGGAAGGGGCCGGACCAGATGCATTCGCGTTTGATTTCAGGATCGAGCGAAAAGGCCGATTGCGAGGGCTTGGGGTAGCCAAGATCCAACGCATAACCAAAGGTTTCGCTGGCAAAGCCCATCCGCAGTGCGATCGATTCCTGTCGATGCTGGGGTTCGATTGCCACCTGGCCGGCACGCATCTCGCGGGTCAGGGTTTCCGGCCCAGCCCATAGCGCCGAGCCCAGCCCGCCTTCTCGAGCCAGGGCCTTGGCCACGCCGTCGGCCGCCGTCTCGGCCAGCAGGCGCAAGGCGCGATACAAATTGGACTTGCCGCTGCCATTGGCGCCGGTGACCACATTCAGCGACTGCAGCGGAATCACCAGCGAATGCAGCGAGCGGTAGTTGGCAACGGCCAGAGTGGTGAGCATGCAGAGGTGGGAGGAAAAGCCAGCCCGACTTATACCAGCCGTTGCGCGGTCGGAGAAATTGAAGATGCGGGCTTGGCCAACCCGGACATATCCGGGTCAACCCAGGTCAGTGGCGATCATCCACAGCCCGGTACCGATCAGAGTGACCGATAGCGCACCCCAGCCAATGGCGCGCTGCCGACGCGGCCGCCAATGCGAGACGATCTCACTGATCGACCAAAGGGTGAGCGCCAGCAGGGTGCAATAGATCAAGATGCGAATCATGGCGTTCTCCGTTCGCTGCGTGGCGCATGGCAGGTACCCTACACCAGACGGGCCGACGCCTGGGCTGTGACCCGCGACGATGGGTAGGCAGCGCCCAGCACGCACCCCTCAAGTCGTAGGGTGGGCGTGCCGCCCACCAGTGCGAGGCTGCCCACCTTGGGGCGGTGATGGTGGGCCACAGGCCCACCCTACGAAACTTCGGTGGGTCGACGGAATGGTGTTTCGAGCAGCACCCAATGGAGTCGTAGGGTGGGCGTGCCGCCCACCGGTGCGGGGTCCATAACATGCCGTTCAACTTACGTGCCTTGCGGGCGGGGCATTCACTCCTGCAATCGTTGCGCTAACTGCAGCCACTCACGTTCGCGCTTCTGATAGCTTGTCGGCGCGCGCTTGGCGCGCAGCAAAGATTCTCTGCACAACTGCTGTGCTTTGTTGTGCTGACCCATTCGCACCAGCATCTGGGCATAGCGCACCCGCGCCTCTTCGCCAGGAAAGGAATCGCGCAGTACGTCGTACTCCTCACAGGCACGAGGCAGCTGGCCGTCGGCTTCCAGCGCGCGGGCGTATAGCAGGTGGCCGTCGGGCGATTTGTGATTCGGGTGCGCGCTGATCAGCGCATCCAAGGTGGCAATGGTCTTGGCTGGTTCGGCGTTCTCGAACTGTGCGCGGGCCAGGCGCTCAAGGATGGCCGGATCATCCTTGTGCATGCCTTTCAGGCTGCTCTGCAATAATTCGATCGCCTGCGGAAACATCCGCGCCTCGATGCATTCGTCTGCCAGTGCGACCCGGTTTTCCTCCGTGTCGGCAATCTCCAGCATCTCCTTGCGGCGCTTGAACTCGCGTTGCGGATCAATCGCCTTGATCAGGCTGTTCCTGGCCCGCTTCACCGTGTGACTGCTGCCCAGCTCGGGCAGAACCTGGGTGAAAAAATACACCGCACAGCCAATGCCCGGCACCAGCAGGATCAGCCACAGCCAGAAGAACTCTTTGCCGGTACGCACGGCGTGGATAGCGAAGGCGATTTGAACAACGAGTAGCAGGATGCCGAGCAGATGCATGGAAAGTCTCAAATTTCTTCGTATTAGAGCCCCTCTACCGCTGAGAGAGACCGATGTGTGGCGATTCTCGCCGCGCCGGGTGGCCCTCCCCGATGTTCGGGGAGGGCTGCAGGGGTTAGGGAGCCGATCTTTGCCTGCCCAGGGGCCTCCCATAGCGAGGTTCCTGGGTAGGGGAGCAAGACGCGCGGCGTCCGCGTTTCCGAAGCGCGCAGTGTAGCCGCCGCCCGCAAAACGCCACAAATCGTCCGTGATCGGGCCGAATCGAGCCGCGTCACTGACGGTTCGGCGCTTTCTACTGTGTTCAACGACTCAGGGCAAATCGCCGGTTTGTTCGGGCAGTCGTCAGCGCCAACGTCGAGGGGCCGATATGAGCGAGATCAGGGAACGATTCCATCCATTCAAAGCGGGTGCCAACCGGCGCAAGACCCTGGTGCTGGCGCTGGCCCTTGGATTGGGCTGGATGCTGTGGAGTCATCCGCCGGTGGAGTCGGTGGCTGAGGAGCAGTTCGGCCTGCGGGTGAATCGCATCACCGGCGGGGCGCGTCTCATCGAGGGCGGCAGCGAAGCCTGGGTGTGGCCGCTGCTGCACCAGCTGCACGCATACTCCACCGCTGATCAGACCTTCGCGCCGTTCGCCGCCGACCGCATTGGCCTTGATCCACTGCAATCGGCCGATGGCCTGTCGGTGTGGATCGAAGCCAGTCTGCAGTATCGAGTCGATCCGACCCGGCTGGCCGAGCAAGCCGATCTGCCGTCCGACCTGCAGAAGGATTGGCTGCAGCCGATTGTTGAGCAACAGCTGCGCGCCGAGTTCGCGCGCTACACAATGGCCGAGCTGCTCACAGACAAACGTCAGGCCGTGTTCCAGTCGGCCAGCGCGGCGCTGCAATCGGCCCTCAGCCAGCGCGGTATCGAGTTGCGCGCATTTCAGATCGATGGCTTGGCCCTGCATCACCAGGGCACGCAGTGGACCTTGCACGAGCGCGCCTACAAACCGATGGCCGATGCTGACAGCCATGCCTTTGCACCTCTGTTGTCGAAGGATGGTTTGTCGGTGTATGCCGATATGAGCATGCGCTACGCCCTGGATGCTGAGCAGTTGACTCTGACTCAGCAAATGCCGCGCGATCTGCAGGGCCAGGTGGTCGACCCCCAGGCTCGCGACATCCTTGGCAAGGCGTTTGCCCGCTATACCCTGCACGAGATCTACAACGACAAACGCCAGCAGTTGCAGGACGACATCCGCAAGGAACTCGCTTCGGGCCTGAAGGCCAAGGGCTTTGTGCTGAACGGCTTCCTGCTCGGTGATGTGTCCCTGCTGCATCTGGGCATGCAATTCAGCCTGCACGATCGCATTTTTCGCCCTCAGCGTAGCGCATCGGTGAGCGCAGACGCCCCGCTGCAAACCTCCGAGGGCCTGTCGATCGGCGTTGAGCTGGCAATCCGTTACGCCCTCGATACCGAAACCCTGGCCGAGACCGTGCTCAACCTGCCGGCCGATGTCGACAACCAGCGTGTCGCACCGCTGGTCGATGGGGTGATCTATCGGGTGCTGTCCTCGTACTCGGCGCGCGAGATCTTCTCCAGCAAGCGCAGCGACGTGCAGCAGGAGATCGTCAAGACATTGGCGCCCTTGATGCAGCGCGATGGCCTGGTCCTGCGCTCGGTGACCCTGGGCAATATCGATCTGCCGCGCGACTACAAGGCCGGCATGGATCGCGTGTTGCAAACCGAACTGCAGAACGAGCAGATGAAGTACACCTTGCAGCTGAAGGAAAAGGAAGTCCGGCAGTCGGAACTGCAGGCTGAGGCGGAAAAGGTGCGCCGCGAGAAACAGGCCGAGGCGGCCGCCCGCGAACAGGTGATCGCGGCCAAGGCACAGGAAGAGGCGATGCGCCATGTGCTGCCGTTCAAGCAGCAGCAGGTTGAGCAGAAGAAGCTGGAAGCCGAAGCCGATCGACTGTCTCGGATCAAGACCGCCGAAGGTGTGGCCGAGGCACGCAAGATCGAGGCCGCCGGCGAGGCTGAATCGCGGCAGAAACTGGCCGATGCCGAAGCCTATCGGATGGAGCGGCTCGGCAAGGTGGCGAGCGCCCAGCTGGAACGCGACGGCGCCTTGATCGATCGCTATCCGCTGATGATCCAGAAGACCCTGGCAGACAAACTCTCCGATAAGGTGCAGGTGATCATCGCCCCGCCGCCGGCCGACGGTGGCTTTATCGGCAACACCTTGTTGGGTGCCAATGATGAAAAGCGGGGGCGTCGATGAGCCGCTCTTGCCGCAACCTTGCCTGGTGGAGTCTGATGTTCGTGCTGCTGGTGCTCGCCGTTCGACTGGGTGAGGCCCAGGCGGCGACTCAGCAGCAGGTCGGGGCGCGGCCGGCCGAACCGCGGCCGACCGCCCTGGTGGTGGAAGATCGGGTCGCACTGCGGGCCGAGCCGCGCGATTCGGCCCGCCAGCATGCCTTGCTTTGGCAGGGTGACAGCGTGGAGATCCGCGGTCGCCGCTTCGATTTCCTGCAGGTGTACGACTATCGGCGCGAACGCGGTGGTTATGTGCGCGCCGACCAGCTGCGGCTGTTGAACCTGCAGCCCGAGGCCGCCGCCGATCTGATGGCCGTGGTGCGCTTCCTCGAGTTCAGCCCGGGCAATGAAGCCCTGGGCGTGGCCTATGCGGCGGCCTTTCTGCGCGCCGCCCCGGCCAAATCGATTGGCGCCGAGGCGTTCAGTGCCTTGGGCCGGTTCGCTGATCGCCTGGCCTATCGAGTGTCGAATGCGCGCCGCAGCAATGATGAAACCCTGAGCGCGCATCTTGAGGTGGTGGCGCACTACGGCGTGCGCATTCGCAGCTTCGAGCGGGCAGGGCGGATGCAGCTCTGCTACGACGGCGACGCTTTTCGTCGCGTGCTGGCCCTGCCGGCGAGTGCCGAGCAACAGGTCGATGCCGCGCTGTCGCTGACCCGGCCGGAATGCGTCGACCCCGATCTCACTCCGCTGGAACGCCACCTGCACGACGACTGGCGCACCCAGGTGCTGGCCCGGGTGGACGAAACCGAACTGCCCGAGCATATTCGCAACCGCCTACGCATGCGCAAAGCCGCGGTCTGGGCCAGTGTCGCCTTTCAACGCAGTCGCCGCGGTGAACCGACTGAGGAAGCCGCCGAGCTGGCACGGCAATCACTGGTCGCGGTGGATCTGCGTGCTTTGAGCGAGCGCGACCGTGACGAATACGAAGAGGCTGCGGTGCGCGTTGGCGCTTCACGCTGGGCCGCCGACCTGGGCCTGCCGCAAAAGGGTGGCCCACAGATCGTGCTGCAAGCCGGCAATGAGCCGGGACAAACCTGCGTGCGCCTGCACGGCCCCGCCGCCAGTGACGGCAAACCCGGCAACCTATTAACCCAGCGTTGCACCTTTGCCACGGTCTGGCCGCAATCCGCCCGACTCAGCCCGGCCAACGACATCCTGGCCCTCGCCGTGCAACCACTCGATGGCTGGCGCGAACTATGGCTGTTCCAGGAGAGCAAGGACGGCTGGCAGATCGACGTGCTACCGCCGGAAGCCGATACCCCCGACCTTGGCTATATCGAATTCGCCGGCTGGGTGCCGCGATCCCGCAAGATCCTCACCGCCCGCGAATTCAAACAGCAGGGTCGCTGGATGAAACAGTACGAGCTGCGCAGTCTGGATAGCCTGCAAGTGGAAAAGCATGCCGATGATCCCTCACACCTCAGCATCTTCTATCGCAATCAGGATGTGGCCTGGAAGAAGCAGAGCTTGGCCCTGCGCTAGCCCGCATATTTCATGAGGTCGCGCCGAAAGATCCGGCAATTCCAAGCGGGGCGAGAGATTCGACCGATGGTGTTGAGATAACAGAGTGTTCGTGATCTTTCGGCGCTGGCACGGCCCTCATTCGGCCGCTGCGCGGCTACGCAGGGCATTCGCCCTGAGGTCCTTTGCGCCGATTGCCGCGTTGTTCGGCTGCTACGCAGCAACGGCTACTTCGTA
>NZ_JACYTR010000088.1 GCF_014841215.1 Pseudomarimonas arenosa
AGCAGCCGACCGAGCGTAGCGAAGGCGCAGGCTACGAAGTAGCCGTTGCTGCGTAGCAGCCGACCGAGCGTAGCGAAGGCGCAGGCTACGAAGTAGCCGTTGCTGCGTAGCAGCCGACCGAGCCTCACCGCTGCCAGCGGCAATGCGCTGAACTACACCATGGCGGTGCCGGCCGGCGCGACCAATCTGAACTTCGCCATGTCGGGCGGCAGCGGCGATGCCGACATGTATGTCAAGTTTGGCTCTGCACCCACCACATCGAGTTACGACTGCCGGCCGTACAAGTCGGGCAATGCTGAAACCTGCAGCTTCGCCACGCCGCAAACCGGCACCTACTACGTGATGCTGCGCGCCTACACCACCTTCTCCGGTGTCTCACTTACCGGTAGCTACAGCGCGGGTGGCGGTGGCACACCGTCCTTGTTCGAGAACACCTCCGACTACACGATCAACGACAACAGCACCATCGAGTCGCCGCTCACCGTGTCGGGCCGTTCCGGCAATGCACCCAGCACACTGAAGGTCAATGTCACGATCTATCACACCTACAAGGGTGATCTGAAGGTGGATCTGATCGCCCCGGATGGCAGTGTCTATGTCTTGCACAATCGCAGCGGCGGCAGCGCCGACAACGTGATCGGCACCTTCACCGTCAATGCCTCAAGCGAACTGGCGAACGGCACCTGGAAGCTGCGGGTGAACGATAACGCCAATGGCGATACCGGCTACCTCGACAAGTGGAGCCTGCAGTTCTGATCAAGTCGTAGCTACGAACTGATCAGGCTGAGTCGGCCTCGGTAGTACCCTGCTGCCGGGGTCGGCTCGGTTTTTCACGTTGCCAAGGGGCGGGTAGCACCGGACAATGCGCGCTTTGTTGAACCGGAAGTCCGCAATGAGCAACACGCCCCCTGATCGTCTGTCCACCGACCCGCGCAGCAAGTTCTATGACCAAGCCCTGCTGGCGCGTGGCATCGGCGTGCGTTTCAATGGCACCGAACGGCACAACATCGAGGAATACTGCATCAGCGAAGGCTGGGTGCGGATGCCGGTCGGCAAGTCGCTGGATCGCCGCGGTCAGCCGATGACCCTGAAAGCCAAGGGCACGGTCGAGGTCTGGTTTCTCGACGAGCAGGAAACGCCGTCAGAGCAATAATTTGCGCCTTGATGGTGCGCCCTAGGCGCACCATCGCGACCCCAAACATCGCCCTCAACCGGCAAGCCTGGCAGGTTCCGCACTTTCGACCGGGCCCGCCTGAGCTCGCCGCTTGGGTGCCAGGCCAAACAACGGCCTTAGCCAACTGATCCGCCGAATCAGCAACTCATGCAGCAGGGCGCATCCAGCCATGGTGGCAAGGATCACCGCGATCGGTTCCCACACCGGCCCAAGGCCAAGCCGCGACAGATACACGCCAGCGACTACGATCAAGGTCTGGTGCAGGATGTACCAGGGGTAGACCGCCTCGGTGGCATACGGAAGCCAGCTAAACGGTCGGTTAAGAAGGCGATGGGCCCAGCCCAGCACGGCCATCAGCCAGAGCCAGCGATTCAGGTACACCGCCCAGCCACCAATGACTTGCTGCAGCAGATCACGATCCTCTGGCAGCCACTCGTTGACCACGCGCAGCACCACGAACGCCAAGATCGCCAGCCCCAAGCTCCACCAGCGCATGCTTGACAGCGCCTGCCACAGCCCTGGGTCGCGACCAATCAAATAGCCGTACAGGAAGAAGGTAAAGAACATGGCATGGGCGTAGCCGTCGGTCAGCAGATCGTGCTTGATGCCGCCGAATACTGGGAACAGAGTCAACCCGTAGACCAGCAAGGGCAGGGTCGGCAATACCACCAGTTTCCAGCCACGCAGAGCTCGCAGTCTGGCCACCGTCGGTGAGTCTGATCGGAGCAAGCGCGACAGCGGGATCAGCAGCAGGGTGTAGAGCCAGAGGTAGGGCAGATACCACAGGTGGTTCCAGGTAATGCCGATCTCCGATCCGGAAAAGGCATCTTCCGGCCAGGGCTGAAAGCTGAAATAGCGCAACAGAAAATCGACGTAGCCCGGCTCGGTGGCGCTATTTGCCAAGGCCTGGAAGTAGGCCTGCGGTGGCACGATCACCAGCATGCCAAACAGCAAAGGAATCAACAGGCGTGAAGTCCGCTTGGCTGCCAATGCCCCGGCTTGATAGCGCTCGATCACGAAGCTCAGCGCCAGGCCCGAGACCATGAAGATCAGCGGCATCCGCCACTGGTTCAACACCAGCATCGGGCCCTGCAGGGTTTCCGACAGGTGAGCGGACTTGACGTGCCAGCCCCAGTCGGCCACGTAGAACATGCCGACGTGGTAGAGAATCAGCAGGGCGAAAGCGAGGACACGCAAGGCATCGACATCATAGCGACGACCTTGGTCGGCAATCGGGGGATGGACGGGGCTCATGAACTGCTCACATGACGGGACTCAGGGCGCTATGCTGGGCGCCGCACGCCGGGGCGGCTAGTCACAAGTGATTGATTGCAGACGTGTTGTGACGAGTGGTGGATGGCTGGGATGAATGGTGGAGTTCCCGGATCCTTCGGCCCTGACAGGTTGCTGAGACATCCTTGAGGTTGTCAGCGCAACCCTTCGACAAGCTCAGGGACCGCCGTTCGACCGGCTCACGGCAAGCCGGTCGCGGCAATGCCGCGCCACACCTGCCGTGAGCTGTCGAACGGTTTGCCGGAAATCAATCACGTGCGTGCTTGCTTTCCGAGCGCGCCGTCCTTGGCGCACGATATCAGGCTGCTGAAACAAGTCTCAGCCGCCTGCTTGTACTTGGAGCGAAATCGAAAGATGAGTCTGCAGCACTATCTGCACTATCGCCGCTATTACGAAGTGGCACTTTGGGTGCTCTACGCAACGGTCAATCTGATGGCCAATACGCAGGTTGCCTGGACCGAGGTGCAGCGAATCGGGCAGGGCACCGAGTGGTGGGAGGTGTTGACCTGGGAGGCCAGCAGCACGGCGACGATTCTGCTGCTGCTGCCCCTGCTGCTGGTCTTTGATGCGCGCTTTTCTCTGGAGCGTGACAGTTGGCGAAGGCATGTTGTCGCTCATCTTGTGGCCACCCTGCCGTTCTCATTGGCGCATGTGGGAGCGATGTATCTGATCAGGCAAGCGGTCTATCTCGTCGTGGGCGAAACGTATCAATGGCAGAACTGGTGGCAGCAGTTCGGCTATGAGTTTCTGAAGGACTTTCGCACCTACTTTGGCCTGCTGGCGATCATCTACCTGTACCGCTTTACCTTGCGTCGATTGCAGGGCGAAGCGGAGTTTCTCTCGGAAGGGCGCGAAGAAGCGGAGCCGGTAGCCGTCACCGATCGGTTTCTGGTCAAGAAGCTGGGGCGCGAGTTCCTGGTGCGGGTGGAGGATATCGACTGGATCGAGGCCTCGGGCAACTACGTCAATCTGCATGTCGGATTGCGCGCTTACCCCTTGCGCGAAACCATGACTGCCATCGAACAGCGATTGGCAGGGCGGGGTTTTGCGCGCGTGCATCGATCAGCCATGGTGAATCTCGACCGCGTACGGGAAATCGTGCCATTCGATACCGGCGATGGCGAAGCTCGCTTGATCAGCGACGTGCGCGTGGCCGTGAGTCGACGCTATCGCAAACGACTACGCGAACAGCTCGGCTAGTCGGAACTGGTTCAGACCTTCCCTATGGGCTTCACGCACCTGACAATGCCCAATCAAGAGCCGCATCGACATGCAGCGAAGTGGTATCAAACAGCGGGAGTATTGAGTCCTCGGTGCCGACAAGCAGTCCAATTTCGGTGCAGCCGAGGATGACCGCCTCGGCCCCGGCATCACCCATTTGTTTGATCAGTCGGCAAAAGCTCAGGCGTGATTCGGGTTCAATCCTTCCCCGACAAAGCTCCTGATAGATCACTCGATCGACCTCAGCGCGCCCGTTTGCGTCGGGCGTAATGACCTGCAAACCAAAGCCGTCAACCAGGCGTTGCCGATAGAAATCCTCTTCCATGGTGAAACGTGTCCCTAGCAGTCCAACCTTGCGGTGTCCGACTCGGTGAACTGCTTGGCCGGTAGCGTCCGCGATATGCAAGAGTGGAATCGATACGGCTGACTCAATGGCATCGGAAACCTTGTGCATGGTGTTGGTACAGAGCAGCAGTGCCGATGCACCTGCAGATTGCAGAATCCGGGCAGAGTCCGCCAATAGCGCGCCGGCGCGGCACCAATCCCCGGATGTTTGCAGGGCTTCAATCAGCGCAAAATCAACACTGTGCAGCAGCAGATCCGCACTATGCAGGCCGCCCAGTCGTCGCCCGACACCTTGATTGAGCAAGCGGTAATAGCTGAGTGTGGATTCCCAGCTCATGCCGCCAAGCAGTCCCAGACGCTTCATTGCGATCGACATAATGGTTGCTCCGTGAGCATGTTTTCCGGCACAAAGTCGACTCGATTCGCATAACGGTCGGTTGCTCCGGGTGAATCTAGTTGCACAGTTTTCGCGAATTCACGCCAAATGATCAAAGCTTCAGGTTAAAGTGTAAGTCTGCCCCACCAGGAGGAAGCAATGCCACGCAAGTCTGCATCGAAGGGAAAAAGCGTCGCTGACATGAGTATTACCGAACTCGTTCAGCAGACAGAGAAGCGCATCGAACAGATCTCACAGCAGCGTATCGCCGAAGTTCGGGCATTGTTTGATCAAGTGCTGGAGCGAACGCAGCTTTCGATTCGCGAAGTCTACGGCCAGGTAAAAGGTCAGTTCAGCGACGCGGTGAACAAGGTATCCAAGGAATGGGAAGCCGGCGTTTCTTCGGCCAAGTCAAAAGTTAAGGGCGCCGCGGCCGCTGCGGCCAAGTCCAGCAAGGGGCCGCCCAAAGGGCGAAAGTTGGCGCCGAAGTTCCGTCATCCAGACGATCCGAGTCTCACTTGGGCCGGTCGCGGTGCTCAGCCGGTGTGGCTGCGCGAAGCCATCGCCGCGGGTGCCGATCTGGAATCCTTTCGCGTAGGCGGTGCGGCTGAAGGCAAGGAAAAGTCGAAGGCGGGCGCTGCCAAAGGCGGCCGCAAGGCGTCGGCCAAGGGAAGGGCCCGTAAGTCAGCCAAGCGCAAGTCAGCCTGATCGGAGGCGTCGCTGAGCCATCGGCGAAGCGAGCAGGGTCGAGCACGTGAGTGCTCGACTCCCGGCAAAGCGCTGAGTTGGAGTCAATGTCCAACCCGCGCGCACTGAACTAGCTAGTCGAAGGGCGGTCCCTAACTACGAAGTAGATCGAGTCGGATGGGCTATTCGCGCTCGGCGCCTCAGGCGCCGTGCAGCGCCCGCGAGTGTGGGCGTGTACTGTAGTTGGGGACTTGAAGTTTGAGCAGGGTGTTCAGAGATCAAGTTGCCGGGTCAATAGTTGGCAAGCACGCTTTCAGTCGAGACTGGCGCCGTTGCGTTCAGACAGCGACTACCAGCTCTTCGGCAGCGGTTTCAGAATGACGATGCGGCGGCCGCCATCCTTGGCGATATAGCCGCCCTTGCGCAGCTGGACCAGGATTCGGTTCACCATTTCGCGCGTGGCCCCGACGCGGGCGGCGATCTCACGCTGCGTCATCTGCTCGCTGATCACGTGGCGCCCGTCCAGCCATTCAGCACGCTGTTGCAACAAGGTCACCACGCGCGAATACACATCGGTTAGTGCCAGGCTCTTTACCTGGGCGGTGGCATGGCGAACCCGCTGGATCAGTTTCAGGATCAGGTTGAAGGCAAACTCGGGGTTGTCGGACAGAAACCGCCGAATTCGCGTTTCATCAATAACGACGCAGGTGGTGGGCTCCAGCGCAGCCACCGAGGCCGAGCGGGATTCGCCGTCCAGGCACATCTCGCCAAAATAGTCGCCGCGCTCCAGTACGTTGAACACCACTTCTCGACCGGTCTCGTCGCGGCTGAACACCCGGACTCGACCACTCAGCAGGATATAAATCGCGTGCTCGGGCTCCCCTTCGCGGACGAAAACCCGACCGGCCGGGTAGTGCTGGACTTCCCCGGTGGTCCCCAGGCCGGCGAGCCAATCAGCAGAGAGTTCGTTGGTGATTTGACTTTTGTCGAAGCCTCTTCCCGAGGTCATCATCATAGGTGTCGCACTTCGCGTTGCCGGGCAGAGCAGAAGTATGCCCTGCCGCAGGCGTTTTGCGGTGAATCACCCTGATCGCCATTTTCAGCCTAGCTGCCGCGAACGCGCCGGGAAGTAGTATCTAAAGAGCGCCTCTGATTCGCTTTGGCGATCAGCTAACTGCTTGACGTGGCAGGCTTGAGCGGTCCTGTCTGGCTGCTGAAGCGGGGCCGATTGTTCTGCCTGTGCACTACGAAAAAAAGTCGAGTTTCTCGAAACCAAGAAAGTAAATAAGTCACACAACGGCCGTTTTGATGTTTCGCTATCCGGGCAGCAATCGATGCCGGATGTTCGCTTTCGCACACACCAGGTCGCGGAACTGAGTCTGCGCGATGAGGTGCTGGTCGCCACGAGGCGCGATCCGTCATCCGCTGATCGGAGAAACCAGGTCAGCGCCCGGCGCGAAGCATTGCAACAGGTCAAAGCAGCCCGGGCGAGACTCGAGAATCACCTGGGTATTGGCGCCGAGCTTGGCGGCCTCCACGCTGGCCATGAACTTTGCGGTGTGAACGGCGCGCGCCTCGATCGGATGAATGCGCTTCAAGCGTCCTTCGCGCCGGACTTCGAACTGCTCTCCTGAGCGGATGACGTAGTAGCGAATCATGGCGTCCTCTGCGAAGCTGGCGGGTGCTGTCTTGAGCCGACGCGCTCGACTTCGAGCTGTGACCCATCGACAGCGCAGTGCAGTGCGCAGCATGCCGAAACGTGGGCTGCTGAGCAGTCAGACAACATTGCGCAAACGTGTAGGACATCGTCCTATTGAACCGGCCAATTGATGTTGTGATTGGCCGGTTCAGTAACGCAGCCCACGGATGGGCTGCACGCGCGCGGCGACGCAGTCGCTGTGAGGCGCTCTCGTGTACGGGCAGGTTCGTCGTGAGCCTGTCGAACGGTACCAGGCGCGAGGGACTTGAGTTTGAGCAGGATCTTCTAGCTTCATGTTGCCGAATCAACACCGGCTGCGGGCTTGGCGCGAAAGGACCTGGCGGGAGGCGATGCCGACGTTCGAGTCACGGCCATTCTAAGGTGGCAGCAAGATCGAACCGAAAGCCGCTGATTTCGAGAGCAGGAAGCTGCCGACAGCTGTTGCGCCTGGTCGGCCAGAATGCGATTCTCCAGGGCCGTTCGCTGGCCGCTGTGGTCGCAGCGGTACTACCCTTCCTTCGTCCAATTGCAAGCGCTCATTGAACCGTCGCTCAAGACAATCGCGCCGCTCCTTAGCCCTGGTGTTGCTGGTCGGCGCGGTGAGTGCCGGCTGTTTGGCAGCGCTGACCGGCTGCGCGGATGAGTCTGCTGCATCGCCTCTGGCGACGGTTGAAGCACCACCGGATCTGGCAGGGCTTGATCGCAGCGTGCAACAGCAGTTCTCGGAACTCTGGTTCCGGGATGGCGACCTGGAATCCCCAATTGCCCCGGCTGAGCGGCGCAACTGGGGTGAGCTGGGGCTGTGGTTTCATGCCTATCGCTATCATCACAGTGCAACCAAATGTTATGAGAACGCAGTGTTGCTGGACCCCGACAATCCGCGCTGGCATTACTACTTGGGCCTGATTGCGCTGGACTCGGGGGCTGCGGCCACGGCTCGTGGGCACTTTGAACGCGCCCTGGAGCGGGCACCCAAAGCGGCCCACGTGCTGACCCGATTGGCTGATCTGAGCGTGATGGAAGGCGATCTGGCCGGAGCCGAATCGCTGTATCGGCAGGTGCTCAGCATTGATCAGCACGACGCCGCTGCTCGCTTCGGTTTGGGCCAGGTGGCGTTGCAGCACAATGATGTGCATCAGGCATTGGCCTGGCTTGAAGCGCTGCATGCTGAGCAGCCGCAAGCCACCGAGGTGATCTACGCGCTGGCGAGCGCGTGGCGCATGCTCGGCGAGAGCGAAAAGGCCGCAGCGCTTCTGAGCGCGATTCCTGCGAGCAATGTGCATCAGGTCAGCTTGGCGCGCAAAGACCCCTGGTCCAAGGCCCTCGTTTCGGCTGATCAGGGCTCGCGCCAATTGACCCGGAAAGCGGTAAGTGCCGCCAACCAGGGCCGAACCGGTGAGGCTGCTGCATTGTTCGGAGCAGCAGTGGTGCGTGACCCCGAGGGGCCGGAGGAACGCATCAACTATGCGCTGGCCTTGGCACGACTCGGCCGACACAAGGATGCGCTTGATCAAATCGAGCGTGCGCTGCAATTGGCGCCAACCGGGAGCGGAATTCACATCAAGGCTCGATTGGAGCACGGGCGACTGCTGGCCGAAGCCGGGCGACTGAAAGAGGCGGAATCGGTGCTGCAGCGGCTAACTATCGAGCATCCCGCGGAAAGCGCCGCGTTTACCGAGTTATCTCGTCTGCTTCATTCACGCGGGGATCTCACCGGTGCGGTACAGGCCTACACTGCGCTGCGCCAGCTTGATGCTGCCGGTCCGGATGTGATGTTCTGGCATTCAGCGGCGCTGCTGGCGCTTGAACAGCATGATTCAGCACGAACGCAGCTGGAGCAGGACTTGGCTGGATGGGTCGGCGATCAGCGTCGACTGCGCCTGCTTTGGGTGCGCTCTGTGGCGCTGCAGGCGGCCGACGAGCCGTCGCCGCTCCAGGCTGCGTGGCAAGTCGTCGACCGAGGCGCTGTGCACAGCGTTTTCCTGGCCGAAACGGCGGCGATGCTGCACGCCGGCCAATCCGACTTTGACTCTGCGATGGCCTGGCAGCGTGCTGCCGTCGACGCCCTCGCCAAGGCTGGCTTGAACGCCCCGCTGCGGATTGCCCGACGTCGACTGGTTCTGTACCAGGAGCAAAAGCGACCGACATCTGCCTGGGACAAGGCCGAGCGTCCCATCGATCTCGAACTGCCGGCTGCCGTCGTCGCTGATCTGCCTTTCCCATCATCCCGCTGAGAGAACGCAATGCATAGCTGTGCCCGTACGTGTTGGCTGGGCCTGTCGCTGCTGCTGACATCCTGTTCGCCGAGCGCGCCGCCGTCGGAAACTGTCGATGCCGGAGCCCTAGATCAAGGCGCGCCACCGACCGTGGAAGCTGGAGTTAAGTTCGTTGATGAGGCAGAGGCCAGCGGTCTGCGCTTTACCCATTGGAATGGCATGGCCGGCCAGACTTACTTTGTAGAGCCGGTGGGCGCCGGCGCTGGTCTGGCGGATCTGGATGGTGACGGCGACCTGGACGTCATTCTGGTGCAGGGCGCTGCGTTGGTGACCGAGACACAGTCTGAGGAGTACTCGCCCCTGTTTGAGGCGCCCGTGCAACCTGGCACGCGGGTATTCCGCAATGACCTGCAGACGCATGCTGACGGCGAGCGGCGACTGGCCTTTGTCGACGTCACCGACCAATCCGGGCTGGAGGCGCTCGGCTACGGCATGGGGGTCGCGACCGGCGATTTTGATAACGACGGCCGCATTGATTTCTATCTGGCCAATTTCGGTGACAACCAACTCTGGCGCAACGTCAGTTCCGACGGAAAGATTGCGTTTGAGAATGTCACCGCGTCCGCGGGTGTCAATGAGCCGAAGTGGTCGACCAGCGCCAGCTTCGTTGATCTCAATGGTGACGGCTGGCTTGATCTTTACGTTGCCAACTATGTCGACTTCACCCTGGAACGCCACCGCATTTGTCGCTCTGCGTCGGGACGGCAGGACTACTGTGGCCCGAACAGCTATGAGGGCGAGCCTGACCGCCTCTTCCTTAATCGCGGGAACGGTACCTTCCAGGACATCAGCGTGATTTCAGGGATTGCCGCCGAACCGTCCAGCGGACTTGGTGTAGTGAGTGCGGACCTGGACCGCGACGGATTGATCGATATCTATGTGGCGAATGACCTGCGCCGGAACCTGCTTTGGAGAAATCTGGGCAGTGTCGACGGCGTACCGCGCTTCGAAGAGACTGCCCTGCTGAGCGGCACTGCCGTTTCCATGGAGGGCCGTGCGCAAGCGTCAATGGGCATCGTTGCGGGCGATCTCGATGCCGACGGCGACGATGACCTGTTCATGACCCATCTGATGGGCGACACCAATACGCTTTACTTGAACGATGGCAATGGCTCGTTTCGCGACGTGTCACTGGGCTCGGGGATGGCTGCACCGAGCCGACCGTTCACCGGGTTCGGCACCGTACTCATCGACGTGGAGAACAATGGCACCCTCGATGCGGTGGTGGCCAATGGTGAAGTCCGGGTAATCGAGGAGCAGGCGCTGGCCAAAGATCCGTTGCCGCTGAGGCAGGTCAACCAGCTGTTCATAAACAACGGGAGTGGGCGGTTCGTCGATCAAAGTGCGCAGGCTGGAATCGAATTCGACCGGCTGGAAGTGAGCCGAGCTCTGGCGCTCGGAGATGTCGACAACGACGGACGCAGCGACCTGTTGCTGAGCAATAACAGCGGTCCCGCCAGGCTGCTGATGAACCGCACGGTGACGGACAACCAATGGCTAGGGCTGCGCGTGCTCACCGCAGAGGGGCGCGACGCATTGGGAGCGCAAGTCGCCGTTGAAGTAGCCGAGGGGCGCTGGCTATGGCGCCGGGTCGCCACCGATGGCAGCTATCTGGCGGCCAATGATCCGCGTGTGCTGGTGGGCCTTGGGCCTGATGCGCGGAAAGTCAACGTACGTGTTCGAATGCCCGGCGCGGGCGAACAAGCCTGGGAAGCGCTGGAAGCGGGGCGTTATCACACCCTGGTTCTGCCTTAGCAGCCTGTCGGACTTCGTCCCGCGAAACGCGATTTCGGTCGATCTTACCCAACGATCGATGGCGTCAGGTGGTTCTTCGATTCGGCAATCGGTCGGCCCTTCGCCGAATCGCTGAACGTGCTGCGAGTCAAGACGTTTTGAGCCCGCTCGGCAGACGTGGTGGGCTGCCTCGGCGGATCAGAGCGCCTGCTGCAGTCGGTGTAGCCGCTTTACGTTGTAGGCCAACGCGACCACTCTGTTATCTCAACACCATCGGTCGAAACTCTCGCCCCGCTTGGAATCGCCGGATCTTTCGGCGCGACCTCATGAAATATCCGGGTTAGCAGCCTGTCGGACTTGATCAGCACTCATGGTACAAAGTTGCCATGAGCAAATTCATCGTCGTAGACCACGCGCAAGCGTTACTGCTACCTCCCGAC
>NZ_JACYTR010000089.1 GCF_014841215.1 Pseudomarimonas arenosa
CTGTGTTCGGTCTCCAATTCGCTCGACGACGAGAGCGGCCGTGCCAACACGCGCTACTCCTACGATGAGCTGGGTCAGCTGACCTCGCTGGCGGAAAACTTCGTAGATGTGGAGAACCTCGTAGAGCGCAGCATCGGGGTCAGCTACAAGTACGATACGTACGGACGGCTTTACAGCTTGACCTATGCCAATGGCGTGGTCGTTACCTATAGCTACGCCGGTGGCATGGTGTCGGCGATCAATGCCAGGGTCAACGGCGTGGTGCGGACCATTCTAACCAATGTGAGTTACCGCTCGGCCGGTAGGCCGTCCGGCTTCACCTACGGGAATGGCGCAGTGCGCCAACTGACCTACGGGTGGGACAACCGCCTGCAAAGTATCAGCACCGGCGCCCTGCAGTCGCTCAGCTATGGCTACGACGCCAACGATCGAATGAGCTCAATTGCCAACGGCTACGACAGCAGCACGCAAACCTTTGGCTATGACGATGTCGATCGTCTGACCATGGGCCAGCGGCACGACGGGCAGGATGAGTACTGGAGCTACGACAGCATCGGGCATCGGCAGACACACAACCGAGGTGGCAGCGGGTTTGGGCTCACCTATCAGGGCAATTGGCTGAGGCAAGTGGCCGGCGGCTCGGTCGATCGTCGCTATCAGATCGATGCGCTCGGCAACCGCACCCAGCTGACGCATGGTGGGGCGACAGAAGGCACCGACTTCTACTACGACCCGTTCCAGCGGCAGCGCTGGGTGGTGCGAGGCACCAACCAAACCGAATGCGACACCGCTCGCGCAGGTACGTGCCCGGTGATGACAGCGGGCTTGTGGACCTATGGCTACAACCACGCCGGTCAGCGTACCTATCGCAGCGACCATAGCCCGCCCAGTCGATTCCAGCTGCGCCGCGGAACTGACTACTTCAGCCGTGACAGCCTGAGAACCACTCGCCGTTGGATTCAACGCTACCTGCATGCGCCGAGCGGTGAGTTGTTGGCTGAGACTGCGCCGAACAGCAACACCGACGACGGCGCGATTGCCTCGGTGTATGTGTACTTCTCCGGTCAGCCGGTGGCGGTGATTCGCAATGGCGCGGTGCACTACATCTATAACGACCACCTGGGCCGACCGGAAGTGGTGGCGAACAGCGCCAATCAGCCGGTCTGGCGCGCCAAGAACTATGCGTTCCACCGCGAGGTGATGCAGCAGGGCGGCAGCTTTGGTGCGCTAAACCTCGGCTTCCCCGGTCAGTACTATGACGCCGAGACCAATCTGTACTACAACTGGCATCGGTACTATGACCCGAGTACCGGGCGGTATACGCAGGCGGATCCGATTGGGTTAGTGGGTGGGGTGAATCGCTATGGATACGCAAGCGGAAACCCCGTGGGCAGGGTCGATCCTCTGGGGCTGAAGGATTGGACTGAGTGCGAGACCGATGCATTTCTCGAGCAAGCGCGAAACGAACTACGCAACCCGGTGACTCGAACTTTGAATGCGATTCGAAATCATTTGGGCTACAACGGAGGTAGCCTAGGCAAGTTCGATTTCAGATTCAGGGCGCCAGACGATCGATTCATGGTCGATGGTGTTCCCATTAGCTCAGCCAGTTTTGGCAATTACATTGCCGGATATACCGGGGTACACCACACGGGACCACTTGGTCACCTAGGCGTGCTGGCCGGAGGAATCATGTTCGATGTGCCGGAAGACCTGATGCGAGATGGCACGACGAATTTCGACGCCGATAGTCGCCAAGATATCAACAATGGTGCAAAGCGCGCTTGGAGCGAAGTGTTTCGGCAAAGACCGCCCGCCTGCGGCTGCAGTGGAGAATAGTGCTCATGTATTTCTACACCACCATCGCTTGGGTTGTTCTACTTTTGCTGGTCACACAATTCTCGCAAAAGCCCAGAATTCGAGCAGCCGCAATCCTGCTCTTGATGGCGACACTTGCGTACGCGCTCTTGGTAGTGCCTGGGGCTGCGGCAAGGTTTGTTGGTGATTCTCATGCCGCATGTCGCGATTCCCTGAGTGCATACATCGAGATTGTTGGAGCAGTGCACCTCATTGCACTCGCGTCTGGGGTAGCGATCGCACTTTCCGCGCTAAGGACTGCAGCTGATGTGCGCAGTCAGAGCGGCAGCAATTCTAGGTCGGAAAGTGATTGACCACAGACTTGGACCCATCACACAAGCACAGACTTGGCCACAGACTTGGACAGCCATCAATTAGGAAAAGTCCTACCTCATTCGCCGAAGGAGTCTGATAGCGGCAATCTGTCGGATGCGAGATGCTGGGTGCATGGGCTACCCGCGTTCACAGCTGATGGATCCAACGGTTTCCGGCACGTATCACTGCGTGTCGCGCTGCGTCCGGCGTGCGTTTCTGTGCGGGGACGATGTGTTGAGCAAGGTAGGGCGGGTTTCTAACCCGCCGCTTTGTTGCCGCCATTCGCCGCAATCACTTGCTGCACGTGATGCAGCCTGGTGTTACGAGGGGTGCGATTTGGCGGTGTCGTGTGTTCCCCTGGCGGGTCAAGACCCACCCTGCTGCGCTGTCGATGGGTTGGGTGAAAATCATGGCCCCTATGGGCCCTTGTTGCCTGGAGGCGGTTGATGTCAGACATTTCCTTTTCTATCTCTTTGAGAATCTGGCATCCCACAGACTCTGCGAGTTCTGTTGTTAACGCAATTGGCAGGGAGCCTAGGTTTGCCCATTCGGTTGGAGACGATCGACAAACGCGCGATGGGCGGCCGCTCTCAGGCAAGTATCGAGAAACCTACTGCTCCTTCGTCTTGAGGGAAAAAGTCATCGGCCATTTCGACGACGTCATCGGCGAATTAATTGAAGAGAGTTCTCACCTGCAGGATGCCTTTGCTCGTGTCCGTGCCGCCGGAGGGCGATGCGAATTGTTTGTGGGTTTATTTGTTGAGGGAAGCTTTGGATTCATTGTTTCTGCCTCCGACCAGCTTCGGCTTGGGGCGCTTGGGCTGGATCTGGCCGTGGATGTTCACCTTTGACTTGGGCGCCGCCTTGAGGCGATGACTGCCTGCGGGCGCCATCACGGCAGCAAGGTAGGGCGGGTTTCTATCCCGCCGTTTTGTTGCCGCGATTCGCCGAAATCACTTGCTTCACGTGATGAAGGCGAATGTTTAGAGTGGCGCGATTTGGCGGTGTCGTGTGTTCCCCTGGCGGGTCAAGACCCGCCCTACTGCGCTTGGAGTTGCATGACAATGGGGGGAACTTCTCTGAAGTCGATTGGTACACGGTGGGTGAGGACACAGCAGTCAGCGCCGCGGGGGGAGCGTTATTCGGCGCGACTTTTGGGAGGGGAGCTATGATCGCGACAGGTGTCGGTACTGGTTCTCGCGTCGTGCCATTTGCAACCAATATTCTTGCGCAAAGCTCGATGGGCGTCTTGGCGGGCACCGGAACTGGCTACGGCCTCGGAATTCTAGCCATAATTGCTCGAGATTCATTCGCAGAAGGGCAACAAAAGAGTGAGGCCCATAACTCTGACTGTGGGTGCAATTCACGATGAAAGCACTGGTTGTCGCATGCCTCGTCGCCGCGCTGGTGGCGTTTTCGCTTGCTCGACTTCACGCGCGAGCAGGGTTCGGTTGGACGATTGTTGTGCCAATTTCGTGGCTTCTTGCGTCGCTGTGGCTTGCTAGAGCGTTCAGCTACGCTCATGAGTGGATGCCCACCCTTGTCGTGATCGCCAACTTCGCGGGAATAATGGTCGAGCGACTGCTACGAGGATCAACCGCTAAGGATGAAGCAAAGTAACGCGGTAAGACGCAAGGTGGGGCGGGTTTCTAACCCGCCGCTTTGTTGCCGCCACTCGCCGCAATCACTCGCTGCACGTGATGAAGCCTGATGTTTTGAGTGGTGCGATTTGGCGGTGTCGTGTGTTCCCCTGGCGGGTCAAGACCCGCCCTACCGGTACAGCCAGCCGGGCAGCCAGGTTGCGAGCTCTGGCCAGCAAGGTAGGGCGGGTTTCTAACCCGCCGCTCTGTTGCCTGCGCATTCCACGCAAACCGGTCACTGATTCCAGCGCATGCCGGTCACCGATTCCACGCGATGCCGGTCGGGGGTGGCGGGCGGTGGAAACATCGCTTAGGAATCGAATCGGGTCAAGTGTGCGCTGGGGTCGTTGGCTCCTTGCCTGAGGGGTGTTCGGGGTCGATCGCGGCCCGCTTGGCGCGCATCGATTCGCCCTTGAGCAAGGTAGGGCGGGTTTCTATCCCGCCGTTTTGTTGCCGCGATTCGCCGAAATCACTTGCTTCACGTGATGAAGGCGAATGTTTAGAGTGGCGCGATTTGGCGGTGTCGTGTGTTCCCCTGGCGGGTCAAGACCCGCCCTACTGCGCTTGGAGTTGCATGACAATGGGGGGAACTTCTCTGAAGTCGATTGGTACACGGTGGGTGAGGACACAGCAGTCAGCGCCGCGGGGGGAGCGTTATTCGGCGCGACTTTTGGGAGGGGAGCTATGATCGCGACAGGTGTCGGTACTGGTTCTCGCGTCGTGCCATTTGCAACCAATATTCTTGCGCAAAGCTCGATGGGCGTCTTGGCGGGCACCGGAACTGGCTACGGCCTCGGAATTCTAGCCATAATTGCTCGAGATTCATTCGCAGAAGGGCAACAAAAGAGTGAGGCCCATAACTCTGACTGTGGGTGCAATTCACGATGAAAGCACTGGTTGTCGCATGCCTCGTCGCCGCGCTGGTGGCGTTTTCGCTTGCTCGACTTCACGCGCGAGCAGGGTTCGGTTGGACGATTGTTGTGCCAATTTCGTGGCTTCTTGCGTCGCTGTGGCTTGCTAGAGCGTTCAGCTACGCTCATGAGTGGATGCCCACCCTTGTCGTGATCGCCAACTTCGCGGGAATAATGGTCGAGCGACTGCTACGAGGATCAACCGCTAAGGATGAAGCAAAGTAACGCGGTAAGACGCAAGGTGGGGCGGGTTTCTAACCCGCCGCTTTGTTGCCGCCACTCGCCGCAATCACTCGCTGCACGTGATGAAGCCTGATGTTTTGAGTGGTGCGATTTGGCGGTGTCGTGTGTTCCCCTGGCGGGTCAAGACCCGCCCTACCGGTACAGCCAGCCGGGCAACCAGGTGGCCATGTCGGGCCACAGCGCCAGCAGGCCGAGCATCACTAGCTGGATAACGATAAACGGCACGGCGCCGCGGTAGATGTCGCTGGTCTTGAGTTCGGGCGGGGCGACGCCGCGCAGGTAGAACAGGGCGAAGCCGAAGGGGGGTGTTAAGAAGCTGGTTTGCAGGTTGATCGCCATCATTACGCCGAGCCAAACCGGGTTGATGTCGAGCATGAACAGCACCGGGGCGACGATCGGCACCACCACGAACACGATCTCGATAAAGTCGAGCATGAAGCCGAGCAGGAACATCACCAGCATCACCGCGATCAGGGCGCCGATCTTGCCGCCGGGCAGGCCGGTCAAGGCCTGATGCACCAGGTCGTCGCCGCCGAAGCCGCGGAACACCAGGGAGAACAGCGCGGCGCCGAGCAGGATGGCGAATACCATGGCGGTGACCTGCACGGTCTGCTCGCTGACCTCGATCAGACGGCGCCAGGTGAATTGCCCGGCCAGCATGGCGAACAAGGTGGCGCCCACTGCTCCCACCGCGGCGGCTTCGGTCGGTGTGGCGACGCCGGCGAGAATGGAGCCGAGCACGGCGACGATCAGCAGCAAGGGGGGCGCGATCGCCCGCAGCAGTCGCAACAGGGATTGCGGCTCTGTTGTTTCACTCAGCGCCGGTGCCCGCTCGGGCTGGCGCCAGGCCACCCACAACACATAGATCAGATACAACAGTACCAGCAGGAAGCCCGGCAGGACGGCGCCAGCAAACAGATCTCCGACTGAGACCGTGTCCGGGCTGTAGTTGCCCAACTTGAGCTGGGCCTGTTGATAAGCGTTGCCGAGCTGATCGCCGAGCAGCACCAGCACCACCGAGGGCGGAATGATCTGGCCCAGCGTGCCTGAGGCGCACAGCGTGCCGGTGGCCAACCTGGGGCAGTAGCCATTGCGCAGCATCACCGGCAGGGAGATCAGGCCCATGGTCACCACCGTGGCGCCAACGATGCCGGTCGAGGCGGCCAGCAGGGCGCCGACCAGCAGCACCGCCACCGCCAGCCCACCGCGGCGCTTGCCAAACAGTGCGGCCACCGATTCCAGCAATTCCTCGGCCAGCTTGGAGCGTTCCAGCATCACCCCCATGAAGACGAACAGCGGCACCGCCAGCAGGGTCTCATTGCCCATGATGCCGAACACGCGGTTGGGGTAGGCCTGCAGATAACTCGGATCGAACAGGCCCAGGGCCATGCCCAGGGCGGCGATCAGCAGACTGACGCCGGCCAGCACGAAGGCCACCGGAAAGCCGCTGAGCAGGCCGAGGGCCAGACCGATCAGCAGCAGAGCCAGCATCAGCCCGCTCATGCGCCCGGCTCCCGCAGTGAAGCCAGCTGTTGCAGGCGCTTGATGATTTCGCAGAGCGATTGCAGCAGCAGCAGGGCCGCAGTCAGCGGAATCACCGCCTTCAACAGGTAGACCCCGGGCAGGCCGCCGGGCTCACGCGAGGATTCCGCGATCGACCAGCTGGCAGCGACGTAGTCGAAACTGATCCAGCCCATGAAGACAGCGAACGGCAACAGCAGCAGGGCGTGACCGAGCAGGTCGATCCAGGCCTGGACGCGCGGCGACTGACGCTGCTGCCAGACGTCGACCCGCACGTGCTTGTCCGCACGCAGGGTGCCGGCCGCCCCCAACATGAAGATCAGACTGTGCATCCACAGGCCGGCTTCCTGGGCCGCAATCGAGCCGGCGGAGAAGAAGTAGCGCGCCAGTACCAGGGCGAACGTCAATGCCACCAGCAGCGGCACCAGGGCGATCATCGCCGCGTCGACGGCGCGGCTGAGGCGGTCGAGCCAGAAGCTTGCGAGGTTCATGGGTTCAATGATGGCCGCGATGCGTGAATCGGTGAAACGGTACGTTCAAGATGGGGTCGAGTCCAGATGCGGTCAGCCAGACGCCTTGTGGTGTCGCTAACCATGCTCGCCGGGATGCAGGGCGATATTGAAGTGGAACGAACTGATTCGCAGACCACGGCGAAAGTAGAAGGCATGCGCCTCGGTGCGGTGGCAGCCCGAATCCAGATGCAGCTGATCGCAGCCGTCCTTGCGGCCAAGTTCGACCAGCCACTCCAGCAGCCGTGTGCCATAGCCATTGCCGTGTTCGTTCTGCTCGGTGACCAGGTCATCGACATACAGGGTGCGGCCGTGGGCCAGCATGTGGTGAATGCGATAGCCGGCAAAGCCCAGGCACACACCTTCGACGAACAGGCCGACGCAGCGGAATCCCTCGCGTCGCTGCCGCTCGACTGCGGCAATCAGATCGCCGCGATCAAGGTGGGGCCGCAGCTGGCGAACCACCGGATAGGCCAGGCTGATGTCGGCGTCCGACAGCAGCGGACGGATTTCGACCTCGCTGAGGTCCGCTGCGGCTGCGCTGTCCGTCACGCTCAGTTCCACTCGTACAGGGTCCAGTACACCGGTGCCACCGGGCCCTCGGCGTCCTTCTTGTCGAGGCGGCCGTCGCCATTGGTATCGAGCAGGGTGTATTCCGGCGCATTGCGCGGTTTTACCTTGACCATGGTCAGACGGCCGTTGACCCGGTACTCCTCGACCACATCGCCGTTGTCGACGGTGCGGATCTTCACTGCCGGTGCCTGTTCGACCGGCGGCGGCAGGGTGACTTTTTCCGGCAACTCGTCGGCGGGCCGCGGCTCGGCGCTGAGCAAGGCCTCGGTGGCCTCGGCCTCCTCGGTGCTGGTGGCCGCCTCGCTCTGCGCCTGTGCCCAGGCTGGCAGGCTCAAGCTCAGGGTGAAGGCAAACAGGATGGAAGACTTCATGCGGGCACTCCGGTTCGGACTGCTGACAGCATAACGTTTCGACGCCGGGCTGGAT
The DNA here is from genome assembly GCF_014841215.1 of Pseudomarimonas arenosa. Lineage (GTDB taxonomy): Bacteria > Pseudomonadota > Gammaproteobacteria > Xanthomonadales > Xanthomonadaceae > Pseudomarimonas > Pseudomarimonas arenosa. The sequence continues at coordinate 7,996 of NZ_JACYTR010000089.1, forward strand.
GAATCTGGAGCCGAGGCGGGCAATTCTGCGCCGAAGCGGCGAAAATACCCAACGCCCCAGCCAGGACGACCCGATGACCCGCCTAGTACTGATCGACGGATCAAGCTACCTGTTCCGCGCCTACCATGCCCTGCCCAAGCTCTCCAACGATCTGGGCGAGCCGACCGGCGCGCTGTTCGGCGTGGTCAACATGCTGCGCGGTCATCTGAAAGAGCAGCCCGACCTGCTGGCCTTCGTGGTCGACGCATCGGGGCCGACCTTTCGCGACGACCTGTATGCCGAGTACAAGGCCAACCGGCCGCCGATGCCGGAGGATCTGCGCGCCCAGGTCGAACCGATGATGCAGATCGTCGAAGCGCTGGGCATTCCGGTACTGCGGGTGTCCGGCGTCGAAGCCGACGACGTGATCGGCACCCTGGCCCTGCAGGCCGCCGAGCAGGGCATCGAGGTGACCATTTCCACCGGCGACAAGGACTTCGCCCAGCTGGTGCGGCCCGGTGTACGGCTGGTCAACACCATGAGCGGCAGCGTGCTTGACAGCGATGCTGCCGTTGAGGCCAAGTTTGGTGTTAAGGCGGCACAGATCGTCGACTATCTCGCCTTGATGGGCGACAGTGTCGACAACGTGCCGGGGGTGGACAAATGCGGGCCAAAAACTGCCGCCAAGTGGCTCGGCCAATACGGTGATCTGGACACTGTCATGGCCAGGGCCGACGACATCGGCGGCAAGATTGGCGAGAACCTGCGGGCTGCACTGGATCGTCTGCCGTTGAGTCGCCAGTTGGTTACCATCAAGACCGACGTCGAGTTGGGCCAGGGGCCGCAGGATCTGGCCCGCCGGGAGCCACAGCGCGATGAACTGATCGCGCTGTATTCCCGCTACGGCTTCAATCAGGCGCTGCGCGAACTGACCGGCGAAGGCCCGGCCGGCAAACCCACTGCAACCCGGCCCGCCGCGATGGATGAGCGGCCCGACCCAGCCATGGCAGTGAAAGGGCAGTACCACTGTGTCGTCGACCTCGATACCTTTAACGTATGGCTTGATCGGCTGGCCAAGGCCGATGCGTTCGCCTTCGATTGTGAAACCGACGCCCTCGACGCCATGCAGGCGAATCTGGTTGGCCTCAGCTTTGCCATCGAATGCGGCGAAGCGATCTACATTCCCTTGCAGCACCGCTACCCCGGCGCACCGACACAGCTGGCCGCGGAGACGGTGCTCGGTGCGCTGAAGCCGTTGCTGGAGAATCCCGCCATCGGCAAGATCGGTCAGCACGGCAAGTACGATCTGCATGTGTTGCGACGCCACGGCATCGATGTGCAGGGCTATCGTGATGACAGCATGCTGGCCAGCTTCGTCTGGCACTCGGCCGGCCTGCGCCACGACATGGATACCTTGGCCAAGCGCTTCCTCGGCTACGACACCATCAAGTTTGAAGATGTTTGCGGCAAGGGCGCCAGGCAGATCAGCTTTGCCGACGTCGATCTTGAGCAGGCCACCGCCTACGCTGCCGAAGACGCCGACATCACCTTGCGTCTTAACCAGGTATTCAAGCGAAAGCTCGAAGGCGAGCCTGGTCTTGAGAAGGTCTATCGCGATATCGAGATGCCGTTGGTCGAGGTGCTGACCCGGATGGAGGCCAACGGTGTGTTGATCGACGCCGAGGAGCTGCGCCGGCAGACCCGCGATCTCAGCAAGCGCGGTCTGCAGGTGCAGGAGCAGGCCTATGCGGTGGCCGGGCGCAAGTTCAATCTCGATTCGACCAAGCAGCTGCAAGCCTTGCTGTACGACGAGCTGGGCTTGCCGGTGCTGGTGAAAACGCCGAAGGGGCAGCCCAGCACTAACGAAGATGCGCTGGAGGCGATCGCGGATCAGCATGAACTGCCGCGGCTGATTCTGGAGCACCGCAGCATGGCCAAGCTGCGCAGCACCTACACTGAAAAGTTGCCGGAGATGATCAATACCGACACCGGTCGGGTGCATACCAGCTACAACCAGGCCGGCGCCGCCACCGGTCGCTTGTCTTCAACCGATCCCAATCTGCAGAACATTCCGATACGCACCGAGGATGGTCGGCGCATCCGCACCGCCTTCATCGCGCCCGAGGGTCGCCGCATCGTGGCCTGCGACTACTCGCAGATCGAATTGCGCATCATGGCGCATCTTTCCGAAGATCCCGGCCTGATGGCGGCATTCGAAAGCGGCCAGGATGTGCATCGGGCCACCGCTGCCGAAGTATTCGGTGTGCCGCTGGAGCAGGTGGATAGCGGTCAGCGTCGGGCAGCCAAGGCGATCAACTTCGGCCTGATGTACGGCATGGGTGCATTCACCCTGGCGCAGCAACTGGGCATCAAACGTGGAGAGGCGCAGGATTACATCGCGCTGTACTTCCGTCGCTATCCCGGCGTGCAGCGCTTCATGGAGGGCGCGCGCATGCAGGCGCACCAGTACGGCTATGTCGAGACTGTGTTCGGACGCCGTCTGCATCTGATGGAAATCAACTCGCGTCGCCATGCCCAGCGCGCCGGCGCCGAGCGCGCGGCAATCAATGCACCGATGCAAGGCAGCGCGGCCGACATCATCAAGCTCGCCATGCGTTCGGTGCACGACTGGCTGATTCCGCATGCCGACAAAGCCATGATGATCATGCAGGTACACGACGAGCTGGTGTTCGAGGTCGATACCGACTTCGTCGATACCCTGCTACCGGAAGTCAAACAGCGCATGCAGGCGGCGGTGAAGCTGCGTGTTCCGCTGGTGGTGGATGCTGGGGTGGGGGTGAACTGGGACGAGGCGCACTAGGGAAGGTCTGAACAAGTCCATCCTGGACTTTTCAGACGCGCCGAGTTCGGCACAGGTCCGAATTCGTCATACGCGATCAACAACTTACGTTGTTGATCTCGGCGGTGCATCCTTGCACCGCGGGAAACTCTGAACTTTTTCAGAGATTCCCTAGCAGGCCGCTGAAATACCCATCGGTTTTCTGAACTCTGCCCTCCCTGGCGGCTCGCCGTCAGTGGAGGTCTACCCTATCGCCCCGGGCCAGTGGGGCCTCAGAGTAGGTCGAAATCCGC
>NZ_JACYTR010000009.1 GCF_014841215.1 Pseudomarimonas arenosa
AGCTACGCGGGACTGCGTCCCGATCTCGCCCAAGTGGGCCCACCACTTGGGCTCGTCGCGCCTTGCACTCGACGCAAAGTCCTCGGTGATCATCCGCGCCCCCTCATGAAATATCCGGGTTAAACGTCACTCGTCCTGATCAACTCCTGGTGCGCCAGGTGATGCCCGCGGGCTGCGCATCTGTGTGCAAGCCTTGCGCTGGATCACTCGGCGGAACCGGATGCAGCAGCTGGCCGCGGCAGGGCGCCGAAGCGAAACTCACTGGAGCGAGTTGCGCCGGCCTGCTATCCCGCACGCCCCGCTCGGTCTCCGTGAGGCGGATGCCAGCGAAGCTGGTGCTGGCGGGGCCGGCGAGGGCAGAAAGGGCGGGGAGCACTGCCGGGTGCCTCGACAGCGACGAATCAATCGGCTGGGTGCGCTTAGACATGAAAATGGATCCTTGAGCAATGAAGGCCTGTGATGGCCCCCATGTGCGAGCACCTTGACAGGCAAAGATGGAGGAAGGATGGAGGTTCGTCAGTACCTCGCTAATTCCCGCCCGGCATTCCTACCAACGCAGTTGTACGGCGTCTCCATCGACCGCGCGCCACTCGCCCTTGGTCCACTCTCCTTGCTCGAATCGATTGAGTTGCAGCTCGATGCGCTCGCCGCTCCGGCGGGCGTGCACCAACAGCAGGCCGGCACTGCCATCGCTGGAAGCGGCGCGCAGCACCACGGCCGGCTTGCCGATGGTAGGCAGGCGTGATCGCAGTTGTGATCGACTTAGCTCGGCGGTGCGTTGCTCAAATCGTTTGACGATCAGGTCGTCTTCAAAACCGCTGTAGAAGATGCTGGGCACAAACTCCACTGCGCCGATATCGCAGTCATTGCCCGGGGTGCCATCGGCATCCACGCCGCGCGCACGGCCGAGTTGATCGTTGCCGGGGCAGCTATCAAAGGCGTCGACCAGGGGCGAGTCGCCAGCGGGGCGATGAGTGAAGCTGTCGCCACCGTGGTCGCTAAGCAATCCCAGCTTGGCGTCGATCACGCCGTTGATCGGGCCGCCAATCCGGTTGCCATTGTTGTCGGGTGCCGACGGCGGCGCTTCGGTCAGCATGACGCCGGCATTGCTGCCGATCAGTGAGTTGCTCAGCACCAGGGTTTGACCGCCGTCGCGCCAGTCAGGGATGTCACCGCCCAGGTCCGCGTTGCCGGCCACCACGCTGCGCGCCAGGCTGACCGTGCCGTTGACGCCCGGTTCAAAGGCAAGACCGCCGCCATCGCCGGTGCCGTTGTTGTCGCTATCAGCGGTGTTGTCGGTCACTGTGCAGCCGAACAGCAAGAACTGCGTGTTCGTGCCGTAGGTGCGGACGTAGGCGCCGCCGCCCGAGCGACCGGCGGTGTTTCCGCTGATCGTGCTGTCGTTGATGCTGAGCTGATTGCTGGCGTAGTAGAGATAGCTGAACACGCCACCGCCGTCGACGGCCGCCGTGTTGCCACTGATCGTGCTGCGCTCGATGTTGGCCAGGGCACTGTCGTACAAGTTGATTCGCATGCCGCCGGCCGAGCCGTCTGACACGTTATTCAGCACCCGACTGTCGCGCAGGGTGGAAGAGTTGTCACCCAGCGCGCTCAAGTAGATGCCAGCGGCGGAAAAGCCGAAGGCATCGGTGGCCGAATTGCCCGAGACGGTGAGATCGTCCATCAGCAGCGAGCCATCGCGCACCGAGAACTCGATGCCACCGCCCAGTCCGTCGGCGCCCACGCCGATCGCTGCGTTGTCGTTCAGCGCCAAACGCTGCAGCGTGATGTCCGAGCCATTGGAACCGATGCTCAGGCCGCCGCCCGCGGCATTGCTCGACGACACCGAGCGGTTGGAACTAAACGTGCTGTCGGCAATATCGATGACGCCGCTGTTGACCTGCACACGCACCCCGCCGCCAGCGCTGGACGAGGCGGCACTGGCGGTATTGCTCTCGAACACGCTGCCCGCAATGCTGACGCTGTCGCCGCGCAGGTGCGCAGCGCCCCCTTTACCGACGCCGAGGTTGCGCCTGGCCTGGATATTGCTCAGGCTGAGCTGCGGGTCGGTGCCCAGCCCGATCAGGTTGATCGCACCACCGCCGTCGCTGGTGTCTTCGTTGTCTTCCAGCACCAGATCATGCAGCACGATCTGGCCCCGGCCGCCGATCGCGCCACCGCCAAACTCGGCGGTATCTCCGCTAGTCAGCCCGTTGATCAGCTTCAGGTTGCCGAGACTCAGCACGATGTCGGGATCGGATGAGGCAAGTGGATTGATCAAGAAGTGGCGAGAGGCATCTTGGGCGTCGACGGTCAGCAGCTCGGCGCCGGGACCATTCAGGATGAGATCGCGCGCGATGCGTAGCTCGCCTTGGGTCAAGCTGATGGTCTGCGCGCTGGCGAAGACGGTGGGGTCGAAACTAATGGTTGAGGCAGCACCATCGCCATTGGCCGAAAGAATGGCATCGCGCAGCGTGCAGTCGTTCGGTGAGGGATCGCAAAAGCCGTCCCCCGCGTCGCCCAGCGCATTCACCACAAAGTTGGGGCCGGACGGCGCAACGCGATCAGATTCGAACGCGCCGATATCACACAGCGCATTACCATCGCCGTTGCCATCGAAAGGACGGAGAACGCCGCGCTGATCGGTCGCGCTGCAGCCGACGCCACCGGCGTCAATGGCGATCGATCCGCCACCCAAGGCGTGGGTTAAGGTCGGTCCACCGTTGTCGGCCAATGCGCCGATCATGAGTAACTCGCGGCTCACACGGGCGCTGCCAGCACAGTTGGTGTTGTTGGTCGACAGGTTGTTGTTGCCACTGATGGCAAACGGCGTGTCGCAATGGTCGCCCGAGCCGACGAACAGGGTGCGATCGATGGTGCCGGCCTGAGTGCCGGGCGTGGCGATCTGGGTGCCACCGCTGCCGATATTGTCGATCAGGGTGTTGTCATCGAAATCGAGCGAGCCACCCTCGGCGAACACACCACCGCCGACATCGAATGCTGTGTTGGCGGACAGGGTGGAATTGAGCATCACCAGGGTGCCGTTATGGCGCAGGCCGCCACCGACGTCGCCGCTGTAGTTATTGCGCAAGGTGCTGCGGCTGAGGGTGAGCGTGCCACGGCCGTCGATTGCGCCGCCGGCCAGGGTGGCGGAATTGTTGCTGAAGTCGGTTTGGAAGACGTCGCTCTCGCTGCTGAAATCGCGCACGTGGATGCCGGCGCCATAGCGACTGGCAGTGTTGTTTTCAAACCGGCTGTTATTGACAGTCAGGGCGGCACTGGCCGCGGTGGCGAATGAGAGTCCACCGCCGTTGCGAGCGCTGTTGCCGCTCAGGGTGACGTTGTTCAGGGTCAGCGGTCCGGTGGTGTTGCGGATGCCGCCACCACCCTCGGTGACAGCTGCGCTATCGCCGCAGCCGTTGGCCAGGGTGACATCGGAAATCGTCACCAGTTCGCTGGCGACAATGCTCAACACCGGAAACTCGTCGCCGCCCACGCTGTCGTCCAAGGTGCAGGCGGTGAGCGTGGTCGAGCGTTCGACGCGGGCGTCGTTGCCGGTCAGGGTCGTTTCAGCGGTGATGCTGGGCAGGGCGCTGAGCAAGCTGATCGTTTGCGTTGCCGGCAGCTGAATTTCATCGGCATCGCTGCCCGCCGCGCATTCGCCCTCCGCAGTGCGGCCATTCTGGCTGTCGCTGTTGGCGTTCTCAATCGCCTCGCGCAGGGTGCAGACACCGTCGTCGGCCATCCCGTCGGAGGTTGAGTTGACTGTGATCGTGACGGCGGAGGCCGAGGAGGCGACACCCAGTTGGGCCAGGGCGAGAAACAGAGCGTGACGGCGTGGCATGGGAATTCCGATCAGAAGCCGGGGACGATTGAACCTTAGCGACGAATTGTGCAGCGAGTGTGGAGTGGCATTCGTTTGAGGCGTATTACCATTCGGCCACAACGGTGCGGCCAAGGCGTACCCTATGCGCGACGCAACCGTAGGGTGCGCCTCGGGCGCACCGACGTCGGCGCATTCCTACCAACGCAGCTGCACGGCGTCTCCGTCCACCGAGCGCCACTGCCCCTGGGTCCACTCGCCATGTTCGTAGCGATTGAGCTGGATATCGATGCGCGTGCCAATACGGCGGGCATGGACCAGCAACAGAGCGGAGCTGCCGTCGGCGGAGGCCGCGCGCAGGACCAGGCTGGGCTTGCCGCTGGCCCGCAGCGAATCCATCAGCCGGGCCGAACTTAGCGTTGCATTGCGCTGCTCAAAGCGCTTGACGATCAGCGCATTCTCAAAACCGCTGAGGAATACGGTAGGCACAAACTCGACTGCGCCGATATCGCAGTCGTTGCCAGGCGTTCCATCGCCATCGAAGCCACGGGCACGACCAATCTGATCGTTGCCGGTGCAGCCGTCGTAGTGATCGACCAGGGGCGAATCACCGCTGGGCCGATGGGTGAACGTGCTGCCGCCGTGGTCGCTGAGAATGCCGAGTTTGGCGTCGATAACGCCGGCACCGCTGGCCGAGCCAACCAGGTTGTTGTTGACATCGGGGATTTGCGCTTCGGGTAGAGCGGCGCCGCTGTTGTCGCCGAGCAGGGAGTTGTTGAGGCTGCGCGTCTGGCCGCCATCGAACCAGTCAGCGGCGGCACCGGGCGGACTGTGATTGCCGGCCACCACGCTGCCCTGCAGCGATACCGTGCCCACGCCGCGGGCCTCGAAGGCCAGACCGCCGCCGACGCCCGAGGTATCGGTATCAGCGTCGGCCGTGTTGTCGGTGACCGTGGTGCCGCGCAGTTCGATCACCGGGCCGTCGGTATAGGGATAGGCAAAAAATCCGCCGCCGGAGCCGTTGGCCGCGTTGCCGGATAGCGTGCTGTCGACCAGGCTGAGTTGTGTGTTAGGGGCGTACAGGTAGGACCAGATGCCGCCGCCATCGCCGCCTGCCGTATTGCCGGAAATCGTGCTGCCTTCAATGCTGACCGAACTGCTGTCGTACAGACTGGCGCGAATGCCACCGGCCGAGCCGTTCGAGCGGTTGTCAACGATCTGACTTCGTCGCAACGCAACGGTAGCGTCTTGGGAGGTGCTGAGATACACCCCGCCGCCGGTATAGATGGTGCCGCTGGCGGAGTTGCCGGACACGATCAGGTCACTCATTTCCAGCGAGCCGCCGTTGACCACGACGCCAAGACCAGCGCCGCTGCCGTCGCCGATTTCGGTGCGATTGTCGAGGAAGCGGCTGTTCTGGATAGTCGCCGTCGAATCCTGCAGGAAGGCCACGAGGCCAGCGCCGGTCATGCTCCCGGCGCTGGAGGTCAGGTTGTCGCGAAACTCGCTGTTCAATACTTCGATAATCTCATCATTGCCGGTGATGCTGAGTCCACCACCACTGGCATTCGATTCGTTGGCAACGAACAGGCTGTCGCTGACGCTGATCGTCCCACCGATGCCGGCAATGGACAGGTCGGCGCCGCCTCCGCCGAACACGGCCCGATTGTTCTCGAAGCTGACGGCCTCCAGGCGCACTTCTCCGTCGGTGGCGTTATCGACCTGCACCCAGACGGCGCCGCCCACCTGGGCGCTCTCGTTGTTTTCCAGGATCAGGTTACGCAGGACGGTGTTTTCAAAGCTCTTGATCGATCCACCGCCGTCACCGGTGATGGCGCCGTTGATGAGGCGTAGATCGCTGAGTGTGGCGAGCAAGGGCGTGCCGGGAAAGCTCGGTCGCTCGATATTGAAGTGGCGCGAGGCAGCATTGGCATCGAGGGTGAGCCGGTCGCTGCCCGGGCCGGTCAGCGTGAGCGGAGCACTGATGCGCAGTTGGCCGGCCGCCAGGGTCAGGGTGTTTATGTCGCTGAATACGGCGTTGTCGAAGCTAACTGCTGAGCTGTCGGGATCGCTATTGGCCGCCAGCAACGCATCGCGCAGCGTACATTCTCCGCTGGCGGCGCCGCAGATGCCATCGCCAGCATCGCCCAACGCATTGATGACGAAGTCGCTGCCGCTGCTCAGGGTCTCGTTGACTTCGAAAGCGCCGATGTCGCAGGCGGCGCCAAATGGCCTAGACTCGCCGCGCTGATCCGTTGCAGAGCACGCCGTTCCACCGGCATCAATCGCCACCGAGCCAAGCCCCAGCGCATGGGTGAAGGTGCTGCCGCCCTGATTGTTCAGCGCTTGCAGCTGTAGCGATTCGCGCGTGACCACGCTGGCGCCGACCGGCGCACAGCTGGCATCGGTAGACAGATTGTCGCTACCGCTGGCAGCGGTGCTGCCGGTATTGCAGGCCGGCGCACTCCCAACCAGCAGTGAGCGGCGGACGTCGACCGTGCTGCCTTCTGACCAGAAGATCTGGCTGCCGCCGGCACCGCTGTTGTCGACGGCGGAGCTGTCGCTCATGGCCAGGCCACCCAGGGTGCTCAGATGGAAGCCACCGCCAGACGTCGCGCTGTTGCCACTCACCGTGCTGTTCTGCAAGGACACCGAACCGGCGGCGTAGATACCGCCCCCCTTGTCGGCGCTGTTGCCGTCCAGCGTGCTGCTGTTGAGGCTCAGCATCTGGCCGGGCGAGGAAGGATGGCGCCTGAACGAAAGCGCGCCGCCCTGGCCGCTGGCCGAGTTGCCGACAAAGCTGCTGCGGTCGATCGTCGGGTTGCCGTAGCGATGATGAATCGCGCCGCCGTACGCAGCCACGTTATTGCTGAACGTGCTGTCCTCAATGAAGGGAGACACGCTGTTGCTGCGAATCGCGCCGCCCTGCGAGCCGGCGGTGTTGCCGCTGAACACCGAGTCGCTGATCGCCAGGCTGCTGATGCCTTCGGCAAAGCTGGACAGGGCGCCGCCATAGCTCCTGGCCTGGTTGCCTTCAAATCGCATGCTTTGAAGGGTGATGTAATTGGTAAACGAGTACAGCCCACCACCGCGACCGAGGTTGCCGCTGCCATCGGCGCAGCCATTGGCCAGGGTGAAATTGCTCAGGCTGATGGTGTCGCCGCCGTTGCTGGCGGTGAGCAGACGAAACTCGCCGGCATCGGTGACGCCATCCAGATTGCAGCTGCTCTCGCTGCGTTCGACCCGCGCACCGTTGCCGATCACATGAATATCACTGCTCAGGCTTAGCGAAGCGCTGAGGGTGATGGTTTGATCGGCCGGCAGCAGGATGTCGTCGGCGCCCGTTCCAACCGCACACTCGCCCATTGCGGTGCGGCCATTGTCAGAGTCGGTGTTGGCGTTCTCGATCGCTTCGCGCAGGGTGCAGACGCCGTCATCGGCGCTGACGTCGAGGTTTGAATCCACCGTGATGGTGTCAGCGGCGACGCCGGACGCGAATCCGAGCTGGGCCAGGGCAAGGAACAGGGCGTGATGGCGTGGCATGGCGGGTCCAGGCGTTGATCGAAGACGCCTGCACCTTAGGGGGGAAATGTGCAGCAAGTGTGGAGCCGGACGCCGAACGCCATGCACGTACGAGGTGTTGGGCCTGAGGAGGTGCGCCCAGGCCCACCTGGACCCTCAGAATCCTCTACCAGCGCAACTGTACTGTCTCGCTGTGCATCGTCTGCCAAGCGCCTTGGGTCCACTCGCCGTGTTCGTAGCGATTGAGCTGCAGCTGGATCTGGTTGCCCATCCGACGCCCGTGCACCAACACCAGATCGCCGTTGCGTTTCATGGTGCCGGCCCGCATCAGCAAGGCCTGCGAGCGCGTCGGACCGAGTCGGGCGGTGATCTCCGCCCGGCTCAACACGAGGTTGCGTTGTTCGAAGCGCTTGGTGATGATCCCGTCTTCAAAGCCGTCGTGGAAGACGGTGTTGACCACTTCTACCGCGCCGACGTCGCAGTCATTGCCGGCCTCGCCGTCGGCATCGGCGCCGCGTGGGCGGCCGCGTTGGTCGCTGCCGCTGCAGACGAAGAAATGATCGATCAGCGGGGAGGTGTCAGCTGGCAAGTGGGTGAAGCTGGCACCACCATTGTCGGCCAGGGGGCCGAGCAAGGGGTCGATCACCCCGCCGCCGGCGGCCGAGCCGATCAGGTTGAACCCAAGGTCGGGACTGCCGATAGGTGCCTCGTTGAGCCCGCTGCCGGCATTGTCTCCAATCAAGCTGTTGGCAAGGGTGAGGCTGCGACCATTGCGCTCAATATCGGGCGCAGCGGCAGCATTGAGATCCTGGTTCGCGGCGATCACGCTGCCCTGCAGTGACACGGTATTGGCGCTGTCGATGTTCAGCGACAGGCCGCCACCGCCACCACTGCCGTTCGTATCGTTATCGGCGATGTTGCCGGTGATGGTGCTTCCCTCGACACTGACGCGCGACAGATTGCCGACCATGGTACGCATGCCGCCGCCCGAGCCATCGACCCGATTGCCGGAAACGGTGGAGTTGCGAATGCTCGTGCTGCCGCCGTACAGCACCGTCACGTCCAGGCCGCCGCCCGATTCTTCCGCTGCATTGCCGCTAATCGTGGAGCGGTCAACGATGAAACTGCTGGCGTTGCCGTTCACCGCGATGCCGCCGCCAAAGGCCGGACCGGACGTGTTGGTGACCGTGTTCTCCGAGACGGTGGAATCCAGCAGTTGCACCACATGACCGTTATAGGATTCGACGGCCAGGCCGCCGCCAAAGGCGCGAACACCGGTCGAGCTGGTCAGGTTGCCACTGATCAACAGATTCTGCAGCGTGGTGGTGCCGACTGAGCCGCCAATGAAGATACCTCCACCGCCACAGCCACCAGCACAGGTAGCGGTATTGCCGGTGATGGTGCTGTTGCTGATCGTCACGTTGCCGTCATCGGCGTCGACGTGCAGTGCGCCGCCGCCAAAGGCGGAGTTGCCACTAAAGTCGCTGCCATCGATCAGGATGTTGGTATTGCCAAAGGTGTTGATGGTCAGGCCGCCACCGATGCCGCTGCCGCCGTTGTTGTTGATGAAGCGGCTGTCGGTGATCGAGATGGTGACATCGCCGAACCCACCTGCAGACAGCGCACCGCCGGCATTGCCTGCGGTATTGGATTCCAGGGTCATCCGACTCAAGAAGAGACTGTCGAATGAACTGATCGCACCGCCGCTGCCACTCGTTCCGTTGATCAGGCGCAGGTCCGACAGCGTGGCCGTGCCGACCCCGGGAATATTGACACCGAAATGAAAGGAAGCGTCGTTGGCATCAAGGGTCAGCAGATCTGCTCCCGGACCCGTAATCGTGGCGGATTCGACGATGCTGATGAATCCAAGCGTGAGCGTGCTGGTTTGACTGCTGGCAAACACATCCGGATCAAAGGTGATTTCGGACAGGTCATCATTGCCGTTGGCAGCGATCACCGCCTCGCGCAGCGAGCAGCCATCAATGCCCTCGGTGCACTGGCCGTCATTGATATCAGTGACGCGATTGACCACGAAGTTGGGCCCCGACTGCAGCGCGTTCTGGAACTCGAACGCGCCCACATCACAATACGCGTTGGAATCGTTGTTGCCGTCTACCGGGCGTGCATAACCACGGCCATCCTGCCCTGAACAGGTGAGTCCAGCGGCGTCGATGGCGATCGAGGCCGGGCCCAGTGCATGGCTGTACAAGGGGCCGCCATTGTCAGCCAGCGCGCCGATCTGCAGCGCGCTGCGCGATTGCAGGGTGACATTGCTGACCACGCAGCTCGAATCGGTGGTCATGCTGCTGGAGTTTTCGTTGGTGATGCCAGCGACACTGCAGCCCGTCGTGCCGTCCGAAACCAGCAGACTGCGAATCAGATTGATGGTCGACTCGGCGGTGGTGCGCAGCTGCGCGTTGGCGATACTGGCGATGTTGTCGACCAGACTGCTATCGGTCAGGCTGAGCGACCCGTTCGAGGTGTCGACATACAGCCCCCCGCCATAGGCGGCACTGTTGCCGCTCAGCGTGCTGTTGCTGAGGGTGGAATAGGCGCGCAGAAAGACGCCGCCGCCGCGGATGGCAGTATTGCCACTGAGCAGGGACTGATCGAGATTGAGGCGATCGCCAGGGGCGACGAGCTCGGCCATCGCGGCACCGCCATCGGCCGCCGCCGCGTTGCCACTGAACGAGGTTTGCGCCACGCTGAGAAAGCCGCCGCGCAGGTACAGCCCGCCGCCGTTCGCCCCGGCCGAGTTACCGCTGAAGCGGCCGCCGCTAAGCGTTCCGGTCGCTTGTTCAATATAAAGCCCGCCGCCTTTTCCACCCGCCCGATTGTTATCGAACGCCACGCCGACGCCGCCGCAGCTGGTGGTCAACTTGCACGAAAGGCCACCGCCGGCAGTGAACGCGGAATTTCCGCTCAGCGTCACGTCAGTGAGCGTGAGATCGGCACCTTCGGCCAGAATGCCACCGCCTTCACCATCGCCCTTGCCGCCATCAGCGCAGCCATTGGTTAAGCTGAGGCTGGCCAGTGATAGCGTGCTGCCGACCGCGACCGTCAACAGGCGGAACTCGCCAGCATCGGTGTTGCCGTCCAGATTGCAGCCACCGGCACGGGTGAGGGTGCTGTTGTTGCCGTTGAGCGCGTCGAAACCGTCGAGTTCGGGCAAGGCCGAGCTCAGGGTCAGGGTTTGATCCGCAGGCAGGTTGATTGCATTGGCCCCGGCGCCGGCCGGGCAATCCGTGCTGCCGCTTTGGTCGCCGCTGGCGGTATTCAGAAGTGCCTCGCGCAACGAGCATTGACCATTGGTGTTCTGCTCATCAGCGGTGGTGGTAACGTCGATGATGACACCGGCGATGGCATTCGAGGCCAGTGCTTGCGACAAGGCAAGTGCGAGCAACTGCGGCTTAGGCATGATCAATCCCCTGAACTGGCGACGTCGTTGAGCTGTGTGATCTCAATGGGCACCGGGAGCCCTGGCTGGATGATAGCCCAGTAAGGTTGGCATTGCCCCGCCATCGAAATGCCGATTCATCCCGATGCACTCGCCCGTCATTGCCTGAGCGATCTTGCTATCAGTGTTCGTGTCGTCGATCGACTCGGGCAGGGTGCCCGTGTTGTCGTCATCGGCGCTGATAGCCTGCCTCGAATCCGCAGTGATGGCTGCGGTCGGCGATGAACAGCCCGCACTTCTCACGCAGTTCGTGGTGGGTCCTTCGAGACGCCGATGTGACACGTGCGGCGCACTGAGGGACGGCAAAAGTACAGTAGCCACCACGTCGATGCGCGGACGAATGGCGCAGGACGAGTCGGTGCGCCCAAGGCGCACCCTATGGTTCAGTGCGCCAGCGCTGCGCGATGCACCCGGGCTCGCGGTATCTGGCTACCAGCGCAATTGTACAGTCTCGCTGCGCATGGTCTGCCAGGCGCCTTGAGTCCATTCGCCGTGCTCGTAGCGATTGAGCTGCAGCTGGATCTGGTCGCCAATCTGGCGTGCGTGCAATAACACCAAGTTACCGTTGCGCTTGGCGCTGCCGGCCCGCATCAGCAAGGCCTGCGAGCGTGCTGGGCCGAGCCGGGCGGCGATCTCCGCCCGATTCAACACGATGTTGCGCTGTTCGAAGCGCTTGGTGATTACACCGTTCTCAAAGCCATCGCGGAAGATGGTGTCGGCGAGTTCCACCGCACCTACATCGCAGTCGTTGCCGACTTCGCCGTCGGCATCGATGCCGCGGGTGCGGCCGAGTTGGTCGCTGCCGCTGCAGACGAAGTAGTGATCGATCAGCGGAGAGGCGTCAGCGGGCAAGTGGGTGAAGCTGGCACCACCGTTGTCGGCCAGAGGGTCAAGCATGGGGTCGATCACCCCGCCGCCTGCGGCCGAGCCGATCAGGTTGAAGCCAAGATTGGGGCTGCCGATCGGCGCTTCGATGAGGTCGGAGCCGGCGTTGTCACCGATGATGCTGTTGTTAAGCACAAGGTTGCGCCCGTTGCGCTGGATGTCGGGCGCCGCGCCAGCGTTCAGGTCTTGGTTGGCCGCCACAACACTGCCTTGCAGCGACACCGTATTGACGCTGTCGATATCCAGGTACAGGCCGCCGCCGCCACCACTGGCGTTGTCGTCGTTGTCGGCGATGTTGGCGGTGACGGTGCTGCCCTCCAAGGTGACCCGAGCGAGCGTGCCAACCTTAGTGCTGAGTCCGGCGCCGAACCCATCCACCGAGTTGCCGGAAAGGGTGGAACTTCGAATGGTGGTGGAAGCGCTGCGACCGTTATAGAGGCTTGCGCCGCCACCGAAGCTGGTAGCTGAATTGCCGTCGATAGTGGTTCGCTCGATCAGGACGTTGCTTTCGTATCCGTAGATGAACAGGCCACCGCCGCTGGAGGCATCGCTGTCGCTAGTGGCGCTATTGCCTGAGACTGTCGAGTCACTGAGGGTAAGCGTGCCGTAGAGCGAAATGAGGGCCAGTCCGCCACCATAGCTAGGCCCGCCGGTGGAATGTACTTGATTCCCCAGCACCTGCAGGCCCTGCAGGCTGGCATTGTTGTCTCCGGATCGTAAGAAAATTCCCCCGCCGTTGGTATAAGAGCCGCTGGTGGCGGTGTTGGTATTGATAGTTAAACTGCTGAGACTGAGGCTCGATTCACTCGCAGTGATATAGAGCCCGCCGCCACTCGATGCTTGATTGCTGCTGAAGCTGCTGTTGCTGATATCAATGCTCGACGAGGTGTTGAAGATGCTGATATGGACAGCCCCGCCCGTCCCCTCGGCTTGGTTGGACACAAAGGTGCTGTCAGCGAACTGAATAATGGTCGGGCTAACACCGTTGGCCGCGACAGCGCCGCCGTTGTCGGTCGCCGTATTGCCCTCGAAGCGCATACGGCTGAGACTCAAACCCTCGTTCGAATTGATCGCGCCGCCGCTGGCGGCGCTGTTGCCGCCGATCAGACGCAGATCGGACAGCGCGGCAGCAAAGAGGCCAGCGCCATTGATATTGAAGTGGCGCGAGGCTGAGTTGGCATCCAGGGTCAGGCGCTCGCTGCCCGGTCCGGTGAGGGTCACCGGCGTGCTGATCGTGATCTGGCCCAGGGTGAGGGTGCTGGTGAGGGTGCCGGCAAATACGTCGGGATCGAAACTGATGACGGAGTCGTCGCCATTGCCATTGGCCGCGATCACTGCCTCGCGCAGCGAGCAGCCATCCAGACCATCAGTGCACTGGCCATCATTGATATCGCTGAGGCGATTGACCACGAAATCGGGCCCGGCTTGCGCGGCGTTCTCGAATTCGAAGGCGCCGATATCGCACAGCGCCGTGCTGTCATTGTTGCCGTCAATCGGGCGCGCGACATCGCGGGCATCCACGCCAAGGCAGCTGGTATCGCCAGCATCGATGGCTGCCGAGCTGGGCCCCAGTGCATGGGTAAGCCGTGAGCTTCCGTTGTCGGCCAAGGGGCCCAGTGCCAGGGCGCTGCGATCGACCAGATCGATGCCGCTGCGTTGGCAGGAATCATCGGTGGTGAGATTGTGGCTGCCGCTGAGCAAGGTCAGCGCGCCGGCACAGTTGTCGCTTTCAAGACCGACCAGCAAGCTATGACTGATCGAGGCGCTCGATTCGCTGCTCATGAACAGCTGATCGCCGCTGCCTGCGCCGTTGTCGATCAGACTGCTGTCACGCAGGGTCAGGCTGGCGCTGGCATTGTCCAGGTACAGGGCGCCGCCATTGCCGCTCGCGCTGTTGGAACTGAATGTAGTGATATCGACGCGGATGTCGCCGCTAAGGAAAGCAGCACCACCATTCACAGCGGTGTTGGCGACAAAAACGCCGCGATCGATGAACAGTTCGTCATAGGTGCCCGGCCCGTCGAACCAGACCGCGCCACCGTTGCCGCCGCTGACATTGGCCGAAAGATAGGCGAAATTGAGCGAACGGCTGCCGCCCTGATGATGCAAGGCGCCGCCGTGGGAACTGGCGGTGTTGCTGAGAAAGCGACTGGTGAACGAATTGCCGTTCGCCCCATCGGTGTAGATCGCGCCGCCCAGGGTGGCAACATTGCCCTGAAACAGGCTGTCGTTGGCGCTGCAACTGTGCAGGCCGTTCGACCGGCAGGCCAGCGCGCCGCCGCCGCCGATCGCCGAGTTGTTGCTCAAAGTGCTGCTGCTAAGGGTCAGTTGGCCATAGCCGACATAGACGGCGCCGCCCTCGCCGGCACTCAGGCTGCCGTCGGCACAGCCGTTGCTCAAGGTGATCTGGCTCAGCACCAGGTTTTCGCCTGGGCCAACCGTCAACAGCCGAAACTCACCCGCATCCGTTGTGCCGTCAAGATTACAGCCGCCGCCGCGGGTGATGGTGCTGTTGTTGCCATTCAGGCTAAAGAAGCCTTGCAGATCTGGCAGGGCTGAATTGAGCGTTATGGTCTGGTCGGCCGGCAGGGCAATGGTATCCACGCCCGCGCCGGTCGGGCAGTCGGTACTGCCTGACTGGTCGTCACTGGCGGCATTGATCAAGGCCTCGCGCAGCGAGCACGCGGTATTGACGTTCTGTTCGTCGGCTTCGGTGGTGACGGTGATCGTCGTGCCGCCGGCGAGAGCTTGGGAAACCAGTGCGTGCGACAAGGCAATGGCAAGCGAATGTGGCTTGGGCATGATCGATCCCCTGAGCTGGCGACGTAGCGCGGACGAGACGGCGCCCTGCAGTGGCCGAGAAAGCGGGCGCTTGGATCCCCAGGCCCGATGATAGCCGAGCTGTGACCGCTGAGGCCGCGCCAACCGTCAAGCCGCTCAATCGACTTTCACTTGGTCTCCAACCCGCTATCCCTATCCTTGCCAGGTTGCCGCAAGGTGCAAGGCTGCGTGAAGCGCCAAACCGGCGTAAGCTCGCCACACAGGATGCGATCGGGCGGGAGCTGGTCGCGAGTGTCGCCAAGACACGGCAATGGATGCGTTCGCCAAGTTTGCGCTCGGGTTGCAGCCTGCATGGCTTGGCCCTGGGCGTCGTGTTTCATCACCGAAGGGGATCAGGTCAATGATGTTGAGAACGATGGCGTTGGGTGCGGTTCTGCTGGGCGCAAGTTCGGTTGTTCAGGCGGGTCTGCCGAGTTGTTCGGCCACCACCGCGTTCACCGGCAGCAATACCCAGATGGGACGAATTTTCCGCGATGCGATTCCGAGCTCCTGCCCGAGCAAGGCCTATCCGGGCATCTTCAATCCAGGCACGACCTACAACTACGAAGCATTCACCTTCACCAACAGCGGCGGCACTGCGCAGTGCGTGACGGTGAACTTTGATCCCAATCCCGACAATAATCTGGCCACCGATTGCGACACCAATGCGCATGCCTCGCTCTATGTGGGCAGCTACGACCCGACGAATCAGTCGGCCAACTATGTTGGCGACGTCGGCTCCAGCATCACCGATTCGTTCAGCGCCGAAGTGCCGGCAATGAGCAGCCTGATCCTGGTCGTCACCAATACCTCTGCACAGGAAATCTGCAATTTCGCCTACGAAATGCAGAATATCCCCTGCGCCGTGGTCGGTACTCCGCCGCTGTTCAGCGTCGCGGTATCGCCATCGCCGCTGCCGGCCAATGTGGTCGGTACGGTGACTTTCACCATCAACAACAGTGCCAATGGCGTACCGGCCAACAGCCTGGCCTTCAGCAACACCTTCCCGACTGGTATGACCCTGAGTGCCCAGCCGAATGGCAACAGCAGCTGCGGTGGCACGGTGACGGCGGCGGCCGGTGGCACTACCTTGAGCCTGACCGGTGGTACGGTCGCGGCGGGTGCCAGCTGCACCGTCAGCGCCAACGTCGTGGCCACCACGGCGGGCATCCTGTCGATCAGCTCCGGCGATCTGACTTCCAACCTCGGCAATAGCGGGCCGGCGGCCGGCACGGTTTCGGTTGGATCCTCGGCAGCGGTGATTCCGACCATGAATGGCTTTGGTCTCGCCATCCTGACCCTGCTGATGGGTTTCACCGTGGTGCTGGTCTCGCGTCGCAGCTGATCGACACGTTCAGGCTGAAAGGGAAGCCCCGCCTCGGCGGGGCTTCTTCGTACTCAGCCCTCAAATCCGCTGTAGAACACCTGATCGGCAGGGGCAGCATTGCCCACCGTCACCGACTGGCTGACGACCGAGGCATCAAAGCCGGCATTGCCCAGGTACAAGGCGCTCAGTGTTTGCGTGCCGGTGGAACTTGGGGTGATGGAGCAGCTGCCGGTGCTGGTATCGGTGTCGCTGGCGCTGAGCGTGCCGGTGCAGGTCTGATTGCCGAGCTGCACTTCGAAATTGCCGTCGGGGGTGCCGGTCATGCCGCCGAACAGGCGATCGACGAAGACGGTCATGGTATTGCTGGTGCCGGTCGCCGGTGGGCTGGGATTGGTGCTGACGCTGATCTGGGTGTTCTCGGTGGGGCTGAAGTACCAGTCGGTGTCGCGATCCAGGCTCACGGTCGCCACGGTGATGCGCAGATGTGAGCTGTTGATCGTCGTCGCGCCAAACGAGCAGTAGGCGAAATCACCGTCGGGGTTGAAGTTGATCTGAATATCGCAGGCGTTGTCCGAGGAGACCTGGCCGATGTAGTTCAGGCTGAGGGTGTAGTCGTCGCCCGTGCCCTGTGTTTCGTCGACACCGGCCATGCCGATGCGCAGAGTGGACTGATCTTCGGGGGTGATTCTGCGCTGCGCTTCGTTGTTGAATTGGCCCTGCTGCATCACTGACTCGGTATTCGGGTAGCCGAGTGCATTCAACACATCGCGATCGCCGTTGGCGGCATAGCTGTGCCCCATTGGCAGATCGCTCAATGAGACCGAGAAGGTGCTGGGATCGATGATGCTGGGAAAGGCCATCGGGTCATTGTTGCCCTTGCGGAACCAGAACCGATTGACGTCGTCCCCGCGCACATCATCGGACGAACCTTTCAGCGTGTCGGTGCCAGCGTCCAAGTCGAAAACGGTGTTCACGCCGACCCGGGCCTGGGTGTAGTTGCGATCAGCGCTGGGCAGGCCTGATTCGGTGGCCAGATTGGGGTGGGCCAGGCCGACGCAATGGCCGATCTCATGCGCCAGGGTTGACTCGTAGTCGATCTGCGGGAAGACCGTGACGTCGTTGTTGCCGAATGGCAGGCTGAGGTTGCCGGTCACTGCGCGCTGACGATTCCAGGTTCTGACCGCCTTCTGCACGGTAGCTTCGACGGTCGCTGCGCTGACCCCGGTCGGCAGCACCCGGGTATCCAGACAGACGGTGTTATTGACGTTGCCTCCGCTGCCGGTATAGCCCTTCGGGTGCATCACTGCCGTGATCGGAAAGCCGGTATTGCTGCTGGCGGTGAATGCGCCGCCCAGCGCGGAGCCGGCACTCAGGCACAGGGCAACCGCGATACAAACTCGCAGAGAGTTCATGGCGTCACCTCCGCAATCTTCTGCTTGCGCGGGTCGGCGGCGATGCTGCGCAGTGAGCGAATCGACTCAACCAGACGCTGCAGTCCCTGCATGCCCTCGGGCCGCAAGCCTTTCTGTTGCAGTGCCACTTGGCGCAGCTTCAGTTCGCCAGCCGGCGTGGCCCACTCGATAAGGTTGCTGCGCTCGTCCTCGACCACCTGCAGACGGTACAGATTCGCCCCTTCCATTGAAAACCAGCTGTACTCGCCACTCCGCTTGGCCAAGTCGCGATCCGCTTGCTGCAGGGCTTCGCGTTCACGGCTGGTGTCGAATTGCAGCAGCTGGTTCTGGCTCACTATGCCACGCAGCTGATCGAGTTCCTTGGCGTCCAGCTGCCGCTGGTAGACCCCGGACTGCCGTTGCCAATACGGATAGTGACTCAGCACACAGCCGTTGGCGTCGACTTCGATCCACTCGCCGATCGGGTTGCCGGCGATTTCGCTGGCGACGATTTCCAGCTTCAGCCACGCCGGGCCGTCGCAGGCGGCGAAGGAGGGGGCGGCTACGGCAAACAAAAGCAGGCCGAGCGCGGCGCTGCGCGCGGTGAGGGGCGATTTCGCTTTCACTGCTAACTCCTGTTCGGTAGTTGGTCATGGGAAGCGGAGCGAGCGTCTATGGCCAATATACTCGTGCCAGATTCGATTGCCAGTTTTTGGCTTCCGCAGCTGGCGCGGGGATGGATGCAGCGACGCCCGCCGTGCTTGTCTGGTTGGCTCAGAGGGGATATTGCCAGCCGGGCAGTGGGTGCCGATGATGCGCGCAGTCGACCCGAGGTCAGCCCATGGCGAGCGCAGCAGTGCATATCGATAGCGATCGAGATCGACTCGATCGCGCCATGATTCATCGGTTTCTCAGTGAGCAAAGCTATTGGGCAGCCGGAATCTCGCGCGACCTGGTCGACAGGTCAATTGATCATGCCCTGTGCTTTGGCGCCTACGTTGAAGCGCAGCAGGTCGGCTTTGCCCGCGTGGTTACCGACTATGCCACCTTTGGTTATCTGGCCGATGTGTTTGTGTTGCCGGCGTTTCGCGGTGGCGGCATTGCACGACGCTTGATTGCGGCGGCAATGGCGCATCCCGATGTGGCGAATTTGCGCCGGATCATGCTGGCCACCCGCGATGCCCATGCCTTGTACACATCGTTTGGTTTTCAGTCGGTGACTGATGCGCGGCCCTTGATGCAGATTCACCGGCCGGAGATCTATCGAAAGGGCCGGTCGGGCGAATCGATCAGCTGATACCGTGAAAGCCGTCGATTTCGATCAGCAGTTCGCGCCGGCAGATGTCGCCGTGCAGGAACAGCCGCGGCACATCGTCGCTGAGGTACTGGCGCAGCAGGGCATCGGCCTGCGGCAGGTCCCGCGGATCGCGCAGGTAGACCTTGAGCAGACTGGACTGATCGAAACGCGGCCGGCTGCTGAGCCCGCGCTGACAGGCGCTGCCGAGCAGGGCGTCGAAGTTGCGGAAGGTCTCAGCCACCTGCAGGGCCAGATCTTCGCGGTGATGCGAATCGTGGCCCACCACTGAGGCGGTGCCAGAGATCAGTAGCGGCATCGGATGCTCGCTGCCAGCGGCCATGGCGCGGGCAAAGCTGGGTGACTTTGGCCCGTAGCAGCGCGGATAGTGATAGGCCGGGGTCTGCCGGGGATTCTCGATGGCGATGCCCGGCTGGCCTGCGCTGATCCAGTACACCTGCAGTTGCCGCGGCTGACTGTGCTCGCCAATCGCGGTGGCGGCGGGTAGCTGGTCGATCTCCAGCGCCAGCCCGGCAGCGCGACCGACGCAAAACTGCCGATAGCGTTCGCGATCGTCGTCACCTTCGGTGATGGCATCGAAGTAGTTCCAGATGCGCAACAGGTGGCGATGATCGCTGGCCTGCACCGCCTGCATCAGACTGCGATAGGCCTGCTCGGCGGCATCGCGGATGGTGAGCTCAGGCGCGCCGCTGCCTTCGGTCTGGTTGATCCAGCCAAAACATAGCGTTTCACTGCAGGCGCCCTGGGCGTTGCCGATCTGCCAGGTGCGCACCGGTTGATCGACCGTCCAGACCTCAAACAGCTGAGCCTCGTTGAGCGGCTCCAGATCAACCCGCAGATAGCGCGGATCGCCGATATCGGCCGGCGCGGCCCGGCCAAAGCCGAACACCGCCAACACGTCAGGAGCGAGCAGCTGGCGCGGATCCTGGCAGCGCAGGTAGCGCGGGCTGAGGCCGGCCTTCTGCATCGGTAGTGCGCGTGCGCTCATCCGCCGACCGTCCCCTTGATCAGCGGTCGCCGCGCCAGTCGCCAGGCTTGCCAGCGCAGCGCCAGTGCGGTCGCCCGAAAAAGCAGGCGAAAGGCGATCAGACGCCGCAGCACGGCCTTGTTGTCGAACACATCGCCGGCCAGCATGGAGATCACCGCTTGCTCGATCTGCCAGGCATTGCGTGGATGCTCGAACAGGTACTTCATGGCTGGCGTGGTGAAGCGCTCGATGAACCAGGAAAAGGTCCGTAGTCCGGCATCCATATGGCGCCGATAAACACGCTGCAGGCGCGCTTCGGCGCGCGGTTGGCGTAGGCATTGGTCGACCATATCGGCCGCTCTCTCGGCGCCGTGCATGGCCAGGAATACACCGGAGGAGAAGATGGGATCGACAAAGGCATAGGCATCGCCTGCCATCACCCAGCCCGGGCCGGCGATCTGCGTGCACAGGTAGGAATAATTGCCGGTGGCTTCGGCGCTGCTGCTCGCCTGCGCTGCGCGCATTCGGCGGGCCGCCTCCGGGTGCGCGCGCACGGTGTCGAGCAGGAATTGATCAAGCTCGCTGCGACGCTGCTTCAGATACTCCGGTGAGCACACTGCGCCCACGCTCATCACGCCATCGGGCAGCGGAATCATCCACATCCAACCCTGCGGCAGCCGATAGATCGAGATGTTGCCGGCGTCTTCGCCCGGTCGCCGTTCCACGCCCTGGAAGTGCGCATAGATTGCTGCCGAGCGATGTCGCGGGTGTGGCTGCTTCAGCTGCTGCTGGCGGCCCAGCAAGGTGTCACGCCCGCTGGCATCGACCACGTAGCCACAGCTGATGCGCTGCGATTCGCCCTGAACCTGTAGTTCCACCTGCATATGGCCATTGGGTAGGCGTTCCACTCGTGTGGCTGTGCAGAGCTGTCGAGTATCGACGCCGACCTCGCCCGCGCGCTGGAACAGCAGCTGATCGAATTGATCGCGGCGCACCTGAAAGGCGTGATCGGCTACCGGCTGCAGGGCACGCTCGAAGCGAAAGCCGTTGTGGCTGCCCGACTCGCCAAGAAAATCCGCTGCCGGTTTGCGCACGCCGATCGCGGCGACGCGTTCGAGCACACCGAGTCGCTCAAAGATGGGCAGATTCAGCGGAAGCAGTGATTCACCTATGTGAAACCTTGGGTGCTGCTGCCTTTCGCAAAGCAGCACGCGCCAGCCGCGCTGCGCGAGGGCGATGGCGGCCGTGCTGCCTGCCGGGCCCCCGCCAATCACGATGACATCCTTATCCGGGCGAGAGTGAGGGTTCATGTAAGCAGGAAAGCCGAAAACGACGAAGTGAAACCAAGCAACCAGCGTTTCACGAATGATACACTGCCGCGCTTTACTCCGGCCGTGCTGTTCTGGCCCGCAACGATCCTGTGTATCCCATGTCGAAGCAAACCCCTGCACAAAATGAGCTCGCCCATCTGCTGGTCGAGGCCCTGAATCTGGAAGATATCGAACCAGGTTCGATTGATCCCGAGCAGCCGCTGTTCGGCGATGGCCTGGGCCTGGATTCGATCGATGCGCTGGAACTGGCGCTGGCCATTTCCAAGCGTTATGGCTTTCAGCTGCGCTCGGACAACGAAGATAACCGACGCATCTTCGGTTCGCTGTCGGCGCTGTCGGCGCACATCGAGCAGCAGCGCGCCGCATGAAGCTAGATTCCGCCTTTGACCGCTTGCATCTCCGAGCAAAGCGTTAATGCAGTTCGAATGTTCCAACGTCGCCTACCTCACTCGGCGGGTGAGGGCCGCTACACGCCCGATGACGCGCCTGGGCTGCGTAGCTCGTCGTTGCAGACACACTGTCGGGCGCGTCCAGCGGCGGAATCCAGCTTGAGTCGAATGCTGCCCGTGCTGCTGGCGCTGGCCTTTCCGGTGTTGGCGCATGCTTCAGTGACCTTACAGTCGCCGGCCTTGACCATGGCGGCGTCGATGAGTTTGTTGCTGCTCGTCGTCATGCCCCTGCGTGATCGACCCGGCCGCGCCAGCCTGCTGCTGTTGCTGGGCACGGCCCTGCTGGTTGGCCTGGCCGCGATGGATCGGCTGCGTTTGCTGCTGACCCTGCCGCCGGTCGTGCTGAATGCCATGGTCGGCCTGTACTTTGCACGCAGCCTCAGGCCCGGGGCGATGCCCTTGATCGAGCGTATGGTGCGGGCCCTGAACGATGGTCAGGTGCGTCATCCCGAGGTGCCAGCCTATGCACGCCGCTTGACCCAGGTCTGGGCGACCCTGTTGCTGAGTCTGGCGGCGATCAATCTGCTGCTGGCGGTGTTTGCCGTTCCCGGCGGCTGGTTGATTGGCCTGGGCTGGGACGGGCCAGGTCTGCCGGCCAGCTGGTGGTCGCTGTTTGCCAACGTGCTGAACTACGTGCTGATTGCTGGCTTCTTTCTGCTGGAGTACGGCTATCGCCAATGGCGCTTCCCCGAGCACGACTACGGTGGCTTGATCGCCTTTCTGCGGCGGATGAGTGCACTCGGCCCGGAATTCTGGCGGGCGCGATGAGTACCCCGGCAAGCCAGGCCTCGACGCCGCTGTGCATCGCGGCCGACCATCCCTGCCTGCCGGGGCATTTTCCGCAGCAGCCGCTGGTGCCCGGGGTGTTGATTCTTGATCGGGTGGTCGCGGCGGTGCGTGCCGTGCGCGGCGATCTGCGACTTTGCCGACTGCCGCAGGTGAAATTTCTGCGCCCTCTGCTGCCCGATCAGCCTGCCGAAATCCACTGGCAGGCTGCCGATCACGAGGCGGATGTGCGCGTTAAGTTCGAAGTGGTAGATGGTGCGCAGCTGATTGCTCGTGGTGATCTGCTGTTGCGGCAGGCCGAGGCGGACGATGGCTGCTGAGTGGAAACAGCGGCCCGAGGGCGGTGGCCGCTTTGCGCTGTGGCTGATCCGCAGCATTGCCCAGTTCGGCGGGCGGATGATCGCCCGGCTTTGCCTGTTTCCGATAACCCTGTACTTCTTTCTGGTGCGCGGCCCGGAGCGCCGTGCATCGCGCGCCTTTCTGCGCCGGGTGTACGGCAGGCCGGCCAGCGCCTGGCAGGTTGCCCGCCACATCCACAGCTTTGCGTCCACCATCCTCGACCGGGTATTCATGCTGTCGGGCCAGTTCGGGCGCTTCGATATTCGCGTACATGGCCGGGAGCAGTTGAACGCCGCCATTGCCCAGCGGCGCGGTGTGCTGCTGTTCGGCTCTCACCACGGCAGCTTCGAGGCCTTGCGTGTACTGTCGCGCGAACGCAACGACGTCACCGTGCGAGTGGTGATGGATCCGGGGCAGAATGCAGCCATCACCCAGTTGTTGAACGAGCTGTGCCCGGAGATTGCGGCGACGGTAATCGATGCGCGGCAGGACGGTGCTCAGATCGCCCTGGCCATCGGTGCGGCAGCCGAACAAGGCGCCCTGATCGGCCTGCTGGTTGATCGTGCGCGTGCCGGCGAGCCGATGCAGCGCGTGCCCTTCCTTGGTGAGCCGGCGCCGTTTCCGTCGGCGCCCTGGCTGATCGCCGCCGCGTTGAAGATTCCCGTGCTGCTCTGCTTTGGCCTGTACCGGGGCGGACGGCGTTACGATCTGTATTTCGAAATGTTCGATGCCGAAATTCAGGTGCCGCGGCGAGAACGCGCCTCGGCCTTGCTGGCGTTGCAGGCTCGCTATGCGGAACGACTTGAACACTATGTTCGACTGGCACCGCTCAACTGGTTCAATTTCTATGATTTCTGGCAAACGCAAAGCGTGTCGCAGTCGGATCGCTCTGCTGCTGATCCTGCTGCTGTCGACGTCGGTCACGGCTCAGGTCGCGCCTGAGCTCGATGCGCTGATCGCTGCGCTGGCCGAGCCGGTACCGGCCGAGACCGCATTCTTCGAGCGCCGTGAGTCGAATCTGTTGGCCGAGCCGTTGCTGCTGAAAGGTGCGCTGCGGCGGCCGGCGGCTGATGTGCTGATCAAGCAGATCGACGGGCCGCCCAGCGAAACGATGCAGATTGCTGCTGATCGCGTGCGGGTCGAGCGCGAGGGGCAAGCGACGCGCAACTTTTCTTTGCGTCGTGCGCCGGAACTGGCGGTGTTGGCGGCCAGCTTCGATGCCCTGCTGGCGGGTGATCAGCAACGACTGGCACAGCACTACCAGATCCACTTGACCGGCCCGAGTGAGGCTTGGCAGATCGAGCTGTTGCCGCGGCAGGCGCGTCTGGCAAAACGAGTGCGAGCGCTGCGCCTGCAAGGTAGCGGCAGCGATTGGCACTGCTTTGATCTCGAGCTCAGCAATGGCGAGGCCAGCCGCATGTGGCTGGGCGAGGTCGCCGCCGCCGCCGCTCGGGCCGAAAGCGAACCGGCGCGCGACGCCCTGTGTCAGGCGCACCCGGCGGCGCAATGAGCCAGCCGAAGGCAGGCGCCGTGCAAGGGCGGCATGTGGCTCGCCTGGCCATTTGTCTGGTCGTACTGGGCTTGCTGGCCTGGGCATTGGCCTCGCGATTGCAGCTCAGCGGTGATCTGCGTCTGTTCATGCCGGCGCCGCGCAGCGACGCCCAACGACTGCTGATCGAACAGCTTGGCGAAGGGCCGGGGGCGCGACTGCTGCTGGTCGCCCTGCACGGAGACGAGCGCGATCGGTTGGCCGAACGCTCGCGCGCCCTGCGTGAGGCGCTCGTCGACTCTGATCACTTTGTTTGGTCGGGCAATGGTGACGAGGGGCTCGATGCGCTGCCCGAAGCGCTGCTCGACTATCGTTATCTGCTGTCACCCGGGGCAGGCGAAGGCGTGTTTGCCGAACCGGCGCTGAGGCATGCACTGGAGCAGCGTCTGCTCGACCTGGCCTCGCCGGCGGCGGCGATGATTGCGCCACTGATCGCCGCCGATCCCACCCTGGAGACGCTGCGCGTCATCGAGACCTGGCAGCCCGCTGCTGAGCCCGAGCGCCACGATGGCGTCTGGATGAGCAGGGCCGGTGAGGCGCTACTGGTGCTGGAAACCGCTGCACCGGGCTTCGATCCCAGTGGGCAGCAGGCAGCGCTGCAAGCGCTGAGGCAGGCCTACTGTGCCGTGCTCGAAGCGGAGTCGGCCGCGGCCGGGCGCTGCGATGAAACCATGAGTTCAGAAGTGGCGCTTGATCTTGGCCTTGAAGTGAGTGGTCCGGGTGCGTTCGCCGAACGGATGGCGAACCGGACTCGCGGCGATGCCAGCTTCTACGGCAGCCTGGCCGGGCTCGGGCTGTTTGTCCTCTTGCTGCTGGCCTATCGCAGTGTCTGGCTGCCCCTGGTCGGGATCATTCCTCTGCTGTTTGCCGGGCTGGGCGGATTGCTGGTCACCGCCTGGCTGTTTGGCACTGTGCACGGCATCACCCTGGCTTTCGGGCTGACCTTGCTCGGCGTGGCACAGGACTACCCGGTACACCTGTTCAGCCACCGCCGTGCCGGTGAGCCGGCACAGCAGTCGGTGCGGCGGATCTGGCCGACCCTGGCCACCGGCGCCTTTTCCAGTGCCTTGGCCTATCTGGTGTTCTTCTTTACTGGCGTCGACGGTCTACAGCAGCTCGCCGTGCTGACGGTTTCCGGTCTGGCCTTGGCCGCCTTGGCTACACGTTTCGTGCTGCCCTGGTTGCTGCCGCTGCCCGCCGAGGTGCCGAGTATCACCCTGTCCGAGAGGCCGACGATGGCTTCTCCGCGTCGTCGAGTCGGGCTTGCAGCGGGCGTGGCGTCAGTGCTGCTGGCCATGCTGTTTGGGTTGCCGTCACCCGGCTGGCAGGAGGACCTGGCCGCCCTGACGCCGCTGCCGCCGGAATTGCTGCAGCGTGACCGCCAGTTGCGCCAGGCTTTGGCGGCCCCCGATGTGCGTTGGCTGTTGCAGCTGCAGGGCGACTCGACCGATAGCGTGCTGCAGGCCAGTGAGGCGCTGATGCCGGCGCTCGATCAGCTGGTGCAGCAAGGAGCGATCACTGGCTACGATCTTGCTGCGCGCTATCTGCCTTCGGCGCAGCGCCAGTTGCAACGTCAGGCCGCGCTGCCAGCGGCCGATCAGCTGCGTGCGAGCTTGCGTGCCGCCAGCCAGGGGCTGCCATTCAAGGCCGATGCCTTTGCGCCGTTCCTGGCGGCGCTCGAGCGTGCCCGACAGCTGCCACCGCTGCAAGTCGAAGCCTTGCAGGGAACGGCATTGGAGCTGCGCCTTGGCGGCCTGCTGCTGGCGCCGCAAAGCGCTGCCGGTGCGTCGCGTCATTCCGCGCTGGTGCAGCTGCAGGGGCCGGCGGACCTGGCCGCGCTGCAGGCGCTTGCCGACGCCCATCCGGACCTTGCTCTGATCGATCTGAAATCGGTAGCCAACTCTCTCGCTTCGGCCTGGCGAACCCAGGTGTTATGGGCAATGTTGCTGGCGGCTCTGATTCTCAGCGTATTGGTGGCGATATCCTTGGGCTCGCTTCGCCGTGCCAGTCGAGTGCTGCTGCCGGTGGCGCTGGGCACCTTGTTTGTGGTCACTATTCTGCACAGCGCCGGCGTGCCCTTGTCGCTGTTCCATCTGGTGGCGATGGTGCTGGGTGCCGGCCTCGGCCTCGACTACGCGTTGTTCTTTGAGCGCGCCAGGCAGGCCTCGGCTGAGCGCGGCCAGACCCTGCACGCGCTGGTGCTATGTGCCACCTCAACGCTGTGGGTGTTCGCCTTGCTGGCCTTGTCCGAGATCCCGGTATTGCGCCACTTGGGCGTTACGGTAGCGCTCGGCGTTGTGGCCCATTTCGGGGCATCCTACTTTCTGCTTGGCGCACCCGGCCCTGCTCCGGAGAACCGTCGATGATCAAGCTCCCCGCCACCCGAGTCGAGGTCGAAGCGCTGATCCCGCATCGCGGCAGCATGTGTCTGCTCGATCGGGTGCTTGCCTTCGATCAACAGGGCCTGCATGCGCAGGCAGATTCGCATCGCTCCCCGGACCATCCCTTGCGCGAGGGGGCGGCACTCGCAGCCGTGCATCTCTGCGAGTACGGTGCGCAGGCCATGGCCGTGCACGGCGGCTTGTGCGCCGCGCAGGCCGGGCAGCGCGCAGCGGCCGGCTGGCTGGTGTCGCTGCGCGGCGTGGAGCTGCACTGCGATCGCATCGAGCAGATTGCCGAGCCGCTGGATGTGCATGTTGAGGATGTGGTCGATAGCGGCAGCGGCTGGCAGAGTCGGTTTCGCATCGAAGCACAGGGCCGTTTGCTGGCCAGCGGTCGCTGTGCAGTGATCAAGGACCCCGGAGAAGCCGCATGAGCAAGCGACGCGCCCTGGTCACCGGTGGCAGCGGTGATATTGGACGGCAGGTCTGTCTGGCCCTGGCCGCCCAGGGCCTGCACGTCATCGTGCATGCCAACAGCGGCTTGCAACGGGCGGAGAGGGTAGTTGCCGATATCCAGGAGGCCGGCGGCTCGGCCGAATCGGTGCAATTCGATGTGGTGGATGCCGATGCCTGCCTGGCCGCCCTCAACACCATTCTGGAACAGGGCGCGGTGCAAGTGCTGATCAACAACGCCGGCGTGCACGACGATGCGCCGATGGCTGGCATGAGCCGGGCACAGTGGCAGCGGGTGATCGATGTCAGCCTGCACGGATTCTTCAACATCACCCAGCCCTTGCTGCTGCCGATGGCGCGCACTCGCTTTGGTCGGATCATATCGATCAGCTCGGTCGCCGCCGTGCTGGGTAACCGCGGTCAGACCAACTATGCCGCCGCCAAGGCCGGTCTGCACGGCGCGACGCGCTCGCTGGCCAGGGAGATGGCCAGCCGCGGCATCACCTGCAATGTCGTCGCGCCGGGCTTGATCGCCGGATCGATGAGCGACAGCCTGTTCAGCCCCGACCAGATCAAACAGATGATTCCAGCGGCACGCGCCGGCAAACCGGAAGAAGTCGCCGCCCTGGTGGCCTTT
Source organism: Pseudomarimonas arenosa (assembly GCF_014841215.1). GTDB lineage: Bacteria > Pseudomonadota > Gammaproteobacteria > Xanthomonadales > Xanthomonadaceae > Pseudomarimonas > Pseudomarimonas arenosa. Next base: position 27,433 of record NZ_JACYTR010000009.1, read on the forward strand.
CTGGCCAGTGATGCGGCTGGCTATATCAATGGTCAGGTGATTGGGGTGAATGGCGGCATGGGGTGAACCGAAACGTCGCGCTTGCTCTCGCCCGGATACTTCATGAGCTCGCGCCGACAGGCACCGCCAGCCTGGGCGCCTGGACAAGTCGGCTACGTCCGCCAGGTCGGCGGAAGTAATCCGTTCGGCGAAATCGATGCTGCTGGCGGCGTCCGTCTCGGACGCTGGTTGAATGATTGCTCGATCTCTGCCGCCAGGTCACGCAGTCTTTGCAGGTTGTCCCGCAGCCGCGCGCGGAACTGGCTATCGTTGAGCGGATCGCGCAGCGCTCGGTTGAGTTCGGCAAACCAGGGCAACGAGGCCTGATCGAGAAAGGCGCTGGGTGCTGTGCCGCTCGCTGCCGCTGCTCGGTGTCCCCACTCAGCGAATTTGTGCTGCATCGACAGGTTAAGTGCCTTGGCTCCGGCCAGGTCCTCGCGCAGTCGCGACAGGCTGGGCAGGTCATCGAGGCGGCGAGCAAAGAACATCGGCCCGAGCACGCCCCAGTAGTAGCTGTAGTCCCACAGCACCTTGAGCGGCAGTACGTCTGGCCGACCGAACAAGTGGTACTGGCCCTTGTACATTGCCAGCGTGCTGTCATAGAAGCTGAAGAACAGCTGTTCGTAGACCTGGGCATACGGCGCCCAGGGCTCGCCGGCCAGGTCTTTTTCGATCAAGCGACAGATATAGGTATTGGCAATGGCGATGAAGTCGCTGCCCGGCGAGTAGAACGGATCGAGAAAGGCCCCGGCCTCGCCGGTAAGCGCCCAGCGCTGACTACTGAACACCTGCTTGCAGCCATAGCTGAGGTGGCGCAAGAAGCCGAAGTCCTGAACCTGCTCTTTCATCGGCTCAAGCGCTCTGACCAGGCGGGGCTGGCGCTCGGCCAGCCAGGCCATGGCCAGCTCGAAGCTGCGCATGCGCTCGAGTGGGTGCTTGTCGGCATCGCAGACGATGCCGACCGAATGCGAACCCGAGGCCAGCGGGATCAGCCACACCCAATAGCCATCGCCGACCAGGTGGTTGGTCGAACGCCAGCGCTCAGGGGGACGACAGCGTGCCTGCCATTCGCTGCAGTCGGACCAGGTGTCGATTTCAATCCGGCCCTTGACCCGGAACCAGACCGAGTTCACTCGGTGACCGTTGTCGGCGGCCAGGCCCAGCTGACGCTTCAGCAGTCCGGCGCGGCCACTGGCATCAACCAGCCAGCGGGTTTCGGCCTGCTCAGTTCGATCACCCTCTTGCCAGGTCACCGAATGCGCTTGCTTATCATCGCCGAGCCGCCAGCTGCGCACACTGGCTGCCGTGCGCAGATCGATGCCCTGGCTGCGCGCGCGCCCGGCGAGGAAGTTCTCAAAGCGGCCGCGATCGATCTGCCAGGAGCCGGTCGGCAGGGATTGGCTGGCGCCGAGCTCGACACAGCGATCGATCTCATTCTGCTGGTCGGAAAAGAAAAAACGAAAACCAAACTTGATGATATGGTCGTGATCGAGATGCGGCTGCAGTCCTAGCACCTGACCGAAATACTCGGCGCCGATCTCGACGCTGGACTCGCCGATCTTGAACGCCGCTTCCGGTACCGGGTGCTGCCGCCGTTCCAGCACGCGGATACGCAGATCAGGATGGCGCTGGCGCAGCTGCAAGGCGAGGCACAGGCCGGCCAGGCCTCCGCCGAGGATGGTGACATCCTGCGCATCGGCTGACGGCGCCTCAGGCGTCATCTGGGTGTGCGCCCATCGCTTGATGTGCCCGGTAGCGCCTGCGCTAGGAACTCCTGGCATGCGCCCGGATCGTAGATCAATGCGTGACTGCGCCGCGCTTCGATATAACGCGGAATTACCCGGCCATAGGTCCAGACGCGACCGACCACGTGCGAGGTGATGCGATACAGATCGCTGAGTGGCTTGAAGTGACTGCGGCGAAACTGTCCGGCCAGACCATCGCCAGCGTAGCGCGATTCGATCGGCACCGACACGCAGCGGGTGTGCAGACGGCGCGCTGCCTGGATCAGGATATCGGCCTCGAAAACGAAACCCTCGCCGGTGACGTCGGCCAGTTCGCAGACGGCGCGTGGATAGTAGCGCTGGCCACTTTGGGTGTCGGCGATTCGGTACCCGGTCGCCCAGGCGATGCCCCAGTCGCCGAACTCGTTGGCCAGGCGCCGATGAATTGGCTGCTGTGCCCGCTTCTTCAGGCGGGCGCCGATCACCACATGCTCTGGGTGATGTGCGGCGGCCTGCAGCAGGCGTGGAATGTCGCTGGCCAGGTGCTGGCCATCGCCGTCCATGGTCAGCACGCCCTGAACGCCCAGTTCCAATGCGGCGCGAAAGCCAGTGCGCAGTCCCTCGCCCTTGCCGCGGCGCTCGCTGTGACGGATCAGGGTGATCGGCAGGTCCTCGATCTCATCGCAGGTGCCGTCGGTGGAACCGTCGTCGACCACGATCACCCGCGGACAGTGCTGTAGCGCGCCCTGCACAACTTCGCGAATGCGCAACGCTTCGTTCAGGGCCGGAATCAGAATGGCCGTGCTATCGATCATTGGCTGGTCTCGATCTGCAGGCACTGCTCAGGCCCGGCCGGAAGCTCACAGCGACTATCGGTGCTGGCCAGAGCTTCAGCCAGGATCAGGGCTGCTGACATGGCATTGGCCTGCAGGGCCGTGCGAAGTGGGCCGGGCGTGGCGGCAGTCACGGTTCGATCGTGCCAGTGCAGCGTGACCCTGGGCGAATCGCTGTGTTCAGGGGCGAGGCTCAGGACCAGGGCCAGGCCGAGCAGGCCCTCGCTCCTGGAGATGCCGGTGAGCGGGCCGACGCTGGGGCCGTCGTAGGCCACCAGCAGCACGGCTTCGGCGCCAGCCGCCAGCTGCAGCGCCGCTTCAAGCAGGCCCTGGGCGAAACTGCCAGTGTAAGCGGAGATCGCAGTGGCCGGCTGGTGGCAGCCGGTGCCAATGGTCCAGTAGCCGGCCGCAGCGTTGTGCACGGAATTATGGAACTTGGTTGGCGACATTTCGGTGGGCGCCGAGGCCAAGGTCTGGCACATGTAGTCGGTGATGGCCAGATCGCCATGGGTCGAGGTGAAGATCGAGGGCAGATCGCGCGGCGAGCGCTGGGCCGCGACGCAGGCCTCCTGCGCCACCTGCAAGGCCAATAGCACCGAATCGGGCGCGCGCCGGCGCTCATTGGCTGGCAGCAGGCTGGGCGCTGGGCGGCGCGGTGCGTCGCTGAGTCGATCCTGCTCGCCGCGCGCGTAGGCCGCCATGCTGGGCCAGTCCGGCAGGCCCGCTGCCCAGGCGCCGATGCCCTCGATTCGCAAGCTCGGCAGGCCGCTCATGGCGTGGCTCCGGCGCCAAACAGCAGGCTGCAGTTGTTGCCGCCAAAACCAAACGAGTTGTTCATGGCATAGCGAACACTGCCCGACTGATTGGCCAACAGCAGCTGCTGGCTGCAGGTCGGGTCGGGTTGAATGCAGTTCAGGGTTGCCGGCATCAGGCCGGTTTCCAGCGCAGACAGCGCAATGATCGATTCGACGATGCCAGCTGCGCCCAGCGTATGGCCAGTGAAACCCTTGGTGGAGCTGGCTCGCAGTCGGGCCGGAAATAGCGCGGCGACAGCAGCGGCTTCAATTTCGTCGTTCTTCGGTGTGGCGGTGCCATGCAGGTTGAGGTAATCCAGCAGCTCGGCGGGCAATCCGGCGCGATCCAGCGCCGCCTGCATGCTGAGCCGCGCGCCCAGACCTTCGGGATGTGGGCTGGACATATGGTGGGCATCACTCGATTCGCCGTAGCCCAGCAACCAGGGGCCGGCATGTTCATCGGGCTCGGTGCGCTGCAGCAGGGCGAAACCACCGGCTTCGCCCAGCGACAGGCCATCACGTTGACGATCGAACGGGCGACACGGTTGTTGCGATACCAGTCCCAGCGAGTTGAAGCCGAACAGCACACTGCCGCAGAGAGTGTCGACCCCGCCAACCAGGGCGGCATCGACCAGCCCTGCCTCGATCATCCGCGCGGCCTGGGCAAACACCTTGGCGCTGGACGAGCAGGCGGTGGCCACGGTAACCGCCGGGCCGCGGATAGCGGTGGCGTGCCGCAGGAAATCGCCCAGCGAATGCGGGGTATGCACAATGGGTCGTTGCAGATCGCTGGGAAACTGACCGTCTGCCTGCAGTCGCCGGTAGGCCTCTTCCGAAGCGCCGATGCTGGAGGTGGAGGTGCCGATGACCAGCGCCACCCGCGCCGCGCCGAAGCGCTCGATTGCCTGCTGCACGGCCTGCAATACGGTGTCTTGCTGCAATGCCAGCCAGGCCAGTCGATTATTGCGGCAGTCCCACTGGCTCCAATCAGCCGGCAGGGCGGCCTCCTCCAGTCCGTCAACCCGGCCGATATGGGTGACCAGCGGCTGATCGCCAAAGTCGTTCTGACGCAAACCTGTGCGCTGGTCTTGCAGGGCCTGGCGCAGGGCTGCCAGCCCGGGCCCGCAGGCGGTGGTGGCAGTGGCCGCGATCACGGCCAGAGGGGACATCGAACGCATGAAACCCAGCTGAAAAAGCTAAAGAGGACGAGTATAGGAGAGCTTCCGACGCAGGTCTTGCTCTATCGCCGTTGCGCTGGCGCCTGCTTGGGATCTCGATGGGCTTCGCGCACACTGTGCGGATGAATTCTGGACTTCAAGACGGTCGACCGTCGGCAACCGCGGTCGATCAGGCCGGTTCCAGCCGCGCTGCGCACCGCCGATCGATCGCCGCCGACCTCGACGCCCTCCATGGCCTGCTGGTCGCCAGCCTGTGCTGCCTGCTCACCGGTGGTCTGGTTTTCCTGATCTATCTATGGCGCGTGGCGCGCACCGCGCACACTGCGTCTGCCGATTTGCTTAGCGTCCAGGCGCAACCGCGGGTGTTGCTGTTCGGCAAGCACAGTCCGAGCGGACGGCCAGATAGCGATTTTCGCCTGCGAATCGAACGCGCCTTGGTGTTGGCCAGAGGCTATCCACAATTGCAACTGCTCTTGCTTGGCGGCGGACCGGCACCCAGTGAGGCTGAGGTGGCGCGGCGCGCCTTGCAGGCGGCGGGCCTGCCGGCGACGGTCTCGCTGCAACTTGAGGATCAGAGCCGCGATACCTTGCAGAACCTTCGTCACGCCCGTGCTCTGCTGGGCACCAATGAGACACCCATCTACCTGCTGAGCAATCGCTACCATCTGGCACGCTGCGCGCTGTTTGCCCAGGCCCTGGGCATGCCGCATCGGCTATGCGCCGCCGAAGCTGTGTGGCCCTGGCGAGACACCGGCAAGCTGCTGCTGGAAGCGCTGTACTGCATGTGGATCGATATCGGTCGGCGCTGGGCGAAATTGATCGGCCATCAACGCATGCTGGCTAAGGTCAGTTAGCCCGGATATTTCATGAGGGGGCGCGGATGATCACCGAGGACTTTGCGTCGAGTGCAAGGCGAGAAGCAACGCGGCAATCGGCGCAAAGGACCTCAGGGCGAATGCCCTGCTTAGCCGCGCAGCGGCCGAATGAGGGCCGTGCCAGCGCCGAAAGATCGCCAACACTCTGTTATCTCAACACCATCGGTCGAAACTCTCGCCCCGCTTGGAATTGCCGGATCTTTCGGCGCGACCTCATGAAATATCCGGGTTAGGGTGCACTGCAGGGCTGCCGTTTGGCGCCGACTTGGCCTATCCTCACCGGCTCTTCACTGTCGAGGTCTGTCTCAATGCAAATTCGTCGTTCCTGGTTGATCGTTCTGCTGCCCTTGATGTTGCTGCTGATGGGGGCGCGTCAGGCGCCGCTGAACGATCCTGATCCGATCATGATTCCGCAGGGCCTGAGCGGCGAGCAGGTGGTCAAGGAAATCAAGCGCGCCCTGATCGGCCGCAACTGGACCATCACCAATGAGCAGCAGGGACGGATCGACTCGACACTCAATCTGCGCGACCACGTTGCCCGCATTGCGGTGAGCTATGACGCCGAGCGTATCAGCGTCGCCTACGTCTCGTCGGAGAACCTGAAGTTCGAAGAGAAGAAGGGCGAGCGCTACATCCACAAGAACTACATGAGCTGGGTCAACAACGTGGTGGTCGATCTGAACCGGGGTCTGCAGTTGCAGGCTTTGGATTGATTGCGAACATCGGAGCGTTGTCTAACGCTGTAGTGGTGGGCCGCAGGCCCACCTACATAGCGGCAGCGAAGAGGTCAGGTCAGTCCTCGGTCGCTCGCAGCGCGGCCAGCAGCGCCTCACGCGGCAGCTTGCCGGTGTCGTTGCGCGGCAGTCGTTCGACCAGACGCAGCGGTCGCGGCAGAAATAGTGGATCCACCGACGCCCGCAGGGCCTTGAGCAGGTCGCGTGCGTTGCAGCCGGGGGCGACCACCAGGGCGGCCAGCCGGGTGACCCCGGCCCTTCCCTCGGGAATGAACACCACCGCATCCTGCACCCCTGGCAAGGCGAGCAGACGTTGATTGATTTCCTGCAGTGAGGCGCGCTTGCCGCCAATCTCCAGGTGGTCGCTGCAGCGACCTGTTAAGTAGAAGCGGCCATCGGCATCGATCTGCATGCGGTCATGCAGCAGCACCGGCTCGTCGATCCAGGGTGCTTTGACCCAGGTGCCGTTCGGCTCGGCTTTGAAATGAACGCCGGGGTGCGGCTGCCAGCCCTGCTCGCGGGCGGTCTCACGGTAGGCAATGACGCAGGTCTCGGTACTGCCGAACAACTCCAGCACCACGGCGCCGGTGCGCTGTTCGGCTTTCACGGCCAGGGACTGACTCAAGGGTGCGGTGGCGCTGAGAATCAGATCGATCTGCGGCAACAGCAGTTCGCTCTCAAGCAGGCTCTTCAAATGTACCGGGGTGGTGATCAAGGCTCGCGGGCTCGACGCCGCGCTCAGCGCCGCGGCAATATCGGCCGGAAAGAACGGCCGGCCTTGATCGACGCTGATCTCGCCCAGCAAGGGCATCAACACCGAAGTTTCCATGCCGTACATATGTTGTGGCGGCACCGTCACCACCGCATGCAGCGGCCGATCGACATAGCGACGAAGCAGATCCAGATTGCGCCCGGTGCTCAGGCAAAAGCTGCCCCAGCGCTTGGGTTGTGGCTTGGGCGGGCCCGAGCTGCCAGAGGTAAAGCCGATCACTGCCAGTTGCTCGGCAGCGATGATGGGACGCTCAGCAGCTGCCGATGGCAGCTCGATCGGCAGTGAAACATAGCGTTCAGGAAGGGCGTCGAGGCGTACCCCGTCATCGTGGCGGTCATCGCCCATGGCAATGGCGTTGGGATAACGCGCCAGCATCTCGCCAATCACATCGGGTGCGCGCGAAGGCGGCAACAGGCAGGGCAGGCCGCGGCTGAGTGCGGCACCCAGTACCAGCAAGAACCGTTGGCGGTTCTCGCACAAGTTCAGCACCTGATTTGCTGTCGGCGCCTGCTGCTGCAGTAGCGCGGCCAAGCCGTTCACCCGCCGCAGAAAGTCTTCCACCGAAAGCGCGTCCTGCGGCCCAACGCTGAGCAGTCGCTCAAGCGGCCCGCGGATCAGCGCCAGATTGTTGGTGCCTTGGTAGGGGTCGGAAACAGCAGTCGCAGCAAGCATGGGAGCAGCACGGTCGGTAGGTGAACCCCGGCCTGATGACCGGAGACCAGGCAGCTGGCCGAAACGCCTTCCCGGCCTCAGCTTGCTAGCTGGCGTCCAATTCTAACCCGGTCGAGGCGCCCGGCCTTAGCAGCAGGCTGCTGAGACTCATCAGCAGCCTGTTAGAACTCGCCACAGCAGGGGCAATCGCGCTGCCGAGTCTGATGACGACTCAGGGTGGTGGCGCATTTGGGGCAGCGGTAGGGCAGCTGGCGTGGCGCTACGACTCGAACACGCAGCGACGGCAACACGGCGCCGCCAAGCGGCAGATGCGCATGAGGCATCGGTGCCGGTCGACGCGAAAGGCGATCCATGGTGGCCCTTAACCAAAACATTCCGCTTCCCCTTGACGGACGATCAGTCGCTAGTGGCGACCAACCGCGACCGTCGTGCATGTTCAAGGCTGCTGTCGGCACTGACAAGGTGATGTCTTGGCGCTCGGCAAGCAACGGCTCGGTTTGCCCGATCAACGGTCGGGCGTGCTCTTCCAGACGACTTGTCAGGCCGCTGAAGTCAGTCTCAGCAGCCTGTCAGGCGCGCGACGGCGCGTTGGCCGGTCTCGCCCAGATGCGGGGTGCCGCGGCTGGCTGCGTGAACCGCCCGCAACAGGCGGAGCGGGCAGGTGTCCCGGCTCAAATGCGCGATGGCTCCGGCAGCGATGGCCATTTGCGCTGCAGCATCGTCCCCCGCATCAGTGACGGCCACCACCCGCAGATTGCTCACCAGGAGCCGCAGCAATCGCATTGAGGGACGGATATGCGAGGTGCAAAGGCCGCGCAGGTCCAGCACGACAACATTCACCCCAGAGGCGACCAAGCGTTCGACATCATCAGGCTGTAGCTGAATGCGCATGACGACTTCGGCGGCATCACTGGGTGCCAGGCGCAACGGCGGCAAGCCGTCCAGCACTTCGACAATCGCCACCGGCTGGATGCGGCCCGGCTTGGTCGAACACCTAGCTCCCGCGAACACACCACGCTCAGCGGGCAGCATGAGTGATCTCCCGCAGAACGCCTTGCCCGACGCAGGAGTGCTGGCACTGCCCGATCAGCGAGGTGGAGGCATGACGAACCGCAGCAGGGCGGCAAAAGCGGGACAGTAGTCGGATAGGCATGGCAGGTTTTCATCGCTGACGTGAAAGGCGGGCCGGCGCGACGACGTCGTCCGACCCGTGGCAGCCAGTGTTGTCCCGAGGCTGATCGGCGGACAGTGCAGAAGGTGGGTGGCTGACACTCACCAAAGTAAGGGGGCAGAGTCGCCGGCTTCGCCTGCGCCGACTTGCAGTTGTTCCCATGCTGGAACTGTCAGGCGGCTGAAATCAGTCTCAGCAGCCTGTTATGTGCTGTGACGGTTGAAGAACAGCGCCGCCTGGGTGCGGTCGCTCAGACCCAGCTTCTCTAGTACCGCACTCACGTAGCCCTTGACCGTGCCCTCGGTCAGGCTGAGTCGTTGCGCAATTCGGCGATTGCTCAAGCCCTCGCCGATCAAGGCCAATACGCTGCGTTCGCGCGGGGTGAGCGCAGCGTACGGGTCCACCGGCGGCGGCTTGCGGAGCAGCTCGACCAGCTGGCGTTGCATTGATTCATGCAGCCACGGCTGGCCCAGGGCCACGGAGCGGACTGCGCTGACCAGATCGTGCTTTGAGGCGTCTTTCAGCAAGTAGCCGATGGCGCCCGACTGCAGCGTTTCACGCAGTAGCTCGTCTTCCGCAAAGCTGGTGAAGACGATGATATTGCAGCCAGGCAGCACGTGTTTCAGCCTGCGGATGCTCTCTGCGGCAGACAGGCCCGGCATCATCAGGTCGATCAGGATGACCTCGGGCGCGGCCGCTTCAGCCTGGCGCAATGCGTCGAGGCCCGAATCGGCCTCGGCCACCACGGTAAAGCCGTTGCCGTCTTCGAGCACGGCGCGCAAGCCCTCGCGGACTACCGCATGGTCATCTATCAGCATCAGGCGCAACGGTGGGTTATTCATGGACTCTCCAGACGACGGTCACGGCGCGGCAGTCGCGCCAACACTTCCAGGCCGGAGGGTTGCGCTGCGCGCAGCGCCAGATCGCCACCCAGACGGGCCAGCCGCTCGCGCATGCTCTTCAGCCCGATCCCGCCCTGGGCGTCGGCCGGCAACCCGCCGCCATCGTCGCGCACCAACAGCCAGACGTGGGTTTGATCAACATGGGCCTCGACATTCACCTGCTGCGCGCCGGAATGACGAATGACGTTCGAAACCGCCTCCTGACAGACACGATACAGCGCCTCCTCGTGTGGAAGATGCTGCGGCACGTAGAGGTCGAAGCGATAGCGCCGACCGAGCGACTCCGGAATCATAGCTTCCAGCAAGCGCGGCAGGGCCGCGCCGAGACCGCCATCGCGCAGGCGCTCGAGCCCGAGAAAGCTGCGGCTGCGCCGCGAAATGTGCGATGAGTTCTGATTTGGCGGCTGCAACTCACGCAGCAGGGCGCGCATCTCGGCGAACGCGGTCTGCGCCAGCTCGGCCAGGCGCTGCGCACGGCGTTCGCCTTCTTCCGGGCTGCTACGCCAGGCCGATGGCAGTGCCTGGGCGAGCAGACTGATGCTGGACAGAATCTGGGTGACTGAGTCATGCAATTCGCGGCGCAGACGCATGCGCTCCTGCCACACGGCGGCTTCGCGGTTCTGCTCATGCAGTCCGGCGTTCTGGATAGCGATACCGAGGTGGTCGGCAATGATCTCGATGGTCAGCTGGTCCAACTCGTCATAGGGCTGCTCGCCTTCGACATTGACCACGCCGACCGCCTGGCCAGCAACCAGGATCGGCACAGCCAGCTCAGCGCGCGAGCCCTGGGTGCTCGGCGGGGTGATGTAGCGGTCATCGACGCGGGCGTTGTCGACTCGCTGAGCGCGCCGCTGTCGGATCGCCGCTCCCATCACGCCGACGCTGATCGGCAGTCGGTCCACGCCCTGAATTTGCTGCTTGTAGCCGCCCCCGCGAATCTCCACCACCAGCACCTCCGGGTCGTCCGGGTCCAGCAGCGGGATGTCTACGTTGGGGAATTCCAGTACGTCATGGATGGCATCGGCGGTTTGCTGCAGCATCAGCTTGAGGTCGCTACCGGCATTGATGATCTGTGCGACCCGCGCCACCAGCTCGAAACGCGCGGTGCGTCGGCGCGCCCGCTCGTAGCGTCTGGCATTCTCGATCGCGATGCCGGCATGACGGGCGAACAGTTCCAGCGTCTGCAACGCGCCCTCCGGCAGCTGCTTTGGCGGTGCGACGCCAATGCCGAAGAACCCCGTCAGTTCGCCCTTGCGATGGATCGGCATCCCGATCACCTGGTTGTCTGCCAACTCGGGCAGAGTGATCCTGGCAATGTCACCGTAGCGCGCCTGCAGAGGCTCGCCGGTTTGCAGTACATGGCCCGCCAAACCCACCCCAGGCCCCATCTCGGCGCCTAGCTCGCCTTCTGGCATGCGATAGACCGCGGCGGTGCGGATCACCCCGCGGTGCCAGTTATACAATCCGATGGTACCGTCGTCCGCGCCAATCAGACGGCAGGCATACTCGACGATGCGCGTCAGCAACGGCTCCAGCTGAAGCTCACCGCTGATCTCCTCGATGAAGTGTCGGAGCAGATCCTGTGATGATTCCTGTGGGTCTGGCGGAATCGTGTCCATGAATCCTGCGCCGTGTGCATCTCTGCGGAATCCGGAGCATAGCGAAGCGCTACCGGCCGCGTCCGGAAATGGGGAAAGCTGGGACTTATTGCTCCGGCGAGTTAATGTTTTGACTCGCCGGAGCAATAAGTCGAGGCGTGATCCGACGAAACCGTCAGTTCAGTTGCGCCGCCATCTGCCGGCAGGCGCCGGCAGAGGCGGGTGTCTGTGCTCGGCTCAGCAGTCCTGCTGTTCAAAGCCGCTGCAAAAGACCTGATTGTCCAACTGGCCGCGCAATTCGCCGGCGGGGAACTCTGTCGACTCGACCTCGAAGTACCACCGGCCCGCTCTCAGATCTTCAGCTTCCTCAGGCGTAATTGGATAGGCTTGAGTGATAAAGGTGTCGCTGGCGGTGCCTGACACGCGCAGAGGGAAGTCAATCAGTTCGGGGCCCTGGGCGCCGCGGGTTGCGGGACCGCGCAGGCGAACGCCGGTGCTTACGCCGGGCACCCCCTCACCGGTCAGCCCCTGGTAGCTAAGGCTGGCGACGATGCTGTCGCCGGTGCCGGACAAGATCACGCTGCCGATGCCCTGGGCCAGAGAGGTGACCGGATCGCCGACCACTTGATCCGGGCTCAAATCGGCCTGGAACACCTGATCGGCCAGGATCTGACCCCGCACTTCACCTCCGGGATGGTTGGCACTGTGCACATTGAAGTACCACAGGCCGGCCTTGAGATCGGCTGCTTGTTGAGCGTTGACCGCAAACTCCAGCGGACCCAAGGTGCCCGAGGTGGCCCCGCTGTTACCCAGCCCAAAGATCACCCCGGCATTCACCCCGATCGGCGCCGGCCCGTGAATATGCGCCGCGGTATTGGCACTGCTCAGCCCCTCAAATGCCAGGCGCACGACGATGCGGGTTCCGTCGGCACTCAACACGACGCTTCCGCTGGCGGTAGCGCTGCTGCTCACCGGAGGTACCTCCTGCGAGCCGTCTAGGGCGGAGGTGTGCCCGGCCTCACCTGCCAGCGAGGCCAGTGCCATGGTCGGCGCGAACTCAAAGTTGGCGTGATGGATCTCGCCCATGCCAGGCACGCTGACCGGCGAACTGCGCGGATCGCTGAAGCCCTCTATCTGCAGCGTATCGACCGGGAAGAAGTCGACGCCGATTCCGCCCAGATCGGGGCCGCCACCATCGAGCAGTTGCTGCACGCCATCCAGCGCCCGGGTGAACACGCTGTCGCGACCACCGCCCGCCTGAAGGTCCAGCTGTTCGACGCGAACGAAGGTGACCTCGAAGGCGCTCGGCAGCGTGCGCCGGATACGCGCGCAGGGGTCGACGTCGGGTGCCGCACAGGCCACCGGCGCAATCTCGAAGGTCTCACTGGCACCGGCAGCCACCACGCGGGTGATATCAACGCCGCTGCCGCCGTCGTTCAGGTCGCTGGCATCGCCCGGGTTCCAGATCAGGGTGTCGTTACCGTCTTCGCCAAACACCTGATCGGTGCCCAAGAGGCCCACCAGGGTGTCATTCTGGTCGCCGCCGCGCAGCACATCGTCGCCTGCGCTGCCAGTGATTTGGTCGTTGCCCGCACCGCCGTTCAGTTCCAGTGCGATCAGGCCAGCCGGCAACCCGGAGGCATTGATCGAGTCGTCGCCGCCCAGCCCGTTCACTTCCAGCACTTCGCTGCGCACGATGTCGATGGTGAACGGGCCGACAAAGCGCAGGTCGAAGCCCGGCGCTACGCCCGCCGTGCCCATACTGAACACGTTGTTGCCGCTGCTACCATTGACCACCACGCGATCGTCGCCATCGCCGCCGTCATTCGTGTCCGAGCCATCGCCTGGATTCCAGATGAGGGTGTCGTCGCCGGCGCTGCCGATGAGGGTGTCGCTGCCCGGGCCCCCGGTCAGTTCCAGGGCGATCAGGCCAGCCGGCAAACCGGAGGCGTTGATCGAGTCATCGCCTTCCATCCCGTTCACTTCCAGCACTTCGCTGCGCACGATGTCGATGGTGAACGGGCCGACAAAGCGCAGGTCGAAGCCCGGCGCTACACCCGCCGTGCCCACGCTGAACACGTTGTTGCCGCTGCTGCCATTGACCACCACGCGATCGTCGCCATCGCCGCCGTCATTTGTGTCCGAGCCATCGCCTGGATTCCAGATGAGGGTGTCGTCGCCGGCGCTGCCAATCACCGTATCGCTCCCGGCACCTCCGGTGAGTTCGACGGCGATAAGCCCTGCCGGCAAACCGCTAGCGTCGAGCGTGTCATCGCCGTCGCCGCCGTTCACTTCCAGCACCTCAGTGCCGACGATATCGATGGTGAACGGGCCGACAAAGCGTAGGTCAAAGCCCGGCGCCACACCGGCCGTACCCATGGTGAAGGTGTTATTGCCGGTGCTGCCGTTGACCTCGCTGCGGTCGTTGCCCGCGCGTCCGTCCATGGTGTCGGAGCCATCGCCTGGGTTCCACACCATGCGATCCGCTGCAAAGGAGCCGATAAACGTATCGGCGCCCGGGCCGCCGATCAGATCGGTCTGTACCAGGGCGGTGAAGTCGGTGGCTTGCAGCGCGGACAGGTCAATCAGATTGTCACCCGGCCCACCGGTCACGGCGATCTGAATCACATCGGCACAGGCAACCGGGCCTGCCACCGGCGAGGCGTTCAGTTGCACGGAACCGGCATTGCAGCTCAATACCAGTGGATCGGCTGCGTCGCTGCTTACGGTCAGGGTGCCTGCGGCAAAGCCGGCACTGGTCGCCGCGTCGGCGGCAGGTATGCAGAACAACAGCGCCGCGGACGCAGCGAGCGCGCAGCGCAATGGAGTGATCTTCATGGCTAGACTCTTCTCATCGACTCGGAGGGTGCGCCCTGGTCAGGGCGCACCCTGACCAGGCCACGTCCGCGCAACCATCGTGTGGTGATGCGGACGCGCTCAGTGAAACCGATCCGAGCGCTGTCGTCCCCTGACTTTGGACAGTGGTCGCCCCCTCCATTGGACAGGCTCATGCAGCGCAATTTCTTCAGAACACAGTCGATTTCGGGAGGTTGCAGGTCGCGGATGAGCCAGTGCGCGTGATGGAATCGCCTTGACGCACCCTGAGCTTGTCGAAGGGTGCCTCGCCTCATCGAAGCGAACCCTGAAGGTGCCCACGCCAGCTTTGAGGTTGCAATGCTGGGTCGGCTGGCTTCGACAAGCTCAGCCAGCGTGGCGGCGACACGAAGCGGCCCCGCTCCCCGTGGGAGAGGACCGGGTGTCGTCAACGTTTGTTTGCAAGCACACCCACCTATTCGTACCCGAGACGGACGATCGCTTGCCCTGTTCGCACTGAGAGGCAGTCCGAAGGGCGGATGAGAGTCCGAGGGCAGTAGCGATGGAATCGCCTTGACGCACCCTGAGCTTGTCGAAGGGTGCCTCGCCGAAGCGAGCCGGAAGGTGACCACGCGAGCATTGAGGTTGCAATGCTGGGTCGGCTGGCTTCGACAAGCTCAGCCAGCGTGGCGGCGACACGAAGCGGCCGGGTGTCGTCAACGTCTATTTGCAAGCACACCCACCTATTCGTACCCGAGACGGACGATTGCCCTGTTCGCGCTGAGAGACAGCCCGAAGGGTGGATGAGAGTCCGAGAGCTGCAGCAATGGAATCGCCTTGACGCACCCTGAGCTTGTCGAAGGGTGCCTCGCCTCACCGAAGCGAGCCCTGAAGGTGCCCACGCGAGCATTGAGGTTGCAATGCTGGGTCGGCTGGCTTCGACAAGCTCAGCCAGCGTGGCGGCGAGGCCAACGCCGAATTCAAGCGGGTGCGCAGATCCTCAGCATAAAACTCGACGTTGGCATCCATCCAAACCGAATAGGCATAGCCAGCGCCTGGTGGGAAGGCACTTTGTACCAGCGCGCATCGCGGGTCGGGTCATTGAAGCGCCTGCGGCATCGCATCAGCCGATAGTGGGACGGCACCCGCCGATCGCCGTCGGTAAACACCCAAAGGTCGTAGTCCGGCGAGTAAGGAAGCCGCTATAAATCGTGCTTGGCACCGAAAATGGCGGTATACACGGCACGTTCACCGGAGACCAACGGAACGTCCCCGGGCAATGCGAGCTGGCGGAGCATAGCTTCTGGTCGGGCACAGCATTGGCAAATCTAGCCCGGCAGCTTGCCAGTACCTCCATCGAGCCAGCTCTCCAGCCCTTCAGGGTAGAATGCGGGGTTCGATGCCCCGGCATCGCTCGTTTGATCCTCTAAGGAAGCTTCGCCAATGAAGATTCTCGTCGCTTACAAGCGCGTGGTGGACTACAACGTCCGCATTCAGGTCAAGCCGGATGGCTCCGGCGTGGTCACCGACGGTGTCAAGCTGTCGGCCAATCCGTTCGACGATATCGCCCTGGAAGAGGCGCTGCGCCTGCGTGACAAGGGCGTGGCCAGTGAAGTGATTGTGGCAACGATTGCCCCGGCCGATGCCCAGCCGCATCTGCGCAATGGGCTGGCCATGGGTGCCAACCGCGCCATTCATGTGGTGTCGGATCAGGCGGTGCAGCCGCTGGCCGCCGCTCGCGTGCTGCTCAAATTGATCGAAAAGGAGCAGCCGGGCCTGGTGATTCTGGGCAAGCAGGCGATCGACGACGATGCCAACCAGACCGGCCAGATGCTGGCCACCCTGTGGGGCCGGCCGCAGGCCACCTTTGCCAGCAAGGTCGCCATCGCCGATGGTCGCGCCGTGGTCGATCGCGAAGTCGATGCTGGCATGGAAACCCTGGACGTCGAGCTGCCGGCGGTGATTACCACCGATCTGCGCCTGAACGAGCCGCGCTTCATCAAGCTGCCGGATATCATGAAGGCCAAGTCCAAGCCGCTGGAAACCCTGCAGCTGGCGGATCTTGGTGTTGAGTCGGGCGAGCAGCTGAAGGTCACCCACTACGCCCCGCCGGCCAAGCGCTCGCGCGGTGTGATGGTGAAGGACGTGCCGGAGCTGATCTCGGCGTTGAAGGCCAAGGGGCTGCTTTGAGTCTCTGATCACCCAACTCGGTACAAGACCCGACCCTCACCCCCAGCCCCTCTCCCGGTGGGAGAGGTGAGAGAGCACAAAGGACTTTCCATGAGCAAGATCCTGATCATTGCCGAACACCTCGACGGCAAATTGAACGCGGCCACCGCCAAGTGCGTCAGCGCAGCCCAGGCCATTGACGGCGCCACGATCGACATCGCCGTGCTGGCGGCCGACCCGGCCAGCGTGGCTGAACAGGCAGCGAAACTCGATGGCGTGGCGCGCGTAGTCACGGTTGCCAACCCCGCTAACAGCCACTGCGTGGCCCAGGTCTGGGCACCGCAGATCGCCAAGCTGGCAGAAGGCTATAGCCACGTATTCGGGCCCAGCACCACCACCGGCAAGGACCTGATGCCCTGCGTCGCCGCCCTGCTCGGCGTCAATCAGGTCAGCGATGTGATGGCGGTGGATGGCTCGCATGGCTTCAAGCGGCCGATCTATGCCGGCAATGCCATCATCAGCGTCGAGGCCCCGGCTGGACACCCGGTGGTGGCGACCATTCGTGTCGCCTCGTGGCCGGCAGTCGGCGAAGGCGGCAGCGCGGCGATTGAGTCGGCGAATGTCGATGTTCAGTTGCCAGGTCACACCAAGTTCGTCGAACTGAAGCAGGGCAAGAGCGATCGCCCCGACCTGCAGTCAGCTAGCCGCGTGGTTTCCGGTGGTCGCGGCGTCGGTTCGGCGGAGAACTTTGCGGTCATCTACTCGCTGGCCGACAAGATGGGCGCTGGCGTCGGTGCCTCGCGCGCCGCGGTCGACGCCGGTTACGTGCCGAACGATATGCAGGTGGGGCAGACCGGCAAGATCATTGCGCCGGAACTGTATGTGGCGATCGGCATTTCCGGCGCCATTCAGCATCTCACCGGTATCAAGGACGCCGGCACCATCGTGGCAATCAACAAGGATCCGGAAGCGCCGATTTTCGAAGTCGCCGATATCGGTCTGGTGGGCGATCTGTTCACCCTGGTACCGGAACTCGAAAAGGCGCTTTGAGCCCAAACAACAATGGGTCACGCCGCCGCCCGCTGGGCGGCGGTCTCGTTTGAACAGTCGGCCGTTGGCCGCAAGGAAGCAAGATCATGTGCGGAATCGTGGGAATCACTGCCGGTCGCGATGTCAGTCGCGATCTGATCGCCGGCCTCAAGGCCCTGGAATATCGCGGCTACGATTCCGCCGGTCTGGCGATCATCGCCGAACACGGCATGGATCGCCGCCGCGCCAAGGGCAAGGTGCGTGATCTGCAGGAGCGCCTGGAACAGCAGCCATTGGCCGGTCCGATTGGCATCGCCCACACCCGCTGGGCGACGCATGGCGTTCCGAGCGAGGTCAATGCGCATCCGCACGTGTCGGGCGATGGCCTGTCGGTGGTGCACAACGGCATCATCGAGAATCATGACGAGCTGCGCGCCGAACTGAAGACTGTTGGCTTCGAGTTTCACTCGCAGACCGACACCGAGGTAATCGCCCACCTGATCGAGCACTATCTCAACGCCGGCGATGACCTGCTCAAGGCGGTACAGCGCGCCACCCAGCGCCTGCACGGCGCCTATGCCATCGTCGCCATGAGCAAGCGTGAACCCGAGCGCCTGGTCGGCGCACGGCGCGGCTCTCCATTGGTGCTGGGCCTGAGTGATGACGAGAACTATCTGGCCTCGGATATCCATGCCCTGTTGCCGCTGACCCGCCGCTTTGTCTACTTGGCCGAAGGCGATGTCGTCACCATCCAAAGTGACGGTGTGCAGGTGTTCGACGCGGACGGCGTTGCAGTGGAGCGGCCGGTTAAGGAATCGAGCTTCAGTCTGGACGCGGTCGAGCGCGGTGAATACCGCCACTACATGCTGAAAGAGATTCACGAGCAGCCGCAGTCGGTGGCCGACACTCTAGAGGGCCGTATTGCCAACGGCAAGGTGATGCCGGGCATTTTCGGCAGCGGTGCCGACGAGCTGCTGGCCAAGGTCAGGCAGGTGCAGATCATCGCCTGCGGCACCAGCTTCCATGCTGGTCTGGTGGCGCGCTATTGGATTGAGGCCCTGGCCGGCATTCCCTGTCACGCCGAGATCGCCAGCGAGTTTCGCTATCGCCAACCGGTGGTGGCCGACGACACCCTGTTCGTCACTATCTCGCAATCCGGCGAAACCGCCGACACCCTGGCCGCCCTACGCATGGCCAAGGAGCGCTCGTATCTCGCCCGGCTGGCGGTGTGCAATGTGCCGGAATCGTCCCTGGTGCGGGAATCCGACATGGTGCTGATGACCCGGGCCGGCCCTGAGATCGGCGTCGCCTCGACCAAGGCCTTCAGCACCCAGCTCACCGCTTTGGCCTTACTGGCGGTGCAGTTGGCCAAAACACGGGGTTTGAGCGAAGAGCGGCACGCCCGCTGCGTGGCCGATCTGGAATCACTGCCGGGCCTGATCCGCGAAGCGTTGGAACTGAACGACGCTATCAAGCAAATGGCTGAGTCCTTTGTCGACAAGCAGCACGCGCTGTTCCTCGGCCGCGGCACGCACTTCCCGATCGCCCTGGAAGGCGCGCTCAAGCTGAAGGAAATCTCCTACATCCATGCCGAAGGCTACCCAGCCGGCGAACTGAAGCACGGCCCGCTGGCCCTGGTCGATGAGACCATGCCGGTGGTGGCGGTGGCGCCCAACGATGCCCTGCTCGACAAGCTGAAATCGAACATGGAAGAAGTCCGCGCCCGCGGCGGCCAGCTGTTCCTGTTCGTCGATCGCAGCATCCGCCACGGCATGGGCGAAGGCCATGTGTTGGAGCTGCCGCCCTGCGGCGAAATCGCCGCCCCAGTGGTGTTCAACGTACCGCTGCAACTGCTGGCCTACCATGTCGCCGTGTTGCGCGGCACCGATGTCGATCAGCCGCGCAACCTGGCCAAATCGGTGACGGTGGAGTAAGAGCGCCACTCATCGCCCAGGAGAGTTGTAGCTAGGGAGCAATGTCCTTCCCTTTAAGGAATAAACTCGTTTCCTGACTGCGCATTTCGGGAGCGGTGCGCAGCCCATCCGGCCGCTTGCTCACTTTGTTCGCTGCTCTTGATTGAGCGACTCAGTTCGGCGAGGAGCGGACCGTCAGGGCTGTTCCCTTCTCCCTGTGGGAGAAGGTGCCCGAAGGGCCGATGAGGGTACGATTACGCCGTGGGTGTGGTTGCAAACAAACGTTGACGACACCCGGCCGCTTCGTGTCGCCGCCACGCTGGCTGAGCTTGTCGAAGCCAGCCGACTCAGCATTGCAACCTCAATGCTCGCGTGGGCACGTTCAGGGCTCGCTTCGGTGCGGCACCCGACAAGCTCAGGGTGCGTCAAGGCGATTCCATCTAGCCCGGATACTTCCTAACTGAGTTGACCGATCACCGCCTGCGCCAGCTCGGTCACGCTGCGGCCGCCGGTCTGCAAATGCAGCTCGGGTTGCTCCGGCACCTCATACGGCGCGCTGATGCCAGTGAAATTGGGGATCTGGCCGGCGCGGGCCTTGGCGTACAGGCCCTTGATGTCGCGCCGTTCGCATTCTTCCAACGGGGTGTCGACGAAGATCTCGAAGAATTCACCCGGCGCCATCAGTTCGCGGGCCATTTGCCGCTCGCTGCGGTAGGGTGAGATGAAGCTGACCAGCACGATCAGGCCGGCATCAGCCATCAGTTTGGCCACTTCGGCGACGCGGCGGATGTTCTCCACTCGATCGGCATCGGTAAAGCCAAGGTCGCGGTTAAGGCCATGGCGTACGTTGTCGCCGTCGAGCAGGTAGGTGTGGTGGCCCGAGGCGTGCAGTCGACGTTCGACCTCGTTGGCGATGGTCGATTTGCCCGAGCCGGACAGGCCGGTGAACCACAGAACCTTGGGCGATTGCCCCTTCAGTGCGGCGCGGGCCGCTTTGTTGACGTCGGTGGCCTGCCAATGCAGATTGCTGGCCCGGCGCAGGGCAAAGTCGATCACCCCGGCGCCGACCGTGGCATGGGTTTGCCGGTCGATCAGCACGAAGGCGCCGAGCGCGCGGTTTTCGGCGTAGGGCTGAAAGGCGATGGCGCGATCCAGGCTGAGATTGACCACTGCCACCTCGTTCAACTCCAGCCGTTTCGCGGCCAGGGCCTCCTGGGTATTGACGTCGATTCGATGCTTGATCTCGGTGACCTGGGCAGCGGCCTGGCTGCTGCCCAGCCTTAACCAGTAGCTGCGTCCGGGGAGCAGGGATTGGTGGTCGAGCCAGAGCAGATGGGCGGCGAACTGGTCGGCCACTTCCGGCGGATCATTGCTGGCGGCCAGCACGTCACCGCGGCTGATATCGAGTTCGTCGTTCAGGCTGAGGGTGATCGACTGCCCGGCCACCGCGTGCTCGGCTTCGCGCTGACCGATCAGGATCTGCTTGACGGTCGAGCGCCGGCCCGAAGGCAGGGTGACCACCGAATCCCCCAGGCGCACGATGCCGTTCGCCAGGGTGCCGGTAAAGCCGCGGAAATCCTGATTCGGGCGATTCACCCACTGCACCGGCAGGCGGAACCCGCTATTGCTTTCTTGAACCTGGAGTTCCACCTGCTCCAGCCAGGGCAGCAAGGCTGGGCCGGAATACCAGGGCATGCGCTCGCTGCGGGTGATCACGTTGTCACCTTGCAGCGCCGACAGCGGAATCGCCGTGACCCGCGGCAATCCGAGAGCGCTGGCCAGTTCCTGGTAGTCATGCAGGATGGCAGTGAACACACGCTCGTCGAAATCGACCAGATCCATCTTGTTGATCGCCAGCACGATCTCGCGTACCCCGAACAGGGCGCAGATCCAGCTGTGGCGGCGAGTCTGGGTCAGCAGGCCCTTGCGCGCGTCGACCAGCACCACGGCCAGATCGGCGGTCGAGGCGCCGGTGGCCATATTGCGGGTGTACTGCTCGTGGCCCGGGCAGTCGGCGACGATGAAGCTGCGCCGGTCGGTGGCGAAGTAACGGTAGGCGACATCGATGGTGATGCCCTGCTCGCGCTCGGCATCCAGGCCATCGACCAACAGCGCATAGTCGAGTTCACCGTTCTGGGTACCGAATTTCTGGCTGTCGCGATCCAGCACCCCAAGTTGATCTTCCAGCAACTGCTTGCTGTCGTAGAGCAGGCGGCCGATCAGGGTGCTCTTGCCATCGTCGACGCTGCCGCAGGTGATGAAGCGCAGCCGCGATTTGTTTTCGTGGGCCTGGAGGAAATCGGCGATGGTGGTGGGTGGCTGCATGTCGTTCATCGAATCGCTCTCGACTCCAGCGCGGCGGAGAGTAATGAGGCCGCGATGGTGGGCGACACGCCCACCCTACGATGGCCTGCAGCCGTGACGGTGGGCGACACGCCCACCTTACGATGGTCGCTAAAAACGGCGATCGCGGGACCCGCTTCTACGAATCCCGAATCCCGAATCTCGAATCCCGGCTCCATCAGCATATCGTTCATCGAATCGCTCTCGACCTCAGCGCAGCGGAGAGTAATGAGGCCGCGACGGTGGGCGACACGCCCACCCTACGATGGCCGCTAAGAACGGCGATCGCGGGACCCGCTTCTACGAATCCCGAATCCCCAATCTCGAATCCCGGCTTCATCAGAAATACCCTTCCTGTTTTTTCTTTTCCATCGAGGCGGTCGGGTCGTGATCGATTACTCGGCCCTGGCGCTCGGAGGTGCGGGCGGCCACGATCTCCTGAACTACCTGTTCCAGTGTCTCGGCATCGGATTCGATGCCGCCGGTCAAGGGATAACAGCCGAGGGTGCGAAAGCGCACCTTCTTGATCGCCGGGGTTTCACCCTCGGCCAGCGGCATGCGTTCGTCATCGACCATGATCAGCACACCATCGCGTTCCACCACCTGACGCTCGCGAGCAAAGTACAGCGGCGGCAGGGGGATGTTCTCGCGCAAGATGTACAGCCAGATGTCGAGTTCGGTCCAGTTCGAGATCGGAAAGGCACGCACGCTTTCGCCGCGGTGGATCTTGGTGTTGTAGAGGTTCCACAGTTCAGGCCGCTGGTTCTTCGGATCCCACCGATGCTGCGCGGTGCGGAAGCTGAAGATGCGTTCCTTGGCGCGTGATTTCTCCTCATCGCGACGCGCGCCGCCGATGGCACAGTCGTAGCGTCCGGCCTCCAGCGCCTGGCGCAGGCCCTGGGTGCGCATCACATCGGTATGCACGGTGGCGCCGTGGATAAACGGATTGATGCCCTGGGCCAGGCCGTCCTGATTGATATGCACCCGCAGTTCCACGCCGCAGCGCTCGGGCACCAAGTCACGAAAGGCGTAGGTCTCGCGAAACTCGAACGTGCTGTCGATATGCAGCAGTGGGATCGGCGGTTTGGCCGGATGGAAGGCCTTCTGCATCAGATGCAGCAGGACAGTGCTGTCCTTGCCGATCGAATACAGCAGCACCGGGTTGCGAAACTCGGCGGCGACCTCGCGCAGGATGTGGATCGACTCGGCTTCCAGCCGATCGAGGTGAGACAACGCAGCAGTCATGGACTCATGGGACCCGAATTCAGGGCGACAGTGTGCGCATGCCGGCCGGTGCTGACAATGCCGCGGCAGGCATGAGGTTGGCTTGATCGGTTATGAGGATTGCCGAACCGGCATGGCCTCGGCTGCCTGCACCGCCTCGTACACCAGCTTTACCAGCCGTTCGGCGGCGTCTTCGCTGTGCTCGAAGAATAGCGAGGGCTCGACCAGCTCCAGCTCCAGCAGACGCGGCCCCTCGGTGCTGGGCAGCAGATCCACCCGGGCATACAACGGCAGCTCAGGCAGCGCTTTGATCACCGCATCGGCCACCGCATGCTCGGCAGGACTGGCAATCCGCGGCTGAATATCTTCGGCAAGGAACAGATCATCCGAGGCGGACGTGCTGAGCTTCAGCAGTGGGCCTTTGCGAATTGCATGGCTGTAGCGCCCACCCAGATAGATCAGTGCGGTTTCTCCCACTTCGTCGACCTTGCCGAGGTAGGGCTGCAGCATGATCGATTCAGCGCGCGCCAGCAGCCGATTGGCATGGGCCAGGGCAGCGTCCATCTGCTGCCGTTGAAATCGTTGAGCATCGCGCGAGCCGGCCCCGACGCAGGGCTTGATGACGAACTCGCTGGCGTTGCCGAGCAGGGTCAGGGCCTCAGCGTCGATCGTGCCCTGAGCGGGCTCGAAGTAGTGAGTTTCGATCACCGGCGCGCCTTTGCCGGCCAGCTCGCCAAGATAGTGTTTGTCGATGTTCCAGCGAATCGTCGGTAAGGGATTCAATAACAGACTGCATTGGTCGATCCGCTCGCACCAGCTCAAGAAGCGCTGCAGATGCTGGGTGTAGTCCCAGGTCGAGCGCAGCAGGACAGCGTCAAAGCGCGACCATTCGACGGTTGGGTCGTCCCAGGCCAGCGCCTCGGCCGGCACCCCCGCTTCGCGAAATGCGCGCAGCAGTGGCGCTAGATCGTCATCGCGGGCGTAGGCGGCGATAGCGGTGGCCAGGGCGATACGCATCAGCGGGCCACCGTGCACAATTCGTCGATCACCTGCGACAGGCCGATCCGCCAATCGGGCAGGGCAAGGCCATGTACATCGGTCAGCTTGCGGTTATCCAGTACCGAATAGGCTGGGCGGCGTGCCGGGGTCGGGTAGTCGCTGCTGGCAATGGCTTGGACCTTCGGTGCACGCTCGATCATTCCGGCCTGTTGCGCCTGCCTGAAAATGGCCTCGGCAAAGCCATGCCAGCTGGTCTGGCCTGCATGCGTACAGTGAAAGGTGCCGAGTTCATCTGCGCCGAACTGAGCGGACCTGGCCAACAGCACGGCCGATATCGAGGCCAGCCCGCGGGCAGTGGTGGGTGTGCCGATCTGGTCGGACACCACCCGCAGTTCGTCACGCTCGCGACCCACTCGCAGCATGGTCAGCAGGAAGTTGGCGAAGCGTGCCGAATACACCCAGGCTGTGCGCAGGATCAGATGGCGGCATTCGCTGGCGCGAATCGCCTCTTCGCCAGCCAGTTTGCTGGCGCCGTAGACGCCGAGTGGCCCGGTGACGCTCTCTTCCCGCCAGGGCCGGCCGGCATTGCCGGGAAACACATAGTCAGTCGAGTAGTGCAGCAGCAGGGCGTTGTGCTGACGGCACCAGGCCGCCAGGGTCGCCGGTGCCACGGCATTGATGCCATGCGCCAGATCAGCCTCGGATTCGGCCTTGTCGACTGCCGTGTAGGCGGCCGGATTCACCACCACCTGCGGCTTGATTTCGTCCAGGACCTGGCGGATGGCGGTTGGCTTGCTGAGGTCGAGCGGAAGGCAGGGTTGGCCACCGGGCAGTCGACCGCTCAGTGTGGCGCAATGCAGTTCGCCGAGCGGCGCCAGACTGCGCGCCAGCTCAAAACCGAGTTGGCCATCGACACCGGTAAGGAGGATCTTGGTCATTGGGTGACGTCATGTGTTGAGGAGCTGGTGGCGTTTCCCACTGTGCGCCGGGATGACAGCACGGTTGCAAAGCGCATTACGCAAACACCGGCAACGCATCCACCGCCACTTCATTCAAGCGCGGCGCCTGCTCGTCTTTGGCCGACAGTGAGGGCTTGGCCAGCGGCCAGTCGATGGCCAGATCCGGATCATTCCAGCGTACGCCCTTGTCGGCCGGGCCATCGTAGGGCGTGCTGCAGAAATAGTGGAACAGCGCATGCTGCGAGGTCACCACGAAGCCATGGGCAAAGCCGGGTGGAATCCAGAACTGGCGCTGGTTCTCGGCGCTGAGCACCACGGCGGTCCACTGGCCGAAGCTCGGCGAGCCGCGGCGGATATCCACCGCTACGTCGTACACCTCGCCTTCGAGCACCGAGACCAGCTTGCCCTGCGGATTGGGCAACTGGTAGTGCAGGCCGCGCAGCACGCCGTGGCTGGAGCGCGACAGATTGGCCTGCACGGCGTCCATGACGATGCCGTGCTCGGCGTAGCGGGCCTGGTTCCATTGTTCGTAAAAAAAACCACGCGGGTCGCCGAACACCTTCGGTTCGATCACCAGGCAGCCGGGCAGTTTGGTTTCGATTACACGCATCAGTTCACCCGGCCCTGGCGCAGAATCTGCAGCAGGTACTGGCCGTAGCCATTCTTCACTAGTGGTTTCGCCAGGGCTTCGAGCTGGGCGGCGTCGATCCAGCCATTGATAAAGGCGATCTCCTCCGGGCAGCAGACCCGCAGCCCCTGCCGGGCCTCGATCGTCTCGATGAAATTGGCCGCCTGCAGCAAGGACTCATGAGTGCCGGTATCCAGCCAGGCGTAACCACGGCCGAGCTTTTCCAAGCGCAGCGAGCCTTCTTCCAGATAGCAGCGGTTGAGGTCGGTGATCTCGAGTTCGCCGCGAGCCGAAGGTTTCAGCGTGCGGGCAAATTCGCTGGCCCGGCCGTCGTAGAAGTACAGCCCGGTAACGGCGTAGTTCGACTTCGGTTGGCTCGGCTTTTCGTCCAGCCCGATCACCGTGCCCTTGCTGTCGAATTCGGCCACGCCATAGCGCTCCGGATCCTTTACCCAGTAGCCAAATACGGTGGCGCCGGTGACATGGGTGGCGGCGCGGCGCAGCTGTTCGGAAAAGCCATGGCCGTAGAAAATATTGTCGCCCAGCACCAAACAGCTGGGTTCACCACCGACGAATTCCTCACCGATCAGATAGGCCTGGGCCAGACCGTCGGGGCTGGGTTGCACCGCGTACTCGATGCGCAGCCCCCATTGCGAGCCATCGCCGAGCAGGGACTGGAACAGATGTTGTTCGTGTGGGGTATTGATGATCAGGATGTCGCGGATACCGGCCAGCATCAGGGTGCTGAGCGGGTAGTAGATCATCGGCTTGTCGTAGATCGGCAGCAGTTGCTTGCTGATCGTCTGGGTGATCGGATACAGCCGGGTGCCGGAACCGCCGGCCAGGATAATGCCCTTCGGAATCACGCGCTTTCTCCCAAGCGTTGCAGCCGGTAGCTGCCGTCCAGAATCTTCTGCACCCAAGCGGTGTGTTCAAGGTACCAATCGACGGTGTGGGCAATGCCGGTCTCGAAATCCAGCGACGGCTTCCAGCCCAGCTCGCTCTGCAGCTTTGACGAGTCGATGGCATAGCGCCGATCGTGGCCGGGGCGGTCCTTGACGAAGCTGATCTGCGAGTTGCGCGGCTGGCCGTCGCTGCGCGGACGGCGCTGATCGAGCAGGGCGCAGATCGCGTTGACCACCTCAATGTTCTGCCGCTCGGCGTCGCCGCCGACGTTGTACACCTCGCCGACACGGCCGCGCCCGAGCACGGCGCGGATCGCGCTGACGTGGTCGAGCACATACAGCCAATCGCGCACATTCTTGCCGTCGCCGTAGACCGGCAGTGGCTCACCGGCCACCGCCTTGGCGATCACCAGGGGGATCAGCTTTTCCGGAAACTGGTACGGCCCGTAGTTGTTCGAGCAGTTGGTGGTCAGGGTCGGCAGGCCATAGGTGTGGTGGAAGGCGCGCACCAAGTGGTCAGACGCTGCCTTCGAGGCCGAGTAGGGCGAGTTCGGCGCGTAGGGCGTGGTTTCGCTGAATTTGCCAGTGTCACCCAGCGAGCCGTACACCTCATCGGTGGACACGTGCAGGAAGCGAAAGGCGCCGCGCTTGGCCTCCGGCTGTTCGCGCCAGTAGTCTCGGCTGGCCTCCAGCAGGCTGAGGGTGCCGACCACATTGGTCTCGACGAAGGCCGCCGGGCCGTCAATGGATCGATCGACATGACTTTCCGCGGCAAAGTTGATCACCGCGTCGGGCTTGTGCTCGCGCAGCAGATCGTTGACCAGGCTGCGATCGCCGATCGACCCGCGCACGAAGACGTGATCGGGGTTGTCGGCGACCGGCGCCAGGGTGTCGAGGTTGCCGGCATAGGTCAGCGCATCCAGGGTGACAATGCGCAGCCCCGAGCCCTTGAGGCTGTCGAGCACGAAATTGCCGCCAATAAAGCCGGCGCCGCCGGTGACCAACCATGTCTGCATGCCGCACCCTCCTTGTGTTCGATCTCGTCTCGGACCGGCAGCCCGGACGAAGGTTCATCTCCCCTTGACGGGCCGCTAAGCATATCGCGAGCCGCCAACGCCGGTCATGGTGGGCCGACAGCCGCTACAATGCCGGGCTTTCGCCTTCAGCAGTTTGAGCTCATGCGCCTGTCCCGTTTCCACCTCAGTACCAGCAAAGAAACCCCCGCCGATGCCGAGATTGTCAGCCATCAGCTGATGCTGCGCACCGGCATGATCCGCAAGCTGGCCGCCGGTATCTACACCTGGAGCCCGCTCGGCCTGCGCGTGCTGCGCAAGGTGGAGGCGGTGGTGCGGGAAGAGATGAATGCCGCCGGTGCGATTGAGGTGCTGATGCCCTCGATCCAGCCGCAGGAGCTGTGGGAAGAAACCGATCGCTGGGCCAAGTTTGGCGGGCAGCTGCTGAAGATCCGCGACCGCAAGGATGGCGCCTTCTGCTACGGCCCGACTCATGAAGAAGTGATCACTGACTTCGCCCGCAATGAGCTGAAGTCCTACAAGCAGCTGCCGCTGAACTTCTATCAGATCCAGACCAAGTTCCGCGACGAGATCCGGCCGCGTTTCGGCGTCATGCGAGCGCGCGAGTTCCTGATGAAGGATGCCTATTCCTTTCATCTCAGCGAAGATGATCTGGCCCGCGAATACGAGAACATGAAGGCGGCCTACACCCGCATCTTCACTCGCCTCGGCCTTGCTTTCCGCGCCGTGCAGGCCGATTCCGGGGCAATTGGCGGTGATGCCTCGCAGGAGTTCCATGTGCTGGCCGAATCAGGCGAAGACGCGCTGGCCTTTTCCACCGGTTCCGACTACGCCGCCAATGTCGAAACTGCCCAGGCCGCCGCGCCCGGCCCGCGCCCGGCCGCCGCCGAAACCCTGCGTAAAGTGGACACGCCGACGCAGAAAACCTGCGAAGAAGTCGCTGCCCTGATGGGCATCCCGTTGCAGCGCACGGTGAAGTCGGTGGCGGTGATTGGCGAAGACGGCTTTGTGCTGGCCCTGGTGCGTGGCGATCACAGCGTCAATGAGATCAAGCTGGCCAAGGTGGCCGGACTGACTGAGTATCGCCCGGCCGGCGAGGCCGAGATCCTCGAGCACCTGGGCAGCGAGCCGGGCTTCCTCGGCCCGCTCGGCGCGAAGAAACCGATTCGTGTGGTTGCCGACCGCGAGGTCGCGGCGATGGCCGACTTCGTGGTCGGTGCCAACGAAGCCGGCTATCACCTGGCTGGCGTCAACTGGGGTCGCGACCTGGCGGAACCCGATGTGGTGGCCGATATCCGCAGTGTGCTGGCCGGCGATCGCGCTGCCGACGGCGGCGAGATCAAACTGGCCCGCGGCATTGAAGTCGGTCATGTGTTCCAGCTTGGGCAGAAGTACGCCAAGGCCATGGGCGCCACCGTGCTCGACGAGCAGGGCAAATCCCAGGTCATGCATATGGGCTGCTATGGCATTGGCGTGTCGCGCATCGTCGCTGCCGCCATCGAGCAGAACTTCGACGATCGCGGCATCTGCTGGCCCGAGCCGATGGCGCCTTGGCGGGTGGCGATCTGTGTGATCAATCCGAAGAACGACGCCGCGGTGAACCAAGTGGTCGAGCAGCTGTACGCCGATCTGCAGGCAGCCGGGGTCGATGTGCTGTGGGACGACCGCGGTCTGCGCCCCGGCCCGATGTTTGCCGACATGGAACTGATCGGCATCCCGCATCGCATCGTGGTGTCGGAACGAGGTGTTCAGGCCGGGACGTTTGAATATCGCTCGCGCCGGGCCGAAGCGGCGGAAGCGTTGAGTCGCGAAGACGTGTGGCAGCGGCTGGGCCTGGGATGAGCGGTCGCCTCACGCGCTCGCGAAACCGCTGGCTGCTGGGCGTCTGCGGCGGCCTGGCTGAGTATCTCGGCTGGTCGCCCAACGCTACTCGGCTGGTTTACGTTGTGCTGTCGATCGCCAGCGCGGCGTTTCCTGGGATTCTGGTGTATCTGCTGCTTTGGCTGCTGATGCCGGCAGCGCCGAGGCGCTAAGCGGCTCTAGCGCCCGAACAGCTTGACCGAGAGCAGCCGCAGGCGACCCAGGAACCAGCCTGGGCGGGCGGCGGGGTCGAGGCTCTCGATGACCTTGGCTTCGTCGGTACCCAGTTGGCGCGAGAGTTTTTCTTCCCAGTCACGGCGCATTTGGTCGCGCTGCAGTTTCATCTGCCATTGCTTGCGCACATCGTCGGCCACGCTTTCCTGGGCAAAGCGGTCCTGCTCGCGGGTGAGGAAGCGGCCGAGTTCGTCGAACAGCGCGTCGTCGAGTTGTTCCGGGGTGAAACTACGGCTGCTCTGGCCGAAGCCTTCCATATTGTTGAAGGCAAAGCGGGCCATGCCGCTTTCCAGGTCGGCGCGGATACTCAGGTTCATGGCGATCTTGCCACGGGCCTGAAAGCGCGCGGCGACCACATCGCCATTGGCGTTCTTCTTGGTATCCGACATGCCACCCAGGCCATGCTGGCGCATCACTGCCGACAAGGTGCGCACCTTGGCCATGTTGTCGGCATGGACCACCGGACTCTCTTCGGGGATGACCTGGCCGACCATTTCCAGCACGATCTCATAGCTGGCCTTGCCCGATTCGCTGCGCAGGATAAAGGGCGGATCGATGGCTGCGATCACGTCGCCATAGCCGTGCGCCGGGAATGACACCTTGGTGCGCTTCTTCAGGAAGGCAAGATTATCGACCAGCCGCTTGATGTAGGCGTCGAGCTTCTGCATCGCGGGCAGCAGCTGGTCTTGCCATACCTGTTGCTTTTCCTCGCGCGCCTGCGCAATTCGCGCCTCTTCTTCGCGCTGCCGTTCGGCTTCTTTTTCCAGATCGTCAAGCAGGCCCATGAAGCGTGTCGAATCCGAATTTCCGCAGATTCATTCAGTGTACAGAGCCTGAGTGAATCCCGGTAGCGCTGAGCAAAAGCGAGCGTGCTATTCGAATCCGTTGCGCATGATGCGATCGACCACCACCGGCAGCAGCGAGGAGACCGCCACGGAATCGCCGTCGCCCAGGCCCAGATCGATATTGCCGCTCTGCGGCGCAAATCGACTGTCGAACTCGACCACCAGCAGGCGGCCCCAGCCCAGTCCCAGCGCCGTGGTCGCTTCGACCTGCAGCAGGGTGTCAGTGGCAAGGCGCCAGGATGGGCTGGCATCACCGGTTTCGTCACGCCAGGTCGGTGCGTTGGCATCGTCGCGCAGCAACGGCCAGGTCAGACGCACGGCACCGATCTGCGACAGCAGGCGCAACAGGCCAGGCTCGCTGCCGGAGAACACCGCATCGGCATAGTCGAGATTCATCAGGGCATAGCGATAACGCCAGTTGCCATTGCCGAGGTCTTGCACCCGCACCGCCAGGCGCAGGCGGCCGTCGGCGGTATCGACTAACTGGTTGTCGGTGAGCGGATCGGCATCGGCCGGATTGACCCATTGGCTGACCAGGGGGCCGTTGCTGAGGCTTCCACTGACCGCGATGTTCCAGGCCGAGCCCACCTTGGTCGGGATGATCTGCCGGATCGCCAGGCTGTTGTCGAGATTGCTGTCCTCACGCACCACATACCAGGCCTCGATCCAGTAGCTGGCGCCGGGGTGGTTCTGCATCTGCGATTCGGTGACCAGCAGGCGGCGGTCAAACAGGCTTTGGGCAAAGCCGCTGCTATTCTCGACGCTGTTGCAATCGGGATCGAACACCGAGCCGCAGCGACCCCACAGCGTTGGCTGCGGAGCGATCTCGTCTCGCGGGCCGAGCAGGGAATTGACGTCGTTGGTCGAGCGCGAATACAGATCGCTGCATCCGCGGTACAGGATGTTGTCGCCCGCGCAGGCGCACATGTCGTTCTGGGCGAAGAAGGCGTGCTTGACGCCCGAGCTGCCCAGGGGATGCAGGCCGCCGTCAGCATCGATTCGGTACATCGCCCAGACCAGCATCGGGTGTTGATCATTGTTGTAAGGCGGCTGTGGCGCGGTGAACTTGCTGTACCAGGGCACATCGCTCTGGCCGACATTCAGCAAGGTGGCGTCGGGCGCGACCACGACCTGACCGGTCGTGCTGACCGTGCTGCAGCCCTGGCAGCGCATGGCCTGCACGCCGCCAATCTGAAACAGCTGGATATCGGCCGGCGCCGCCATCGAGGGCCAAAGGGTGGTCGAGCGACAATCGGCATTGCCCTTGCTCTCGATGGGGTGCGGCCCGCGCAGATCCACCGAACCGATCACCTGCTCGGCCAGCAGCGACTGCCCCAGGCGCTTGGCCAGCCATTCGCTGGGGCGCAGATTCATGTAGCGCCAGTCGAGGCCGGTGGCCTGTTGGTGTCGATGCGGCATATCGGCCACAAACAGGCTGCGGCCGCGCTGATCGCGAAGCGTGATGGCATTGAGTTCGCTCGACACAGCGACGTTCAACTGCGTGATGTCGACCTCGTAGCCCGGCCTGCGTAGTCGTACCGACCAGTCGAAGCTGGCCTCGGTGACCTTGCCTTGTTGAGTGTTCAGCAGATAAGCCTGATATCCATCGAAGCGCTGGCTGGGCTGGCTTTTTGCCGCGCCGGCAAACTCCAGCTGCCACATCTCCAGTACGCCCGGATTGAGATGCAGGCTGAGTTGCCAGGGTGCCGTTGAGTCATCGGCACTGTGCGCTGTACCGTTCAGCGCCAGCAGCAGGCCGAGCATCCAGGCGAAACGAGGGACAGTTCGGGTGTGCCGGGTGCGCGCAGTCATGACGGTGTGTTTCCGCAGAGCGAGACCATGATCCTAACGCGAGCGAGCAGCGCTTGGCTGCCGTCACTGCCACGCTTCGCTCCGTTCGTCCACGGTGCGCCGCTGACCTGCATCGCTGAGCACCGCCTCAGAGGTTTCGGCGCGCCGGCACCAGCAAATTGCCGAACAACAAGCCGGCGACCAGCGAGATCAGAACGGTCATCACCGTGAACGCTGCATCCAGGCCGAGAAAGACATCGCGTTCGAACAGGAAGGACAAACTCTTGAAGCCGGTGCTCCCTGGGACCAGCAGGATGATGCCCGGCACGCGAATGATGGCGCCGGGGCGGTTGCTCAAGCGGGCATACAGATTGCTGGCCGCGCTGATGATCAGCCCGGCGAAGAACACGCCGGCATCGCTGCCAAAGGCCTGGCCGGCAAAGCGCGTCACCAGGAAGGCGAGACAAGCGGCGCCGATCACCAGTGGATAGTCGCTCAACTTGGCGCGAAACAGCACGGCAAAGGCGAAGGCGGCGGCCACCAGGGCCAAGCCGGTGAGCCATTCCGGGTGCACCACGGCCATCGGGTCGGATAGCTGCCAGCCCAGTGCCCGGCCCAGCTGCATCGCCGCCACGGCGCCGAAGGTGAGCTTGAGCAAGGTGGTGACGGCGCCGGCGAAACGTGCTGTTCCTGCCACCCACTGCTGCGCCGCCAGTTCCGACACGGCGGTGGTCAAGGTCAGACCCGGCAGCAGCACGATGATCGAGGCGATCACCACCGAGTTCAGCGGCAGCGGGGTGATGAAGTGGGAAACGGCAAAGGCAATGGTGGTGGCGACTAGCGCCGCCAACGCATCCAGCGCTTCAGCCAGCCGCGGCCGTCCGGCGGCAAACAGGCATAGCAGGCCGATCAGCAACCCGATCAAGGTCGAGGTCAACATGGCCGCGGGGCCGGTGGCGAACAAGGCGGCCACTGAGCCCGAGGTCAGACCAAAGCAGGCCACGGTCAGCCATTGAAAGGCCGCGGTCTCCGGGTGGTCCAACGCGCGCAGCGCCACCGCGCCGTCACGCACGCCCATCTGTCCGGCCAGTACCCGTTCGGCGATGGCATCGGCCTCGCATAACTTGGCGAGGTCGATATCACCGGGGGCCATGCGCAGCACACGCGTATTTTCCGGGCCACCGCCGGCGCCGACGCCGCCACCGAAGCTGATGATGATGCCGGTCGGGTTGGCCCAGATCTCGCAGGCCAGGCCGAGTCGCTTGGCGACCTTGCCGACCGCAGCCTCCAGGCGCTGCGCGGTGGTGCCATAGGCGTGCAATCGACGCGACAGCTCGACCACGAACTCGGTGCGATCGTGCTGGCTTTCGTTCGGGCTCATGGGCGCAGATGTACCGCTGTCTTCGGGAGGGGCGCAAGGGTCGCACGTTGCGTTGGAGCCTTGAAGTCACGCCAACCCGCCACCGACGCTCGCCGTTCAGCTGCGCGCGATTCTGAAGCCAGCCAAACGGCGCATTGGTTGACCGCGAAGGGAAACCGCTAGACTCCGGCCATGGGATCGGTACAGGTCGATATTCAATCGTCGCAGGGCGAACCGGGGGAGGTACGGCTCAGCGGCCGTTTCACTCTGGCGGCCATAGCAGAGGTCGAGGCGCAGTTGAATCGTCTGCCGGCATCGCTGAGCGGCTGGCGCTGGCAGCTGTCGCAACTGGAGGCGATGGACAGTGCCGGCGCGCTGTGCCTTTGGCGAGCGGCCCGTTCGCGCGGAGCCCGACTGGAGGACCTGCGCGACGGTCAGATGCGCGATGAGGTGGTGACCATGTTTGATCTGGTCACCCAGGCCGACAAGGGCGAGGCGCCGCCCAGCGTTGAGCGTGAGTCCTGGATGCGAGTGCTTGAACGCATCGGCCTTGCCGTGCTGACCTTGCGCAATGACGCGATCGCCTTGCTCGGTTTTGTCGGGCTTACCTTGCAGACTCTGGCTGGGGTGCTGATCGGCAAGCGCCGCCTGCGCTGGACCGCCACCGTGCATCACATGGAACAGACCGGCTTCGATGCGGTGCCGATCGTGGCTTTGCTCAGCTTTCTGGTCGGGTCGGTGGTGGCCTTCCTGGGGGCTACCGTGCTGCGCGACTTTGGTGCCTCGATCTTTACCGTCGAGCTGGTGTCGTTCTCGTTCTTGCGTGAGTTCGGCGTGTTGTTGACGGCGATCCTGCTTGCGGGTCGATCAGGCAGCGCCTTCACCGCCCAGATCGGCGCGATGAAGAGTCGCGAGGAACTCGATGCAATGCGCGCCCTGGGGCTCGATCCGGTGGAGCTGCTGGTTGTGCCGCGCCTGCTTGCCCTGCTGCTGATGCTGCCGGTGCTCACTTTCGTCGCCATGCTGTCGGGTCTGCTGGGCGGCGCCCTGGTCGGCAGCCTGGCCCTGGATATTTCGCCCGGCATGTTCCTTTCGCGCCTGCACGAAATGACCGAGGTGCGACATTTCTATGTCGGTATGGTCAAGGCCCCGGTGTTCGCCTTTCTGATCGCCGTGGTCGGTTGCCTGGAGGGCATGAAAGTGGCCGGCAGCGCGGAGTCTGTCGGCAAGCACACCACATCGTCCGTGGTGCAGGCGATCTTTCTGGTGATTCTGTTCGATGCGCTGTTCGCGATCTTCTTCATGGAGATGGACTGGTGAGCACGAACGCGGAGCACATCATCGAGGTGCGCGGCCTGCACAGTCAGTTTGGTCGGCAGGTGGTTCATCATGCGCTGGATCTTGATGTCAGGCGCGGCGAAGTGCTGGGTGTAATCGGCGGCTCAGGCACCGGCAAGTCGGTGCTCCTGCGCAGCATCGTCGGGCTGCGCAAGCCTGAAGGCGGCAGTGCTACCGTGCTGGGCGTTGATATGGCGCGCGCCAGCGATCGCGAGCGGCGATTGATCGAGCAGCGTTGCGGCCTGCTGTTCCAGGACGGTGCCCTGTTCTCTTCGTTGACCGTGGGCGAGAACATTCGCGTACCGCTGATCGAACATCACCGGCTGTCGGCGAAATTACTGGATGAGTTGGTGGCGCTGAAGCTGCGGCTGGTCGGCCTATCAGCTGACGCTGCGCACAAGTATCCTTCGCAGCTATCTGGCGGCATGCGCAAGCGGGCCGGCCTGGCCCGTGCCCTGGCGCTTGATCCGGAGCTGTTGTTTCTCGATGAGCCAACGGCCGGCCTTGATCCGATCGGCGCAGCACAATTCGATGAGCTGATCCTCAGCCTGAAGCGGGCCTTGAACCTGACCGTGTTCCTGGTGACGCACGATCTCGATAGTCTGTATGCAATCTGCGATCGTATTGCCGTGCTGGCCGATCGTCAGGTGGTCGTGGTCGATACGCCGGATAAGGTTGAGAACTACGAGCACGCCTGGGTGCGCGATTACTTTCATGGACCACGGGCGCGTGCGGCACAGTCCAGTGCTGCGCGGCGCCAGGATACCGCGGTGTCGCATGGCTAAGCGCTCGTTCCCCGACTATTTCACTGGAGTCTGATGTTATGGAAACCCGGGCTCATCATGTATTGATTGGTGTGTTCACCCTGGTGGTGGTGGCGGCGGCCATGGCCTTTGCTCTGTGGGTGGGCAAGAGCAGTCTGGACCGCGAATGGCAGCCCTACCTGATTGTATTCACCGAGTCGGTCACCGGGCTTACGGTCGGTGGCGCGGTGCAATACAACGGCATTCAGGTCGGCGAGGTGCGGCGCTTGTCGCTCGATCCCAATGACCCGAGCCGGGTGTTGGCTGAAGTGCGTATCGGTAGCGAAGTGCCGGTCAAGACCGATACCGAGGCGCGACTCACCTTCACCGGCCTGACCGGCGTCGCCCTGATCCAACTCAGCGGCGGCTCGATCGAAGCGCCGCGTCTGGCCGTGCAGGGTAATGGCATACCAGAGATCGTCGCCCAGCAGTCGGCGATCAGCGCCCTGCTGTCCAGCAGCGAAGACATTGCCAGCGCCACCAGCCAGGTAATGGTGCGCATCAATAATCTGTTAAGTGACGAGAACATGCGCCGGGTCGGTGCCACGCTCGATCACTTGGAGACGATTTCTGCAGCGGCAGCCGAAGGCGACG
Source organism: Pseudomarimonas arenosa (assembly GCF_014841215.1). Lineage (GTDB taxonomy): Bacteria > Pseudomonadota > Gammaproteobacteria > Xanthomonadales > Xanthomonadaceae > Pseudomarimonas > Pseudomarimonas arenosa. Next base: position 63,567 of record NZ_JACYTR010000009.1, read on the forward strand.
ACGACATTCGCACCGTGTTGGCCAAGGCGGCCGCGGCCAGCGAACGCCTGGCGAACCTGTTGGATGGTGCCGAGTCCGTGATGCAACGCATTGATCAGGGCATCGTTCGCGCTGATCAGGCCCTGTCCAGCGAGATGCCGGCGATCTTCGAGCGCCTGCAGTCAGCCTTGACCTCGATCGAGCGGGTGGGGCAGCAGCTGGACCAGCTGGTGACCGACAATCGTGCCTCGATTGACAGCTTCAGTCGTGACGGCCTATCGCAGGTCGGCCCTACCTTGCAGGAAGTCAAACGCCTGGCTCGTGATCTTGACCGCCTATCACGTCGTTTGGAGCAGCGCCCGCTCGACGTGGTGATGGGGCGGTCGTCACTGAAGGAGTATCCCGCGCAATGAATGCCACTCGCTGCATGGTCGTGTTCACTCTGCTGGCGCTCTGTAGCGGCTGCGCCAGCCTCAAGCCCGGGCCGTTGCCCATCGTCGTGCACTCGGCATACGCCATTGACCAAGTCGGCCGCGCGGCCGAGTTCGACCTGCAACTGACCGTTGCCGAACCACAAATGCTCTCGGTATGGCAGGACAATCGGGTGTTGCTGCGCACGCCCGAAGGCGAGCTCGGTGCTCTGCAGGGCGTGGTGCTGGCCGACCAAACCAGTGCACTGGTTCAGACTCGTCTGATCGAAGCGCTGCAGGCGCGCGCGGGTTTGCGTGGCGTTGGCCGGCCCGGCGATGGCAGTCGTAGCGATTGGCTGCTGCTTAGCAGCTTGTCGCGTTTTGAGCTCGATTATGGCGATGCAGGCGGGCGGGCGGCGATTCGCTTGGATCTGCGCCTGCTTGATGCCGCCAGCGGCCGAGTATTGGCCGTGCATACCTTGAACGCAGCGCGCGACCTGGAGCAGGTCGGCGACCCGGGCAGCGCGCAACGTGGCCAGGCGCACGCAGTCACGCTTCTAGCCTTGTTGAACGATCAGTCTGAGCAGGCAGCAGTCTGGCTGCGGGCAGAGGCGGTTAAGCGACGTGTTAGTGCGGCCAAAGATGGGTTTGAGGGCTGAGATTGGCTGATTGGTATTCGTAGCAACTTGATCTGGGCTTGCGGCCAGAAGCGGTCGGTGGCGCCTTGCTGTCCTTCTCCCCTTGGGGGGAAGGTGCCCGAAGGGCCAATGAGGGTACGAATACGCCGTGGGTGTGGTTGCGAACGACTGTTGAGGACACCCGGCCCTCACCCCCGGCCCCTCTCCCGAGAAGGGGGACCGATTCGGGTCGCCGCCACGCTGGCTGAGCTTGTCGAAGCCAGCCGACCCAGCACTGCAACCTCAATGCTCGCGTGGGCACCTTCAGGGCTCGCTTCGGTGGAGGCACCCTTCGACAGGCTCAGGGTGCGTCAAGGCGATTCCATCGCTACCGCGCTCGGACTCTCATCCGCCCTTCGGGCTGTCTCCCAGTGCGAACAGGGCAAGCCATCGTCCGCTTCGGGTCGGCTCATGCTGTGCCAGCCAGATCAGATTTTTCCAGGTTTGCCAATCCAGCGAAACGTCAGGCTAATCCGAGGACCCATCGGGCGAGTGGATTTTGCAATGCCGTGCTTCCAGTTGCGTTGGGTATCGCCCTGCATCAGCAACAGGCTGCCCGAGGGTAGCGGCAGGCCGATGGCTCTGAGCTGAGGGTTGTTGCGGGGCGCGAATTTCAGGGTCCGCTGTTCGCCCAGACTGAGCGAGGCGATGACCGGGGCGGGGCCGAGTTCAGGTTCATCATCACTGTGCATGCCCATGCTGTCACGCTGGTTGCGGTAGTAATTCAGCAGCACGCTGTTGAACTGCTGTCTGCAGGCGTGCTCGACCTCTGCCCGTAGCCGCTGCAACAGTCCAGTCCAGAGCAGTGGCCGCATGGCAAGTCCGGAATAGCTGTAGTTGCAGCCCGGGTCGCCGTACCAAGCAGTTAAGCGCGGCTGAGCATGTTGCTTGCCGAACAGGGTGAGGGTGTCGGCACGCCATGGCGTGTCGGCGGTCAGCTGTGCGAGCAGCGATTCGGCTCGGTCGGCTGCAATGAACTGTCGCATCAGCCAGACATGGGCTGACGTCAGTGGCACCGGCTCAAAGTCGACGGCGGGCGCGAACAGATCGTCGGTCACGGCTGCTTTCAGCGCGAAGCTCGCCCGCGGCCGGCCAGGCCCGAGTATCACTCAGTTCAGCCGATCAGCGAATGCACGATCTCACCCAGCTCCAACAGGCGCAGATCGCTGCCGCGTGGCCCGATCAATTGCAGGCCGGCGCCGCCGTCGAGCGGAATGCTCAGTGCTGGACAGCCGGCGAGGCTGGCGAAAGCGGTGAAATCGGCCAGATGGTCGGGTTCTTCGCTATCGATCGCCGGCGGCAGATCCGGTGTGGTCGGCAGCAGCAATACGTCGATGCTGTCGAACAGGCGTCGGGTGGCCACCACCGCATTGTCGAGACGGCGTTCGGCGCGGGCGTAGTCGACTGCGCTTTTCCGCTCGGCGAAGTCGAGCATGGCGCGCAGCCGTTGCGAGCAATCGGCCAGGTCTTCAGGGTCGGCCAGGGCGATGCCGGCTTCCATCATCAACAGGGCGGCGCGACGCGCGCGGCTGAGTTCGAAATCACTGAGCAACACCGGCTGGGTGTGGCCCAGGGCCGGAGCGGCGGCGGCGATCGCCTGCTCGAAGCTCTTCAGCACCGCAGCACTGGCGCCAAGACGGTCGAGATCGCGCACCATGCCGCTGCGCAGCCGGCCAGGCTCCCAGTCCGGTGCAGCAAACGGCACTCGCCGTTGACGGGTGCGCGGATCATTCGGGTCATAGCCGCTGAGGGTCTGCAGCAGCAGGGTGAGGTCGTCCAGCGAGCGGGTGATCGGGCCGATGCAGTCAAGCCGCGGCAGGCAGGGCCAAAGCCCGGCACTGGAGACTTCGCCCATGGTTGGGCGCAGGCCGAACACGCCGCAAAACGCTGCTGGAATGCGCACCGAACCCATGGTATCGCTGCCAATCGCGGCACTGGCCAGGCCCAGGGCTACCGCCACGGCTGAACCGGCCGAGGAGCCACCAGCAACCTTGCCCGGATGGCGTGGATTGGGCACATCGCCTTGATGGGCGGTGCGCCCCATGGCGCCCAGCGAGCCCTCGTCCAGACTGGTCTTGCCGAGAATCACCGCGCCGGCGCCGCGCAGCCGGCTGACCACCGCGGCATCACGCAATGCCACGCGCTTGCTGCGACCGGCCAGACCGGCCGTGGTCACCAGTCCCTGGACGTCGAGACTATCCTTGACCGCTAGCGGAATGCCATCGAGCCGGCCCAGCGCACGGCCGCTGGCGCGGCGCTCGTCGGAGGCCTTGGCGGCACGTAGAGCACCGACTCGGTCGATCCAGATATAGGCTCGGCTGTGCGCATTCTCCGCTTCGGCGGCATCGAGATAGATCTCGGTCAGCTGCTGCGAGCTGATCTCGCCGCAGGCCAGCAAGGCCAGCTGGCGGCAGATCGAGGAGTGGCGCAGGTTCTGCGGGTCGTGCTTCATCCAGCTTCGTTCCTTTGAGTCAGTGAGGCTGGGCCTCAGTTCCGCATCGTGTGGGCTCCGCCGAGGCATTATGACCTGAGCCGAGAAGTCAATCATCCCGCACCTTCTATAATCTCCTTAGCCACCTAGCCCAAGGACGTTGGAAATGAGCGAACGCGAATTCATGGAATATGACGTGGTCACGGTTGGCGCTGGCCCGGCCGGCCTGGCTTTCGCGATTCGCTTGAAGCAGGTCAATCCGGAGCTGTCGGTCTGCGTGATCGAAAAGGCGTCCACCATTGGCGCACACATTCTTTCCGGTGCGGTGATCGAGCCACAGCCTCTGGATGCGCTGCTGCCGGGCTGGCGCGACAACCCGCCGCCGATCTGCGTGGCCGCCAAGGACGATGAGTTCTGGTACCTGAGCAAGACCGGCGGGTTCAAGTTTCCGATCGTGCCGCCGCAGATGAACAACCACGGCAACTTCATCGTCAGCTTGGGCGCGCTGTGCGCCTGGCTGGCGCCGCAGGCCGAGGCGCTGGGGGTGGAAATCTATCCCGGCTTTGCCGCCGCCGAGCCTTATCTCAATGAAGATGGCTCGGTTGGTGGGGTGCGTATTGGCGATATGGGCATCGCCAAGGATGGCAGTCACAAGCCGGGTTACACCCAGGGCATCGATATCAGGGCCAAACTCACCGTGCTGGCCGAAGGTGCGCGCGGACATCTCACCAAGCAACTAGTTAAGAAGTTCAACCTCGACGCTGAATCCGATCCGCAGAGCTACTCGATCGGCATCAAGGAGCTGTGGCAGGTGCCGGCGGGACGGGTGTCGCCGGGCAAGATCGTGCATAGCCTGGGCTGGCCGGCTGACAGCCGCACTTATGGCGGCAGCTTTCTCTATCACCTGGAGAACGATCAGGTCGCCCTGGGCTATGTCTCCGGTCTCGATTACCGCGATCCGAACTATCAGCCCTACGAAGCGTTCCAGCAGTGGAAACACCATCCCACGGTCAAACCCCTGCTGGAAGGCGGCACCATCCTCTCGGCCGGCGCCCGCGCCATCGTCACCGGCGGCTGGCAAAGCCTGCCCAAGGCAGAGATGCCGGGCGCCCTGCTGATCGGTGACACTGCCGGCTTGCTCAATGTGCCGAAGATCAAGGGCACACACCAGGCAATTCGCTCCGGCATGCTGGCCGCTGAACACATTGCTCAGTCGCTGAGCTCGGTCGGCTGGGATGCTAGGCTGCGTGCTTCACCGGCGATGGCTGAGCTGAAGAAGGTGCGCAATATCAAGCCCGGCTTCAAGAAGGGCCTGTGGTTCGGCCTGATCAATGCGGGGCTGGAAACGCTGTTTGGCGGGGCGCTGCCGTGGACCTGGCGCAACAAGCCCGACTACGCATCATTGAACAAGCTGGCCGATCAGGAATCGCCCAAGCGCGACTACGTCGAGCGCGATCTCGCTCCGCGTGATAGATTGGCGGGCGTGTACTTCGCCGCCACCGAGCACGATGAAGATCAGCCCGTGCACCTGAAGGTGGCCGATACCTCGATCTGCGTCAGCCGCTGCGCCGAAGAATACGGCAATCCCTGCACCCGCTTCTGTCCGGCGGGCGTGTACGAAATGGTCGAAGAGGAGGGCGTCAAGCGCCTTCAGATCAATGCCGCCAATTGCGTGCACTGCAAGACCTGCGACATCAAGGACCCGTACGAGATCATCAATTGGGTGACGCCGGAAGGCGGTGCCGGGCCGAACTATCAGAACATGTAGGTCCGCTGTTGTACGGTCGATCCGGGCAGGTTGGAAATCTGCCGGCCGGATAGGCCAGGAGCCGATCCGGCGTCAGCCGGCCTCCGATAAAAGACGCAGACGTGCCTGCTCACCGGCTACGCGCGGCGCGCTGTCGGCTGGTTCGGCCAGATCGCAGGCAGTCTGCACGCTCTCTGGCTCAGGCGGGCTGAGCGATCGGCTCACGGTGACGGTGATGGGCCACTCCATATGAGTCGCCACAGGCAGGCCATTGACCCGTTCCGGGGTGTAGCGTGCCGATTCGATCCAGCGGCGGTACTGTTTTTCCACTGCTGCTCGATCGCGGCGGCCTAGTCGAGCCGGGTCCATGTCCAGGCCATGAAAGCTGGCGCTGCCGTCTGGGTTGACCGCGAACTTGATGTTCAGTTCGGTGCGTTCGGCGCCGTGCAACAGAGCGGGTGTGATGGGCGGCGGCGCTCGATCAATCCGCTGCGGTCCGATCGCCTTGAGCTGCATGGCGAACTGCAGCGCGGCCGCTTGCTCACTGGCGCGCAGGCAGGTGTGAAAGCGCAGTTGTGAGGTGACCGTGGCCGCTGCGCCATTCACTTCGATGGGCTTGAAGTGCAGGTTATGGATATTGTCGAGCGCAGCTGTCGCTATGGCTTGCGGCAGCTGCGGACCGCTCAGCCTGGCTTCGCTCACCGTTCCATCGGCTGCCACAGTCACTTCGGCATCGATCAGCAGCAGGTGCTCGTTGGCCCAGGTCGAGCCTGCTGCCAGAACTGCGGCGGCCAATAGAGGAAACCGATGGTGGCGAAAGGGCATGTCAGGGGAACCGGATGGTTGTGGACTGCGACGCGGTCGATTAGATCCTTGTGACCTCGCTACGTCAATCCACCTGTTCAGTTGCCGGGCAGCCGAAAAACTGCTCTCAGCAGCCTGCCAACGGCACCCAGAACCAGAACGTGGTGCCTTGGCCCAGTTCGCTTTCAAAGCCGATTTCGCCGTGAGCCTGTCGAATGGTGTGCCGAGAATCAAACACTGGTCGTGTTCGATGCTGGTGCGCGCCATCCTTGGCGCGCCTGGACAGGCCGCTGAAACAAGCCTCAGCAGCCTACTAACCGCGGTGCGGGCATTTTCTGGCCGATCTGAAGACATTGCATGAGCAAAATTCAATAACTTGCTGTATTGCAACAGGTAATCAGAAAGACGGGCGTTTTGGGCAAAAACTCCAAGCGGGGCAGCAAGTTAGCTGAACTCCTTAAGTGAATAGTTTTCCTTGACACTGCAAAGGGGCAGTCATAAGGTGGGCTCCTGTAGAAAAATAGGGGAAAAAGTGGGTCCCCGTGGTGTCTTATGTTCCAGGGCGAAACCGCTATCACGATTGATGACAAGGGCCGGCTGGCGATTCCCACCGCCTACCGGGAGCTTGTTGCCCGTGAATGCGAAAGCCGCCTGGTGGTGACCTACAACCCCTACGAATCCGGTTGCCTATGGCTGTACCCGGTGAAGGTCTGGGAGGAAGTGCGAGACCAGGTGAATGCCCTGCCGATGGCCAAGCGAGTGCATCGCACCTTGCAACTGAAACTGGTCGGCAGCGCCACCTTCATCGAAGCCGATGGCAATGGCCGAGTGTTGTTGCCGACCAGTCATCGCAATGCAGCCGGACTGGAAAAAAAGGCGGTGCTGCTGGGCATGGGCAACAAATTCGAACTTTGGAGCGAGCAGTCGCATCTGGCTCAGATTCGCCAAACCGTAGGCGATGAAGATGTCAGTGAGGACATGCTCGATCTCGCGCTGTAGGTCCGGGGATGGGCGCTGAGAGCACAGCCCCGGCCCACATCCCAGTGATGTTCGAGCAAACCCTGGATGGTTTGCGGGTGGTGGAACAGGGAACGTATCTGGACGGCACCTTCGGGCGCGGCGGGCATGCCCGTGGCGTATTGGCGCGGTTGGGGACGGCAGGGCGACTGCTAGTAATGGACAAGGACCCAGAGGCGATTGGTGAGGCCGAGCGCTTGGCAGCAAGCGACGCCCGGGTGTCGCTGCGCCGTGGCAGCTTTGCCAGCCTGGCCGACTGGGATGCCACGGCTGCGGGGCTGGACGGCGTGCTGCTGGATCTTGGTGTGTCCTCGCCGCAGCTCGATGTGGCCGAGCGTGGTTTCAGCTTCATGCAGGATGGCCCGCTGGACATGCGCATGGACCCGGACTCAGGTCAGAGTGTGGCTGAGTGGCTGGCGAGCGCCGATGAGCGCGAGATCGCCGATGTCCTGTTCGGCTACGGCGAAGAGCGCCAAAGCCGACGTATCGCCCGCGCCATCGTGGCGCGGCGCCAGGGGCAGCCGATCGGCCGAACGGCCGAGCTGGCCGATCTGATTGCCTCGGTGGTCGGCCGCGGCGAGCCGGGCAAGCATCCGGCCACGCGCAGCTTTCAGGCCCTGCGCATCTTCATCAATCGCGAACTGGATGATCTTGATGCCGGACTTGCGGCGGCTCATCAGCGTCTCAAGCCGGGAGGGCGCCTGGCGGTGATCAGCTTTCACTCGCTCGAAGATCGACGCGTGAAGCAATTCATCGCCCGCCACGCCAAGCCGCCGCCGGCAGACCGCCGCTTGCCCCCGAGCGAGGAGTTCAGGCCCAGCCTGAAAGCGATTGGTGGCGCGCAAACGGCCGGGGAGGCTGAGCTGAAGGCCAACCCACGTGCCCGCAGCGCCGTGCTGCGCGTGGCGGAGAAGCTGCCATGAGCCTGCGTGCTTTCCTGATTCTCGCCTTGCTGATTGCGGTGGTGATCTCTGCGGTGGCCGTGGTGCAGACCCGTCATCAGCATCGCCAACTGTTCGTTGCGCTGAGTGATCTTGAGCAGGAGCGCGACGATCTCAACATCGAGTTTGGGCGAATGCAGCTCGAGCAGGCGACCTGGGCTGATCCGGCCCGGATCGAGAATCTGGCCTTGAACAAGCTCGGCATGAAGTATCCGAGTGCTGAGGAATTGCGGGTGGTGGGCCAATGAAGCCGCGTACTCACCGTACCGACACCCGGCCGCGACTGTACGCGCTGGCGGCGGCGCTCGGCCTGTGCGGCGCCGCCTTGGTGGTGCGTGCGGTCGATCTGCAGTTTGTCGACAGCCAGTTCTATCAGCAGCAGGGCGACGCCCGCTTCCTGCGTGACCTGCCGATTGCCACCTCGCGTGGCACCATCACCGATCGCAACGGCGAGCCGCTGGCGGTGTCCTCGCCAGTGGAGTCGATCTGGGTCAATCCGAAAGAGCTGATGGCCAGTCGGTCGCGTTTCGCCGAGCTGGCGACGGCACTGAACATCGATCAGGCGGTACTCGAAGCGCGCATCTCGCAACGCGCTGATCGTGAGTTCGTCTACCTGCGTCGGCATATGAATCCGGATGAGGCCGACAGCATTCTGGCGCTGGAAATTCCTGGGGTTTACAGCCAGCGCGAGTTTCGCCGCTTTTATCCGCAGGGCGAGGTGATGGCCCACGTGCTGGGCTTTACCAATATCGACGATCAAGGCCAGGAAGGCCTGGAACTGGCCTTTGATGATTGGCTGGCCGGCGAGCCCGGGCTGAAGCGGGTGATTCGCGACCGCCGCGGTCGCATCGTCGAGAACGTCGACTTGATCCGTCCGGCCGAGCCCGGTCACGACTTGACTCTCAGTATCGACCGACGGCTGCAGTACCTGGCCTATCGCGAGCTGAAGACGGCGATCCTGGAAAATTCGGCCAGCAGCGGTTCGGTGGTGGCGCTCGACATCAAGACCGGCGAAATCCTGGCGATGGTGAACCAGCCGTCGTTCAATCCGAATGCCCGTGATGGCGGCGAGCCGGCGGCGCGCCGCAATCGTGCCGTCACCGACGTGTTCGAGCCGGGCTCGGTGATCAAGGCGTTCACGGTCACGGCCGCCTTGGAGACCGGCAAGTTCAGCCCCGATACGCCGATTGAAACCGCGCCCGGTTACATCACTGTCGGCGGCCACACGGTGCACGATATCTCGTATTTCGGCACCGTCAGTCCGACGCGATTGCTGACCAAGTCTTCCAATGTGGCGTCAATCAAGCTGGCCGCTGAGATGTCAGCCGAACATATGCACGATGTGTTGTACCGCTTCGGTTTCGGTCGAACGACAGGTTCAGGGTTCCCGGGTGAAGCTGCCGGTGTACTTAACAGCCCGCAAAGCTGGGGCACGCTGGAAAAGGCCACCATTGCCTTTGGCTACGGTGTGTCGGTGACTGCTCTGCAACTGGCCCAGGCCTATGCTGCGATCGGCAACCAGGGGGTGATGGTCAGCCCGAGCTTCGTGCACGGCAATCGCGGTGAGCAACGCACGGTGATCGACCCGCACCTGGCCAAGCAGTTGATGGCCATGCTGGAAACGGTCACCGGTCCCGAGGGCTCGGCCAAGACCGCACGGGTGACGGGCTTTCGCGTCGCTGGCAAGACCGGCACTTCCCGGCAAGCGGTGGCTGGCGGTTATCAGAAGCGCTACATCAGTCTGTTTGCCGGCCTGGTACCGGCCAGCGATCCGCGCTTTGCGGTGGTGGTCATGATCAATGACCCGACCGGTTCCAATTACTACGGTGGCCAGGTTGCGGCACCGGTGTTTGGCCGAATGATGGAGGCCGCGCTGCGAGTGATGGACGTGCCGCCGGACAATCTGCAGCAGTGGCTGGCGGCGGTACCGCCGGAGCCGGGCGTCGATCAGACCATCGCCGCTGACGGTGTGCCCGATGATTTGCTGCGTGCGGTGGCGCCACGATGAGCACCGCGATGAACTTGCGCGAACTGCTGCCGCAGACCGTGTTGCCGGCCGACCTGGCCCAGCGCCCGGTAGGCGATCTGCATCTCGACAGTCGCGCGCTGCAACCAGGCGATGTATTCGTGGCGCTGGCCGGGCGCAGCACGCATGGCCTGTCGCACCTGTCTATGGCGCGACAGAACGGCGCCATCGCCTGTCTCTACGAACCGCCGCTGCCGGCTTCGATCGAAGACGCTGCGGATCTGCTGCCGATCGCCGATCTGCGCGCCGATCTGGGTCGGATCGCCCGACGGCGCTATGCCGATGTCAGTCGTCGGCTGCGTCTGATCGGTGTGACCGGCACCAATGGCAAGACCTCGACGGTGCAACTGCTGGCTCAGGCGCTGGATTTCGATTCTGCAGCTCACTGTGGCCACATCGGCACGCTCGGCGTAGGCATGGGTGAATGGCATCGCGAAGGCGAGCGGACCACGCCCGATGTGCTGTCGGTGCATCGCCTGCTCGACGAGCTGGCTCAGCGTGGTGCGGACCATGTGGCGATGGAGGTGTCCTCGCATGCCCTCGATCAGGGACGGGTCGATGGGCTGCAGTTTGCGGTGGCGGTATTCACCAATCTGACCCGCGACCATCTTGACTACCACGGCAGCATGGATGCCTACGGCGACGCCAAGGCGCGCCTGTTTCTCGAAGGTCGCAGCCTCGCCGCGGTGATCAATGTCGACGATCCATTCGGCGCCAATCTTGCCCGCCGGGTGGCCAGTCAGCTGCCCCTGTTGCGCTTGTCGAGCAGTGATTCGCGGGCCGATCTGTTCGCCGACCGGATTGATCTCAATGTCGAGGGCCTGAGTTTTCAGTTGCATTGTGATGGCGAGAGGCATGCGGTGAGCAGCGGCTTGCTTGGTCGCTTCAACGTCGACAACTTGCTGGCCGTTGCCGGCGCGTTGCGGGCGCTGGGTATGTCGGCAGAGAACATCGCGCGGCGCCTGTCGGCACTGCGGCCGGTGCCGGGCCGAATGGAGCGGGTTTCCACCACGCAACCATTGGTGGTGGTCGACTACGCCCACACACCAGACGCCCTGGAGCAGACCTTGCGCAGTCTGCGCGCCCACACCGAGGGGCAGTTGATCTGCGTGTTCGGTTGCGGCGGCGACCGCGATCGAGGCAAGCGGCCGTTGATGGCGGCAGTCGCCGAGCAACTGGCCGATCGGCTCTGGGTAACCGATGACAATCCGCGCTCAGAGAGCGGCGACCATATCGTGGCTGAGATCATGCATGGCTTTCGCTTGCCGCAGCGGGTCAGCGTACAGCGCCGCCGCGAGTTGGCGATCGCCGAGGCGATCGGCGCGGCGGCTGCCAACGACACCGTGCTGATTGCCGGCAAGGGTCATGAGACGTATCAAGACGAGCAGGGTCAGCGGCGTCCGTTCGATGATCGAGTGGTGGCGCGCCGGGCATTGGCGGAGCGTGCTGCATGAAGCCGACGACGCTGAGCACGATCGCTGAGTGGCTGGGCCTGCCGCCGCCGCTCGAAGCGCGCGAGATCCGTGGCGTGGTGGCCGATTCGCGGCGCGTCACTCCCGGCGATCTGTTCGTCGCACTGTCCGGCGAGCGCGTCGATGGGCACGACTTTGTGGAGCGCGCTCGACAACAAGGTGCCCAGGCCGCCCTGGTGGCGCATCCGGTCGAGTCGCCGCTGCCGCAGCTGATCGTCGACAGCCCGCTGTTGGCGATCGGTCGGATTGCCCGGCAGGTCGCCGCGCAGCGCCGCACCCGGGTGTTGGCCCTGACCGGCAGCAACGGCAAGACCACGGTGAAGACCCTGTTACACGCCATTCTGCTGCGGGTGGCGCCGGCTTACTGCAATCCGGGCAACCATAACAACGAGTTGGGTATGCCCTTGGCGCTGATCGCTCAGCCCGAAGACGCTGAGTTCGCGGTCTACGAGATGGGCGCCGGGCAGCCCGGCGATATCGAGTATCTGGCTGACATCGCTTTGCCCGAGGTCGCCCTGGTCAATAACATCGGCCCGGCTCACCTCGAGCGGATGGGCAGCCTGCTCGGCATCGCTGACACCAAGGGAGCAATCTATCAGGCGCTGCAACCGGGTGGCGTGGCGGTGCTCAACGCCGACGATGCCTTTGCGCCCTGGTTCGAGAGCGAAAAGCTGCACGATGGTGTGAAGACGCTGCGGTTCGCCCTGCAGGCCAATGCCCCGTTCCGCGCGCAAGCTATTGAGCTGGCCGAATTCAGCAGCCGTTTCCTGCTGCAGACCCCGGCCGGAGCGGCCAAGGTCGAGCTGCCGCTTCCCGGCCGCCACAATGTCAGCAATGCCTTGGCGGCGGCCGCCATGGCGCATGCGGTGGGTGCACCGCTGGCCGCCATCGTCGAAGGCCTGTGCAGCAGTCAACCGGTCGCCGGGCGGCAACAGAGCTTTGCCCTGCCGGCTGGTGGTCGCTTGATCGATGACAGCTACAACGCCAACCCGGCTTCGGTGGCGGCGGCGATCGATCGGTTGGCCGGCCATGGCGGCAGTCGTTGGTTGGTGCTGGGCGACATGCGCGAACTGGGTCCCGATAGCCGAGAGCTGCATCGCGGAGTTGGCGAGCGTGCCAAGCGCGCTGGCATCGAACATCTATGGGTGGTGGGGGACGACATGCTGGCGGCAGCCGAGGCGTTTGGCCAGGGCGCACGTCACTTTGCCGAACAGGCTGTGTTGATTGAGACGCTGCGCTCGGCCTTGCCGGCCGATGCCGTGGTGCTGGTGAAAGGCTCAAGAGGCTCCAGGATGGAGCGCGTGGTCGACGCCTTGCTCGGTCGCGGGGAGGACGGACATGCTGCTTGAACTTGCGGATTGGTTGAAAGGCCTGGATCGGGCATTCGCCCTGTTCGGTTACATCACGTTTCGCGCCATCCTGAGCGCCTTGACCGCCCTCATGCTGTCGCTGCTGCTGGGGCCGCGGGTGATTGGCCAGCTGCGCCGGTTGAAAGGCGGGCAAGGCCAGCCGATCCGCAGCGACGGGCCGCAGTCGCATCTTTCCAAGGCCGGCACACCGACTATGGGCGGGGCGCTGATTCTGCTGGCGGTGACTCTGTCGACCCTGCTTTGGGCCGACCTCAGCAACCGCTTTATCTGGGTGGTACTGGGTGTGCTGCTGAGTTTTGGCGCGATCGGCTGGCTCGACGACTGGCGCAAGGTGGTGCGTCGCGATCCCAAGGGCTTACCGGCCAGACACAAGTATTTCCTGCAATCAGTGTTCGGCGCCGGCGCTGCCGTGGCCTTGTTCATGACTGCCGAGAGCGCGGTCGAAACGACCTTGTTCATTCCGGTGTTCAAGGATGTCGCCATCCCCCTGGGCGCGATGTTCATCGTGGTGGGCTATTTCTGGATTGTCGGCTTCTCCAATGCAGTCAATCTCACCGACGGTCTGGATGGGCTGGCCATCATGCCCTGCGTACTGGTCGCCGGCGCCATGGGCATTTTCGCCTATGCCTCCGGTCACGCCGTATTTGCCGACTATCTGCAGATTCCTGCCGTGCCCGGTGCTGGTGAGTTGACCATCATCTGCGCCGCCATCGCCGGCGCCGGCCTTGGCTTCCTCTGGTTCAACACTTATCCCGCGCAGGTATTCATGGGCGATATCGGCGCATTGGCGCTGGGCGCGGCCCTGGGTGCCATCGCAGTGATCGTCCGCCAGGAACTGGTGCTGGTGATCATGGGTGGCATCTTCGTGATCGAAACCTTGTCGGTGATGTTGCAGGTGGCCAGCTTCAAGCTCACCGGTCGCCGCATCTTCCGCATGGCACCGATTCACCACCACTTCGAGCTCAAAGGCTGGCCCGAGCCGCGGGTCATTGTCCGTTTCTGGATCATCACCGTGGTGCTGGTGTTGATCGGCCTTGCCACCTTGAAGGTGCGCTGATGAACATGGAGTTCAATCGCCAGCATGAAGGGCCGCGGCAGGCAACCCGGATTGATGAGATCGAGGGGCGCTTCGATCAGCCGATTCTCTGGCTCAGCGTGCTGCTGGCGGCCTTCGGTCTGGTGATGGTCGGCTCCAGCTCGATCGCGGTGGCCGAGGGCTTGAACGTCGGTCCATTCCATTTCCTGATCAGGCATGCGGTGTTCCTCGGGCTGGGCGCGGTGCTGGCGGCGGTGATCACCCGAGTCGAGTTGCGCGAGCTGGAGCGGCACAGTCACTTGCTGGTGCTGATCGGCATCCTGCTGTTGCTGGCGGTGTTCATTCCGGGCATCGGTCGCACCGTGAATGGCGCTCGGCGCTGGCTCAATCTCGGCATTACCGGCTTTCAGGCAGTGGAAGCGGTCAAGCTGTTTCTGATCGTCTGGATGGCAAGCTATCTGGCGCGCTACCGCGATCAGGTGCAAAGCGAGTGGATCGCCGCGTTCAAGCCGTTCCTGGTGGTCGGTGCGATGGTGCTGCTGCTGCTCGCCCAGCCAGACTTCGGTTCAGCGGCCTTGCTGATTGGCATCACCCTGTGCCTGATCTGGTTGGGTGGCGTGCGCCTGTTGCACGTGCTGGTGCCGACAGCGGTAATCGCGCCCTTGATGGTGATGGTGGCGATGTCGGAGTCCTACCGCGTACGCCGCCTGACTTCGTTCATGGATCCGTGGAAAGATCCGTTCAATGATGGCTTCCAGCTGACCCAGGCCCTGATTGCGATCGGCCGCGGTGAATGGGCTGGAGTGGGCTTGGGCGGCAGCGTGCAGAAGCTGTTCTATCTGCCCGAGGCGCACACCGACTTCATTTTCTCGGTAATGGCTGAGGAGCTTGGCTTCGTCGGCATCCTCGGCTTGCTGGCGATGATTGGTCTGCTGGTCTGGCGTGCGTTTCGGCTCGGGCTGCGGGCGGTGGAAATGGGGCGCGGATTCGCTGGCTTCTGCGCCCTGGGCGTCGGCCTGTGGCTGGCCTTGCAGTCGGTGGTGTCGATTGGCGTCAACCTCGGCCTGTTGCCAACCAAGGGACTGACCCTGCCCCTGGTGTCATCGGGGGGCTCCAGCGTGCTGATGTCCTGTGCTGCTCTCGGCTTGCTGCTGCGGGTGAGCTATGAGCTCGATCGCAGCGAGCGGCAGGTGGCGAGGCACAAGGAATCACGCGCCTTGCCGGAGCCGGTAGTCATGGACGAGCCGATCGTCGTCGGGCCGGCACCACAGCCGTTGCGCCTGGGGTCACGCGGTCGTCTGCGGATCGAGCCCAGCCTGGGAGAGATCGCATGAATGCGCCGGTCATGATCATGGCCGGTGGCACCGGCGGCCATATTTTCCCCGGGTTGGCGGTGGCTCGCGTGCTGCAGGCGCGCGATGTGCCGGTGATCTGGCTCGGTGCCAGCGGCGGACTGGAAAATCGACTGGTGCCAGCGGCCGGCTTGCCGCTGGAAGTACTGGATATCGGCGGCCTGCGCGGCAAGGGTTGGAAGCAGCGGCTGGCAACGCCCTGGCGCCTGCTTAACGCATCGATCAGCGCGTGGCGATTGTTCTCACGTTATCGGCCGCGCTCGGTGCTGTCGATGGGCGGCTACGCCGCGGGGCCAGGTGGGCTGGTGGCCTGGTTGCGACGTACGCCTTTGCTGGTGCACGAACAGAACACCCTGCCTGGCCTGACCAACAAGGTGCTGGCGCGGCTGGCGCGTCGCGTGCTGACCGGCTTTCCAGGCGTGTTCCGCACCTTGCGTTGCGTCGAAGCGGTGGGCAACCCGGTGCGAGCTGAAATCGCCGCACTGCCGCCGCCGGCTGAGCGTCTGGCCCGTCGTGAGGGCCCGCTGCGATTGCTGGTTCTGGGCGGTAGCCAGGGTGCGCGAGCGCTGAACCGAGCCCTGCCCAAGGCGCTGGCTGAGCTTGCGCCTCGCTTCGAGGTGCGCCACCAGAGCGGCGTCAGCGGACTGGACGAAACCCGTGCCGAATATCAACGTGCCGGCATCGAGGCACAGGTCGATGCCTTTATTGACGATATGGCCGCTGCCTACGCCTGGGCGGATCTGGTGGTGTGCCGATCCGGCGCCTTGACCGTGGCCGAACTCACGGCCGTGGGTCTGGCCTCGATTCTGGTGCCATTTCCGTTCGCGGTCGATGACCACCAGACCACCAATGCCGAATTTCTGCGTGAGGCCGGTGCCGCCCGTTTGCATCGCGAAGGTGCTGAGTTGCATCAGGAACTGGCCCGTACTTTGAACGATTTGCAAGATCGCAACGAGCTGCTGCGGATGGCCGAGGCGGCGCGGAGTCGCTTCCTGCCGCAGGCGGCTGAGAAGGTCGCTGATGCCTGTTTGAAGGAGGGGCAGCGATGAAGCGCCTGCAGCACAGCGGAGATCTCGCCACCTTGTTTCGCCGGGTGCATTTCATTGGCATTGGCGGCGCCGGCATGAGCGGCATTGCCGAGGTGCTATGCACACTGGGCTATACCGTGAGTGGCTCGGATCTGGGCGAATCGGCCGTGGTGCAACGTTTGCGCAAGGCCGGCGCGCGGGTTGAGATCGGTCATGCCGCCGGTCATGTGCAGGATGTCGACGTGGTGGTGGTGTCGAGTGCCATCAAGCGTGACAACCCCGAGTGGGTGGAAGCGCGCAAGCGCCGGATCCCGGTGGTACCACGGGCCGAAATGCTGGCCGAGCTGATGCGCTTTCGTCGCGGCATCGCCATTGCCGGCACCCACGGCAAGACCACAACTACCAGTTTGGTGGCCAGTGTGCTGAGCGAAGGCGGTCTTGATCCCACCTTCGTCATCGGCGGCCAACTGTTGGCCGCGGGAACGCATGCCAGATTGGGCGCGGGTGAATGGCTGGTGGCCGAGGCCGACGAGAGCGACGGCAGCTTCCTGCGCCTGACGCCGCTGGTCGCCGTGGTCACCAATATCGATGCCGACCACCTGGAGAACTACGACAACGACTTTGGACGTGTGCAGCAGGCGTTCTCGGAGTTCCTCCATCGCTTGCCGTTCTATGGTCTGGCCGTGCTGTGCATCGATGATCCCTGGGTGGCCAAGCTGGCCGAGGAGATGCCCCGCCACCTGATCACCTATGGTCTGGGTGATCAGGCTGAAGTACGTGCGCAGAATCTGCGCCAGAGCGGCCCGGTCACTGCGTTTGATCTGTGCTTGCCTGATGAGCCAAAGCAACATATCGAGCTCAACCTGCCTGGCAAGCACAATGTGCTGAACGCCTTGGCTGCTGCCGCCATTGGCTGGCAGCTCGGTGTGCCTGCTACCGCCATTGCCAAGGCACTGGCCAGCTTCCAGGGTGTCGGTCGACGATTCAATGTGTTGGGCGAACTCGCCGTCGAGGGTGGACACGCCTTGCTGGTGGATGACTACGGCCATCATCCGCGCGAACTGGAGGCGGTGTTCTCGGCCGCCCGCGATGGTTGGCCCGAGCGGCGCCTGGTGGTGGCTTTCCAGCCACATCGCTACAGCCGCACGCGCGATCTTCTGGACGACTTTGCCGCTGTGCTGTCGCAGGCTGACAGCGTCCTGCTTAGTGAGGTCTATGCCGCCGGAGAGGCGCCGATTGCCGGTGCCGACGCCAAGGCTCTTGCGCGCGCCATTCGCAGTCGAGGCCGGGTGGAGCCGGTGGTGGTGGGGCAATGCCAGGAGTTCAATGACGTGCTGCCGAACGTACTGCAGGACGGCGATTTGCTGATTGTGCTGGGTGCTGGTGATATTGGGCGTTATGCACAACAGCTGATTGCCGACGGCCTGAATGCTGCCGCCGCGGGAGCTGCGCCATGACCGCCCATTCACAGGATGTGCGCCAGTTGTTTGGTCGCGTGGCGGTTCTGCTCGGTGGCAGTTCCAGCGAGCGCGAGGTGTCGCTCGATTCCGGACGCAATGTGCTGGAGTCGCTGGTCGCTGCCGGCGTCGATGCGCGACCGATCGATGGCGTGCCGGCCTTGATCAAAGAATTGCAGGCCGGCACGGTCGACCGCGTGTTCAATATCCTGCACGGCAGTCGCGGTGGTGGCGAGGATGGTGTGCTGCAGGGGCTGCTGGAGGCCTACGGCATTCCCTGCACCGGCTCGGACGTGCTCGGCTCGGCCTTGGCCATGGACAAGGTGCGCAGCAAGCAAGTGTGGCAAAGCCTTGGGCTGTCGACTGCCGAGTTCTGCGTCTTGCGGCCAGGCGAGGATCTGCAGGAGAAGGCCGAAGCGCTGGGTTATCCATTGATCGTCAAGCCGGCCTGTGAAGGCTCCAGTGTCGGCATCAGTCGAGTGTTCAAGCCTGAGGATCTGGCCGCCGCGGTGGCGTTGGCCAAGCGCTATCCCGGTGAGCTGTTGCTTGAGCGACTGATCGTCGGCGATGAGCTGACCGTCGGCATCCTTGGCGAACAGGCCCTGCCCAGCATTCGCATCGTGCCGGCTGGCGAGTACTACGACTATCACGCCAAGTACGTCGCCGAGGATACCCAGTACATCTGTCCCGGTCTGAGGCAGCAGGACGATGCAGAGCTCGGCGAGCTGGCCCTGGCCGCCTTTCGTGCGGTCGGCTGTCGCGGTTGGGGCCGGGTCGATGTGATGCGTGACCGCTCCGGGCGGAACTATCTGTTAGAGGTGAATACGGCGCCGGGCATGACCAGTCATTCGCTGGTGCCGAAAGCGGCCAGCCAGCTCGGCATCGATTTCTCGGAACTGTGTCTGCGCATCCTGCGTCAGACGCTGGCTGCGGTGGCTGCGCCATGAGCCTGGCCCTGCGCGCATTGGCCTGGACCCTGGCCCTGGGCCTGGCCCTGTTACCGGTGGTGGCGGTACTTAACGGTTGGTTCGCCAATGATCGCTGGCCAATCGAGCACCTCAGCGTCGAAGCCGAATATCGCCGCGTTGACGAACAGGCCATTCGGCAAGCGGTTCTGCCGCATGTGGCGCGCGGCTTCTTTGCGGTGGATCTGGAGGCGGTGCGGGCCTCGGTGGCCTCGCTGGCCTGGGTGGCTTCGGTTGATGTGCGCAAGCGCTGGCCCAATGCATTGGAGCTCAGCATCCGCGAACACCAGCCGATTGCTCGTTGGGGCGAGGGCTACCTGGTGTCGCTGGACGGACAGCTATTCGAGGAGCCCAAGCGCGGTGCGCCTGAAGGCTTGCCAACCCTGGATTCCCCGCGCCCGCGCCTGGCGGAAACCCTGCGCTTCTATCAGCAGGCCAAACCTCTGGTAGCGGAACTCGGGTTGCCGCTTGACAGCGTTCGACTGTCCGCACGAGGCAGTTGGAGTCTGCGACTGGGTGATGCGCGACTGATGTTGGGGCGGGTGGAACCGATGGCCCGCTTGCAGGAAGTCTGGCCGCTGTTGGTCAAGGTGGTCCAGGCCGACGCACGGCCTCTGCTTCGTGCAGATTTTCGCTATGGCAATGGATTCGCCCTGCATTGGGGCGAGGCGTCGACACCCGAACATGTCGATGCCGGAACTGGAACAGGTACATGAATCGCAAGGGTGATAAATCGCTGATCGTTGGCCTCGATATCGGCACCTCCAAGGTGGTCGCCCTGGTCGGCGAGTACAGCGCGGACAATCCGATCGAAATCATCGGCATGGGCTCGCACAGTGCGCATGGACTGAAACGGGGCGTGGTGGTGGACATCGAGTCCACGGTCAACTCGATTCAGCGCGCCGTGGAGGAAGCCGAGCTAATGGCTGGCTGCGAGATCCGCTCGGTATACGCCTCGATTGCCGGCAGCCACGTGCAGTGCAAGAACTCGCCGGGGATCGTGCCGATCAAGGACGGCGAGGTCACCTACGGTGACATGGAGCGGGTGCTGGAAGCGGCCAAGGCGGTGGCCATTCCATCGGATCAGAAGATTCTGCACGCGATTCCGCAGGAGTACATCGTCGACAATTCGCAGGAAGGCATTCGACATCCGGTCGGCATGTCAGGTGTTCGACTGGAAGTGCGAGCCCATCTGATCGTAGGAGCGCAATCTGCGGCAGCCAATATCAGCAAGTGCATCAATCGCTGCGGCTTGCAGGTCGATGATCTGGTATTGAGCTCCATTGCCTCCAGTGCCGCCGCTCTGACCGCCGATGAGAAGGAACTGGGTGTTGTGCTGGTCGACATGGGGGCGGGCACCACGGATATCGCGGTGTTCGTGCAGGGTGCGATTCGCCACTCGGCCTCTCTGCCGATTGCCGGCGATCAGGTGACCAACGATATCGCTCACTTGTTGCGGACACCGACGCCGCACGCCGAAGAGATCAAGGTGCGCTACGCCTGCGCTCTGGCTCAGCTGGCCACGGCCGAAGAGTCAATCCAGGTGCCCTCGGTGGGTGACCGCCCGCCCCGGCGTCTGGCCCGTCAGGCCTTGGCCGAAGCGGTGCAGAACCGTTACGAAGAAATTTTCGAAATGGTGCAGGCCGAACTGCGCCGGGCCGGTTTCGAGGAATTGGTCCGCGCCGGCATGGTGCTCACCGGAGGTGCTGCCCGCATGGAAGGTGTCGCCGAGCTGGCTGAAGAGATGCTGCACATGCCGGTGCGTGTTGCCGTGCCGCAGTACGTGACCGGGCTTGGCGAAGTGGTCAGCAGCCCGGTCTACACCACAGGTGTTGGTCTGCTGCTGTGGGGGGCGCAGGCCGAGTTTCCGCGCCGTCCCAGCGTACCGGCCAGCCGAGTCGGCACCATGTGGTCGCGCTTCCAGAACTGGTATCGAGGGGAGTTTTAAGTGTCGCTTGATCGACCAGAAGCGACGTTTTTCGCAACCGAGGAACGGTTGCGGGTGAATCGATTGTCTAAGCAGTTGATTCGCCAACGGTCGGTTGCATCGCCTGTGCAATCGATCTGTCCGAACGGCGACAGGAGGTCGCCGTTCGGACAATTTGACGTTACGCGCGGGCGGAAAAACGGCGACAATCATCGCGCCGGTTACCGGTCCCGCGTTTGCAAGTCATCGAGCCAACAACAAGAAAACACGAACCAACACGAGTCGCGAGGAGAGAGCAATGTTTGAGTTTGTTGAGAGAGCGGCACCTAGCGCCGTAATCAAGGTGATCGGCGTCGGCGGGGGCGGCGGCAATGCGGTGGCCCACATGGTCAGCAGCCAGCTGGAAGGCGTGGATTTCGTTTGCGCCAACACCGATGCGCAGGCCATCAAGGGGGTCGGAGCCAAACAGATCCTGCAGCTCGGCGCCAATGTCACCAAGGGTCTGGGCGCCGGTGCGAATCCGGAGGTCGGCCGACAGGCGGCGCTGGAAGACCGCGAGCGCATTGTCGAGATGTTGGATGGCGCCGACATGGTGTTCATCACCGCCGGCATGGGCGGCGGAACCGGTACCGGCGCGGCGCCGGTAGTGGCGCAGCTGGCCAAGGAGATGGGCATTCTCACCGTCGCCGTGGTGACCAAGCCCTTTCCGTTTGAAGGCCGCCGCCGCATGCAGGTTGCCTTGAAGGGCATTGACGAGCTGGCCCAACACTGCGATTCACTGATTACCATTCCCAACGAAAAGCTGATTACCGTGCTCGGTCGCGATGCGACCATGATGCAGGCCTTCCGTGCTGCCAACGATGTGCTGCAGGGCGCCGTGCAAGGCATCGCTGACCTGATCGTCCGACCCGGCCTGATCAATGTCGACTTTGCCGACGTGCGTACGGTGATGAGCGAGATGGGCATGGCCATGATGGGCAGCGGTCACGCCCGCGGCGACGACCGCGCCATGGCGGCTGCCGAAGCGGCGGTCAGCAATCCGCTGCTGGACGACATCAATCTGTCCGGTGCCTGCGGCATCCTGGTCAATATCACCGCCGGTCCCGACTTCACCATGCGTGAATTCGACGAAGTCGGTCGCACCATCGAAGAGTTCGCCTCGGAAGATGCCACCGTGGTGATCGGCACCGTGCTGGATGCCGAGATGAAGGACGAGGTGCGGGTCACCGTGGTCGCCACCGGACTCAATCGGATGGCGCAGCGAGCGCCGGTACGCAACGAAACCCGAGTGGAAGCGGTGCAGCGACCTCAGGTGAAATTGGTGCGCAATGCCACCACGGGCATGGTCGACATGGCCGCCATGGCGAATGCCGGAGCCGCCATGGTCGCCGAGCCCGCACCAGTGCCCTCGCGAGCGGCGCGCGCCGACGTGACTCCGGCCACGGACGGATCTTTGGACTATCTGGATATCCCTGCTTTCCTGCGTCGACAGGCCGATTGAGCGTGCACAGTCGGGCAGGCTCGGCCCGAATTGCGCGGTATCACTCAGAATGCATGACTCGTGTTGCAAAAAAACGACAAACCGGTTCCGGTTTGTCGTTTTTGCTGTTGCTCTCTGAAACGCGTGTGCTATTCTCCGGTCGCTTTTGTCGCGCTCCAGCCCCGGAGAACGCACAAGAATGATCAGACAGAGAACATTAAAGAACACAATTCGCGCAACAGGCGTCGGCCTGCACTCCGGAGAAAAGGTCTACATGACCTTGCGTCCGGCGGCGGTCGATACTGGCATCGTTTTCCGACGGGTCGATCTTGACGAACCGGTGGACATACGCGCTTGCGCGGAAAAAGTGGGAGACACCAGTCTCTCAACCACCCTGATTCAGGACGGCGTACGCGTCGCCACCGTCGAGCATCTGCTGTCGGCCCTGGCCGGACTCGGTATCGACAATGCCTACGTGGACTTGTCGGCGGCGGAAGTGCCGATCATGGATGGGTCAGCAGGCCCTTTCGTTTTCCTGGTGCAGTCCGCTGGCATTGAAGAGCAAAGCATGCCGAAGCGCTTTGTTCGCATCAAGCAGCCGGTAGTGGTACGCGATGGTGACAAGTGGGCCCGTTTTGAGCCCTTCGATGGTTTCAAGGTCGGCTTCTCGATCGACTTCAACCATCCGCTGTTCACCTCGTCGACTTCAAGTGCCGAGATCGACTTCTCCACTACGTCATTCGTGAAAGAAGTGAGCCGGGCGCGTACCTTCGGCTTCATGAAGGACATCGAATACCTGCGCGAGCGCAATCTCGCCTTGGGTGGTTCGATGGACAACGCCATCGTGCTGGACGATTATCGCGTGCTGAACGAAGACGGGCTGCGTTATGAAGACGAGTTCGTCAAGCACAAGATTCTCGATGCCATCGGTGACCTGTATCTGCTGGGACATAGCCTGATCGGCGCGTTCTATGGCTACAAGTCAGGGCATCAGCTGAACAACCAGTTGCTTCGCGAGCTGCGGGCGCAAACGTCGGCCTGGGAAGAGGTCACGTTTACCGATCCGGGCGATGCGCCGATCTCCTACGCCCATCCGGCGCAGGCCTCGGTTTGATTTGATTTTGAGCGTTACCGCTGCAGTCTTAGGGCTGCGGCATCACGGGAAGAACGAATCGGCCATGGAGGCCATACGCAGCAGTTGATCGCGGAGTTCCGGGTCGCTGACTGTCAAAGCCGCTGCACGCAGGTTCTCGCGGGCGGCGGGGGAAAGGGGTGTTCGCGATGTAGAGTCCTGGGGAACGGGCTCCATCGTTGCCACTTTTACGGTGAGTTGGTCGACTGTGAGCCCGAGCTGTTGGGCTGTTGAGAGCAGGTTTGCGCTCAACAACCGCAATTTCGGGCCCACGGCCGGACTGCGAACCAAAAAGACAAGCCTGCTGCCGCGCACATTGGCCAACTGACATTGGTCTCTTAGCGTCGGCGGCAGGGACTGACGCAGCAAATGATCGAGCGCACTGAGCCATTGGGCGCGCTGGATCAGGTTCTGCGGGAGCTGATCCAGGGCCGAGATGTTGCGGTGCTTGTGATGAGGTCCAGCAGGCTGCATGGGCTAACGACAGGATGGCCGGTTGATGAATGTCATTATCGTAGCTAAATCGCTGCGAACACCGCGCAAACTCTCGCTGACGGATCCGCGAGTGCTAGCTGCTACGTTCGGTTTCGTGGTGTTCTTGGTGGGGATTGGCGTTGGCGTGGGCTTCTGGCTGCGCGACGGGCGCGCCAGCGCCCTGCAGGAAGTAGCGGCGATGCGTGACCAGTTGAATGGTCAGGCCCAGGATCTGGATCGCGCCAAACAGCAGGTTGACATGGAGCTGAACGCATTCGGTGTCCGCCTCGGTGAGCTGCAGGCGCAAGCGACCCGTCTCAACGCGCTCGGCGACCGTCTGACTCGACTGGCTCAGCTTGAGGATGGCGAGTTCGATTTCGGTGTGCTGCCTGCCATGGGCGGACCGGAAGCGCTGGATATCATGGGGGCGCCGGCCGACCGCAGTGTGCGCGCCTCGCTGGAAGCGCTGTCGGTCAAGCTGGAATCGCAGTCGCGCCAACTCGATGTGCTGGAAACCTTGTTGCTCGACCGTGACGTTGAAACGGCCCATTTGCCGGCGGGTCTTCCGATTCGCGCCGGTTATGCCTCGTCGGGCTTCGGCATGCGCAGCGATCCGTTTACTGCCCGCAGCGAATTTCACCGTGGCATGGATTTCAACGGTGCCCATGGTTCCGAAATCCTGGCCGTCGCCGATGGCGTGGTCACCTTCTCGGGCCGTTACGCCGGTTACGGCAATATGGTCGATATCGACCATGGCAATGGCTATATGACCCGCTACGCCCACAACGACAAGAATCTGGTCGAGCCGGGTACCCGCGTTCGCGCCGGCGATGTGGTCGCCAAAATGGGCAAGACCGGCCGCGCCACTGGGGTGCACGTGCATTTCGAGGTCTGGTTGAACGACCGCCCGGTCAACCCAGCGTCCTATCTGAAGAACGCCAAAGCGCGCGGCTGAGCCGCGGTCTTTGCCGACCTGGCGGCGCCCGGCGCCGCCCGCCGAACGGGGCTTGATTCGCTCCGATCGCGCCCCAAGGTTACAATGCACAGCTGGCCGCCTTGGGCGGCCTTTTCGCTTGTCTCGCAATCGGCGCCCCACGGGCGACTCGGAATCCCCTCATGCTCAACAAAGTTCTCACCAGTATTTTTGGCAGTCGCAACGAGCGCCAGCTGAAACAGTTGTCCAAGACCGTCGCTCGCATCAATGGGCTGGAGGCGGAGCTCAGCCAGCTGAGCGACGAGGCGCTGAAAGCCAAGACCGGTGAGTTCAAGCAACGCCATGCCGACGGCGAATCGCTCGATGCCTTGCTGCCCGAGGCGTTTGCCACCATGCGCGAGGCGGCCAAGCGCGTGCTTGGCATGCGTCATTACGATGTGCAGCTGATCGGCGGCATGGTGCTGCACAGCGGCAAGATTGCCGAAATGCGTACCGGTGAAGGCAAGACCCTGGTGGCCACCCTGCCGGTGTATCTGAACGCCATCGCCGGTAAGGGCGTGCATGTAGTGACGGTGAACGACTATCTGGCCAAGCGCGATAGTGCCTGGATGGGCAAGGTATACAGCTGGCTTGGTCTGAGCGTTGGCGTGGTCTACCCCGGCATGCCGCATGGCGAGAAAAAAGGCGCCTACGCCGCTGACATCACCTACGGCACCAACAACGAGTTTGGTTTTGACTATCTGCGCGACAACATGGCGTTGGCCAAGGATGACCGCTTCCAGCGCGGACTTAACTTTGCCATCGTCGACGAAGTCGACTCGATCCTGATCGACGAAGCGCGCACGCCGTTGATCATTTCCGGTCCGGCTGATGAGTCTCCGGAGCTGTACATCCGGGTCAATCGAATCGTTCCCAAGTTGACCCGGCAGGCCACCGAAGAGGGCGAAGGCGACTTCTTCGTCGATGAGAAAGGCAAACAGGTGCATCTGTCCGAGCAGGGCATGGTGCATGTCGAAGAGCTGCTGCGCGGTGCCGGCATCATCGGTGAAGACGATGGTCTGTACGATGGTCAGCACATCGCCGTGGTTCATCACCTGAACGCAGCGCTGCGTGCGCACAACCTGTATCAGCGCGACGTCGATTACATCGTGCGCGACGGCGAGGTGGTGATCGTTGACGAGTTCACCGGCCGTACGCTGGCCGGTCGGCGTTGGTCCGATGGTCTGCATCAGGCGGTGGAAGCCAAGGAAGGCGTGCCGATCCAGCGCGAAAACCAGACTCTGGCCTCGATCACCTTCCAGAACTACTTCCGCATGTACAAGAAGCTGGCCGGCATGACCGGTACAGCCGATACTGAAGCCTACGAATTCCAGCAGATCTACGGCCTGGAAGTGACGGTGATTCCGACTCACCGACCGATGGTGCGCAAGGATCACCCCGATCTCGTCTTCCTCAAGCGGGAAGCCAAGTTCCGCGCCGTGGTCGATGATATTCGTGACTGCCACAAGCGCGGGCAGCCGGTGCTGGTGGGTACCACCTCGATCGAAATCTCCGAGCTGATTGCCACCATTCTGAAGAACGAAAAGATCGCGCACGAAGTGCTGAATGCCAAGCAGCATGAGCGCGAGGCGCACATCGTGGCGCAGGCCGGCCGTCCGGGTGCGGTCACCATTGCCACCAACATGGCCGGTCGCGGTACCGACATCGTGCTCGGCGGCAATCTGGAAGTAGCACTGGAAGCGCTGGGGCCCGAGGCAGATCCAAAGCAGGTCGAACAGATCAGGGCCGACTGGAACAAGACGCACGAGCAGGTGCTGGCCGCCGGTGGTCTGCACATCATCGGCACCGAGCGTCACGAAAGCCGCCGCATCGACAATCAGCTGCGTGGCCGTTCCGGTCGCCAGGGTGACCCCGGCTCGTCGCGCTTCTATCTGTCGCTGGAAGACAACCTGATGCGCATCTTCGCTGCCGACTGGGTGCAGAAGGCGATGGCCTTCCTCGGCATGAAGGAAGACGATGCAATCGAAGATCGTCTGGTTACCCGGCAAATCGAAAAGGCCCAGCGTAAGGTTGAGGCGCACAATTTCGACATGCGTAAGAACCTGCTCGATTTCGACGACGTGTCGAATGATCAGCGCAAGGTCATCTACGAGCAGCGCAATGACCTGCTGGAAGCTGAGGATGTGCACGCCACCATCAGTGCCATCTGCCAGGACGTGATGATCGAGACGGCGCAGCGCTTTGTGCCCCCGGGCTCGGTCGACGAGCAATGGGATGTCGACGGCCTGCAGCGCGAACTGGAGTCGGAGTTCGGCCTGCACGTGGATATAAAGCAGATGATCGCGGACAACCATGAGCTGACCGCAGAACAGATTGCCGACAACATCGCCGAGCTGGGCGCCTCGGTGTTCAAGGCCAAGGAAGAGCAGATCGGCGGCGAGATGATGCGCCAGCTGGAGCGGCACCTGATGTTGCACGTGCTGGATCAGAGCTGGAAAGAGCATCTGGCGCGTATGGACTATCTGCGACAGGGCATCTATCTGCGCGGCTATGCGCAAAAGCAGCCGAAGCAGGAGTACAAGCGCGAGAGTTTCGAGCTGTTTGCCGAGATGCTCGACAAGGTGAAGCGTGAGGTGGTGATCATGCTGGCCCGGGTACGGGTCCGCAGTGAAGAGGAAGTGGCGCGACTGGAGGAAGAGGAGCGTCGCCGCCAGCTTGCACGTGCCCAGAACATGCAGTTCCAGCACCAGGATGCCGGTGGCTACAGTGCTGACGAAGAGGCCGCACAGGTGGCGGCAGCGCAGGGCGGAGCACAGCCGGTGACCCGCGATATGCCGAAAGTCGGCCGCAACGAACCCTGCCCCTGCGGCAGCGGCAAGAAGTTCAAGCACTGCCACGGTCAGCTGGGTTGAGTCGAGCGCGAACGAGCACCGGCTGGTTCGCTGCCCTGAGATGAGGTTTGATTGTGAACGCGCCACTGACTGCAAGCCGCTTGTCAGTGGTCGCCGCGGCACTCACCGATGCCGATGGACGGGTGCTGCTTGCACAACGGCCGTCTACCCATCATCACGCCGGCCTGTGGGAGTTTCCCGGCGGCAAGCGCGAACAGCATGAGTCGCCCCTGCAGGCCCTGCGTCGCGAGCTGCATGAGGAACTGGGCATCGAGGTGCAGTCGGCCGAGCCGCTGATTTGCATCCCGTTCGATCTAGGCCAACGGCCGATCGAGCTTGACGTTTACCAGGTGAGCCGATTTGCCGGTGTTCCCGTCGCGCTGGAGCATCAGGCCTTGCACTGGGTCGAGCGGCGGGCGTTGGCCCAGTACCCGCTGCCACAGGCCGATCGCCCTGCGGCGGCTGCCTTGAGTCGGCCTGATCGCATGGCGGTGACCCCGGAAGGAATCGCTGCGCCCTCGGTCGCTGAAGGCGTGATTGGCCTGCTGCGGGCCGGTCATCGCTTGATTCAGTTGCGTTGCCCGCAGCTCGATGCATCGGCACAGCGAGAACTGGCTGCCGCCTTGCTACCTGACGTTCGCAAGTTTGCTGCCGATCTGCTGCTGAATGGGGACATCGAGGGAGCCGAACGACTGGGCTGCGGACTGCATCTGCGCTCGGCGCAACTGCAGCAGACCCGACCACGACTGGCGTCCGGACAGATCTTGTCCGCTGCCTGTCATGATCTTGCCGATCTCGCTCGGGCCGAGGCCCTGCGGGTGGATTGCGTGGTGTTGGGTGCGGTGATGTCGACCGCCACTCATCCAGGCCGCGCCGCCCTGGGCTGGGCCGGATTCGCCCAGCTGCGCGCCTGTTCCAGCCTTCCAATCTATGCCATCGGCGGCCTCTGCGCCGATGATCTGACCACGGCCCGTCGCCATGGCGCGCAGGGGGTTGCCGCGATTCGCGCATTCTGGCCGCTGCCATGAAAGCGGTGATACCTGAGCCCGCCGTTTCACCCACGGTCCGCGGGCTTGGGGGATCGGCCGGAACGGCGTAGGATCGAGCTTCGCACCCTCGGGGGAGGGTTGGGAGAACGCACGATGCAGACGCCGTTTTGCGCCCTGGCGCGCAGTGTGGTGATACTCCTGCTGGCTGGCTTGCCGGCGATCGGGCTCGCTCAGACCACGCCGCGGCCGGTACTCAGCCTGGCGGTCGATCGTGGCGTCGCAGAAGAGGGCAGCACGCGCCCGGTGCGCGTCGATCTGTCGCTCGATCAGCCGGCGCCTTCCGGCGGCGTCTGTATCGACGTCGATCTGGCGGGCGGCAGCGCCCGGCCCGGTGAGGATTTCGTACTTAACAGTCAGATACCCAGAATTCCGGAGGGTGCGCGGAACGCCTTTGTCGAGATTCGGATCATTGACGACAACGTGGCCGAGCAGGACGAAACCCTGCGTATTCGAATCGCCCAGTCCGACTGTTATGAGGTCGGCATGCCAGGCGAATTCACCTTGCTGATCCGCGACGATGATGATGATCCGGGGGCCTTGGCCGATCGTATGCGCGCGCTGCTCGATTCCGTCGGGGATCCGTTGCTGGCCTCGCAAATCGATTCGCTGGGCCGACTGTGTGCCACCGATCGCCCACCGCCGGGCAGCGAACTGGATCGGCGTTGCCAGCTGCTGCGTCTGGCACTGCGCGACCCGTCGGCGGCGCAGCAATTGATTGCCAGTCTGCGCGGCGTGGTCAGCGAAGAGTTCTCCAGTCAGCGCCGTGGCTTCCGCATGTTGGCCGGCACCCAGCTTGGTGCGGTGGGGCGGCGTCTGGAGGCAGTGCGTAGCGGCGGCGGTGCTGGACTGGCCTTGGTCGACTCCGGTCTGCAGACCCGCCACGGCTTCCTGCCGCTGGCTGCGGCCGCCGAAGATGATGAACTGCTCGGTCGCGGTATCGGCGTCTTTGCCAGCATCATCGTGGGGCGCGGCGAGCGCGATTCAACCGATCTTGAAAGCGGCTACGGCAGCGATTCCGACACCCTGTTTGCCGGCGTCGACAAGCGTTTCGGCGCTCACTGGGTGGCCGGTCTGGCGTATTCGCGTACCGCCCTGGATATCGATCTGGAGGGCGACTCGGGTCAGCTGGAACTCGACCAGAATACCTTGGTCGCCTATCTCAGTCGTAGCTTCGAGCGCGGTTGGATCGATGGCAGCCTGGGCTTTGGACGGGGCGAGATCGTGCAGACGCGCGTCGCCAGCTTCTCAGGCAGCACCGACGAAGAGAACTTCGACAATCGCGACGTGCTGCGCGCCGCGCCCGACGTCGACCTGTTCACCGCTACCGTGTCGGGTGGCTATGACTGGCAGTATCGAAATGCCAGCTTCGGCCCGCGTCTGGCGATTGAGTATGCCGAGCTGGAAGTCGATCGTTTCGCCGAAACTGCGGTCGAGGGATCTGATGCATTCGCAGTGGAACTGGATGCTCAGGAGATCCAGTCCTTCATCGGTCGATTGGGATTCGGCGCGCAATGGGCCGTCTCAACCCGCAATGGCATCCTGCTGCCGCAGTTGGAAGCGTCCTGGGTGCACCAGTTTGAGGATACCTCGGAATCCCTGCGTGGGCGCTTCGTCAACGATCCGCAGTCGCTGGACTTTCTGCTGCCGACGTCGACCATTGACGCCGACTACGGCGAAGCATCGGCATCGCTGGCGATGCAGTTCACCGGCGGCTGGTCGGCGTTTCTCAGCTATCGACGGTTGTTCGGACTGGCCGATACCGAACAGGCGTACTGGAGTCTGGGTGCTCGGATTGAGTTTTAAGCCAGACGCCCAGGTGAAATGGCATGTATAGGGTGCGTCTTGGGCGCACCACCGTGCATCGGTCAAGATCGTAACGGTGCGCCCAAGACGCACCCTATGGCATCGCCAGCGGTCTCGAATTACCCTCGCTTCAACTCGGCATCACGCAACTCGCGGCGCAAGATCTTGCCGACATTGGTCTTTGGTAGCTCATCGCGAAATTCGATGTGCTTGGGCTTCTTGTAGCCGGTCAGGTGCTCGGCCAGATAGCTCTTGACCGTGTCGATGCTCAGGTTCGGGTCCTTCTTCACGACGAACAGTTTCACTGCCTCGCCGCATGATTTGTCGGGAATGCCGATCGCAGCCGCCTCCAGCACACCCGGGCAGCCGGCCGCTACCGCTTCGATCTCATTCGGGTACACATTGAAGCCCGAGACCAGGATCATGTCTTTCTTGCGGTCGACGATCTTCAGATAGCCGCGTTCGTCGATGACGCCGACGTCGCCAGTCTTGAAGAAGCCGTCGGCGGTCATCGAGTTGGCGGTTTCATCCGGTCGCTGCCAATAGCCGGCCATCATCTGCGGACTCTTCAGGGCAATTTCGCCCGGCTGACCGAACTCGACATCGTTGCCGTCATCGTCCAGCAAGCGCACCTCGGCGTTCGGCATGGGCATGCCGATGGTGCCGGTGTAGGTGTCGGAATCGGTCGGATTGCAGGTGATACCCGAGGAGGATTCGCTCAGGCCATAGCCCTCGACCACCGGGCAGCCGGTCAGCTCAAGCCAGCGCTTGGCCACCGGCTCTTGAATCGCCGTGCCGCCGCCGTTCGAGATCAGCAGCTCGGAGAAGTCCAGTTCGCTGGCCTTGGGGTGATTGGCGACCGCGTTGAACAGGGTGTTAACCGCCGGGAACACATTGATCTTGTAGGGCTTGATGGTGTCGATCAAGCCACCGATATCACGCGGATTCGGAATCAGTATGTTAAGCGCGCCGGTGCGCATGCCCAGCAGGCCGCAAGTGACAAAGGCAAACACATGATAGAGCGGCAAGGCGCAGACAATGGTCAGTTGGCCGCTCATCGGGCGTCGCTTCAGGCCAGGCTGCATCCAGGCTTCCGATGCCAGCAGCGCGGCAATCAATGAGCTGTGCAACAGGACGGCGCCCTTGGCGACGCCGGTGGTGCCTCCGGTGTACTGCAGCACCGCGATGTCGTCTGGCTTCAATTCAACTTTGCTGAGTGGCTGCCCGCTGCCTTGTGAAAGGGCCGAGCCGAAACGCACGTGACCGGGTATCGAATAAGCGGGCACCAGCTTCTTGATCCGTCGCACGGCAAAGTTGGTGATAGCCCCCTTGGGAAAGCCGAGCAGATCGCCGACGCCGGTCACCACTACCAGGTCCAGCGGCTGATCGGCTTTCTGCACGGTCTCGGCGAAGTTCTCCAGTACCACGATGGCGCGGGCTCCACTGTCCTGCAGCTGATGGCGCAGCTCACGTGCGGTATACAGTGGGTTGACGTTGACCAAGACCAGACCGGCGCGCAGTACCGCCGCGGCTACCACCGGATATTGCAGGACATTCGGCAACATCACCGCGACACGATCACCGCGTTGCAGGCCGCGACTTTGCAGGAAAGCGGCGAAACGGGTGGAAAGCTGGTCGAGCTGGTCGAAGCTCAGACGTCGTCCCATGCAGATGTAGGCAGGCTGATGGCGGTAGCGGTGAAAGCTTTCTTCGAGCAGTTCGACCACCGACCGGTACTGATCTTCCGCCACCGTGGCCGGTACGCCCGCCGGGTAATGCTTGAGCCAGATCTTTTCCACGGCTTCCCCCTGTTGGCTGATGCGCCGGGCCCAGCGACCCGGCGAGCAGTACCAAAACTACCGGTTGCCGTGGAATAGCGCCAGCGTTGGCGGGCGCCTGCCCCTGAGTGCCGACCTGTGGAACCTCTCAGCCTATGCGGGAGGTGCTGTTTGTCGCGCCGACTGCTACGCTCAACTATCGGTCTGATCGACGGCAGCCGATCACACGGAGCCCGGGTGTGCTGAGAATAAACAGCCTACGTGCAAAGTTTCTCTGGCTCACCTTGCCGGTCATGCTGCTGCTGGCGGCGGTCATTATCGGTGCGCTGGCGCGCCAACGGTCCAATGAGCTGAGTCAGCTGCATGCGGCCGAACTGCAGCAGTATCTGCTGAGTGATGCGCGCCTCTTGTCCCTGCCGCTGTGGAATCTCGACCTGGCCTCGGCTGAGGTGGTGCTGGAGCAGTCGCTGCGCGGCGGCCGGATCGAATGCGCGCAATTGACGCACGTGCTCGGGCGGGATCGTCCACTGCAGGCAGGAGACTGTGCCGGCGCCGATCTTGAGTGGGTCGAGGTGGATGTGGCCGGGCCCCCGGGCGAGACGCCAGTCGGTCGTCTGCATCTGGCGGTGGCCGAGCGACTGGGCACGTGGAGCCTGCTGCGTGAAATGGAGCCGCAGCTGTGGATGCTCGGCGGTCTGCTGATCGCTCTGATCGCCTGCGTGATGCTGGCGTTCCGCTGGCTGATCATCACCCCGCTGCGCCGTGCCGAGCATTCGGTGCGCGCCTATCGCGAGAGGCGCCAGTATCTTCCCGTCACGCATGCCGCGCACGACGAACTCGGGGCATTCATTCGCGAGTTCAATGCCGGTCTGGAGCGACAACAGACCGCCGAGCGCGACCTCAATGCACAACTGTTACTGCACTCCACTCTTAACGCATTGTTGCCGCTTCCGCTAGTGGTGGTCGATCCGCAGCAGCAGATTGCCGAGCGCAACTCGGCCTTCATTCAGACCTTCGGGCCGCGCGCCAGCTCACCTGGACAACGGCTGATCGAAAGTCTGTCCTGTCCGGCCTTGGCATCCTTGATGGCACCCAGTCACGAAGGCGCTGCAGAGGAAATTGAGATTACCCAGGGCGAGCGCTGTCGGGCCTTTATCGTGCACTCGGCACGCCTGCCGGCGGAATGCGGCGGCGGCTGGCTGCTGGTGTTTCAGGACATCAGCAGTCGCATCGAGAACAACCGTAGATTGGCCGCTGCCTATCAGGACACGCAGCGAGCGCTGGATGAGCTGCAGCACGCGCAGGACAGCCTGCTGCGTGCAGAGAAGCTGGCAGCACTCGGGCAGGTGGTGGCCGGTATTGCACATGAGGTGAACACGCCAGTGGGCAGTAGCCTGACGGTGGCCAGCGCGCTATCCGACAAATTGATCGATTTTCGTCAGGCCTTGCATGAAGGCGGCCTGCGCCGCTCTACCTTGGATCGCTTCGTTGCCGAGGTGGATGAAGGCTGTCAACTGATGCTGAAGGGATTGCAACGCGCAGCGGCTCAGATCGCCCGCTTCAAACAGGTCGCCGCTGATCAGACCTCGTCGCAGCGGCGCGAGTTTGACTTGCAGGAAACGATCGAAGAAGTGATCAGCGTGCTGCGGCCCAGTCTGCGCCGAACCTCGATCCAGATTGAGTTGGCGATTCCCGCTGATATCGTGATGGACAGCTACCCCGGACCTCTTGGTGGCGTGGTCACCAACCTGTTCACCAACGCGGTCAATCACGCGTTCGAGGATCGCAGCCATGGATTGCTGCGCATCGAGGGTGGGCGCAGCGCTGAGGACAGCATTGAATTGCGCTTCATTGACGATGGCAACGGCATTCCGGAGCAGCATCAATCGCGAATCTTTGACCCATTCTTCACAACTAAGTTGGGCCGAGGGGGTACCGGACTGGGCCTGAATTTGGTCTACACTACGGTGACAACGGTGTTGGGCGGCACAATTGCGGTAAGCAGCGAACTTGGCAAGGGCAGCTGCTTTACCATCACCATACCGCGCGTGGCGCCGTTGCCGAGCTCGGACTAGAGGGGAACGTGGCGCCCATGCATGACGAGGATCTGCTGGAGTTTGCCGACGAAGTCGAAGTCGCTCCCGCGCGCCTGGCCGAAGCCGAGCCCTGGCCCATACTGATTGTTGACGACGACGAAGAGATTCATCGCGCCACGGTGTTTGCGCTGCGCGGCGTCACCTTGTTTGATCGACCGCTGGAGTTCGACTCGGCGATGACGGCCGAAGAGGCGCGGCAGAAGTTGCGCAACAAGCGCTACAGCTGTGTGCTGTTGGACGTGGTGATGGAAGCCGATGATGCCGGCCTCAGGCTGGTCGGGTTCATTCGTGAAACCCTGTGTGATGAAGCCGTGCGCATCGTACTGCGAACCGGACAGCCGGGTTATGCGCCTGAGCTTGAGGTGGTGCAGAAGTACGATATCAATGACTACAAGTCGAAGTCCGAGTTGACCTCGACCCGACTGATTACCGCGCTGGCATCGGCGCTGCGTTCCTATCAGCAGATCTGCACCATCGAGGCGAGTCGCCGCGGTCTGGAAGAGATTGTTGGCGCTGCGTCCAACCTGATGGCGGTGCAGGCGGTGGAGCGCTTCTCTGCCGGTGTGCTGATTCAGATCTGCTCGCTGCTGCATGTGCCGGAGGACGGCGTGCTGTGCGCGCAGTCAGGGGGCCTGCCGGAAGAGCCGGCCACGGTGGTCGCAGCCTCGGGACGATTCGCTGATTTCCGTGGTCGTGCCGTGGCTGAACTGGGCGTCAGTGTTCTGCACGACGATATAGAGAAGGTGCTGCGCGAGCAGCGCAATATGTTCGAGCCCGATCGCACCGTGCTCTACATCTGCTCGCCGCGCGGCGAGCGCCTGGCGGTGCATATCACCACCCGTCGTCCACTGAGCGAGCTCGATCGCAAACTGCTGGAGGTGTTCTCGATCAATATCGCTGTCGGTTTCGACAATGCGCATCTGTTCGAGGCGCTGGAGGACCTGGCCTACTGGGATCGTCTGACCCGCCTGCCCAATCGAGCTGCCTTCGAGCGCGAGATCGAACGTCGCGTCAGCGAGCACGATTCGTTTCATGTGGTGGTGGCCGACATCGACAACTTTCAGGCGGTCAACGATGGCCTGGGCCACGAGGTGGGCGACCACACCTTGCGCGCGGCTGGGCGAATCTTGCGCGAAGTATTTGGCACCGACTGCTTCCTGGCCCGCACCTCGGCTGACACCTTCGCCATGGTCTACCTCGGCGGCGGCAGTGAGCTGGAGTCCGACCTGCGCAACCTGTCCAAGCGACTCGAACACAATGTGAGTGTTGAGGGCAACGATATTCCGCTGACCTTGTCGGTGGGCGTGGCGATGTACCCCGATCATGGCGATCGCGCCAGCGCGGTGTTCCGCAATGCCGGCATCGCGCTGAAGCAGGCCAAGCAGGTCAGTCGCTCATCGTTCCAGTTCTTCGACAATCGCTTTGAGCGCGAGCTGCAGACCCGCCTGCAAACGATTCGTGAGCTGCGTTACTCGGTGGAGCGCAAGTGTCTGCGCTTGTACTACCAGCCGCAGGTGCGCTTGGCCTCGGGCGAAGTATTCGGCGTCGAAGCCCTGGTGCGCTGGCAGCGCACGCCGGGCGAACTGGTCTCGCCACTGCTGTTCATCCCGGCCGCCGAGGACTCGGGTCACATCGTCACCATCGGCGAATGGATCCTGCGCCAAAGCTGTATCCAGCAGCAGGTCTGGGCCAAGCGCTATGGCCGTGATCTGCGCATGGCAGTGAACGTGTCGATGCGGCAGCTGAAGGATCCGGATTTCCTCGGCATGGTGCGCGAGGTGGTGGCACAGACCTCGATCAATCCCCAGCATCTAGAGTTGGAAGTGACCGAAAGTCTGATGATGGAAGACACCCTTGGGCTCAGCGCGATTCTGCAGCAGGTGCGCGATATGGGCATTGGCGTGGCGATCGACGACTTCGGCACCGGCTATTCGTCCTTGAGTCACTTGCAGCGACTGCCGATCGACCGGCTGAAGATCGATCGTGCCTTCATCACAGGCCTGAACCAGAATGCCGAAGATCAGGTGATTGCTGCCCTGGTCATCAATATGGGGCATCTGCTGCATCTGCAGGTGATCGCCGAGGGCGTTGAGACCGCCGAGCAGCGCGATCGACTGCTGGCCATGGGCTGCGATGACGGGCAGGGATACTTCTTCGGCAAGCCGATGCCGGCTGACGAACTGGCGCGGCAATTGTTTGGATGAAATCCTTCCAGACTTGGTGCAAACTGCACCAGGCGGGGGATGTTTAACGAATTGCAAACGAGTTTGCGGCGGGCCAAGATCGATCCGCCGGTCCACCGATCCGTGTCCGTCGGGGGTAGGGAGCAGGCCACCGAGCCGGGCGGATACAGGCACCACCCAACTTAAACTGCCAGTCCAACCGTTAGGGGGAAGTATGCGCAAGACCCTTTTGTTTCTCGCCCTTGCAGGCTTTGCCGGCAGCGCATCTGCTGGTTCTTTGACCTCCACCGTGACTGTCGCCTCTGACTACCTGTTTGATGGTGTCAGCCAAACGCAAGGTGATGACAACGGCGACTTCAATCCCGCCTTGCAGGTCAGTCTCGACTATGCCTGGGACAATGGATTGTATGTCGGTACCTGGGCCTCCAATGTCGATTTCGGCGATGACGATCCTGCAGACCTGGAGGTCGATTTCTACGGCGGCTACGCCGCTGAAACCGAAAGTGGCTTCGGCTGGAATGTCGGCTTTGCCCACTACACCTATGCCGGTGCGCCGTCCGAGGGCTATGACTACACCGAGTTCACCGTCGGCGTCACGCTGACCTCGGGTACCGAGCTCTCGCTGTGGTATACCGATGACGATGACGTCTTCGCCGGCCAGGCCTATCGGGTGAAAGGCAAGCACAGCTTCGACCTGGGCAACGACTGGTCGCTGGATCTTGAAGGCACCTACACCGACAAGACCGATCTTGACGAGGATTTCTTCCACGGCCAGATTGGTGTTTCTCATCCGCTGGGGCCGTTCAGTGCCTATCTCGGCTACTCCGATACCGACCTCGACGATACGCCGCAGGCCGACGGTCGATTCCTGTTCACCCTGTCTGCAGACGTGACCTGGTTCGAATAGTCCGAACTGGGGCTCGCCGTTGATCGCACGCCCGGCCTCGCGCCGGGCGTGCTGCGTCTGGCGCCAGTATTCTCGCCCCGACTGAGCACCGCTGATCGCGGCTGTGCTGCTGGCTGTCGTTGCCGACTGGCGCGAATCGAGCCGGCAGCGCACACTTCGCGCCATGCCTGCGAGATCGACCTTTCGTCCGCCTGATTTCTGTCGACTACCGCTGCTGTTCACCAGTCTGGTGGCGGCGCAACTGGTAGTGGTGGTGCTGGCCCTGGCACCACGGCGCTCCGACCCCTGGACCTTGGAAGAGTTCGTCGCTGCCAGTACCTGGGCACTGTGGTTGATGTTGTTGTCGATCCTGGTGCTGTGCAAGGCGCGACCCTGGTTGGCCAGACTATGGACCCCCTTGGGTGCCGGTCTGGCCTGGGCCCTGCCGGTGGGTTTGTCGGCTCTGGCCGCTTATCTGGTGTACCTGCTCGACCCGGTGTTTGGCTTTCATCTGGAGAAGTCCTTTCCTGGCGGTGGCGGCTTCGCCGGGCGGGTAAGCGCGGTGGCCGCGGTCCTGTCAGCGGCGCTGATGCGCTACTACTACGTGCAGGAGCAATGGCTGCAGAACGAACGCGCCCAGGCCCGGGCGGCGGTTGATGCCTTGCAGGCCCGTATCCGGCCGCACTTTCTGTTCAATAGCCTGAACAGCATCCTCAGCCTGCTGCGCCGCGACCCGGTCAGCGCCGAGTGGGCGATCGAGGATCTTTCCGACCTGTTCCGTGCGGCCCTCGGTGCCGGCCAGGGCACTGCCTCGCTGGAGGAAGAACTGTCGTTGTGTCGGCGCTATCTGGCAATCGAGCAATTGCGGCTCACCCACCGGCTGAAGGTCGAATGGCAGATCGACGCCGATGTGCCAATGGACATGCAGTTGCCGCGGCTGACCGTGCAGCCGCTGGTGGAGAACGCGGTACATCATGGTATTTCCAAACTGCCCGAGGGCGGACTGCTGCATATCGCGCTGTCGCTGAAGGGCAAGCAGTTGCAGGTGCACATTCAGAATCCGTTGCCGGACAAGCGCGAAGCCTCGACCGGCAGTCAGCACGCCGTGTCGAACATCGAGCAGCGACTGGCGTACCATTTTGCCGATCAGGCAGCATTGCGGCGTTATGAAGAATCCGGGAGCTATCATTGTGTCTTGCTGATTCCGCTGGTGAGCGAGTCGTCCGGCTCACGATGACTCGATTGCCAGGCAGCGTCGGGCCATGGTGCGGTTGCTCGCGAGTGACGCGGCGTTGGGCGGTCGGGTCAGGTGGCGAAGATGCCGGATTCGAGCTTGAACAGGACGTTCAAACTTCAAGTTGTCGGATCAATGGTGGCATTATCGGCACAGGTGTGGCTCCAGCCCGCGAGGGCCCGGCCGAGGGAGGACAGATTTCATGCGGGTGCTGATCGTTGATGATGAACCGCTGGCACGCGACCGCTTGGCCGATTTGCTGGCCGATCATCCCGAGATCGAACTGGTGGGGGAGGCGGAGAACGGCCGCGAAGCCTGCGAACGGGTCATGGCGGGCAATGTGGATCTGGTGCTGATGGATGTGTCGATGCCGGTGATGGACGGGCTGGAAGCTGCGCGGCATATGGCCACGCTCAATCCGGCCCCGGCCGTGGTGTTCTGCACCGCCTATGACGAGCACGCACTGGCCGCCTTTGATGCCGGCGCGGTCGACTACTTGATGAAACCGGTGCGCGCCGAGCGACTCAGCGAATCGCTCGGTCGGGCGCGTCGGTTGGCACCTGCCGCCCTGGATCAGTTGCAAAAGGCCGATGGTCAGGACAAGCGGCGCAGCCATCTGTGCGCCCGCCTGCGCGGCAGCATGCGCTTGATCCCGATTGAAGAGATCTATTACTTGCAGGCCGACGAGAAGTACGTGGTGATCCACCATGCCAATGGCGAGGATCTGATCGAAGATTCGCTGAAGTCGCTGGAATCTGAATTTGCCGACCGGTTTCTGCGCATTCATCGCAACTGCCTGGTGGCGATGGACGAACTACAGGAGTTGCGTCGTGGCCCAGATGGTCATACCCGGGCGCGGCTTCGCCATGTCAATGAGTTGCTCGATGTCAGTCGTCGCTGTCTGCCCCAGCTGCGCAAACGTGTGGTTGAGTTGTGAGGTCGCTGCGCATCGCAACGCGCAAGAGCGCCCTGGCGCTCTGGCAGACCGAACACGTGGCCGCGCGCCTGCGAGCGATCGAGCCGGGATTGCAGGTTGAGCTGGTCCCGCTGTCGACCCGCGGTGACGAGGTGCTGGATCGATCGCTGGCCGCCATAGGCGGCAAGGGCCTGTTCCTGAAGGAACTGGAACTGGCCATGGAGCGTGGCGAGGCCGACTGTGCGGTGCACTCGCTGAAGGATGTACCGATGGAGCTGGAACCGGGCTTCGAGATGCCCGCCATCCTGCAGCGCGCCAACCCCTTTGATGC
This sequence comes from Pseudomarimonas arenosa, assembly GCF_014841215.1. Taxonomy (GTDB): domain Bacteria; phylum Pseudomonadota; class Gammaproteobacteria; order Xanthomonadales; family Xanthomonadaceae; genus Pseudomarimonas; species Pseudomarimonas arenosa. The sequence goes on from NZ_JACYTR010000009.1 coordinate 103,393, forward strand.
CTGGGTCAGCGCGGAATTTGCTGACCTGCAGGCCTTGCCGGCCGGCGCCGTGGTCGGTAGTTCATCATTGCGTCGCCAGGCACAGCTGAAAGCCCGCCGCCCCGATGTCGAGGTGCGTGACCTGCGCGGCAACGTCAATACCCGGCTGGCCAAACTCGATGAAGGACAGTATCAGGCCATCGTTCTGGCCTGCGCCGGATTGCAGCGATTGGGGATGGATGAGCGCATCCGCCAGACCCTGGCCGCTCCCGACTGGCTGCCGGCGCCGGCGCAAGGGGCGATCGCCATCGAATGCCATCACAGCGCAGTCCGCTGGATCGACTTGTTAAGGGAGCTGGATCACGCCGAGACCCGGCTGCAGGTCAGCGCTGAGCGAGCCATGAACCGCCGCCTGCACGGCAGCTGCCAGGTGCCGGTGGCGGCCTATGCCGAACGCGATGGCGAGCGTTTCATACTGCGTGGGCTGGTCGGCGATGCCGGTAGCGGCGAACTGGTCCGGGCCGCCGCCGGTGCCGTGGTCAAGGAGTTGACCCAGGCCGAGGCGCTTGGTGTCGAGGTCGCCGAGCACTTGTTGGCGCAGGGTGGCCGCCGATTGCTCGGCGGCTGATCTGCCGGTGCATTACTTGATGTTGTAGACCAGATTCACCGTGGTCAGGGTGTCGCTGCTCTGCACGCCGGGGTCGGTCTCGGAGTTGTAGCGCCATTGAATGCCGGCCTTCAGGGCAAAGCGGCTGTTGATGGCAACGCTGACACCGAGGTCGTTCTGGGCGAAGGTGTTGTCATCGCCGCTTTCCACCAGCAACAGATTGCCGATCGAGGTGGTTTCCGTCAGCTGGTGCTTGTAGTCGATCTGGCCGCGCAGAATCGCACCGGTCTCGGTTTCACCGCTGCTGGCCACCTTGGCGCGGCGATAGCCTGGACCGACTTCGGCCGACAGCTGGGTGGTCTCGTTGTCGATCGCCTGATAGCCGTAGCTCAGAGCAAATGTGGTCTGGTTCTCGTACGAGGCGAAGTCGTCCTGCTCGTAGCGCACTGCGCCAACCCAGTAGGCGCGCTGGTTCATCTTGATCGCGCTGGATGCGCCGAGCTCGTAGCGATTGGCGGTCAGGTCGAAACGCTCGTCCGGTACGCCATCGTTATCGAAATCACCCTTCACCTCGCCTTTCGAGCGCAACGCTGCCAGATGAAACTTGTGCTTCCAGCGCTCGTCTTCGTTCTCAAGATTGAGTTTGGTGTTAAGGTTCTCCGAGCGAGCATTGCCGCGGGCAACCGCAAGGCCGAGCTCGCCGGTGCCCGACCAACCACCCGTTTCTTCAGCCGCGCTGACGCCACCGGCCAGCAGGAGAGCAAAGGGAATCAAGGATATGCGCATAGGATTCTCTCAGTAGGACAATGGGAAAGGGCATCGCTACGCGCCGCTGAGGCAGCCGATGCCATGGCCCGCCGAGCGCGGAGCCGAACGGGCCGGAGGATACCCCGATACGGACTGCCTCAAGTGAACAAATGGTGGCCGAAAGGGCGCAACCAGGGCAGCACAGCGCTCAAAACGGGAAAATCTTCGGGATCAGCCACACCGCCAGACCCCAGAACAGCAGGTTCAGCGGCAGACCGATGCGCAGGAAGTCACTGAAGCGATAGCCGCCAACGTTGTAGACCATGGTGTTGGTCTGGTAGCCCACCGGCGTGGCAAAGCTGGTTGAGGCGGCGAATGCGACGGCGATCAGAAACGGTGTCGGGCTGACCCCTAGCGAGACTGCGCTGGCGAAGGCGATGGGTGCTAGCAGCACAGCGGCGGCGTTATTGCTCATCGCTTCGGTCAGCACCGCAGTCAGCAGGTAGATGCCGGCCAGCACGATCAGCGGATCCTCGCGACCCAGCACATCAAGCACTGCGCCGACCAGGATGCTGGCGGCACCACTTTGCTGCAATGCGATACCCAGCGGCAGGACGCCGGCCAATAGCATGATCACCCGCCAGTCAATTGCCTCGTAGGCGTCTTCCGGATCGATGCAACGCAGCAGCATCAGGGCCACGCAGCCAATCAGGGCGGACACCACGATCGGCATGTCGAGCAGGGCGGCGGCGCCGACCACCCCGGCCATCACCGCGATCGACCACCAGGCGCGGCGTGAGCTCGACGCTTCGTCCTCGCGCTCGGATAGAACGATCAGATTGGCATTGCTGCGCAGAAACGGCATTTCGCTGGCCGGCGCCAGCATCAGCAGAATGTCGCCCAGTTGCAGGCGCACGTCGCGCAGCTTGCTGCGGACGATGCCGCTGCGGCGCTGAATGGCCAGCACGCTGGCGTTGTAGTGCCATTGAAAATCGAGCTCGCCCAAGGAATGGCCGGCGAAGCGCGAACCCGGCGCCACCATGGTTTCGGTCAGCACCAACTCGCTGCTGGCAAAACTGGAATCGCGCAGCCTGAACTCAGGCTGCAGGTCGAGCTTGTACTCCTCGCGCATCTGGGTGAGGTTGGGCCAGTCGCCGCGTGCCAGCAGAGTGTCGCCTTCCTGCAGTTTCTGCGCCCGCGGAGACCAGACCTCCTCCTCGCCGCGCAGCAGCTCCAGCACATACACGCCGAAGCGCTCACCCAGCTTGGCGTCGGATACCGATTGTCCGATCAGTGGTGAGCCCTCCTGAACACGCAGTTCAGTGATGTACTTGGCCAGGCCATAGGTGTCGGTCAGCTCAGCCTGTCGGTGTGAGGGCAGCAGCCAGCGGCCAATCGTCATGATGTAGACGACGCCTGCAACCGCGCAGGCCAGGCCCAACGGCGCAAACTCGAACAGGGTGAATCCCGGATGCCCGAGGTCGTGCGCAATCGAATTGACCAGCAGGTTGGTGGAGGTGCCGATCAAGGTGCAGACGCCGCCCATCTGCGCGGCATAGGACATCGGAATCAGCACTTTCGAGGCTGAAAAGCGGTTGCGTGCCGCCACCATCAGTACCACCGGCAGGAATACCGCCACCGCAGCCGTGTTGTTGACGAAGGCCGACATCGCGGCCAGGCATAGCATGGTGACCAGGGTAAACATGGAGGCGTTCTGCAACCGCGACAGCAGCCGCGACACCACCCGCAAGGCGCCGTTGCGTGACAGGGCCGCACTGAGCACGAACATCGCCGCCACGGTGACCGTGGCCTCGCTGGCAAAGCCAGACAGCGCCTGCTCCGGTTTCACCAGGCCCAGCAGAAGCAGGGCGCTGAGCGAAAGCAGAGCGACCACATCCACCGGCAGCCGCTCGCTGACAAACAGCAGCACCGTTGCCAGCAACACTGTCAAGGTCAACAACGCTTCGATGGGCATGCCAACGTGACTCCATGTGGTCGAAGTTGTGGTCGAACTCGCACTCTTGTTGATCCAGTGTGATGGCGTTGAACATCCTGTTCAACTTCAGGTCACGCGGGTGCGCTGGCGTTGAACAGGCTAACGCCAGGCCGGCCCCGACTCGCGGACGCCTGTCAGGCTACGGCGTTTCCGAGCGCCAAGACTTCAATCCGCAGGTCCCAATATCGCTTTGTTGACTCAGTCCACCGGGTGCCGCCTCACTCTACACTGGCAACCGGGCGCGTGGCTGCGCAGAATGGCTGCAGATGAACTGGAGTCGGCGTGGATGGATCGCTACGAACGCATATTGTCTCTGCACCGCCTGCTGTCGGCGGCGCGCTACCCGGTGTCGCTGCAGCGCCTGATGGAAGAGCTGGAATGCTCGCGTGCCACGGTGTACCGCGATGTGGCCCACCTGCGCGACGCGCTGGGGGCGCCGATCGAGAAAAGCACTGAGCCCGAGGGGTTCTACTATCAGCACGATGGTGGGCAGCGCTTCGAACTGCCCGGGCTGTGGCTGACCTCGGACGAGCTACACGCCCTGCTGGCAGCGCATCAATTGTTGGCGCGAACCGGGCCCGGGGTGTTGTCCTCTGCCCTGGCACCGTTGAAATCGCGTATCGATGCCCTGCTGGCAGAGCAGGCCGGCGGCAAGCGTTTTCCGGTCGAGCGTGTGCGGGTGATCGGCGCGGCAACCCGCGATCTGGACGAGGCCGCTTTCCGCGCCATCGCCACCGGCGTGCTGGAGCGTCGGCGACTCAGCTTCGAGTACCGTGCGCGCTCGACCGACGCCAATAGCACGCGTCGCGTTTCGCCGCAGCGGCTTACCCATTATCGCGATAACTGGTATCTCGACGCTTTCGATCACGACCGCGAAGCACTGCGCAGCTTTGCCGTCGACCGCATGCGACAGCCACGCTGTGAGGAAGTGCCTGCGATCGATCTGGCTGAGGACGAACTTAACAGTCACTTTGCTAGCAGCTACGGCATCTTCTCCGGCGCCGCCAAGGGATGGGCGATGATTCGCTTCTCGCCCCATGCAGCACGCTGGGTGGCTGATGAACACTGGCATTCCAAGCAACAGGGTCAGCTGCTGGCCGATGGTAGCTATGAGTTGCGGCTGCCCTACTCCAATCCGAAGGAACTGCTCATGGATGTGATGCGCTACGGACCGGATGCCGAGATCGTCGAGCCGGCCAGCCTGCGCTCGGAGGCCAAGATCACCCTGCAGCTGGCGCTAGCCAACTACAGCGCATGAGCAAGTCGGCCAACACAACAGAGGACAAACCTACCGTCGCCTTGGTGCTGGGCTCCGGCGGTGCGCGCGGACTGGCCCATATCGGCGCAATCGAAGCGATCGAGGCGGCTGGGTATCGGATCAATTCGATTGCCGGCACCTCGATTGGCGCCTTGGTCGGCGGCATCCACGCGGCTGGCCGTCTCGCCGAATATCGCGACTGGGTCTGTGCGTTGGAACGGCGTGACGTGTTGCGTCTGCTCGATTTCGCCTTTGGGCACCCAGGCTTGATCAAGGGTGAACGGGTGATCGGTGCGATGAAGGAATTGGTCGGTGAGCACTGCATCGAAGAGTTGTCGATGCCATTCACCGCGGTGGCCACTGACCTGGAAGGTCAGCGCGAGGTGTGGATCACCGAAGGGCCGCTGTTTGACGCCATTCGGGCCTCGATCGCCATTCCGATGGTGTTTACCCCGCATACCCTGCACGGGCGGGAGTTGGTCGACGGCGGCCTGCTGGCGCCGATGCCGATCGCCGCAACGCGGCGCTATAAGGCTGATCTGGTAGTGGCGGTGGATGTCAATGATCGGGTGCCGGCTGCCCTGCGTGATCTACCGCACGCGGCAGAAGCGGCGCAGGCAACCGATCCGCTGTCGGCAGAGAACGGCGAGCCCGGCCTGAAGGAGCGTGTGGCTGCCTGGTTCGAGAGCCTGTTTCCGGACCGTCCGGCACAGCCGGCCCAGCCCGGACTGCTCGACCTGATGGCGCGCTCGCTGGATACCGTGCAGGCGCAGATTTCGCGCGTGCAGCTGGCCATGGATCCGCCGGACCTGTTGATCCGGGTGCCGCGGGATGCCTGCCTGTTCTATGAGTTCTGGCGGGCCGAGGAGCTTATTGTGATCGGCCGTGAGGCTGGCGAACGGGCGCTGGCACAGGCCAACGAGCGGAGTCGGAGCAGAAACGGTCGCAGTTGATTGTGCGCCGATCACGGTTGCCGCGACTGAGTCGCCCAGCAACGAGCGGTCGCAGTCGCTGAGACGAGTGCTCGCCAGTCTGGACCACACACCCCAGCTTAGGAGTTGGTCATGACGGTCCTGCACTGGCAATCCGCGTCGCACGATCCAGGCCCCGGCACACGCGAGTGGTATCTGACCGGGCCGCAGGCATTCGCCTGGCTGTGGCTGCTCAGCGGCACGCTGCTGCTTGCCCTAGCCAGTGACGCCGCCGACACGCAGGCCGCGCTGGCGGTGTATGGGCTTTGGATGCCTTTATTGACCCTGTTGGGTCTGCACGTAGGTGGCGGTAGGCGCAGGATGGCGCCCGCCGAGCCAGGTGCGCGACGCCGGCTGGTCATGCGCACGGCTGCGCTTACCCTGTCAGGGGCGTCCTTGCCGGCCGCCGGTCTGCGCGGGCGCCGCGGGCGCTCTCAAACGCTACGCCGACGGCGTAAGTCCGCGCCAGGCTGAACCGTTGTCGCGCGAGCTTGGTCCCTGGGCGTGTACACTTGCGCCGGTTTCCTAGCTCTGATCTGCAATGCCTGTGCTGACTTCAAAGCTGTTTTTCCTGCCGTTGCTGGCGCTTGGTGTGAATGCACCGGCGCTGGCAGATTCGTCCGATACCGTTGATCGCGCCGCCCTGGCTGCCGAACTTGCCGCTCAGAACGGCCTCAGCAGCGAGCAGATCCTGCCCCTGCTGAGCAAGGCCAAGTATCAGCAAAGCATCATCGATGCGATCACTCGCCCGGCCGAGGCCAAGCCCTGGTCCGCCTATCGCCCGATCTTCATGACCGAGGCGCGGATTCGCGACGGTCGCCGATTCCTGGCTGAGCACCAGCAGGCGCTGGCGGCGGTCGAAACCGAGACTGGCGTGCCCGCCGAACTTATCGCCGCGATCATCGGCGTCGAAACCAACTACGGCAAGATCACCGGCAGCTATCGGGTGCTCGACGCCCTGTATACGCTGGGCGCGCATTATCCGCCGCGGCAAACGTTCTTCCGCAGTGAGCTGGCGCACGTGTTTGTGTTGGCCAATGAAGAACAGCTGAGCCTGGACGAAATCAAGGGCAGCTACGCGGGCGCCATGGGTTGGGGCCAGTTCATGCCCTCCAGTTACCGGCACTATGCCAAGGATGGCGACGGCGATGGTCGTCGCGATCTTTTTGGTTCCCTGCCCGATATTTTCGCGTCGGTGGCGAATTACTTCGTAGCTCACGGCTGGCAAAGCGGTCAGCCAGTGGCCCTGCCGGCGCAGTGGCCAGGCGAACAGGCACCGCCGAAGTCATCCGGTTTGAAGCCGGAATTCACCGTTGCCGCTTTGCGTGATGCCGGCGTTGCCTGGCAGGGCGAGCTGTCGGATGAAATGCCGGCGACCGTGCTCACTCTGGACGGCAAGGACGGCCCCGAGTACTGGTTGACCTTTGACAACTTCTACGTGATTTCGCGGTACAACCGATCACCCTTGTATTCGATGGCGGTATTGCAGCTGGCCCAGGCCCTGGCCGATCAAGGTCAGCTGGCCCAGGTTCCCTGAGTCTTGTCGGGTGTTGAATAAGGGCACCACCCGGGGGCTGATCGCACTGATCTGCCTGGTGCTGATCGCCTGTTCAGGTCAACCCAAGCGCGCCTCGCACCCGCTGCCGAACAAACCGCCGCGCTCGGGCGAGCTCTACGCGCCGCATATTCGCGATGGCGGGCCGCCGGTGCCGCCGGAGATCTCGCGCATTCCCGAGCCGATTCCGGTGCCGGAACCGCGCGCTCGCTACGGCAATCGATCACCCTACACTGTGCTGGGCAAGACCTACCGGGTGATGGACTCCGCCAAAGGCTATCGTGAGCGCGGCATCGCCTCCTGGTATGGCAACAAGTTTCATGGCCGGCCGACCTCAAGCTTCGAGCCGTACGACATGTACAAGTTCACCGCGGCGCACAAGACGCTGCCCTTGCCCAGTTTTGTGCGGGTGGTGAATCTCGACAACGGCCGCAGCGTGGTGGTGCGGGTCAATGACCGCGGCCCTTTTCATGATGGCAGGATCATCGATCTCTCCTACGCGGCAGCGGTGCGCCTCGGCATGCATTTGAAGGGCACCGCCAGCGTCGAAGTCGAAGCCATCGATCCGAGCGATCGGCGCATGGCGCAGCAGGCGCCTCCCTTGCATCGTTCCGCCATGCCGGCACCGAGTCGGGGCGGAGGGCACGGGTCAAACAGCGCGGGCGGCAGCGACAGGCGCTTTCTGCAGATCGCCAGTTTCGCCGAGAAAGACAATGCCAAGCGCTTGCAGCAACGACTGCAGGATGCTGGCGTCGACGGCGTGAAGCTGGTGGCGGCGCGGGTCGGCAACCAACGCGTCTGGCGGGTGCGCCTGGGGCCGTATCAGGCATGGTCTGAAATCGAGCAGGCCAAACAGGCGCTGCGCGGCATGGGTCTGGGCGAGCCGCAGCTGGTTCCCGAGTGAGGTCCATGCGTTTTGATCACAGTAAGCAAACCGGGCAGCGCTTGTCGCATGATTTGTCCAGCGGTCAGCGCTAACTCATCGTTTCGTTTTTTATGCTTTTCGTTGCAAGGAGTGGTGGTGTGAGTAATTCTCGGCGACGTGCCGGATGGTGCGGCTGGATGGTCTGCGGCCTGGTTCTTGTTTCATCGCTGGCAGTGGCTCAGCCGGTTCCGATGCCGGCGACGCCGGCGCCAGCGGCTACGCCGATTCCCGCTGCCCCAGCTGTTGCCGGCCGGGCCTACGTGCTGATGGACGCCGAGACCGGCCAGGTTCTGGCCGGGCAGAACGAGCAGGAGCCGCTGGACCCGGCATCCCTGACCAAGGTCATGACCGGCTATGTGGTGGCAGCCGAGATCGCCGCCGGCAAGGTGTCGGGCGACGATCAGGTGCTGATCAGCGAGAACGCCTGGCGACAGGGCGGTGCCGGCACCGATGGCTCGTTCAGTGCCCTGGCGGTCAATAGCCAGGTGAAACTCGATGATGTGCTGCGCGGTCTGGTGATCCAGTCCGGTAACGATGCGGCAATTGCGCTGGCCGAACACGTGGCCGGCAGCGAGGCGGCATTCGCGGATCTGATGAATGCCTACGCGAACAAGCTGGGCATGCACAACTCGCACTTCGTCAACTCCCACGGCCTGACCGCCGATGGGCACCGGATGAGCGCTCGCGATGTGGCCTTGTTGAGCCGGGCCCTGATCCAGCAGTTTCCTGAGCATTACGCGCTGTACTCGGTCAAGGAGTACACCTACAACGGCATCAAGCAGTACAACCGCAACGGTCTGCTATGGAAGGATGCCACCGTGGATGGCATCAAGACCGGCCACACTTCAGCGGCCGGCTACTGTCTGGCCGCTTCGGCCAAGCGCGGCGAGCAGCGCCTGGTTTCGGTGGTGATGGGCATCGAAGGCTCGCGCAAGGAGGGCTTTCGTCAGCGTGAAGAGGGCAATCTTGCCCTGCTTAACTGGGGCTTCCGCTTCTTCGAGACCCATGTGATCTATCCGGCCGGTGGAAAGGTCAGCGAAGCCAAGGTCTGGAAAGGGGTCAGCGAAGCCCTGCCTCTGGTGGTTGCCGAGCCGCTCAAGCTGACGCTGCCACGCGGGCGCTACGGCGAGGTCAAGGCGAGCATCAGCTTGCCGGATCAGGTCGTGGCACCGATCTCGCAAGGTGTTGAAATCGGCTGGCTCAGCCTGCAGTTTGACGGTAAGGAAGTCGCCGACGTGCCGCTGTTGGCCGGCAATGCAGTGGAAGAGGCAGGCTTCTTCAGCCGCATGAATGATGGGTTCTGGATGTGGTGGGAGTCGGATTGAGTCATGGCAGAGCAGAGCGAAGACAACCGCGGGTTCCGGTTTCCTGGCGTGTTTGAGATTTCCGCCATGGGCCCGGCCGATGCCGACCTGGAACTGCGCGTGCCGGCTTTGCTGTCGGCGGCCGGCCTGCGTCTGGTTGCCGATTCACTGCGTCAGCGACCCTCCAGCAAGGGCAACTACGTGTCCGTGCATATCAGCTTTCATGCCGATGATCGACAGCAGTACGAGCTGGCACATAGCTGTCTGCGTGCCTGTCCGGATGTGAAGTGGACGCTGTAGAGACCGCTGCGCCCGCGGCGCGGCAGTGGCATGTGCGTCGACTCGGTCTGCAGCCTTACCGCAGCATCTGGCAGGCCATGCAGGCCTACACCGATGCTCGTGGCGCTGACCGTGCCGACGAGTTGTGGCTTTTGCAGCACCCGCCGGTGTTCACCCTCGGTCAGGCCGGGCGCTGGGAGCATGTGCTGGCGCCCGGTGATATCGAGGTGGTGCCGGTCGATCGCGGCGGTCAGGTGACCTATCACGGCCCCGGTCAGATCGTCGCCTATCCGCTGATTGATCTGCGCCGGCTGGGGCTCGGGGTTCGCGAGCTGGTATGCCGCATCGAGCAGGCGATCATCGATACCTTGGCCAGTTATTCGGTGTCTGCTGATCGACGCAGCGGTGCGCCGGGCGTCTATGTTGGCGAGAAGAAGATCGCCGCGCTCGGTCTGCGGGTGCGGCGCGGCTGCAGCTTCCATGGCCTGGCCTTCAATATCGACATGGACCTGGAGCCGTTTGCCAGAATCAATCCTTGCGGCTATCAGGGCCTGCAGGTCTGCCAACTGCTAGACTTTCAGCCCGGCCTGCGGCTGTCCGACGTCGAGGATCGGCTGATTGAGCAGCTATCGCGACAGCTCGGTCTGAGCGTGCTGCCTGCCGACCCGAACGTGCCCGCCATTTCTACCCTAGAAGCGCTTCATGACTGATACCCCGAGTGCGAAACAGATCCCCCTGGTGATGGGCGAGAAGCAGGTCGCTGCCGACAAGATCGGCCGTAGCCCGGTGCAGTTCGAGGCGGTGCCGACCCTGCGCAAGCCATCCTGGATTCGGGTGCGTATCCCCTCGGGCAATCAGGTGGCCGAGCTGAAGCAGCGGCTGCGCGCCAATCGGCTGGTGACGGTGTGCGAGGAGGCCAGCTGCCCGAATATCCACGAATGCTTCAGCCACGGTACGGCCACCTTCATGATTCTGGGTGAGGTCTGCACGCGGCGCTGCAGTTTCTGCGATGTCGCCCACGGCCGACCGAAGCCGCCTGATGCCAGCGAGCCTGCGCAGCTGGCGGAGACCATTCGCGACATGCGGCTGAAGTATGTGGTGATCACCTCGGTCGATCGAGATGATTTGCGTGACGGCGGCGCCGGCCACTTTGCCGAGTGCATTCGCGCCGTGCGGGCTGCGTCGCCAGCGGTGCGGATCGAGATTCTGACCCCGGATTTTCGCGGCAAGGGTCGAATGGAGCGGGCGCTGGAGGCGCTGGCGCGGCAGCCGCCCGATGTCTTCAACCACAATCTTGAGACCGTGCGCGAGCTGTATCGCAATGTTCGCCCCGGCGCTGACTACGACTGGTCATTGCGCTTGCTGGCCGAGTTCAAACAGGCGCACCCCAAGGTGCCGACCAAGTCCGGCATCATGCTGGGTCTGGGCGAGTCGATGGAGCAGGTGCTGAGCGCGATGCGCGATCTGCGCGACCATCAGGTCGACATGATCACCATCGGCCAATACCTGCAGCCCTCGGCGGCGCATCATCCGGTGCTGCGCTATTGGACGCCGGAGGAGTTTGCCGAGCTGGAACAGCAGGGCCTGGCCATGGGCTTTACCCATGTCGCCTCGGGCCCGCTGGTCCGGTCGTCCTATCACGCCGACCGCATGGCGGCAGACGCTGGCTACATCACGCCGTAACGAGCCTGTCTGCTACCAAAGTCACTGGTCAGCGGAGGCAATTCGCGGCATGGTGGAACCTGGGGCCGTCGTCGCGGTCTCAATGCAGCAGCATGGCAGAGGCAGCAGAATGAAGAGAATGCAAAGCAATCGCAGCGTGCGCGCCGGGGTCGTGGCCTTGAGCGTATTTGGTCTGGCATTGGCTCAGGCGGTGCTGGCCAAGCCCGAGCCGATCTCCCAGCTTGGACTGCAACCCGAGGCCCGGCAGAGCTTTGCTGCCGGATGGGTGCGCGAGTTCCTCAGCAACTCACGCTTTCATTACAGCCCGCGCGCGCTGGACGATGAGCTTTCGAAGGAAATCTACGACGCCTACCTGGAATCCCTTGATGGCGATCGGCTGTTCTTCCTGGCCAGCGACATCGAGCGCTTCCGGCCCTGGCGCCTGCAGCTGGATGACGCGCTGCTGCGCGGCGATCTGCAGCCTGCGTTCGACATCTTCAACCTGTATCGCAAGCGGGTCGCCGAGCGCACCGACTACGTCAGTGCCCGCTTGAACAAGCCGTTTGAATTTGAGTCCGACGATAGCTACGTGTTCAAACGCGAAGATCTGCCTTGGGAACAGACCAGCGACGCGCTGGACAAGGTATGGGAGAAGCGGGTCAAGAACGACTACTTGCGGCTGAAGCTGGCCGGCAAGGAAGACAAGGCGATCGTCGAGACGCTGAGCAAGCGCTATGACACCTACTCCAAACGGGTCGCCGAACTGAAGGCCGAGGACGTGTTCCAGACCTTCCTCAATGCCTATGCGAACTCGATTGAGCCGCATACCGCATACATGAATGCGCGCACCTCCGAGAACTTTAACATCTCGATGCGCCTGAGCCTGGAAGGTATCGGTGCGGTGCTGCAGCGTGACGATGAGTACACCATCGTTCGCTCGATCGTGCCGGGCGGGCCTGCCGACCTCAGTGGCAAGCTGAAAGTCGGCGACCGCATCGTCGGCGTAGGTCAGGGCGAACAGGGTGCGGTGACCGATGTGGTCGGCTGGCGCATCGACGATGTGGTGGAGTTGATCCGCGGTCCGAAAGACAGCTCGGTACGCCTCGATGTCATTCCGGCCACGGCCGGGCTGGACGGCGAGCACCAGATGGTGACCCTGGTGCGGCAAAAGGTGAAGCTGGAAGAGCAAGCAGCGAAGAAGCGAGTGATTGAGCTGACCGAAGGTGATCAGACGCGACGCATCGGTGTGATTGATCTGCCCACCTTCTATCAGGATTTCGAAGGCCGGCGGCGTGACGAGGCCGACTACCGCTCCGCTTCACGCGACGTGGCGAAACTGCTGGCTGAGCTGAAGAAAGAGAAGATCGATGGTCTGGTGATCGACCTGCGCAACAACGGCGGTGGTTCATTGACCGAGGCGATCGAACTGACCGGCCTGTTCATTGACAAGGGGCCGGTGGTGCAGGTGCGCGACTACACCAAGCGCGTCTCGGTGGAAAAGGACGATGTACCCGGCGTGGCCTGGGAAGGCCCGATGGCGGTGCTGGTGAATCGTGCCTCGGCCTCGGCTTCGGAGATCTTTGCCGGCGCAATCCAGGATTATGGTCGCGGCCTGATCATCGGCGAACCCACTTTCGGCAAGGGCACGGTGCAGAATCTGGTCGATCTTGATCGCTTCGCCTCGAAGGAGTCGCCGGGGCTGGGACAGATTCGACTGACCGTGGCGCAGTTCTTCCGCGTCAGCGGCGGCTCGACCCAGCACAAAGGGGTGGTGCCTGATATCGCCTTCCCGGTGACCCTGGATGCCGAGGACTATGGTGAGAGCGCCTACGACAATGCCTTGCCGTGGACGGAAATCGATCGCGCCTCGCACCAGTCACTGGCCGACTTTGCGCCCCTGATTCCGGCCTTGCAGAAGTTGCACGAATCCCGCGCCGGCGAAGACCTTGAGTTCCGCTGGTGGAGCGAGGACGTCGCAGAGTATCGACGTCAGCGCGAACAGCAGGAGATCTCTCTGAATTTCGCCAAGCGTCAGGCTGAGCGCGAGGCCAAGGAGTCCAAGCGCAAGGCGCGCGAAGAGGCGCGCAAGGCCGCCGGCCTGGGCACCGATGGGCTGGCTGGGCTTGACGATGGCCTGCAGGCCGACGAGCGCGGCGTTGAAGCGGACGAAGAAGGCGCGGGCGAACAGCCGCAGGAGCGTCCAGATCCCTTGCTGCGGGAAGCGGCGCAAGTGCTGGTAGATGCCATAGGCCTGCTACGGGACGACCGCGCCCTGGCCGCACAGGTGTATCCCAGCGCGGCCAAGGCAAACTGACCCGTTTGCCGCGCCGCCTGCGCGGGGCATTTGCCGCGCCGCCCTTTGCTCGTCACCCCCGCGCATGCGGGGGTGCAGTGCTCTGGTCACCATGTATCGCTCGACGAACGAAAGCGCTGGAATCCCGCTTGCGCGCATTTACGCGGGAATAATGCAACGCCACCCGGTGTTGGCGTCGCTCAGGACAGAAATCCCGCGCCTATCGGCGGATCACGGCTGATCGGCATTTCCAGCCGCAGTCGCTCGCTGACCCAGCGCTCCAGTCGATCGCCGCTGAGCGCGGCGGAATAGCGGAAGCCCTGTTGAAAGTGGCAGCCCATCTCGGCCAGGCGTTCGGCCTGGTAGGCGTTTTCGACAAACTCGGCGGTTACTGTCATGCCTAGCTCTCGGGCCAGCTCCAGCACCACGCGGCAGATGCGTCCGCCGTCGCCTTCCAGGTCGCGGACAAAGCTGCCGTCGATCTTGACCCCGGCGGGGCGCAGGCGCGCCAGGCGACTCAGGGACGACGCGCCGACACCGAAGTCATCGACGATCAGCGGCACCTGCAGGCGTCGCAACTCGGCCAGAGCAGCCTCCAGTCGCTCGTCCGAAATACCGAGTTCGCTCTCGGTCAATTCCACCGCCAGCAGTTTGGCGGGTACCTGGTATCGATTCAGCAGCTCAGCGAACCGCGGCAGAAAATCTGCCGCCAGCAGGCTCTTGGCAGACACGTTGACATTCAAGCGCGCCCGCGGCAGGTAACTGCGCAGCGGCAGCCACAGTTGAATGGCACGTTCAGTAACGCAGAGATCGACATCCGGGATCAGCTGGGCACGCTCGGCTGCGGCGATGAAGCGTCCGGGCTCGACCCAACCGCGCACCGGGTCGTGCCAGCGTGCCAGTGCTTCAAAGCCCACCACCCGAGAGTTGCCGCTGGCAACCACCGGCTGCAGCCAGGCCTGCAGCGCCTGCTCTTTCAGGGCGCCGCGCAACAGCGACTCGAGTTCGATGCGATCGCGGAACGCATTGTGGGCGTGCTCACTGAACAGGCGTATTCCACCGCGCTCGCTGTTCTTGGCATCGAGCAGGGCGATGTCGGCACGTATCAGCATCTCCGAGGCATCCAGCGGCTGCTGGTAGGCCGACAGGGCGATACCGACGCTGGCGCTGACCGGTACGTGCCGACCATCGACGATGCGGGTGGTCTGCAAGCTCATCGACACGCGGACAGCGATCTGCTCGGCCAGCGTTTCGCTGTCGACCTGCGGCACTAGCAAGGCGAATTCATCACCGCCCAGGCGATAGGCGCTGGCCGGCGGCAGCGCGTTGTCGCCAATGCGTAGCGCGGCTTCGCGCAACAAGGCATCGCCAGCGTGATAGCCCAGGGTGTCGTTGACCTGCTTGAAGCCGTCCAGGTCGATCAACATCAAGACCAGGTAGCGGCCGCGGTCGGGGCCCACGCCGAGCGCAGCGGGCAGTTCGTTCATCAAGCGCGCCCGGTTGCCCAGGCCGGTCAGAAAGTCACGCTCGGATTGTTCGCGCACACCGACCAGTCGGGCTTCGATTTCCCGGCTGATCCGCCGCACGTCGTCGCTGAGATTGTCGATCTCATCGCGGCGCAGCAGGCCGCGTGCAGGGGCAGCGCCGAGTACGCTGTCGACATTGCCTGCGCGCAGGCGGTGGATCAGCACGCTCAAGCGACGAATGCGCCGCCCGACCAGCAGGTCGGCTACGCCAAAACCGAGCAGGGCGCAGGCGGCGATGGCGACCGCCAGCATCCACCAGATAGTCTGTTCAACGGCATGTCGCTGTTCCACCAGTGGCCTTGGCATGTGGACCAGTGCCACTGCACCGTCGCCGAGATGGCCGCTTTCCAGCGGCATCACCGCCGACAGCTTGTCTCCGTTGAACTCTATGCTAAGTTCGCTGGGCATGCCGGCCAGATGCGGCTGCAAGGAAAACGGCAGCTGCGCGGCGCGGTGCATGACGGCCAGTCGCGAAGCATCGAGCTTGCGCAGCCAGACCATCAGTCCGTGGGCGGTGCGAGTGGAGTCGGCAGGATCGAGTACCGAGCTGCGCGCCACCAAATAAGGTTCCCCCTGATGGAACTCGATATCGGCCCGTGGTCGTTCCACCGTCAGGACACTGCGCGTTTCAGCATCGTCCAGCCAGCGCTGCTCCAGCTGCTTGAACAGCGTGTTGGATTCTGCCTCGTCTGCCCAGAGCCTGCCACCGGCCGGCACGAAGCTGAAGCTGCGTTGCAGGTCCGGGCTGGCGATCAGTACAGCATCAAAATCGAACAGGGTGAAAACCGAATCATCGAGATGCTTCTGCCGCCAGTGCGGGCGATTGCCACGTAGCAGGGCGACCGTCTCACTCCAATGAGCATAGTCACGGGTGACCTCCTGAAAGGTACGCGCCTCTGACTGCAACAGCAGGCGGAGCCGTTCCATCGACTGTTGGGCACTATCCAGCTCGAACTGATCGAAGCTGGGCTCCAGCATCAGGCGCGACAGCGGCACGGCCGCCACCAGCAGGGCTGCGGCCAGCAAGGAAACGCCCAACAAGGTGCGTAGTCGCAACGAACTCATTGGCTCTCCTGACAGGTTGCTGAAATCAAACACGTTCTGTGTTCGATTTCCGTGTGCACCATCCATGGCGCGCCTTATCGGGCTGCTGAAATGAGTCTCAGCAGCCTGATAAGGCCTGTACAACACGACGTCGATCAGGCCGCGGGAGGTTTAGAAAAGCACATCGACTGCAAGAAAGCCATGCCCGAGACGCCGATTATTAGCACTTCGTCGGTGCGTGTTGTGTGTCTTGTTCGGAACCGCGTAGGAAACGTCTATCCGGGCCGATCGAGCCCGCAGCGCGGGCGCTTGTAGGGCAGCTCCAGTGCCACACGATCGGTCCGCGTGCGCTAGGTCAAAGTCGCCATTTGGCTGCAAATCGTGCCAAACAATGCTTGCGTTGCACCTGCTGCGTGGCGAGTGCCGGGCTAGGCCAGGTAACGCTTCTTCAGCAAGCCAAATGCCGCGCGTAAGCCCTGTGCTTCGCCTCCGGCCGGCTTGCCTGGGCGGTTGGCGTCGTTCCAGGCATAGACGTCGATATGCGCCCAGGGCAGGGTGTTGGGTACGAAACGATCGAGATACACCGCTGCGGTGATTGCGCCGCCCAGGCGGCTGCTGCCGCTATTGGCCAGGTCGGCCACATTGCTGCTCAGCATGCTGAGGTAGGGGCGCCACAGCGGCAGGCGCCAGATCGGGTCGGCGTTGGCCTCGGCGGCGGCCAGGTAGTCATTGGCAAGGGCGTCGTCGTTGCAGAACAGCGCGGGCAGATCCGGCCCCAGTGCAATCCGCGCCGCACCGGTCAAGGTGGCGAAATCGATCAGCAGCTGCGGCTTCTCTTCGACCGCATAGGTCAGCGCGTCGCACAGCACCACGCGGCCCTCGGCATCGGTATTGTCGATCTCGATGCTGATCCCAGCGCGCGTACTTAACACCTCGCCTGGACGATAGGCATTCGGTCCAATGGCGTTTTCGACCGCGCCGATCAGCAGCTGCATACGTACCGGCAATTTGCGTGCCATGACCAGCTGCGCCAGTGCCACTGCATGCGCGGCACCGCCCATGTCCTTCTTCATGTTGCGCATGCCGTCGGCGGGCTTGATATCGAGTCCGCCAGTATCAAAGCACACGCCCTTGCCGACGATGCTGATCCGCGGGTGAGCAGGATCGCCCCATAACACTTCGATCAGGCGTGGAGCACGGTGGCTGGCACGGCCCACTGCGTGAATTGCCGGGAAGTTATTGCGTAACAGATCGTCTCCGCACCAGGAACGGCACTCGCCATCATAGGCGTGGGCCACGCGGCGGATCACCGCTTCGAGTTCGTCTGGTCCCATGTCCTCGGTCGGCGTGTTGACCAGGTCGCGCACCAGGGTGCTGGCTTTCAGTACCGCGAAAGCCTCGGAGCGCAGACGAGCATCGCCATCCAGCACCAGACGGGCCGGCTCCTTGGCTGGCTTCTTGTAGCGATTGAACTGATAGGCGCCGAGTCCCCAGCCGAGCAGTGCCTGGCCCGGGTCGATGGCCAACCCGCGCGTGCTGTCGAGGTGATAGTCGGCGCGCGGCAGCAGCCAGGGGGCCGCTGCCAGGGTGAGCGGATCGTCGCCGCGCGAGGCACCGACCAGGGCCAGTCCCAGCTGGCCTTGTTCATTGGGAATCGCCACGCAGCTCTGTGGGTCGGCATTGAAACCCTGCGCCTTCACCCATGCGCCGGCGTGGGCCGGCAGTTCGGTCAGCACCTTGGTCAGGCTCTCGCGGTCCACCACGATCAGTGGAACCGCTTGTTCAAGGGCGTCAGGAGCGGCGAAGCAGGGCGGTAGAGACATGCGCGATTCCATTGCGAGAGGTCAGGCGTAGTCTGCCTGACTGGGTTGTAACAAGGCGTGTAGTTTGTCCAGCGAATCTACCTGCCAGTCCGGGGGCGGCAGTGTGGCGGGCCATGCGCTGTTGTGGCGATTGATCCAGCAAGTGCGCAGGCCCGCGGCGCGCGCGCCTTCGACATCAAGCCAGGGGTCGTCGCCGACGTGCAAGGTATATTCGGGGGCGGTGTTGAGGCGGTCGCAGGCGGCGAGGAAGATGCTGGCGACCGGCTTGGGCGCACCATGTTCGCGAGCCCCCAGGCTGAAGCAGAACCATTCGGCCAGACCAATCCGGCCAAGGTCGGCATTGCCATTGGTCAGCGCCGCCAGCGGGAACCGGGCGGCCAGCAGGCGCAGCGCTGCCTCACTGTCCGGATATAGCTCGACCTGATTGCGGGCGCTGAAGAAGGCCTCGAAAGCGGGCTCCAGATGGGCATGCGGGGCAGCGCAAGCGTCCAGGGCGGCCCGCAAGGACAGGCGCCGTTGTTCGCTGAAATCATGGCTGAGGTGCGGGTGCTGGGCGGCGATCCGCTCACGCAGGGCACGCATGGCGGTGATCGGAAAGCGCTTGGCCACCTCGGGACAATACTCGGCGAAATACGCTTGCACGGCGTGCTCGGCTCGTTCGATCACCGGGGCGATCGGCCACAGCGTGTCGTCAAGATCGAGGGTAATGGCGCGAATCAAGGCCTGGCAGACCGCGGAGAAACAGGCCACCACGATAGCACGCGGTGGCCCGTGACCCAGCGCTCATATTGCGGTCTCATTCGGCCAGCAGCAGCAGCGCGCCGCGTCCGCGCACCACGGTCAGCAGCAATTGCCGCGGCGGGCGCTGCAGGTCCTTGCGCAGTGCGTCCAGATCTTCGAACTCGCGGCGGTTGAGCGCAACGATGAGATCGCCTTCGCGCAGACCGTTCAGCGCCGCCCGGCTGCCCTCGGCGACCTGATCGACGCGTACGCCGCGCACACCGCGCTGGCGCAGGCGTTCCGGCAGTTCGACCAGTTTCGACCCGGCCAGGCGCGCATCCAGACTCTCCCCGCTCAGGCTGCTGGCCTTGGCCTGGACCACCACCTGCAGACGCTGACGCTGACCTTCGCGAAGGATTTCCAGCTGCACCGGCCGTTCCACCGGCAGCAAGCCTTCGGCATTGTGCAGGGCCTGTCGATCACTGATCACGCTGTCGCCGAGTCGCACCACTACATCACCGGGCTTCAGTCCGGCCCGATCAGCCGGCGAATCTTCCTGCACGCGGGTGATCACGGCACCGCGACGATCCTTGAGTTCCAGCCATTGCGCCATCGCGGCATCGATGTCCTGGGTTTGAATACCCAGGCTGCCACGGCGAACTTCGCCGAAGGCCAGCAGTTGACGCATGACCTCGCGGGCCAATTCGATTGGAATGGCAAAGCCGATCCCCACGTTGCCGCCGGAGGGTGAGTAGATGGCCGTGTTGATGCCGACCAATTCGCCGCGCAGATTGACCAGGGCGCCGCCGGAGTTGCCCGGGTTGATGCTGGCATCGGTCTGGATGAAATTCTGATAGCCAAGCCCGGACAGGCCCTGCCGGCCCAGTGCGGAGACAATGCCCGAGGTAACGGTTTGACCCAGTCCGAAGGGATTGCCCACGGCCACGACAAAATCACCGACCCTGAGCGAGTGCTGGTCGGACCAGCGCACAGCGCTGAGGCGTTCGGCCGGCACGCGCACCAGGGCAACGTCGGTGTCTGGGTCGGAACCGACGAATTCCGCGCTCAGCGTGCGGCCATCGGCCAGGGTCACCTGGATATCATCCGCGCCCTCGACAACGTGATTGTTGGTCAGTACCAGCCCCTGTTCGGCGTCGACGATCACCCCCGAACCGAGTGACTGCTGCACGCGCTCCTGCGGCATGGCCGGCAGGCCGAAGAAATGGCGAAAGAATGGGTCGTCGGCCAATGGATTGCGTACCCGCACGCGAGTGCGGCTGTGGATGTTGACCACCGCTGGCGTGACCCGCTCGAGCATCGGGGCCAGGGAGGGCAGGGGTTGGCCATCGACCTCAGCCGGCAATGCAGCCGAGGCGCAGACCCCGAACAGCAGCCAAGCCAGCGCGATTACGCTGCGCAAGAGAACAGATTGGAGACCAGACATGGTGTTTCCTTCCTTGAGTCGCCCTGGTGGAGACCGTTCGTCAGATGACCATCGCTGAGGAATGGCAGTTCCCCAAGCGGGGCGCGCGAGAGAGTGAAATTCACTTCATTGCAACTCGTTGACAGCATCTGGCACGCGGCGTAGGGTTCGCATGCCGGGCCACTATATATAGTGGTCCCAATCAAGAAGACCACAATCTATAGTGGTGCTGCGACGCAGCATGGGGATCTTCAGGGACGGAAAAGTTTAAAAACAAAGACATGTGCCAAGCCGGCAACGCAGTTCCGAGCCCAGGGGAGGGTCATCTGCATGGCGGGCGGGCGATTTGAGAGAGGCGCGACAGCGTCTCGGGAGACGAGGAACTGGAATGAGCACGGTACGCTTGGAAGCGGTGAAGAATGACGCGGTGGCAATTCCCTTGCAGCCGGCTTCGCAGGACATCTGGGATAAGAAATACCGCCTGAAAACCAAACGCGGCGAAGCGGTAGACCGCGACATCGACGATACCTACAAGCGCGTCGCGCGGGCCCTGGCCGAGGCGGAGCCGAGCGCGGAGAAGCAGAAGTACTGGTACGAGCGCTTTCTCTGGGCCCTGCGCCGCGGCGCGATTCCCGCTGGCCGGATCACCTCGAACGCCGGTGCGCTGGAGCACAAGCCGGCTACCAGCACGATCAACTGCACGGTGTCGGGCACCATCACCGATTCCATGGACGGCATCCTGGAGAAGGTTCACGAAGCCGGGCTGACCCTGAAGGCCGGCTGCGGTATCGGCTACGAGTTCAGCACCCTGCGCCCGCGCGGTGCGTTCGTGGCCGGTGCCGGCGCCTACACCTCTGGGCCGATGTCCTTCATGGATATCTACGACAAGATGTGCTTCACCGTCAGTTCCGCCGGCGGCCGTCGCGGCGCCCAGATGGGCACCTTCGATGTGGCGCATCCAGATGTTAAGGAGTTCATTCGTGCCAAGCGCGAAGACGGGCGTCTGCGCCAGTTCAACCTGTCGCTGCTGATCACCGATGGGTTCATCGAGGCGGTGAAGCAGGACGCTGACTGGCCACTGGTCTTCCCGGTCAACCGCAAGGAAGAAGAGGGCATCGACCTGGACGATGCCAGCAAGGTCATCTGGCGCGAGTGGCCGACCAAGAAAGGCTATATCACCCGCGACGATGGACTGGTGGCTTGCAAGATCTACGGTGAGATCAAGGCCCGCCATCTGTGGGACATGATCATGGTCTCCACCTATGACTTCGCCGAGCCGGGCTTCATCCTGATCGATCGGGTCAACGAGATGAACAACAACTGGTGGTGCGAGACCATTCGCGCTACCAATCCTTGCGGCGAGCAGCCATTGCCGCCGTATGGCGCCTGCCTGCTTGGCTCGGTCAATCTGACCAATTTCGTCCGCGAGCCGTTCACCGACCGTGCCCGCTTCGACTGGGAGGAATACCGCGAAGTGGTGCGGGTGTTCACCCGCATGCTTGACAACGTGGTCGAAGTAAATGGTTTGCCCCTGGAGCAGCAGCGCCAGGAAATCATCCGCAAGCGCCGTCATGGCATGGGCTTCCTTGGCCTCGGCAGCACCCTGACCATGCTGCGAATGAAGTACGGCACCGACAAGAGCTGCGAATTCACCGAGCGGGTGGCGCGCGAAATGGCCGTCGCTGGTTGGGAAGTCGCGCTCAGCCTCGCCGAGGAAAAAGGTCCGGCGCCGATCATGGGTGAGGACTTCGAGGTCACCGCCGAGATGCTGCGCAAGCGGCCGGAAATGGCCAAAGACGGCTACAAGGTGGGCGATACCATCAAGGGCCGTCTGCTGCACGCCAAGTACAGTCGCTATATGCAGAAGGTGGCCTCGGTGGCACCGCAACTGGTGGATAAGCTGTCCGAAGTGGGCGCGCGCTTTACCCACCACAGCTCGATTGCCCCGACCGGCACCATCTCGCTGTCCTTGGCCAACAATGCATCGAACGGCATCGAACCCAGCTTCGCCCATCACTACTCACGCAATGTGATTCGTGAGGGCAGGAAGACCAAGGAAAAAGTCGAGGTCTACAGCTATGAGCTGCTGGCCTATCGCACCCTGGTGAATTCCAAGGCGATGCCGTTCAGCGACGAGCCGGAGGCCAAGCTGCCGGACTACTTCGTGGCTGCCGACGACATCACGCCGAAGGCACACGTCGATATTCAGGCAGCGGCGCAGATCTGGGTCGATTCGTCGATCTCCAAGACCGCCAATGTGCCGACCGACTATCCGTACGAAGATTTCAAGGACATCTACCTGTACGCGCACCAGAAGGGCTTGAAGGGCTGCACCACGTTCCGCTTCAATCCGGCCGCCTTCCAGGGTGTGCTGGTGAAAGAGCAGGATCTGGAGAAGACCGTGTATCGCTTCGAACTGGAAGACGGCAGTGTGATCGAAGCGCGCGGCAATGAGGAAATCGAGTACGACGGTGAAACCCACACCGCGGCAAACTTGTTTGATGCGTTGAAAGAGGGCTACTACGGCAAGTTCTAGCCTGTTTTCCAGCTGCGGAAGTTCTGTTGAACCAGCCGCTCTGGTGCTGCCGTGCTGGTCTTCGATACACCGTGTTTCACCACCTGTCCGGGATGGGCGGATGGCTGGGCCGCAAGGCCCATCGGTGCTCAAGCGAATGGTTCGCGAACGCACCTCTCGGGTCTGGCGGCGGGCAGGAGCAGCCGACAGGGGTCCAAGCTCGTAACAATGCCCGTGACGAGGAGGGGCTATGAGCAATGGCAATGGTGTGACCGCCACGATCAGTCAGGCGGTGGAGTCGATGAGTGAAAAGGTGCAGGAGGTAGCGGCCGAAGCGCGCAAGGTGGTGAAGAAGCGCGCTGCCAGCGTGCGCAAGCAGGCCGAAGCCGCGGTGCAGACCGCCTCAAAGGACGTCAAGCAGGCGGTGGCATCGGCCAAGAAGCGCATCGACAAGGCCAAGAAGAGCGCAAAGAAGTCCGTGCAGCAGGCCAAGAAGTCGGTTGAGAAGGCCAAGAAGAGCGTGGTTCACGCGGTGGAAGAGGCCAAAGCCAAGGTCAGCAGTGGCGGTAAGAAGGCAGCAAAGAAGGTGGCGAAGAAAGCCGCGCCGGTGAAGAAGGCGGTCAAGAAGGCTGCAAAGAAAGTAGCCAAGGCGGCCAAGAAAAATGCCCCGGCGAAACGAGTGGCTAAGAAGGCAGCGGCCAGGAAGGCGCCGGCGAAGAAGCTCCCAGCCAAGAAAGGGCCGGCCAAGAAAGCCGCCAAGAAGGCAGCCAGGCGCGCCGGTCGCTAAACGTCTGCTGATCTCACCCAGCAGTCGGATTGTTTGCGTGCCATGGATGGCGCGCAGGAAGTCAAGCATGCAAGTGTGGCGCGGCTCTGCCGCGACCGTTTGCGCTGACATACGCCTGGATGGGGGTGTCAGCAGAGGATCAGGCCGGAAACGGCAGAGTTGCCCCGAGGGACCCGTCCGTGTGCCAAAGAGCCGCGGACGGGATTCCTAGCTCGGGGCGTGACAGAGGGCAGGGCTGTGGGCCATGCCAGGGCAGCCTCGGGTCAGCCGAGGCTACAATGCAACGGCGACCCGTCGGGGCGCCAGGGCCAGCCGGCCTGTTTGTTGGGAGTTGTGTGGTGTCGATCAAGATCAGCAAGAAAATCAAGGGTTTCAGCGTTCAAACGGGCGATGAGAAGCAAAGGGCAGCCCAGCCGGCGGTGAAGACCGAAGCGCCGCGCGCGGAAGTCATCCACATGCATGAGCAGATCGAGCGCCCCGAGGTGCTGGTCGGTTCCACCTACAAGATCAAGTCGCCGCTGTTCGAGCACGCGCTGTACGTCACCATCAATGACATCGTGCTCAACCAGGGCACCAAGCACGAATCGCGACGTCCGTTCGAGATCTTCATCAACTCGAAGAACATGGATCACTTCCAGTGGGTCGTGGCGATTACCCGCATCATGTCGGCGGTGTTTCGCAAGGGCGGCGACGTCACCTTCCTGGTTGAGGAACTGAAGGCCGTGTTCGACCCGCGCGGCGGCTACTTCAAGGCCGGTGGCGTTTATATGCCGAGCATCGTGGCCGAGATCGGTGCGGTGGTCGAAGATCACCTCAAAACCATCGGTTTGATTGTCGATCCAGAACTCGACGAGCACCAACGCGCGCTGATCGCCGAGAAGCGTGCTGCTTTCGAGGCGCAGAGCAAGAAGGGCGGTGACAGCAGCAGTGAAAGCAAGGGTGAAGCCGGAAGCTTTCCCCCGGGCGCCACGCTTTGCCACAAGTGCAATACCCAGGCGATGGTAGTGATGGACGGCTGCCAGACCTGCCTGAGCTGCGGCTATTCGAAGTGCGGATGAGCTGAGCTAGCGCCCGTGGTTGATCCGGCAGAGTGATGAGGCTGGAAACCACGGTGGCGCGCCAGGGCCAAGCCGGCCGCATCATCAGTGGGAAGGGCGCCTTCGCCTCGCGCGCTCCGCGCCGTGAGCGAAGCGCCGCTTGCGACTCAAAGCGGAACGACTAGATGTCGGGACACCCTGCCGCTACGTAGGTCCAGCGGCCGCTGGCGCGCCGGAACAAGTACTGCCAGCCGGCTGTGTTGCGATGTAGTGGTGTGTTAAGGCGCAATCGATTATTGATCTTTCCGACATGAGAGGCAGTCGCTGTAAAGCCCCTCTTGGGGGTGGGGGCCGGGTGTTCGCTAACGTTGCCCGGCCCGCAGGTCTCGCGTATTTGCACCCTCATCCGGCGCTTCGCACCACCTCCTCGCATAGGGAGAAGGGAAAATGTCTCGACTTCTTCTGCCCGAAGCTCAACCTCCAGTCGCCGCAGAGGCCGCTCGGCGAGCCACTCAGGAGAACACCGCGACCCAGGTGATCGCGTTGCCGACCCCATGTACCAGCGCCGGGGCGACCACGCTGCGGGTGTGGCAACGCAGCCACTGGAACAACATGCCGGCGCCGATGTAGATCGCGATCAGCAGCGCGACGCTGACCAACTCGCCGCGACTGGCGAGATCCCACAGGCGCCAGCTATGTAGTGGCGCCAGCACGAAGGCCGCGGTGGTCAGCCATCCCGCGGGGCCGTCGGTCAGCCAGCGGCGCAGCGCACTGAACAGCAGGCCTCGGTAGGCCAGCTCCTGACCGATGCCGATCAGAAAGCCGCTGCCCAGCCAGGCCAGCCAATGTCCCCACGGCAGTGACAGACTGCCGGCAAGCTGATCGTGCTCCAGCAGGCCGAACAGCAGGGCCGAAACCACCATGGCGATCAGCACCAGGCGCCAATGTGCCGCATCGAGCCGTAGCAGATCGGGTCGAGCCCGCCATAGGATCAGCGCAGCGACGGCGACCAGCAGTGCTTCGAGGCCCAGGCGAAGCGGCTGCAGGAAGTACCAGTGGTCCGGGTGCAGCAGCCACGGGTCGGGCTGCAGCAGGATTCGGCACGGCAGCTCCAGAACCAGGAAGGCGGCCAGCAGCAGGCCTGCCATACGTGCACTGAGTCGCACGGAATCCGCCACGAGGTCAGTAGCCGAGCTTGCGGAGTTCACGGTGCAGCTCCCGGTCAACGAGGGTGCGGGCAAGGTCGGCGTGGCGACGGGCCTGCTCTGGCTGGCCACTGTCGTGCAGGAGCTGGGCGAGCCTCAACCACGCCCATTCCTTCGGCGGGACGCGTTCTGCTGGCAGCGGCTGTTCGACAAACCGCTGCATGGCAGCGATGCCATCCAAGGTGTGGGCTCCACTGAACACGGCGTTTCGCCCGATCTGGTAGAGGGCATTCAGCGCGTGGGCGCGCTCGCCCTCGTCCTTCGCGCTTTCAAGCAGGGCACTGCCCTGGACAAAGGCGGCATGGGCTCCGGCGTAGTCCTTGCTCTCCTGCAGCAGTAGGCCGTGGCGCAGGTGCAGTTCGGCGAGCTCGGGATATCGCGCTCGACTCTCGCTGAGCAGGGCGGCATAGGCTGTCTGGTCCTCGGTTTCCCGATAGAACGACAGTGCCGCCAGTGCGCCGGCCCGTGGATCCATCTTGCTGATCGTCTCGACCTCGGCCCAAGCCAGCGACTCGTCGCCGCCAGCAATTCCGGGCGCGCCCAGATAGAAGGCCATCAGGGCGCGTCGGTAGGGTACATGTGTGGGCCGCAGCTGCACGGCGCGTAGCAGACAGTCGAGGGATCGGCCTGCATAGCTCATGGCGCTGAAGAATCCTTCCTCGGCCCGCGCGCCCATGATCCTGCCGCAATAAAACTGCACCTCCGCATCGTCCGGCGCAATTTCCAGCGCCCGTTCGATGGCGGCTTCCGCGGCCTGAGTGTCGACGCCGATATGAGACTTTGCCTCATCGAGCGCCGCGGCGACGCCGGGCGGCGGGGTCGCCGTTGACGGCTCTGCGGCAAGCAGGGCCGTCATCAGGGCGAACGTGGTAATGAGGTTTCGCATGGGCATGGCCGGATCCGGAAACAGGAGCATCATGCTCGACGAGGGCCGGGCTTGAGCTCAGTGCCGGAAGTCAGAATCTCGACCTGCTAGAGGTCATGCTGGGCCGCTGGACAAGGGACTGGATCGTTGACGCCTGCCACGGGTCACAGGGCAAATTTCCGTTTAACCGGGCTTGATTGACGCTGAACGACGTGCTCTGATCGCGCTTCTATCACGCCGAACTCACGGATGGGCTTTCACCTATGTCAACTCCGCCGCCACTGCCCGAACACAACCCCTATGCCGCGCCTCAGGCGCGCGTCGATGATGGCTTCGGCGAAGAGCTGGTGCTGGCCGATCGCGGCATTCGTCTGGTGGCCGCCATCATTGATGGTCTTGCCTTCGGCGGCGTAGCCATCCTGGCCGCCATCCTGATACCCATGCTGGCGCCGCGCGAAGGGCAGGGCGGTAGCGAAGTAGCGGTCGGCATCCTTGGTTTCGTGATGGTGGCGGCCTTTCTCGCCGTGGTCGTGGTCAATTGCCTGTGGTTGCATCGCTACGGTCAGACCATTGGTAAGCGGGTGATGAGCATCAAGATCCTGCGTGGCGATGGTTCACCGATCAGCCTCGGCCGGGTCATCGGCATGCGCTGGCTGCCGGTCACCCTGCTGGGCATGATCCCGATCGTTGGCTATATCGTGACCCTGGTCGATCCGCTGCTGATCTTCCGCGAAGATCGCCGCTGCATGCACGACATGATCGCCGATAGCATCGTGGTCAAGTGCTGATCGAGGGTGTGGCGTTTCTCCCGCTGTTCGATTGAACTCCATGTTGTTGGACACCGAGCATCGGGTTGAGACGCCCGAGGGGGTGGCGCTGCGACTGCATCCCGCTGGGGTGATGTCGCGCGCCGTAGCCTGGGCGATCGATTTCGTCGTCCGCCTGTCTGCGCTGATGATCGGCTCGATGGTGCTGGGCTTTCTGGGCAAGACCGGAGCCGGGCTGACCTTGATCTTGCTGTTTCTGATTTATTGGTTGTATCCGATCCTGTTCGAAGTGCTGCGCAACGGCCAGACCATCGGCAAGCGCGCCATGGGATTGCGTGTGGTGCATGCCAACGGCACGCCGGTGGGCTGGCTAGCCTCCTTTCTGCGCAATCTGTTGCGCACGGTCGACATGCTGCCGGTGCTGTATGGGTTTGGCGTGCTGGCCAGTCTCGCCGATCCGCAATGCCGACGCCTCGGCGATCGTGTCGCCGGCACCCTGGTCGTTCATGAGCCCAAGCCGCCTGTTAAGACGGTGCTGCCGACACTGCAGGCAACACACCCGCCATTGGCCCTCAGCCTGAGCGAAAAGCAGGCGATCATCGATTTCGCCGAACGCTCGCCGGGCCTGACCTTGGAGCGGCAGGAAGAGCTGGCCGAGCTGCTGCAGCCGATGATCGAGCGCCGTGGCCCCGGCGCGGTGCGCCATCTGCACGCCATGGCCGCCACCTTGATGGGCCGTGCCGAGGCTGGCGCATGAAGCAGCATCAGTTCGAGACCGCGCATGAGGCGCGCTGGCAAAGCTTCGAGCACATGCTGGCCGCCAAGCCAGCGCGTGGAAAATCGCCGCCGGCCGATTTACGCGCCTATGCGGCTGAGTATCGACGGGTCTGCCAGGACTTTGCCCTGGCCCAGCGCCGCGGCTACAGCCCGGCACTGTTGGCGCGTCTGCAGGTCTTGATGCAGCAGGGCCATCACCGGCTGTATCGACCTCCCAAACCGCAGATGATGCGGGCAGTGAACTTCTTTGCCGCCGAGTATCCATGGCTGGTTCGTCGCAACAAGCAGTTTCACTTTGCCTCTGCCGCACTGTTCTTTGGGCCGTTCATTGCTTGCATGCTGATCCTGCAGTGGCAGCCGGAATGGGTGCATAGCCTGCTGGATTCAGAAATGATCGCGCAGATGGAAGACATGTACGACCCGAGCGCCGAGCGCTGGGGCGAGGCGCGCGACGCCGAGTCCGATCTGGAAATGTTCGGCGTCTACATCATGAACAACATCAGCATCGGCTTTCGTTGCTTCGCCAGCGGCTTGCTTGGCGCGATCGGGCCGGTATTCGTTCTGTTGTTCAACGGCGTCATCCTCGGTTCTGTGGCCGGCCACCTGACCGCCATCGGCCACGGCGACCCGTTCTGGCGCTTTTTCTCGGGTCACTCCGGTCCAGAGCTGATGGCGATCGTGATCTCGGGTGCCGCCGGCTTGAAGCTGGGCATGGCACTGATCGCACCGGGCCGACGTACCCGTGCCCGCGCGCTGTTGGAGGACGGTATCGAGGGTGCCAAGCTGGCGCTCGGCGTGTTCATGCTGCTGGTGTTCGCTGCCATGGTCGAGGCGTTCTGGTCGTCCACGGCCAGCACGCCGGCGGCCATCAAGTACACCGTGGGCATTGGCCTCTGGCTGTTGATCCTGATCTGGTTGTGGCGTGGCGGACGCAGCTATCAGCCCCCGGCTGCGGATCGTCATGCGCGTTGACGGACTTAACATCGTCTTGCGTCAGCGGCCGCCCTGGGAAGCGGCTGACCTCGGCATGGGGCTGGTGCGTCGACACGCCAGGGTACTGTTCGGTAGCTGGGCGCTGGCCACGCTGCCGGTGTTCCTGGCCTTGCACCTGGCGCTGACGCCCTTGGGTTACGCCTGGTTGGCCGGGCTGCTGTTCTGGTGGCTCAAGCCGATGTTCGATCGCTTGCCGATCTATGTGCTATCGCGCGGCATCCTCGGTCAGGAGGTGAGCATCAGGGAGGCGCTGAAACAGATGCGCTGGGGCTGGTCGCGGATCTGGCCCTGGCTGCTTTGGCGTCGATTGCATCCTGCACGCAGCTTGCTGCTGGCGATGGATCTGCTGGAACAGCCGGTGGGGCAGGCGCGGGCCGAACGCGCCCGTCTGCTCGGTCGTGGGCAGGCCAGCGCGCCACCGATGATCTGGCTGGTCGGGGCCCATCTAGAGCTGATGCTGTGGGGCTCGCTGATCGTTTTTGTGCTGATGCTGATTCCGGTCGAGTTCCTCGATGACTCGCTGAAGGCGATGTATGAACTGATGCTGGAAGAGCCGCCGCCCTGGGCTGAGTTTCTGCAGGGCATGGCCTATTGGTTGGCGGTGTGGGTGATCGAGCCGTTCTACGTCGGCGCCGGCTTCGCCCTCTATCTCAATCGCCGCACCGAGCTTGAGGCCTGGGATATCGAACTGGCCTTTCGGCGCCTGGCCAAGCGGGTGGCGGCGCTGACAGCCTCGGTGTGTCTCGCGGTGCTGCTGTGGTCTGGCGGCGTCGCCGGTGCTGACGCGAGGGCGGCGGCGCTCGATTCCTCAGCGCCTGAACTCGAGGTGGAGGCCACAGACACGAGCAAGGCTGAAGACAAGAAAGCGCCCAAGGGACAGGCGCTCAGCGCTCTGCTCGGCGAGCATTTCGAACCGCCCGAGCAGCGGTACCAGGAGGCGATGACCGAGGTGTTTCGCGACTCCGACCTCAACCCGAAGAAGCTGGTCGGCGAATGGCAGCGCATCGAAGAGCTCAAGCCGTCGTTGAATTCACCCACGCCGAGCTGGGTTCAGGGGCTGGCACAAGTCGTTGCCTTTCTGGTCGAGAACATCCTGTGGATCCTGCTCGGGTTGCTGCTTCTCTGGCTATTGATTCACTCGCGTCGCTGGTGGGCTGACTGGACCAGTGCGCTGCCGCCGCAGCGCCAGACAACTCAGTCGCCGCTGCTCGATCCGAAGGCGCCTTCGGCCTTGCCCGACGACATCCCGGCGGCGGTGCGTAGGCTGTGGCAGGAAGGACAGCCGCGTGCGGCGCTATCCCTGCTGTATCGCGGTGCGGTGGCTGCACTTGGCAGGCGACTGAGCCACGGCTTGGCGCCGGGGGCCACCGAATCGGAAGTGCTGCGCAGCGCGCGGCGCCTCGATGATCATGGCTTGGCGCAGTGGCTGGCCAACGTTGTGCGGACCTGGCAGACCGCCGCCTATGCCCATCGACTGCCGGAGCAGGCCGCCGTCGAAAGCCTGCTGCAGCAGTGGCCAGAGAGCGTACAGCATACCGATGCGCCGAGCTCGGAAGCAGGGTCATGAGCCGCGCGCAGACCATCGTCGGGCTGTGCCTGTTGCTGCTGACCGCCGTCGCCGTGTTTGCCTTTCTGCAGACCTATCACTACGTCGAAGAGGAAGTGTCGCTGCCGCCGCGCGGCGAGGCCCGCTACAACCCGCTGTATGCCCTGGGCGAAACCTTGCGCGGCATGGGCTATCCGGTGGAATCGCGCGCCTATCTGCAGTGGGAGTCGATGCAGCCGCAGCCGGGTGATGTGCTGTTGTTGGCCAGCCCACTTAGCAGCCTGTCTGAGCAGCAAGTGTGGGCCCTGCAGGAGTGGCTGTACGAGGGTGGTTTCCTCTTGTTTGCTGCGCCGGCCACCGAATCGGCACAGCAGTCCGAAATGCTGGATGAGCTCGGGCTGAGCGTGATCAGTGAGGAATTGCGGCAATGCCTGCTGTGGCGTGCTGCAGAGCAGGCCTCATCTGAGGTGTGCAGCGAGCTTAGCCTGTACTATCCGCACGATGACCTGATCTGGGCGCTCGACTATCAGAGACGCAGTCGAGCCGAGATCGAAGCATTGCGCGAACTGCTCGACGATGAGGACACCTCGATCAGCAGCGTCAGCAAGGTGCGTGGTGCGGCGGCAGCGACAGGCCGGTTCGCCGTCAAGGCGGCCTACGGTGATGGCGAGTGGATTGCCCTGGCCTCGTTCCAGCCGCTGGTGAAGAAGGCGCTGGAGAATGCTGCCAATGCAGAACTGGCCTGGCAGCTGCTGGCGCCCTGGCTGGGTGAGGGCAAGATTCATATCGTCTATGCCGTCGAAATGCCACCGGCTCATGTGATCCTGGTGCGCTACGGCTGGCCGGTGGTGCTGCCCTTGCTGTTGGCCCTGCTGGCCTGGCTGTGGGCGCGCAGCCAGAGTCTGGGGCCGCCGGTGCCCTTGCCCGGCATCGATCGACGCGCCCTGCTTGAACATATTGATGCCGCGGGGCAGTTCGCCTTTCGCGAGCAGCAGGTCGAGCCGCTATACGCAGAGTGTCGCAAGCGCTTTGATCTACAGCTGCAAAAGGAGCATCCCAGCCTGGCTGCTCTGCCTTTGGACGACCTTATCAAAGCGCTGGCCGAGCGCTGGAAGCTCGATCCCGCTGCGGTGGCGCAGGCGCTCAATCCACACCAGCTTGGGCGGGCTGAACAGTTCACGCTCGCCATCCGCACATTGACTCAGATGCAAGGATTGTCATGAACGAAGCGACTCCCCAACGCGCCGAGCAGGCGTTGATGCCGATCACCGAGCTCGGCGATCGGGTGGCCGCCATCCGCGATCAGGTGGCGCAGGCGTTCGTAGGGCAGGACGAGGTGCTCGATCAGATGTTGATCGCCCTGCTGTCGGCCGGACACGTGCTGCTGGAAGGCGTGCCCGGCCTGGGCAAGACCCTGCTGGTGCGCGCCCTGGCTGCAGCCACCGAATGCAGCTTCTCGCGCATTCAGTTCACCCCGGATCTGATGCCCAGCGACGTCTCCGGTCATGCCTTCTACGACCCGAAGAGCGAAAGCTTCAAGATCCGTCGCGGCCCGGTGTTCGCCAACCTGTTGCTGGCCGATGAGATCAATCGCGCGCCGGCCAAGACGCAGTCGGCCCTGCTGGAAGTGATGCAGGAGCAGCAGGTCACCATCGAATCGCGCAGCTTCGCGCTGGAATCGCCGTTCATGACCATCGCCACGCAGAATCCGATCGAACAGGAAGGCACCTACCCCTTGCCCGAGGCGCAGCTGGATCGATTCCTGCTCAAGCTGAAGATTGCCTATCCGGGGCTGGAAGATGAGGTCAGGATGGTGGCTGCGGTCAGTCAGGGCAAACGCGCCACCAGCTTCGATCTGAGCGCGGTCAGGCCAGTCGCCAATGGCGCCGACATCGTTGCCATGCAGCGTGCCACCGCGGCCATCGCGGTGGATCCGGTGGTGTTGGACTATGCCGTGCGGATCGCCCGCGCTACCCGCGAATGGCATGGCATTGCCATGGGCGCCGGGCCGCGCGGAAGTCTGGCCCTGGTCCGCTCGGCGCGCGGTCTGGCGGTAGTGCAAGGTCGCGATTTCGTCACCCCGGATGACGTACGCAGCATCGCTCTGCCGGCCTTGCGTCATCGCATTGCGCTGAGCCCGGAGATGCAGATCGAAGGACGCGGCGTGGAAGACATGCTGCGCGCCGTACTGGAGAAGGTGGAGGCGCCGCGTCAGTGAGGCCGGCCGCGGCACAATGGCTGGCGCTGATCGGCTTGGCCGCGCTCGGCGCGCTGGCGGTGTTCGGCTGGATGCCGATGCAGGCCTGGTGGGTGTGCGCCGCTGGCCTGGTTTCCATGCTGTTGATCGATGCCTGGCGTCTCAAACGCACTCCAAGCCCGGAGCTAGAGCGCGAGCTGTCGCCAGTGGTGCCGGTTGGGGTGCGGCGCGCCGTGCGTCTCGATCTGGCCAATCTGTCGCGCCTTCCGCTGGAACTCGATGTTCATGACGGCCACCCGGCCAGCTGGGCGATTCTGGGGTTGCCGCGTCGACTGCAGCTGGCGCCGGGCGGTCGGGCAGGTTTCGAGTATGAACTGCTGCCGGCGGCGCGTGGCGAGTACCAGTTCAGTGCCTGCCAGCTGCGTCTGCGTTCGCCCTGGGCGCTGTGGAGCCAGCAGCGGCAGCTGGATCTGCCGCATCGACTGCGGGTGTTCCCCAACTTCGCGCCGCTGGCCTCGTTGGCCCTGGTCGGTGCCGATCAGGCCTCGCGCACGATCGGCGCGCACCTGCAGCGCCGCCGCGGCGAAGGCACCGAGTTTCACCAGTTACGTGAGTACCGCATCGGCGACAGCATGCGGCAGATTGACTGGAAGGCCAGCCAGCGCGCGCGGCGCCTGATCTCGCGCGAGTACCAGGACGAACGCAACCAGCAGGTACTGATCGTGCTTGATTGCGGCCGGCGCATGCTGGCCGAGGATGAGGGCCTGTCGCACTTCGATCACAGTCTCAATGCGGCCTTGATGGTGGCCTATATCGCTCTGCGCCAGGGCGATGCCGTTGGCGTTTTGACCGCAGACGAGACGCCGCGTTTCATGCCGCCACAGCGTGGTCTGCACACCATCGACCGCATGCTCGATCACCTGTTCGACGTGCACGCCAAACCCATCGCAACCGACTTCATCGACGCCGCTACCCAATTGGCGATCAGGCAGCCGCGGCGTGCCTTGGTGCTTTTCATCACCAATGCCCGTGATGAGGACTGCGACGAACTGGCGGTGGCGGCTCGGCAGATGCAACGGCGGCATCTGGTTTGCATTGCCAGCTTGCGCGAACTGGTGTTGGACGAGGCAATGAAGCAGCCGGTGAAGGATCTCGACAGTGCGTTGCGTCATGCCGCTACCTTGCAGTATCTCGGCGAGCGCGATCAGGCCCATCGGCGGCTGCGCTCGCAGGGCCTGACCGTACTGGATGTTACCGCCAGACAATTGCCGCAAGCCTTGGTCGAGCACTATCTGGCGGTCAAGCGCGCCGCTCGTCTGTAAGCCCGACGCGCTTGGCTGACGGGAGAGCTGCGGGGGGCCGAACAGATGCCCGCTTGGTGCTAGATTGACGCTGGAATAGGCGGGCTAGTTCCACCGCGCCGGAGCCGTCATGGATGCGCCGCTGGAAGACGTAGACGACTGGTACTACAACAATGCCGACGGCGAGCAGGTCGGGCCGCTGAGCACGGCCGACCTGCGCTCGGCCTATCAACTCAGTCGGATCAGGGCCGATACCTTGATCTGGCGCGAAGGCATGGCCAGCTGGCGTGAGCTGCACAAGCTGGCCCCGGACCTTGGCATTCGCATCTTCATCAATGCCGAACGTTTCGTCGCCCCGGCGACCTCGGAACGTCTGGTGATGCCCCGTTGGTTGGGAATCGCGATTGTTCTGGCGCTGCTGCTCGGCTTCATGATCTGGCTGCCGACCCAATTCAGCATGGAGGTGGAGCGCCCCAGCCCGCTCGAAGTGGAGCGCAGGGTGGCCGATTCACGCGGCCTGCAGATCGAGATCGATCGCATCGTCGAACGTACCGGCCAATGCCCCAGCAACGGCCAACACGGCCTCAAGGCCCCCGCCGACTATGCCGAGGGAGCGCTGCGCGCCATCCGTATCCACCCGAAACTGGATGACAAGAAGGTTTGCGTGATCGACCTGATCTTTTCCGGCCAGCGGGTGCGGATCAGCCGCCAGGCTGAGCAGGGCTGGCAGGTGCACGATGCACCCGCAACAGGGCAATGACCGACGAACGGGCGGTTTGGCCGACAAGGGTGGACGCTTTTTTAGCAAATCCGCTCAAATTAGTGTGCGCCAGATCACGCTCTTCGCTTAGAATCGTGAGGTGACTGTGAAGTTGTACCGTCGCTAGACAGGTGCTGATTCACTCACGGCCTCGCTCTTGGAGTTGGGGCGATATCCAGGTCGCGATGTTGGGCTGCCCCTGGCAGTCGCAGCGGCCTTGCTTGCCTCAATCCGGAGTCTGCTGTCGATGATCGCTTGCCGTTCGCTGTGCCTTGTCTTTGCCGCTGCATTCGCCCTGCCTGCTGCTGCTTTTGATAGCGGCAGCACTGGTGCCAACGGTGCGCTCAATCCCAATGTCGACACCGAGGTCGAGCTGCCGGCCGACGGCGTGCTGCACTACAGCAGCATCAATATCCCCTCCGGCGTGACGGTTCGTTTTCGACGCAATGCCTTGAATACGCCGGTGACTCTGCTGGTCAGCGGCGACGCGACCATAGCCGGAGTCCTTGATGTCAACGGGCAGGACGCTGCCGACGCCAATGGTGCGGGAAACGGCAATGTCGGTGACGACGGATTGCCAGGTCTCGGTGGGCCCGGTGGCTTCCCAGGCGGTGCGGGAGCGGCGGCCAATGCGAATTCCACGGCGCGCGTTGCTCAATCCGGGCTCGGTCCGGGCGGTGGCCGGCCCAGCAGCCGCCCGACTGAGCCGTATCGAAACGGTACCGGTGGCAGCTTTGGCACCGTCGGCGAAGTTTATGGCGGTGCCACCGGGCCGACCTATGGCAATGTCGATTTGCTGCCCCTGGTCGGTGGCTCGGGCGGCTCCGGCGGCAATAGCTGGACCGGCCAGGGTGGCTCTGGCGGTGGCGGTGGTGGTGGCGCCTTGCTGCTGGCGGTCAGCGGGACTCTTAACGTTACCGGTACCATTCGCGCCAATGGTGGGCGTGGCGGCGACATTGGAAATACTCATAACACTGGACCGCAGCCTGGCGGCGGCGGCAGCGGCGGCGGCATTCGCCTGATTGCCAGCACCTTCACAGGCAACGGTGCGATCACCGCGACGGGCGGTCGAGAGGGGCGGTTCTCCAACCACAACCCGAATAGTGCGGGCGGCCTGGGCCGCATCCGCATCGAGGCCGAAGTGCTGTCGCGCACGGCCGGCACCAACCCCGCCTACACCCAGAGCACGCCGGGACCGGTGGTGATTGCCGGTGTACCCAGTCTGCGCATCGCCAGCGTCGCCGGCATCGCAGCGCCGGCAGCACCGACCGGTGGCGCCGACATCGTGCTACCCGAGGATGCGCTGGATCCGCTGGAAGTGATTATCGAAACTACCAATGTGCCGCTGGGTAACACGGTGTCGATCATTGTCACGCCGCCCAGTGGCAATCCGCAGACGGTGATTTCCAACGCAATTCAAGGTTCAGAGGCCAGCGGTAGTGCGCGGGCCAATGTCAGTTTCGGTGACGGCCTCAGCGTGCTGTTGGCGACGCTGAGTTATAGCGTATCCGGGCCGCAGGGCAAGGCCCTGGCCCGCTATACCGAGGGCGAGCCGGTGGTGCAGGTAGCGCTGGAGGCGGGACTGGGCGGATTGCCGCGCACCGTTCTGGTTACGGAGTCGGGACGACGGGTCGAACTACCGGCAGGGATCATGTAACGGCTAGTTAAGAATCCCCGCCCGGATCGCCGACGCTCATGTTCGGAGCCATTCGCTCGTGCCGGCTGAACGCGCACGCCTCGCGTCAGCGCGGCCTGCCGCTGTCTTGGCTGTTCAGCATCCTGCTTGCCTTGGCCTCGGCGGGCGCCCTGGCTGAGCCCGCGGCGGGCGCCAAGGATCTGCCCTTTGTGCTGCGCCCGGGCGATGTGGTGGCCAACGCCCCGCTTGGGGTGAAACGGCCTGTTGCAACGGTCATCGAACGCCAACTGTGGTCGCCGGCACTGGGCGTGCGTCGGCCGGTTGAACAGGTTGCCGAAGCACGGCTGTTTGTCGCCCCGACCCTCGGCGTTCTTCGCGGCGCCGGCGTGCGCAGCGTCGATCCGGCCCGCGTTTCCCTGGGCCAGGCCGACCAGCAGCTGAGTCTTAGCGGGCATGGCCTGCAGCAGGCAGCCAGTCTGCAGTTCGAGCCGGCCGATGGCATCGCGGTTGTCAGCCTTGACGCAGCGAGCGACGGCCAAAGCCTGCAGGTTGCTCTCGATGTGGCCAGCGATGCCAGCGTCGGCAAGCGACAACTACGCGTGCTGCGCGCCGATGGCAGCCGGATTCCGCCACTGACTTCAGAGGCCGGGCAGCTGCTGGTGGCCGCGGATGCGCCGATCATCGACAGCATTGCACCGGTTCTGCTCAATCCGGGCGATGCAGCGACCCTGGTGATTCGGGGTCGGCATCTGCGCGGATTGCCCATCGTCAGCAGGGGCGATGTCAATCAGCCGATCGTTCGGGTCCTGCCGGCAGACCAGATCAGCGTCGGCGATCAGCCAACCTATAACGACGCCGGCACCGAAGTGACCGTCCCGATCCAGATTGCGGCGACCGCGGCCCTGGGCCCGCGGCGGGTTGAGCTCGAGACTCTGAGCGGGGTCTCAGCGGCCGAGATGACGCCGGCCAACACCCTGCATATCAGCAGCCAGCCCTATGTCGTGCGCTCGCCCTGGGTGTCACCCTTGCTGCGAGTGCAGCGCGGCAGCGCGGCGCCGATTGTGCGCGATGTGGTCGGTGTGGCGGTCGGCGTCGTTCGCGGTGACTACATCGCCGATATCGCGCCGACGGCGGTCGAGCTGGATAGCGAGGTGCAACTGACCGTAACCGGCCGCGGGCTGTCCGCGGCCAGCGACCTGCGCATCCTGCCCGCGCATGGCATCGAGCAGATTGCCGGCAGCTTCAGCGCGTCGAACGAGCAGGTTCAAGTGCGGCTGCTAGTCTCTGCTGACGCCCAGCTCGTGCCGCGCAAAGTCGAAGTTCAGTTGCCGAGCAAGTCCTTGGTCGCGCCGCGACTGCTGCAGATTCGCGATCGCCAACCGCAGATCACGGCGCTCAGACCCACCTATCTGTTGCGTGACGGCAGCAGCCAGACGATCGAACTGCAGGGCAGCGCGCTCAGCCAGACCACTGCCGTGCGTCTGATTTCCGATCAGGGGCTGATCATCGAGAGTTACGAAGCGCTCGGCGCTGAGGCCGCCCGCATGGTGCTTCGCGCCGCGCCCGACGCCGCCCTCGGTGCTCGGTTGGTGCAGGTCAGCTCGCCGTCCTCTAGCAGCATCGATCAGCCGACGCCGGGCAACACCCTGTTTGTGCGCGACCGCAATCAGGTGCTGACGCCGCTGGTTTCACCGCTGCTCGGTGTGCGGCGCGGCAATGCGCAGCATTCCAGCCAGCTCGATTTCCACTCGCCGCTGTTGCGTGTGGTCCGTGGTGCCTATGCCGACCGGGTCAGTCCGAACATCGTGCGGCGCGGGCAGACCACGCAATTGCGCGTTGAAGGTCGCGGTCTGGATCAGGTTACATCGGTGGTCATTGCCGATGACCAGGGCATTACCCTGTCCACGCCGCAGCTGGCGGCCGATGGCCTGAGTCTGAGCTTCGATCTCACCATTGCCGCCGACGCCGCGCCGGGCAAGCGCCGAGTCGACCTGCAGCGTGTCAGCTCGCTGTTGCCCTTTGTGCCGCAAGACAGCGCCATCTTCGAAATCGACGACAACGATGCCGATGTGCCGGAAGGGACGTCGGACAGCTACAACCTGCACACCAACGCACTGATCGATGTGCCAGCGATCGAGGGCGTCCTTAGCAACGACTTCAATCCGCAGGGCGGCGCCATGCTGGCGGTGCTGCGCAGCCTGCCCAACTCCGGCACCTTGAATCTGCGCTCCGACGGCAGCTTCGTCTACACGCCGAATGCTGATTTCGTCGGCAACGATCGCTTCGAGTATTCGCCGGCAAATGCTGATGCCATCGGCAATTCGACTTCGGTCACCTTGCGTGTCACCGAACGCGACGACGCGGTCAACGATGAATATCTGATTGCTGACAATCAGGTGCTTGAGGTCGATGCGGCCAACGGCCTGTTAAGCAATGATCGAATCACCGCCGGCGCGGCGGTGGCCATCGTGCTGGAGAATGCCCCCAGCCGCGGCAGCCTGATTCTGGCCAATGACGGCAGCTTCCGCTATACGCCGAACGGCACGCCCGGCACTGAGGTGCTGCGCTATCGCCTGCAGGTGGATGGACTGCGCTCATTGCCGGCTGAATTCCGCATCATCGTGCAGGACGTCAATGAGGCACCGATTGCCGAGGACGACAGCTATGTCACCGATCGCGGCGTGCGCCTCGATGTGCCCAAGGTTCGCGGTGTACTGTCCAATGACAGCGATCCCGATGGCGATGTGCTGCAGGCCCGGCTGCTGGAGAATCCGGCGATCGGCTCCTTGTCGTTGAACAGCGACGGCAGCTTCAGCTATACCGCACCGTCCGACTTCGTCGGCAGTGTCAGCTTCCGCTATGAGGCGCAGGATCCGCGCGGGCTGCGTGTACCGGCCGAGGTGCGCATCACCGTCAACGACACCCTGGCGGCCGCCGACGACAGCTACGTGATGAACGAAGGCGAGGTGCTGTTCGTCGATGAGGTCAGCGGCCTGTTGGCCAATGACAGCGTGTTCCCGCAAGGGCCGCTGCGGGTGATCATCGTCGATCAGCCGGAGCTCGGTGTGTTGCAGGCGGCCAATGACGGTAGCTTCGTCTATACACCAAATTCCACCGATGTGTCGGGCATCGATGAGTTTATCTATCGGCTGCAGGATGACCGGGTCAGCTCGCCGACGGCGCGGGCGCGTATTGAGATCCGTGGCGTCAATGATCCTCCTGTTGCGGTCGCCGACAGTTATCTGACCGATGAAAATGCGCAACTCGCTGTGGCCGCGCCGGGCGTGCTGGACAACGACACCGATGTCGAAGATGACCTGCTCAGTGCCGAGCTCGTACGTCAGGCCGAGCATGGCACCGTCACCCTGCGCGCTGACGGTAGTTTCACCTACATTCCTGAGGTGAACTTCCGCGGCAACGACACCT
Source organism: Pseudomarimonas arenosa (assembly GCF_014841215.1). Taxonomy (GTDB): domain Bacteria; phylum Pseudomonadota; class Gammaproteobacteria; order Xanthomonadales; family Xanthomonadaceae; genus Pseudomarimonas; species Pseudomarimonas arenosa. The sequence goes on from NZ_JACYTR010000009.1 coordinate 143,317, forward strand.
TTGAATATGCCGCCAACGATGGCAACAGCAGCGGCCCGGCGGTGCAGGTCAGGATCCAAGTCACCCAACCGCCGACGGCCACCAATGACGTGTATCTGGTCGATGTCGATACACCGATCGAGATCACCGATCGGCGTGAAGGCTTGCTGGTCAACGATCATGACGCGCCGGAGAATGACCCGCTCACGGCTCTGATCGATACTCTGCCAGAGCACGGCGATCTGCTGCTCAACCCTGACGGCACCTTCCTGTACGCGCCCGATCCGGGCTACAGCGGCCTTGATGTGTGGACCTATCAGGTCACCGATGGGCGATCGAAGTCGAACGTTGGCACGGTGACCATGGCAGTTGGCATCACCAGTCTGCCGCGCGCTGTACCCGATGAGTATGAAACGGTGGAAGACGGTGAGCTGATTGTGCCGGCCGCCGAAGGTCTGCTGATCAATGATCTGGATGCGGATACACCGCTGGATGAGCTTGAGGCCTACCTGGTGGGTCGCGCCCGGCTCGGTGGCAGCGGTCTCGACGTCACAGTCAATCTTGACGGCAGCTTCCGGGTCAAGCCCTGGCCTAACTTCTTCGGCGAGACCTTCTTCGTCTATCAGGCCTATGACGGCACCGACATTTCCAATGGTGCGGTGGTCAAGATCATCGTCCATCCGGTGAATGATGGTGTTAACGCCGAGGACGACGCCTATGGCGTGATCCGCAACACCGTGTTCGATACCAACGGTTCGTCCTGGCCGATTCGTCGCAACGACAGCTGGGACGGTGATTTCACGGTCAACTTCGAAATCGTCGATCCGCCGGTACACGGCAGCGCGACCATCGATCCGGTCAGCGGCCGGCTGATCTACACGCCGGGTCAGGATTTCGCCGGCACTGATCAGCTGACCTATCGCCTGTTCCAGGTCGACACCGGAATTTCCGACACCGCCGTGGTGCGGTTCCGGGTCAATGCTCCACCGGAGGCGCGTCCCGACAGTTACAGCGTGACCGAAGACAGTCTGACCGAAGTCAGCCCCAGTCCGCTGGCCAACGACGTTGATGCCGATGGCGATCCGCTGGAGTTGGCCTATAGCAGCTTCAGTTACTACCTGCACGGAACTCACATTGTTCTGAGTGTCGATGATCGCCAGAACCCGACCGTGACCCAGATTCGCACCCAGGGCCACTACTACGGCACAGCCGTCTTCAACTATGTGATCAGTGACGGCACCCAACAGGACCGCGATGGCAAGATCACCGTCACTGTTGCGCCGGTGCCGGATGCTCCGATCACCATGGCGGACAGCTATCTGACCCAGCGCGACACCCCGCTGTCGATCAGCAGTGTGGCGCAGGGTCTGCTGAAGAACGACTACGATCCGGATACCCGTCCCTATGCCGGAGGACCGCAGTGGCCTGCGGCCAGCGGCGCCGACCTGCTGCCGATCAAGGCTGAACTGGTGAGTACGACCAGCCATGGCCAGCTCAGCCTGTCTGATACCGGCACCTTCTACTACGTGCCGCAGGCCGGCTACTCGGGCGTCGATCAGTTCATCTATCGCGTGCGTGACGGCACCGGTCGAGTCAGCGCCGACACCACAGTCAATATTCGGGTCAATTCGCCAGCGCAGGCCGCCGATGATGCCTATGTCGCTACCGAAGATGTGGTGTTGGTGGTTCCTGCTGCCGAAGGACTGTTGATCAACGACAGCGACATCGACGGCGATGCGATCTATGCCTCAGCAGCGGGCGGCTGCGCGCCCTGTCATGGTCGCGTCACCATCCAGGCCGATGGCAGCTTCCGCTATACGCCGGATCGCGACTATCACGGTCTGGACGAGTTCTATTACCGAGTCAGCGACGGCATCGCCGGCCAGGATGTCGGTCGGGTCAGCATCACCGTCCTGCCGGTCAACGATGCGCCGATTCCCGACTCCGACACCTACCGCACGCGGGAAGACGAAGTGCTGGTGGCACCCGAGCCGCAGGGCGTGATGCGCAACGATCGCGAGGTCGATGGCGACGGTCTTGAGCGGAGTGAGATGCTAAGTGAGGCCAGTCACGGCGCGGTGGAGTTCCAGCCTGACGGTAGCTTCACCTACACCCCGGATGTCGACTTCAACGGCGACGACAGCTTCCGCTATCGCGTGTACGACACGACCGGCCTGTACGCTGACGAAATCGTCGAGATCCACGTCACGCCGGTCAATGATGCTCCGACGGCGGTCGACGATAGCTACAGCACGCCGATGGATCAGGAGCTGTGGGTGGCGGCCGATGCCGGTGTTCTGATCAACGACAGCGATGTCGATGGTCCGAACTTGTCGGTCAGCCTGATCGGACCGCCGCAGCATGGTCAGCTCAGCCTGCAGCCTGACGGCGGCTTCCGTTACCAGCCCAATGGCTTCTTCAGTGGAGTTGATCAGTTCCGCTACCAGATCGACGATGGTCTCGGCGCCCTGGCCGTGGGTACCGCCCTGATCCAGGTGACCTCGGTGGATCCTGAGGTTGAGGTGGTGGGCGAGAACGACTTCTATCGCTTCGAAGGGCCACGCCTTGAGATCAACGCGCCCGGTGTGCTTGGCAATGACCGTATCGACGGCGCCGGGCGTGACACGCTGCAGGCCGAGCTGGCCATCCCGCCCAACGTCGGCACGCTGCAGCTGAATGCGGATGGCAGCTTCGTATTCCAGGCGCCTGACGGCTATGTCGGATTGCTTGGCTTCACCTATGTCGTGCGCTCCGGTGATGCCACCGCCTTGGCCCGGGTCAGCCTGGATGTGCAGCGCACGGTCAACGTGCCGCCGCAGGCGTTTGGTGAGAGCTATGGCGTGCTGGAAGACGCCATCCTGGATTCGCGGCCGATTGCCAGCCTGCTGGCCAACGATCGCGATCATGAGCGTGCGCCGCTGCAACTGGAGGTGTTGGACGCTCCCGAGCACGGTCAGCTCGAGCTACTGACCGGCGGCCACTTTGTCTACCGACCCAATCCCAACTTCCACGGCAACGATCGGCTGCGCTATCGGGTCAGTGATGGCCAGGCCTGGTCGCAGCCGGCTGAAGCCGCGCTCAGCGTGTTTGCCCAGAACGATACGCCCGAGGCGCAGGACGATATCTACCGCGTCGAACAGGATGTTGCGTTGCAGGTGGCAACGGCCGATGGAGTACTTAGCAACGACATCGATGTCGACGGTGACACGTTGATGGTGGAACTGGTCGACGCACCTCGCAAAGGCCAGCTGCAAATGGATCCGGAGGGGGGATTCATTTACCTGCCGTTGCCAGGTGCAATCGGTGAGGACAGCTTCCGCTATGCGGCCAGCGACTTGCTGGCGCTGGCCACCGCCACCGTTCGACTGAATATCGCGCGCGACAATCAGCCGCCGCTGGCGCAGGGCGAGCGCTATGTGATCGACGAGGATCATCTGCTGAACAGCCGCAGCGTTGGCGGGCTGCTCCGAAACGACAGCGACCCCGATGGCGATGCGCTCAGCGTGATCCTGGTCGAGCTGCCAGCCCACGGTGAGCTGGAGCTTGATGGTCAGCATTTCCGTTATCGCCCGACGGCCGATTTCTTCGGTCAGGATGCGTTCCTGTACCAGGTCAGCGACGGCGAATTCCTCAGCGACACGGTCACGGCTGAGATCGAGGTCACCGCGGTCAACGATGCGCCACGCGTGCAGCACGACCTCTACAGCGTCATTCAGGGCAACGTGCTCCTGGTGGACGCGGCGCACGGCGTCCTGGTCAATGACCGCGATGTGGAGTCCGATCCGCTCACGCTGAGCGTTCACGGCGCGCCCGGCCACGGCACCCTGCAGCTGGCCGCCGACGGCAGTTTCCGCTACCAGCCCAACGCCGCGTTCAATGGTCGCGATGAGTTCATCTATCGACTCAGCGATGGCCGCGCGCAGGCACTGGGTCGCGTAGCGATCGACGTCACGCGCGGCAGCAACGTTCGTCCGCAGGCACAGGGTGAGCGCTACAGCCTGGCCGAAGATACCGTGTTCGACTCGCGCAGCTTCAGCAGCCTGCTTAGCAACGATAGCGATCCGGAGGGTGTTGCTCTGAGCCTGGTGCCCATAGAAGAGCCAAATCAAGGCCTCACCGAGTGGCTGCCCAATGGCCATGTGCGCTACACGCCGGTTCGAGATCAGTGGCAGCCGGTCGAAATCCGCTACGCGGTCAGCGACGGCGAGATGCAGTCGGACTCTGTTGCCCTGCGCATCGAGTATCTGCCGCAAAACGACCCGCCACAGGCAGTTGCCGACCTCTACTACCTGCCGCCCGGCCTGAACAAGCTGGAAGCTGCGGTGGAACGCGGTGTGTTGGTGAATGATAGCGATCCCGACGGCGATGCCCTGGTTACCACCGTGGTCAGCGGGCCCGAGCATGGCCAGCTGCTGCTGAATTTGGACGGCAGCTTTGACTATCAGCCCAACTCGCCGCGCGCCGAGCGTGACGGTTTCCGCTATCGCGCCTCCGATGCACAGGGCGAGAGCGGCGAGGCCGAGGTGCTGCTGCTGATGGATCCGCAGTCGGCGCCGACCTCCATCTTTAAAGACAGTTTCGAGTCTCCCCAGCCATGAACAAGACGTTTCGGCAGGTCCTGGGCTTGTTTGCCCTGCTCTGGACCTTACCCGCTCTGGCCGACCTGCAAGGCGGATTGGATTGGCTGCGCGCCCGCGATGCTGCCGGCGGCGTACATCGCAGCCAGGATCTGGCTGGCGCGGTGGATACCAATGCCGAAGCCTGGCTCAGCCTGCATCTGCTCGGTGCCACCCAGGGTGTGCCCGGACTGGCCGCGGTCGCTGCCGAGCAGGCCGACGAGTCGACCCTGTCGCGCGCGCGGCAGGTGTTGATCAAGCTGCAGCAGGGCAGCAGTGGTGATCAGATCATTGCCGGCCTCTTGCGTGAGCAGCGCGCCGATGGGGGTTTTTCCTCGCATGCCCAGGGCGGCAGCGATGCGCTCAGCACCGCCTGGGTGTTGTTGGCGCTGGATCGCGCCGGACGCGGTGCGCAAACCCCGGCGCAGCGCGCCCTGGCCTGGCTGTTGGCCAGCCAGCGTGCCGACGGCGGCTGGCCGGCCAACTCGGCATCGGAATCCTCGCTGTGGATCAGCGCGCAGGTCGCCCGAACTCTGCAGGCCTACGCCACCCGCTTTGCCCTGAGCGCCAGTCTCACCAAGTCACGCAACTACATGCTAAGTCGACAGCGCGCCGATCACAGCTTTGGCGAGCTGTTCGAGACCGCACAGGCGCTCGACGCGCTAGTGGCGCTGGCGGCTGAGCGCACGGCCATCGATCGTGGTATCGCGCAGCTGGCCGGCCTGCAGCTGGCCAATGGCAGCTTTGCCGATGACGCCTATCAGACGGCCCTGGCCTTGCGCGCCTTGCATGCCCACGCCCAGCCGGTGATCGATCCGACCATGGCCCAGCTGCGCGGTCGGGTGATCGCCGCCGACACCGAGCTACCGATCACAGGCGCTAGCCTGGTGTTAAGCGGCGCCGGTAGCAGCACCATCACCAGCAACAACAGCGGTGAGCTTCATGCCGACAATCTGCCCGGTGGGCAGTATCAGGCGACCTTGAGTTATGCCGGCATGCAGTCGGTCAGCTTCGAGTTCACCGTGCCCGGCGGTCGCGCCATCGATCTTGGCACGCTGCGCATGTACCAGCGACAGGGCATCGGCAACCCGTTCGGCGTGATTCGCGGCCGCACCGTCAATGCCACCACCGGCGAGCCGGTGGCCGGTGCCCGAGTGCGAATGGAGAGCCCGGCTAACGAGGTGTTAAGTGATGCCGACGGCCGCTTCCAGTTCCTGCAGGTGCCGCCGGGGCCGGTGCGCCTGCTGGCCGATGCCGGCGGTTATTGCTCGGCGGCCATGGATGCCACCAGCGAAGCCGGGGCGGTGCTGGAGGCCACCTTCCGGTTGAATCCGCGCGAGAACACCGGCACCACCGCCATTGTGCGCGGAGTGATTCTGCATGGTCAGACGCAGGCGCCACTGGCCGACGTGCAGGTCAGCGCCAGCGTCGGCGGTCCGACGCCCAGCGCTAGCACAGCCGCCGATGGCAGCTACGAGCTGGTGCTGGATGCCGACGGCATTGTTGAGTTGCAGGTGGCGAAGACCGGCTTTGATTCGGTCTCACTTAGCACGCTGTTGGTGCCGAACCAGGTGTTCGCCTTCTCGCCGCGCCTGTATCCCACCGGTGAAACCCCACCCGATGCCAACCGCGCGCTGATTCGTGGCGTGGTGGTCAATCAGGCCAACCGTCAGCCGATTGCCAATGCCTTGATCGTGGTCACCGATCCGGCCGGACAGCAGAGCCTGCGCAGCGCCAATGATGGTCGCTTTGAAATCAGCGCACTGACCGGGCCCGAGGTGCGTATCTCGATCAGCGCCGATGCCTTCGATCCGGCGCGTCTGCTGGTGCCGATCCAGCCGCTGGAACAGCGTGATATCGGCACCGTGGGCCTGAAGCCGACGGCGATCGATTTCTATTTCCCCGATCTGGCCATCGTCGACAGCACGCTGTCCACCACTGAGCCCGATCTGTTCTCGCTGTCGCAGGGCTTCGAAGTTGAGATCGTCAATCGCGGTACTGCCAATGTGGTGCAGGATTTCGATCTGATCGGCTTTGTCGACAGCAATGGCAACGGCGTGTTCGACGTCGGCATCGAATCGGAAGCCGGGCGCGTGCGCGTCAGTGAAGACCTGCCGATCGGCGGCAGTGCGACGGCCACGATTGCGGTCAGCGCCCAGCTCAATTTCCGCGATGCGCCGATCGCCTTCCTGGTCGATGTCGAAAACGAAGTGCCGGAGCAGGACGAAGACAACAACCACGGCTCCAGCTTGCTCGGCTGCCGTGTCACCCCGGCCTTTATCGGTAACGACACCATCGAAGAGGCCTGGCGCTGGGACGGCCTGTCCAGCAATCCAAACATCCGCTCCTTGAATCAGGTGCCGGTGGTTGGCCAACTCACCGACGACAACGGCGACGGCGTGATCAATGAATACGATATTCCCGATATCGTCTTCGTCGCCGCGCAGCGCAATCAGTGGGGCCCGGCCAGCACCGCCCTGGTGGCGATCGATGGCCGCGGTGGCGGTGAGCACTGGGCACGCACCGACGTCAATCTGTCGCATTTCAGTTCACTGGCCCTGGGCGATATCGACAACGACGGCATCGCCGAGATCGTCGGCGTGCGCGGCTATCGTCAGGAGCTGATCGCCTTTGAACACACCGGTCAACTTAAGTGGCGGGTGCCACTCTCAGGCCCCAGCGTGCCTGAGGTGATCCTGCCGCCGCCGCCCTATGTCTACGATCAGATCACCATCGTCAATCTGGAGGGCGACAACGAGGCCGAAGTGATCCACGGTCGACAGGTATTCCGCGGCATCTCCGGCGAAAAGCTGTGGGAAGGCGAGCACGATGCCGGCGGTGACGGTGGCAAGCCGATCAATGCGCCGGTGGCCGAAGCCTTTGGCGTTGGTTCGATTGCCGCCGACATCAATATGGACGGCATCATGGAAGTGGTGGCCGGGCGCAGCGCCTACGATGCCGATGGCCGCACCCTGTGGCATCGCGCGGACATCAAGCCCAATCCCTATCAGGACGCCGATGGCACGCCGATGAACTCCTCGGGCCTGAATGCGATCGGCAACTTCGATCTGGATGATTTCCCCGAGATCGTGCTCAGCATCAACGATGAGCTATACCTGCTGGAACACACTGGCGAGACCATCTGGGGACCGAAGTTCGCTCCGGATTTCGGCGAGATGGGTGCGCCTTCGGTGGCCGATCTTGATCGCGATGGCCTGCCCGAGATCATGATCTCGTCGAACGAGCGCCTCACCGTATTCGAGTCGGATGGTACGGTTAAGTGGACGGCGACCATTCACGACCAGTCCGGTGTCACCAGCGCCACCGTGTTCGACTTTGAGAATGACGGTCTGTACGAAGTCATCCATATGGACGAAGAAGACTTCCGCATCTTCGACGCCCTGACCGGCGCGCGTCTCTACGAAACCCGCAACACCTCGGTCACCGTGTATGAGTTCCCGGTGGTGGCCGATATCGACGGTGACAAGCAGGCCGAGATCATCCTGACCGGCTTTGATCGCGACTTCCAGGCTGGCGTCACGCCGGGCATCCGCGTGTTCAAGGCGCGCAACGGTGCCTGGGCCGATGCCGGTTCGGTGTGGGGCTCGCAGAGCTTCCATATCAACGAGGTCAACGAAGACAGTACGGTGCCGTTGCTGGAAACGCCGTCCTGGCTGACCCACAACACCTACCGCGTGCAGCGCAGCCCGTATCCTGACCCGCTGGGCATGCCGGATTTCAGCGTCGGCGAGCTGCGCCTGATCGATCAGGGCCCGGGGCGCAATCCCACCGTGCAGGTGCGAGTTGGCAATGCCGGCCCGGTCGATGCCCACGAGCCACCGTGGATTGGCGTGTATCGTGGCGACCCGGCCCAGGGCGGCGTGTTGCTGACCGAGACCCGTCTCGACACCCTGCGCCCGGCCCGCTTCCAGATTGTCGACCTGGGCGAGGTGAGCCTGAGCGGCAGTGGTGATCTGTATGCTGTGGTCGACCAGCGCGGCCGCGCCACTGAATGCCGCGAAACCAACAATCAACGCCAGGTGCCGTTCGCGGCCGCCAATGGCCGCGGCCTGTTGCAGCTCAGCACCGATCGGAGTGCTTATCTGCCGGGGGCTCAGGTGATGATCGAGGCGCGGGTGGAGAATCGCGGCGGTATCGCGGCGGACTTCCGTGTTGAGCTCAGCCTGTACAACGCGCAGAACCGCCTGATCCAGCGTTTTGATGACCTGAGCGCTCAAGCCGTCGGCACGACACTGCCGCGGCTGCTGACCCAGGCGTGGTTCAGTGGCGATGCGCTGGGTGGCGCCTACCGCGTGGAGGGGCGGCTGTTGGATCGTCAGAACCAGCTCGTTTCCAGTGCCAGCACCCTGTTCGCCATCGAAGGCAGCGGCAGCGGTGCCAGCCTGCGTCTGCTGACCGACAAGGCCAGCTACCGACCGGGTGAGCCGGTGTTCCTGCAGGTCGAAGCGCGCAACCTGTCAGCATCTGAGCTGATCCGTTCGCCGCAGATCCTGCTGTCTACCCTGCACAACGGTGTGGAAGTGGCGCAGCGTACACTGGAGCTTGAAGACTTGTTCGCCGGTGCCGTGTTCCAGGTCGAACTGGGCGTCGAGGCCAGTGAACCGGCCGGCAACTACAGCGTGGCGGGTGTATTGCGGTCGGCCTTGACCCAGGCTGATCTGGCCAGTGATAACGCCGAGTTTGAGCGGCTTCTGGACGCCAGCGCAGCGATCAGTGGCAGCGTCGATGCCCAGCTGGCGCGTTTGACGGTCGGGCAGACGCAGAACTGTCTGATGACGGTACGCAATCAGGGCACGGCGGCAGTCAGCGGCCTGCAGGTGCGCCGTCGAGTGATGGCCGAGGCCGGATCCGAGGTGAAACTGGAGGTTAGCGAGGCGGTTTCCCTGCCAGCGGCGGGCAGTCAGGCTGCCAATCAGATCGTGGCAACCCAAGGCTATGCCGATGGTCTCTATGCCTGCGTGCTGGAAGTACAGCAGGGCAGCGGCTGGCGTGTGCTCGACTCGGAAGCTTTCGAAGTGGCCGGCAGCACCCAGCCGGGTATCCTGGTCACGCCGATCAGCGGTTTGGTCACCGACGAAGACGGCGCCAGCGCCAGCTTCAGCGTGGTGTTGCAGAGTCCGCCCAGTGCCCTGGTGCGCATTGCCTTGCAGCCCTCGGACAGCGCCGAGTGGCGACTGTCGACTCAGGAGCTGAGCTTCAGTCCCGCCACCTGGAATATTCCCCGTCAGGTCGAGGTGCAGGGGCTGGATGATGATCTGCCCGATGGTGATCAGCTCGGCCTGATCCGAACGCTGCCGGCGCAGAGTGCCGATGCCAGCTATCAGGCCATGGATGCCGATGATGTCGAGGTCACCAACCGAGACAATGATGGCGCGCAGATTCTGGTCAGCCCGAGCAGCATCGAAACGTCGGAGGATGGCAGCCTGGCCAGCATCGAGGTGCGTCTCAGTTCGCCACCGACTTCGCCGGTGCTGATCGCGCTGCGGTCCAGTGATGCCGGAGAATGGCAGCTCGACCGCAGCAGCTTGAGCTTCGATAGCGGCAACTGGAATCAGGTGCAGTTGATCGAGGTGAGTGGTCAGGACGATGCCGAGGTCGATGGCACCCAGCTGGGCTGGATCGAGCTATTGCCGGCGCAAAGCGGCGATCCCGCCTATGCCGGTCGCGATCCGGTCGATGTGCGCGCGCGCAACCTCGACAACGATGTGCCCGAAGTCTTGCTGAGCCCGGCGCAGCTGATCACCAGCGAGGGTGGGCCGGCTCAGGCCTTCCAGCTGCGCCTCAGCGCGGCGCCCAGCAGCCCGGTGCGGATTCCGATCGGGCCAGTCGACAGCTCGGAGTGGCGCATTCTCGCGCTCGAAGCGGTGTTGACCAGCGACAACTGGCAGGCCGGTGTCAGCGTGCTGGTGGAACCGATGGACGACCAGGAGGCTGACGGAGATCAGCTCGCCGACCTGCAGCTCGGACCTAGCCTGAGCAGCGATCCGCAATTCCATCAGCTGGCTGTGCCGATCCTGTCGCTGCGCAATATCGACAATGACGGTGTGCAGATTGTGGTCACCCCGACGGCTCTGGTGGTGAGTGAGGCGGGTAGCACAGCTGGGTTCGACGTGCGGCTCAGCGAAGCGCCCAGCGACGAGGTGCGGATCGCGCTCAGCAACACCCGCAGCGACGAGTTCAGCCTGTCGGTCAGCGAGCTGCGCTTTGCCGCGGGTGAGATAGGACCGCAGTTGGTGCAGGTGACCGGTATCGACGACGACCTGCTGGACGGCAACCAGGCCGGTCTCGTTGTGCTGGCTGCGGCGCAGAGCAGCGATCTTCGCTACCACGGTGCCAAGCCGCGGGATGTGGCGGTGACCAGTCTGGATGATGAGATCGCCTCGATCGTGGTGCTGCCAGAAACGCCCCTGATTACCGACGAAACCGGCAGCTCAGTCGAGTTCTCGCTGCAGCTCAGTGCGGCGCCAGCCGCCGAGGTGCGGGTGGCGATCGATACCCCGGACGCCAGCGAGTGGCTGCTGGAACGCAGCGAGCTGATCTTTGACGTTAACAACTGGCAGCAGGCGCAGACCGTGCGCGTGACCGGCGTCGACGACGACCTGCTCGACGGCGATATCCAGGGCCTGCTGCGTCTGCTGCCGGCAGTGTCGACCGATCCACGTTTCAACGGCATTGATCCACGCGATTTGCCGCTGATCAACCGCGATGACGAGATGCCAGGGCAACAGACCTCGCTGGTGGTGGTGCCGCTGGATCTCGATCTCAACGAGTCGGGCGACGGCGGTCGCCTGCAGGTGTCGTTGAGTCGAGCGCCTTCGGCGCCGGTGCAGCTGCGCATCGAGAGCTCTGATCTGTCGGAGGTTGAGGTGTCGCCGGCCACCCTCGACTTCAGCGTCGACAACGCGCTGCAGCCGAAGACAGTGGAACTGGTAGCTGTGGATGATGCGGTGGCCGACGGTCTGCAGACGGTGCAGATCATGGTGTCGATCGGCGCCACCGATGACGCACAGTTTGCGGTTCTACCGCCGATCAGCCTGACCGCGCGCAACGCTGACGACGACACACCGGCGGTGCGTCTGGCGGTCAACGGCAAGACCCAGCTGGTCGAGGGCGAAAGCTCACAGCTCTCGCTGTGGCTGGAGTCGCGCCCGCAGGCCGAGCTGGAGATTGACCTGACGGTGGCGGTGATGGCCGGCGCGCCGAGCGCGCAGTCCTTCAGCCTGACACCGATGCGGGTAGTGATTGGGCCGGACAACTGGCAGCAGCCGGTGTCGCTGCGACTCAGCACCCGCGATGACCTGACCGCCGCCGGCGCCTACCGGCTCAGCGTGCAGGGTCAGGTGATGAACGCCGCTGATCCAGGTTACAGCGGGCTGCAATCAGACACGGTGCTGTTCGGCGTGATTGATAACGACCAGGACGCCGTGGCGGTGCCGGTAGACCAGCGCGGCATGCTGATGATCCTGGCCCTGGCTCTGGCCCTGTTGGGCGGCGCGGCGCAGCTGAGGCGGGCCGCGTCTGCTGCGCAGCGCCGATGCTGATGATTGAACTAAACGTTATGTTGAAGGATCTCCGCCAATGAATGGCGTATCACATACCCTGCTGAGTCGCGCGCTGGCGCTGTCGATCGTAGCCGTGCTGACCTTCGCCGCCGGCCTCGATCCGGTCTACGCCCAGCCGGGCGAAAGGCTGGTCTCCACGCCGCTGTTCGACAATGACGGTGCCAAGCAATGGGTGGAGCAGCGTAATCCTGAACATGACGATCCGGCGGCGTGGTTGGCCAATGCGCTGGGTGATGTGCATCTACTGGACGGCAGCTCGGCTGGCAAGCTAAGTGCGGGTGCCGATGCCAAGCAGATTGCGCGTGATGCGGTCGCAGTCTTGCCGGCGCTAAGAGCCCAGATCAACCAGGTGCGGCAGCGGTTTGAAGCAGATCGGGCCTGGTTTGCCAAGCACGGTCTCGATGAATTGCTCGATCGCGTAGACGAAGCCGAGCAGTTGGCGGTGGGTCGACATGCAATGGTGGTAGATCAGCTGGTCGGTCTGCAGGCCGCGCTTGCAAGCAAAGGCTCGCCGGAGTCGGCCTTGTTTGAGCTGAAGAGCTTGCTGGCCAGCTATGCCCCGCCCAAGCAGTCGCCAATGACCGCAGAAGAAATGCGCGCTGAGATGGCGTTGGTCAAAGCGGGTGAGCCGTTCAATGACAGCCAGGCATTTCGAGCCAAGTTCGGTCTTGTCGATGATGCCAAGCTGGCCGACCACACATCGGGGGGCAAGGCGCCTCCGGTGGCATCCGACCTGGAGGAAACGCCGGAAGTCGTATTCAGCGATCGTGTGCGTGACAAGGCAGTCGAGTTGGACGGCAACCCGTTGGCAATCTACAGCTGGGTGCGCAATAACATCAAGGTTGTACCGGGATACGGCGCCGCACAATCGGCTGACTTCACTCTGATCAATGGGCAGGGTACTCCGTTTGATATCGCCAGCTTGACCATTGCCCTGCTGCGCGTCTCTGGCGTGCCAGCGCGCTATGCAACCGGCCGTGTGGCGATGAACGCGGCACAGGCCAAGTCCTGGATGGAGCCGGTTGCAGGTGCAGCACAGGCGGTAGACGTGCTGCAGAACTCCGGAACCCCAGCCGTCGCACGGGTGGTCAACGGAGTGGTGGTTGAAGTCCAGCTCGAACATGTCTGGGTCGAAGCCTGGCTCGACTACGAGCCTTCGCGCGGCGCCGTACACCGTGAAGGGGATACCTGGATTCCGCTCGATGCGAGCTTCAAGCAGCATAGCGTGACTGCAAGAAGTGAGCTGCCGTCGCTTGATTCGGTGTTGCCGGACATCGTCGAAGTACTTAACGATAGAGTGGAGCATGCAGAGGGAGGCTTCAGCCAGCTCGACTTCAACCGTCTGGGCGTGATCGCCGACCGCCTTGTCACTGAGCACGAGATTGACCCGAACAGCTCGGGCATGGCCAAGCCCCTAGTGGACATCGTGCCGGCGCCTACAGAGATCGCACCGTCTGACTTGCCCTATTCGGTACTTGCCAAGCACGGCCACTACAGTGTGCTTCCCGATACCTTGCGTTTCGTGGTGGAAGTGCAGGTTCTGCGCGGCGGTGGCAATCAGCTATTTCCGATCGGATTCAGCCCGATTTCCACTCGGCGCATTCCGTTGGCCGCGCTGGGGGCTGATGGCCTGAGCATTGAGTACGCTCCGAGCAATGAGGCCTCGGAGACAGCGCTCAACGCATGGCGGCGAGACAATCCTTCCTCGCTTGCGCCTTATGCCATCGACGTAAGCCCCATCTTGATGGTGGCAGGGGAAGTCGAAGCAGTCCTGCCGAGTATTCGCATGGGAACGTCTGAGCAATGGCGGGTGACCGTGCTTGACCCGCTCGGGCTTCGATCGCGCTCGGCCAGGCCGTTCATGTGGAATGCGGGTGCCTGGGCACACGTGGCCATTGACGCCTTCGGTTTGACCCCGGCACTGCTTCAAGCGTCGGTTCCAGAGCAGTTGGAAGGCACATCGGTATCGACCCCCACGTTTCTGAAGTCAGCGGGACTTAGCTACTTCTTTGGTCACGATCACTATCGAGAGCTGATTTCCGGCGTGTTCGATGGTCGCCTGCTGCGCGGCCCATCCATCGGTGCGTTCTATCAGAACCTGTCGGTCTCCTACTTCTTTGGAGTGCCGCGAGAGGGCAGGTTCAGAGCGTTTACTACTGACGTCTACACAACCCTGGGAACCGCCGCCGCCGATCAAGCCACGTCACGCGAAATGATGATGGCGATGGGCAGCTATGGCTCATTGCTGGAAAGTCTGGTCTGGGATGTTCAGCTGGGCAACCCAATTGGTACCGGCGCCAGTTCCACTTCGATTCTGGTGGCAGCCAATGAACAGGGTGTCCCCATCTATGAGATCAATCAGTCGAACCTGACTGAGGTGATGCCGCTGATTCGTCTCAATCAGGACTCCCTGGTCGAGATCGCTTCTGCGGTAAATGCCGGGATGGTCGTTGTCGCACCGTCGGAAGAGATCAGCATCGACGGACAACCCAAGGTGGCTGGCTACTTCATCCGTGATCCTCAAACCGGTGCTGGCCTATCGAGAATCGACGCCACCATCAACGGCGGCACGATTGCCAAGTGCCTGGGCATAGCCATCTCGATGACCGAGGTGATTCAGCGCCTGATGTACAAAATCCTGATGCGGCTTGCAGAGCCTCTACTGAAGCGTGGAGTGCTCACATTGGCCATGCTGTTCGGCCCTGTGACTCTGCTTCCGGTTATCCCTGCTTTGGCAGGCTCCTACATTTGGGCCTTCTCCGCCTACCTCGCGATGCAAGAGTTTACGATCGAGGCGGCTTCAACCGATGTCATAACGGCAATCTGCTACTTGATGGGGCTCTGGCCTCGAAGGTGCGGCGGTGGAGGCGGTCTCGGGGCTGGGGGAGGCTCGCGACCACCGAGGGCGAAGGGCAAGCCGATCCTGCCTGAGCTCGGCATGGAGTACCTCGCCGAGGTCGACTATCAGGGCGAGGGCCCGTTTCCGCTCTACTTTGAGCGTCATTATCTCAGCGAAGGTGTTGCACGAGAGGGCATGGCCTCAGGCTGGAGCGCGCCTTATTTCAGCAAGTTTGTGCCGCAGCCCGAGTCATCCGGTAGTTATGTCCGAGTGGAGTTGTATCGCGCCAACCAGCCGCCGCCGGTCATAGCTGACCCGCAGCTGCCAAGCTTGCCTGCCGCTGTTCTGCTGATGACGGAAACCGGCTCCTACTATGAGTTCAAGCGGCGCGGCGATGACTTCGATACCGACCCGATACTTCCGCTCGTCTTTCAGCAAACTTCAGAGGGATACACCCACAAAGTCTGGGACGATGTCACCGAAACCTATGATCGGAATGGAAAGCTGATAAGGCTGACCGATCGCAACGGCGTTTCTCACACGTTGAGCTACAACGCTGCGGGACTGGTCAGCCGCGTTCAACACTCCTTGGGGCGCTCGATTGAATTCGAGTACAACGATTTCGGTCTTGTTTCGGCGTTCATTGACCCGCAACAGCGTCGCACCAGCTACGAGTATGACGACTGGCGCTTGGTCAAGGTGACCTATCCTGACCAAACGACTCGCGAGTACCTATACGAGGATTCAAGATTTGATCGAAAGCTCACCGGGTTGATCGATGAGCGCGGCGTGCGCATAGCGACCATCGCCTACGACTACCGCGGTCGCGCCATTGAAACGACCGGTCCCGATGGCGCGGACCGGTATCGCTTCCGCTACGCCAACGGTTCGTTCGAGGAGACTGATCCGCTTGGTGCAACGCGCCAGTACTCGATGCAGAAGATTGCCGATAATTGGTTTGTTACGGGCACCGAGCAGCCGTGCGCGACGTGTGGGGCATCAGATTTCAGCTCGCTGTCGCTCGACTCGAAGGGCTATCCTTCATCCATGCAAGACTTTGAAGGCAACAGAACTGCCTTCAACTACAACGCCCGCGGCTTGTTGGAGTCCTACACCGAAGCGGTGGGCACTCCTCAAGCGAGAACGACTGTCACCCAGTGGCATCCAGTGTGGCGTGTGCCCACACGCATCACCGAGCCGACAGAAGCCGGCACTCGAACGACGGTGCAGATTGTGAACGACCAGGGCGACGTTACCGAACGCCGAGTAACGGTGGCCGGCACAACCCGCATTTGGAAGTACACCTACAACTCGCAGGGCCAGGTGCTTACCGAAGACGGCCCTCGCGACGATGTGGCGGACGTGACTACCTACACCTACGACCCTGCCGGAAATCTCGCCACGCAGGTTGATCCGCTCGGTTTTGTCACCCGCTATACCCGCTACGATGCCAGTGGCAACTTGCTCGAGATGGTCGACCCCAATGGGCTGCTCACCGAGTACGTGTATGACCAGCGCGATCGACTGAAGGAACAGCGCAGCGGGCGCGAGGGAGAAACAGCGCGTGAAGTCACCGTCTATGGCTACGACGACGCCGGCAACCTGACCCGGACTACCTCGCCTGATGGAAGTTATCTGGCCTATCGTTACAACGAGGCCGGTCGCTTGATTGAGATCGCCGATGCGCTCGGCAATCGGGTTGAGTATTCCTACGACGCGCTAGGCAATCGGACCAGCGAGAGCACCTTCGGTGTCGGCAACGTGCTGCGGATGACCGAAACGCGAGTCTACGACAGCCGGGGACGTCTCGATGTGCTGCAGCGTGCTCGCGCTGAAGAATCCATCCGTTTTGGGTACGACGGCAATGACAACGAGCTCAGCATGCGCTCGCCACTGCACCCACAGGCCTCGACCAGCGGCTATGACGCGCTGCAGAGGCTGAAAACGAGCACCGACCCCAGCGGTGCCAGCATCGCCTACGGCTACGATGCGCAGGACAATCTGCGCACGGTCACTGACCCGCGCGGCCTCGCCACCGAATACCGCTACAACGGCTTCGACGAGCTGACCCGCCTGATCAGCCCGGATACCGGCACCACGAACTACCAGTTTGACCCCGCAGGTAACTTGCTCGGCCAGACCGACGCCCGTGGCCAAACCAGCAGCTACGAGTACGACGAGGCCAACCGGCTGCGCAAGGCTAGCTACAGCGACGAGACACTGAGCTTCACCTACGACGAAGCCTCCGGCGGCGACGGTGGCATCGGTCGGCTGTCCAGCGCCACCACAGCGGCGGCCAACGGCAGCGGCATTCCGTCCACCACGCTAGCGTTTGCTTACGACGAACATGGAAAGATCGTTGAGCGCCGACAGACCGTTGGCGCCAGCGCAGCGCTGAGCACCTCACACGACTACGATGCCAACGGCAAGCTGCAGACCACGGTGCTGCCATCTGGTGTCGAGATCCGCTACAGCTACGGCAGCGATGGTCGTCTGTTGCGCATGCTGGTCAATGGTGTCGAGATCGTCCGCGAGATCGACTATTTCCCGCTCGGAGAGCCGAAGTCCTGGGCTTATGGCAGCAATCAGCGCTACACCCGTAGTTTCGACACCGATGGCCGCGTCCGCGAACATAGTCTCGGGTCGGCGACCCGCACGCTGGCCTACGACCATAACGGCCGCGTCGAGTCGATCAGCGACAGTGGCAGCGCCCAATCCAACTGGAGTTTTGACTATGACGATGCCGATCGGCTGACTGCAGCTGACAATAGCGCTGCGGCCGGGCCCACCGCCGGATTGAGTCTGGAGTGGACCTATGACTCAACCGGTAATCGTACGCAGCAGACCAAACAGGTAGGCGCTGCTGCGGCCGAGGTGATCGACTTTGCGATCGCAACAAGCAGCAATCGCCTCAGCGCAATCGGCGCTGCTAGCCGCAGCTATGACGCCGCCGGCAACACCACGGCCTGGCGTGCCGAAGCCGGTGACTTTGCCGGACAGTCAATGCAGTCCACCTATGGCGGACGCAACCGACTGCTGGCCGTGGATCGGGTGGATGTTGGCGGCAACACCCGTATTGCCCGCTATGCCTACAACGCCTTTGGCGAACGAGTGGGCAAATGGTCGGCAACCGAGCAAGCCAACACCCGTCCCAGCGAGCAGTACGTTTACGACGAAGATGGCCACCTGATCGGGCGTTACGATGGCGACGGCCAGCTGCTGTTTGAACAGCTCTGGCTCGAAGACACGCCGATTGCGGTCATCAAGCCGGCGGGCTCCAGCCAAGGCGGCCAATCCATCCCCGCCAACGGCAATGCCCCCGCGGTCGATGTGTACTTCGTCCACCCCGACCACCTCGACACCCCCCGTGCCCTGGTCAACCCCAACAACCAGATTGTCTGGCGCTGGGAGTCTGCGCCGTTCGGTGAAACTGCGGCCAATAGCAATCCCACTGGCCTCGGAAACTTCGATTACACCCTGCGTTTCCCCGGCCAGCAGTACGACCGCGAAACCGGCCAGCACTACAACTACTTCCGTGACTACGAGGCGGGAAGTGGGCGGTATGTGCAGTCGGATCCTAATGGTTTGGACGATGGGCCGAACACATTTGCCTACGTGTACAGCCAGCCCGTGTGGTACTTCGACGTATGGGGGAAACACGGAAATAGGAACGACACCCCGGGTCCTTGCGTTGTCTACCTAGTTGTAAGTTTGGGCGGAATCAATAAGGTCGGCGAAAGTTGCAATGGAAATGAGCGGAGGGAGTTAAGGCAGCGGTGCGATTTGCAGGCCAAGAATCTCTCACAGACCACCGGGAAGAAACACGCGTGCATTGTTTCGCCCTCGATTCCTTGCAACAAGAAGGGGATCAAGAAGGTTGAGAAGGTCATTCGCGATTTCCTTCGGAAGTGCGGGTGTAGCCTTCCAGGAAACAATGAGCACAAGAGAGGACGGCGCAAGAAGTGATCGTCGAACTCTTTCTTGGCAGAACGATTGAGTTGACCTTCGCGGGTCTTGCCAACTACGTCCGAGACCTATTCCTTTACAGGTCGGTTTCCGGCCCCACTCGGCAACAAATTGAGATTGTGCTGAGAGAAGCTCGATTACCGTCTCGCTTTGACGGTTGTATTCGCGCAATTTTCTCGTTCTCTCTCTCAGACAGGTGTCGCATCGAGGAAGTGCTGGTCCGCAGGCCGGAGAATGACTGGATCTTTCTGATGAGTATCGACCTAACGCGGGAGTCCTTCGCTGATATCGGGGCGAATTCATTCCCGCTGGTTGTAGGCACTCTTTTGCGCACTGCTTTGAACCTTTCATCGGGCATGGCCGTCGTACGTGGAGTCGACGTACTTCGTTCCGCAACGGGGCAGAATCGTGAAACGGACCTATTTGTTTCGCATGCTAGGAGAGACGAAACTGATCGAGGTAGAGGTCTGGAAGTTGTGTTCGACTGCTCGGGCGGTCTAGGTTCGACTGCCGATCTCGACCTCCGGCATCAGATTGAACAGATTCTTGATGAGGCCTTGATCGATGCGGGGTGCGGAAAAGTTGTTGGCGGCTCAATAGGTGGCGGTGAGATGGAAGTGCACGTGGATGCGTCCTCGGTGCGGCTGGCAAAACGCACCATAGTCGACACGTTGAAGCGCAACGATTTGCCCTTGCCCAAGCGAATTGCTCGGGTCCAATGACGAATTAACTGTTAATTGTCACGGGAAAGCCGATAAATAAGTAGGCTCTCTTGACCCGCCGCGTAATGTGGCTGTTCGCCGCAACTACCGTGCGATTCCGCTACCCCTAGCCCGGATATTTCACGAGCCCCTCAAGATCGCGACGTTCGTCCCGACCGGACGTTCGTGTGGCCTTCGCAGACCGGATTTGGCTGCTTTTGGGATGTTTTTCCGGAATTCAGACGCAATG
>NZ_JACYTR010000090.1 GCF_014841215.1 Pseudomarimonas arenosa
CAGCTTCGAACAACTTGTCGTGCATGGGTCTCACTCTCCGAAATCAGCCTGCGCTCGACAAAACGGAGGCTGTCGGCGTCAGACCAAAATTCTCAGTTACCCACTTGGAATTCGATAGAGGCACAAATACGTGGGTCTCGCCAAACTGAATATGGCCCTCGACCATCTGCGCCGTATGCAAGGCGATGAACAGAGAGTTTCCGTACGCCTCGATCTTCGGTCGCTGATGCGCATGATGGGCATCCTCCACCGCCAGCTCATGCAGGTCGAACTCTTCCTGCAATTGATCGAGCAAGGCCTCGCTAGGCTCATGCAGCCCGACCCAGACGAAAGTGTCGGGCTTGGCAACGGCATCGCTGATCGCATCCAGCGCAATCGCCTGACCCACCTGCTGTTTGCGGTCGTAGGCGACGCAGTTGACGACACCTGACGCCAATTCGTTTTGCACTCGTGCTCTCCTTAGCCCTGTGGTTGTTCGAGATGGCTCATGCTGTCTCGCCGGATTCTAGCCAATTGGGCTTGGTGGCCATGAATGGGAGTATTGACAGGACCTGGATGGTCCTTCCATTGCTTTTCTTTCCTTGTGAAGATATTGTGTGCGCCGTTTTGCCCCGACCCGAATGGGACATGGATTGTTCCGGCTGACGGGAGTCTTGGCGCGCATTTCCATGCATACATGACCCTTCTGGCTGCCTTCGGCGCCGGGTGCAGGTGTGCACGCGTTCGAGCCGCGGATCAGCCGCATTTTGGCCCACCTTCGCCCTAGCTGTAACTCCCCATGCCCATGCACACATCGTTTAGCCGCCTTGGTAACTGGGCGATCGCCGCCGCTGCTGCTCTGGGGCTTCAATTCGCACCCGCTGGTCAGGCCCAGGACATCGTCTGCGCCGTCGTCAAGATCGAAATCCGACAAGAGCTTACGCTTGAGCGACAGGCGTTCGAAGCGAAGATGAAGATCAGCAACGGTCTCGACACGTTGGCGTTAGAGAACGTGGACATCAATGTCACCTTCGAGGACGAGGCCGGAAACTCGGTGCTCGCCAGCTCCAACCCAAATGACACCGATGCGAAGTTCTTTATCCGGCTCGACTCGATGCAGGGCATTGATGACGTGTCGGGGGCCGGGCGAATAGCGCCGAAAGGTGTCGCTGAGATCACATGGCTGATCATTCCCGCGCAGGGTGCCGGAGGCAGTTCTGCGGCGGGTGTGAGGTACGGCGTTGGTGCGACCTTGAATTACCGATTTGGGGGGGCTGCCGAACAGGTCGTGGTCGCGCCTGACGTGATTCGCGTCAAACCGATGCCCCTGCTCACATTGGATTATTTCCTCCCACATGATGTGTTCGCCGATGATCCACTTACCTCCGAACAGGAGGTGGTCGAGCCGTTCGATCTGGGCGTTCGGGTAACCAACTCGGGCGCCGGGTCTGCGAAGGCACTGAAAATCGAGTCGGCGCAGCCGCGCATCGTGGAGAATCGGCAGGGCTTGCTGATCGATTTCCAACTGTTGAGTTCGCAAGTCGACGATCGACCAGTACAGAACACCTTGCTGGCCGACTTTGGTGATATCGGGCCCGGCAACGCCAAATCTGCTCGCTGGCAAATGACATCGTCGCTGTCGGGTACGTTCGTCTCGTTCGACGCAGAGTACGTGCACAGCGATGCTCTCGGCGGCGCGTTGACATCGCTGCTCGCCCAGGTCAATACGCACACCCTGATCCGCAATGTGCGCAATGATTTACCTGGACGTGACTCCGTGCGCGACTTCTTGGCCAAGGACGGCGAGGCGGTTCGACTGTACGAGTCGGAAGGCGGCGACGCCGATGTCCAGGATCTGTCGTCGAATGCCAGTCTGTCGTCAATGGGTACCGTGGACGGTCAGAAGCGCTACCGCCTGCGCATGCCGGCCCACAATGGACTTGCCTTTGTCCGGGTAGCAGATCCAAACGCAGGTTCCAGCGGAAACTACACCGCTTGGCGCAGCGACGGAAAACGATTGGAAGCCGCCAATGCCTGGCGTCTTCGTACGCTGACCAACGGCGGTGTCGAACAGCGTTTCGTGGCCGTGTTCGACAGCAATTCGACCGGCGACTACGAGCTGAGGTTTGACGGTTCCAGCGCCAATCAGCCGCCAATCCTGGAGTTTTCGACGTCCGTCGTGGTCGAGGCCGGCAGCACCCTCAATCACGAGATTCGCGCGCTAGATGGAGACGGCGATACCGTCGTCATCAGCGCGGTCAACCTGCCGGATGGAGCGCTGCTGACCCCGGTCGGAAACAATCAGACGCTGCTGAGCTGGACACCGAGTCCACAGCAGGTGGGTGAGTTCAATGTGATCATTCGTGCTGCCGATGGCACGGTGGTCACCTCACGCGACTTGCAGATTGTGGTGCAGCCCCCAGCCGGTGCGGACAGCGACGGCGACGGCATGGATGACGACTGGGAGCGCGAGCATTTTGGTGATCTGTCGCGTGATGGCACCGGCGACTTTGATCAGGACAGCGCCACCGACAAACAGGAGTTTGACCACGGTGGGGATCCCACCTGGGAGGACCGTCCCGCCAGGATTCAAAGCTTGCTGCCGCAACCGAATGCGACGGTCAGCCAATCGCCACTCGCATTTGCCTTCGAGAATGCCAGTCACGCGACGCAGGCCGAGGTGGAGTACCAGATCGAGGTGCTGGATGCCGAATCACCACAGGTTCCCTTGGCGCAGATGGCCGTGGCCGAACAGCCCATCGAGACCATGGCCGACCTCGCACTTGCTCTTGAGGAAGGCCATTACCTGTGGCGCGTCGGCGCGCACGATGGCGCTTCGCCGGGAGACTGGACCTATGGTCGGTTCCGCTTCGACGACCAGGGCGAGGTGGGTGTGCAATGCCGGGCCGGTTATCCGGAGGCGGGCCAAGTAGTCGCCGACGGACGTCCTCGACTGTCCTTGCTGAGTCAGGCCAAGCTCCCGGGTCGCAAGCTTGAGGTCCGGTTCGAGGTTTCGAACCACGAGGATTTTGTGACCAGCCTTGCGCTGTCGCCGTGGATCGCGATGAGCGAGGGTGGGGAAACATCCTGGCGAGTGTTCCCGGCGTTGCCGGAGGGCTCAAGCCTGCATTGGCGAGCGGTGATACGCGACGGGCAGGAAATCGCTCTGACCTGTGAGAGCGTCGAGTTTCAGTACCAATCAACCAGCCAGATTCCGGCGGCGATCGAGATACAAGCCAGTCGCGCGGAAGCGATGGCGCCGCGCATCGAATTGAACGCGCAACAGGGTGGTCCGCATGCCGGAAACTACCGCGTCGAACTTGATGCTAGCCCGACCTTCGACAGCCCGGCTCTGCAGACTCACCAGGAAGTCCCGGATGAAAACGGTCGCTTCGTCTGGCAGCCAAGCGTTCAGAACGGAGGCCCGCTCTGGGTTCGTGCTCGTGCGGAATCCGGTGGTTTGGCAGGACCTTGGAGCAGCCTCCAGTTGGCAGCTAGTTTCGATGCACAAACGGCGTCGCCACCGGTTGCACTGTCACCACGCGATGGAACGTGGGTTCCCACGCGCTGGCCCGCACTGACAGTGTTCGACACGCCGGGAGCGGGCGAGGTCTGGGTTGAGGTACTGCAATCTCCGACCGATACCACCGCCCTCATGCGTGTTCGGGCGAGCGGCGGTTTGGCGTTACTTCCCTCCGTGCTGCAGGATCGGCAACGTTACTGGTGGCGAGCCAGGAAGGAGCATGGCGCCGCCCTCGGCCCCTGGAGCACGGTGCAATCGTTTTTCGTGATCGACGACGAATTGAACACCGCTGCCAGTTTCGAATGGATCGGGTTGGATGACGATGCTCAGCTGCGCCCGGGTTCGGTCACCCTCAGCTGGCTTTCTGACGATCTGGATGCCGACGCCCAGGTGTCGATCTTCCGTGACACCGACGCTTCAGGCGCCGACGGTGTTGCTATCGTCGAAAACCTCAGTGTCCGCGATGTGCGCTCCTTCGACTGGGATACCTCAGCGCTCGATGGCGAGTCGCTCTACGTGTACGCCGTGGTTGCTGACGCTGTCCACAGTCAAACCATCTATGCCGATGGCAAGCTGAGCTTCCGTACGCCCGGCGTTGCGATCGAAATGGTCGACGCTGCGGCCAGCGAGGATGGTGATGCAGCGACGTTGACAGTCGCCCTCACTGCGAAGCCCACGCACCAGGTCATCCTTCCGCTCGGCGTCGACGACACCACTGAGCTCGCTGTTGCGCCCGCCGAATTGGTTTTCGATGCCGACAACTGGCAGGTTCCGCAGACCGTGACCTTGACCGGTCAGGACGACTCCTTGGTCGATGGCAACCAGCAGGTGCGATTCCTGTGGGGGCCTGCGGAGAGCGATGATGCGGGCTACTCCGGGCTGCAGGGAGGCCAGGATGGTCTGGTCAATGCAGACAACGATGCAGCTGGAATCATTCTGCAGGCATCCACCGTCCCGGTGGTAGTCAGTGAGGAGGGTGGCAGCGCATCCTTGAGCCTCAGGCTGTCGACTCGACCGACCCACCCCGTCACGCTGCATTTGTCCAGCAGCGATGTGACCGAAGCCGAGGTTGCACCGTTAACGGCCACCTTCACCGCGGAAAACTGGGATGAAACTCAGGTGGTTGTGCTGGCAGGCGTTGATGACCCGGAGATTGACGGCGACATCTCGTTGCAGTTTGGGGTATCTCGCATCGAAACCGACGATGCAGCCTACGCCCAGCTTGCGCCTGTGCTCCTGTCGGCAGTCAATCTGGATGATGAGCAGGTCGGGCTGGAAGTCGTTCCGGGCACGATCGAGGTTGATGAAAGCGGCGCGCAGCAGATCATTCAGGTCCGCTTGAACGCGCGCCCGACGTCCGAGGTGGTAGTTCGCCTCGGCAGCCAACCCGCAGGTGTTGTCGAGCTTTCCGACCTTTCACTTCAATTTGATCGCGACAACTGGAATCAAGCTCAGGCGTTGGTGGTGACCGGGCTGGATGACGGCGAGCCTACGGGCGATCGCGCGTTCGAACTACGGTTCGGCCCGGTCGAGAGCCAGGATCAGCGGTTTGCCGCGCTGTCCCCTCTCTTGGTGCCCGGTGTCAATCGAGCGCGACTGGCAGCGGGCGGTATGCAGGTGGGACAGGAACAGGCTACTCACTGGCAGCCAGGAATGGCCAGGCGGGTGCCCTTGGCTCAGGTGTTTGCCACGGCGCCTGCGGTATTCCCCACTTGGGTCAGCGATGATTCGCGACCGTTTGCCCTGCGCGTCATTGCGGTGACGCCGCAGTATTTCGACGTGGTGCTGTTGCGCCCCGATGGTGACGAATCCAGTCTCTCGCATGGGCGCCTGAGCTTCCTGGCAGCCGAGTATGGTGATCGACGACTGCCGGATGGACGCCGGATCTTGATCGGAAAGGTTGCTAGTTCCCAGGCCCTGCCCAATGCGCAAGGCGCATGGCGCAGTGTCGATTTCGGAGCGCCGTTTGCCAGTGTTCCGATGGTGCTGACGCAACTGCAATCGCTGAACAATCGCTCGAACGGCAGCTCCCTCTCGACCTCGCCCTGGCTCACCGCGGTGGCTGATGCGGCGACTGCATCGGGTGTGCAGGTCGCCATGGAGCGAAGCGAAACGACCAGTGGAGTCCTTGCGGAAGAATCGTTGGCCTTCCTCGCCGTCGAAGGCGGTGCTCAAGGTGTGTTCGATGCTGAGGGGCTGGCGCTGGAGTATGAGTCGCAGCGGCTGGTTGCGAGCGTGGCCGGAATTCAGAGTGGCTGTGCGGCGCTGCCTCACGGCAGGGATCGCGACCAGTCACCCCTGGTGTTCGCCGCCAAGTCCGATCGGCTCTCGAACGATGGCGGCTGGGCACGTGTCTGCCAGGAGAATCGGTCCCATGCTCGGCTGGCGATAGACGAGGACGCCGAGGGTGATGCTGAGCGGGAGCAAGAGCCTTCTGGGGTTTCAGCGCTTGCCTTCAGCCACGCGTTCACCACTCAGCTTCAGCCCAGTCAGGTTGGCGTTTTGGTGGATCGTCGATTCGGACTTCGCCTGTTCGAAGATGGTCACGGCGCAGCCGTCGGAGTGCGTCTGTCGACCGCCCCTGAGGCGCCGATTGCGATTCCTGTGTCGCTCAGCGCGAGCAGTGGTCTGGCGCTTTCGACCAGCAGCCTGACATTCGATGCTGAGAATTGGTCCGATGTGCAGTGGATTCGCGTTGATGCCGTAGGCGAGGTCACCGAGTCACAAACCAGCGTCCAGCTGCAGCTCGGTTCACCCACCGGCGACGATCAGCGCTTCGCTTTGAGGGGATCTCAGTCGATCGAGCTGGAAGTCCTGCAATCAGGCACCTGGCGCCATACCTTCGACAACGTCGCGCCGCTGTTCTCAGCGGTCGGCGCCTGGAAGGCTTCCACGGCCGTATCGGGCTACCTTGGCAGCAATTATCTGGCGCACGTGGCCAACGGCGAGTCGCCTGACAGCATTGTGATCGACAACTCTGCCAGCGGATTCAGCACTACGGGTCAATGGACTGCGTCAACTGCGGTGTCGGGGTACATCGGCGCAAACTACTTGTTCAAGCTGCCCGGCGACCCGCAGGAGACGGCGCTGATGGATGACAGCAGAGCGGAGTTCACCGGAACCTGGGGCAACTCCACGTCGGTTGCGGGTTACTTCGGCAGTGGTTATCGCACCGCGGCCAAGGGTGATGGCAGTCTGCGCGCCAAATGGCCCTTGTCTGCCGTTCCGGCAGGCGAGTACCGCGTGCTTGCACGCTGGACTGCACACTCCAATCGCGCCGACAACGCACCGTTCAGCGTCAGCCATGTTGGTGGCGTCGATACGGTGCGAGTCAATCAGAAGATCGATGGCGCGAAGTGGGTATCACTCGGCACCTATCAACTCGATTCGAATTCCTTCGTTGAACTGAGCAACGCAGCGAACGGCTATGTGATAGCCGATGCGGTCAAGATCGTCGCAGTGGACGCTCCACCCAATCAGGCGGCGTGGCAGGCAAACCTGCCGACGGCTGGCGAGTACGAGGTGTTCGCTCGCTGGACGGCGCACCAGAATCGAGCTACCGATGCCGTCTATGCGGTGGAGCATGCGGCTGGGGTGACGCGGGTAGTAGTGAATCAAACCCAGACAGGTGCCACTTGGGTCTCGCTGGGCCGGTTTGACTTCAGCACCGCAGTGCCCGCTCGCGTTTCGCTCAGTGATCAAGCGGATAGTTATGTGATTGCCGACGCGGTGCGATTCGTTCCGGAGAACGGCGGTCGCAACCGCGCTCAGTGGCAGCTGCAAGACCTCCGGTTGGGTCAGTACGATGTGTACGGACGATGGACGGCACATTCCAATCGGGCCAGCAATGCCGCATACCGCTTGCAGGGATTGCGCGGCAGCCTCATGGCTATCGTCGACCAGCGCACCGATGGCGCGCGCTGGAACTCGCTGGGTACTGTCACCTTGTCGCGGGACTACCCGGGGTCGGTTGAACTCAGTGACCAGGCCAATGGCTACGTCATCGCCGACGCCGTACGAGTGCAGGACAGGTCGTTGGCGGGCCCCTATGGCTCGCAATTGGTGGACGACACGCAGGGCACAACGGTCGGAACGTGGTCGAACTCTACCTCGGCAGCCGGCTACTTCGATCAGGGCTATCGTGCGGCGCCAGCCGGCACAGGATCGGCACGCTTTGAGTGGAGGCTGGCAGCCGCGACAGAAGGCGAATATCGTGTCTATGCTCGCTGGACGTCCGGAAAGAATCGAGCGAGCAACGCACCGTACGCCATCTCTCACGTGGAGGGCGATTCCGTGATTCGAGTCGATCAGAAGGTCGGGGGCGGTCGTTGGGTGCTGCTGGGCACGTACCGTCTTGATGCGCAGAGCAGGATCGTCTTGGCCGATGACGCCAATGGATACGTGATTGCCGATGCGATTCGGGTCGAGCCGGCCCATTACCCGCAGCCTGCGAACTAGATCATGCGGCCGGGCTTACTTCGGATCTTGGCGGCTCTGATGATGGGGGCCGCCACGGCAGCGTGGGCGCAATCGCCAGAACCGTCGAAACCAGTCCAGGAGTTCGCAAGCGCCGCCCAGCTTTCGCGCATGCTGCGTTCGGGGGCGGCCGTCAATGTGGCTGATCTGCGCGACATGGCTGAGTTCGAGCGAGCCCACGTTGAAGGCGCAGTGCGCCTTGATCCGCTCAGCCTGAGAACGCTGGATGCCTGGAAGGCCGAGACGCTGGTGTTGGTGGGTAGCGGTGCGGCTTACCGGGCGCTGCGGACACTGCGCGCGCGTCTCACCGAAGAAGGCTTCAAGGAAGTTCGCATTCTTGAAGGCGGCGTCCGCCACTGGCGGCAGCTGCAAGGACAGATCCATCTCGGAGAACTCCTGGTCAAGCCGGATCGGCTGGACCTGGCCGGCGATAGCGAACGCTGGGTCGTGGTTGCGACGGAGGATCTCGGAGACGCGATGGGAGAACTTGAGCAGCTGATCTTGCCTGCCGGAGAGGAGGTTCGGCAGGCGACGCGTCGCGTGCAGAATCATTTGCAACGAGCCCGCCAGCGCGCCGATCAGGTGGCCAACGTGTTGCTGATCAGCGGGCCGGGACAGGACCGGGAGGTGCTGGCCATGGCCCTGGCACGATCGCTACGAGACAACGTGTTCGTGCTGGATGGCTCCGCCTCGGATCTGCAATCTTCGATGGCATTGCGCAAGCGTCTGGGTACGTCGAGTAGCCTTGATGTGTTCGCCCGACAAGGGGGGCAGTGTTGGTGACCACTTCAGCTTTCAAACCGATCCTTGCTCTGATCGCCGCCGCTTCGCTGGCAACAGCGGCATGGTGGCTATGGTGGCGCATACCCGAGCCACAGTACTCCGAGCAACGCCACGTCAGCTATCGCTACCTCATCAGCAATGCCAGCAACCGGGCGACGGAAGGGGCGAAACTCTGGGTGATTGCGCCGTTAGCCTCGACTGCGCAGCAGAAGTTGCTGAACCTGACCGTTGATGCACCCTACGAACTGGTGTCCGACTCAAGCGGCAATCAGGTCATCGAGATTGATGTGCCACTGCTGCCGCCGTACGGGCAGCGCGAAGTCGTCGTTTCTGCTGAGCTCAAGGTCGAGCTATCCCCCAATCGCTGGCGCGCCGAAGACAACCCGGCTTGGTTGGCTCCGGCCCCGGGAATCGACTCCGAACACAAAGAGATCGTTGAAATTGCCCGCGGACTGCGCGCTGACGACTCGCTCGCCACCATTGAGGCGATAGAGGCATGGGTGGCCGCCAATCTGCGTGCCTCGAATTACGACGCCACCAATCAGGGGGCGTTGTGGGCCCTCCATCAGAAGCGGGGCGACTGCAGCGAGTTTGCCTATCTTGCCGCCGCGATGGCTCGTGCCCTGGGTTTGCCGGCGCGGCCGGTGGATGGCTGGATTGTGAATGAGAGCGGCGTGTTGGAAGCGGCCGGATTCCACACCTGGGCCGAGGTCTGGGATGGCAAGACCTGGCGCATTCTCGATGCTCATTCGAAATCAGAGAGCGTGCCGGCCCGTACGTATGTTGGTTTCCGCATTCACCCGGCGGATGTGAGTTCGCTGTCGGCCAGTTTCACCCGTTTCAAATTTGAAGGCGATCTCAGCGTTCGCATGCAATAGCGAATGCCGGTCCGATCCAAATAACAAGCGTTTCGCCGAGGGGGTCTCGGTGAGGCGAACAAGCCAAGAGAACCTTATCGTGTCCAACGTTCGCTCCTCGGTCGCGCTGCTCGCGGCAACTCTTCTGGTGGCCCTGTGGGCCAGTCCGGCTGCTGCCGAGACTGTCACGATCACAACGCCGACCTCGATCGCTGCGGGCGACAGCTCGTTGGACGGTAAAGATGTGGTGGTGAGCGGAAGTACGCTCACCATAGCGGGGCAGCACACATTTGCGTCATTGACTTTGTCTTCGGGCGCGATTCTGACTCACGAAGCAGGCGTGGCACAGCCGCCCGTTCTCAGCGCAGCGACCTTGACCATCGACGCGACCTCAAAGATCGATGTCAGCGGCAAGGGCCGAACCCATCTGAGCGGAGCCAGTGGTTATGTCGGCGGCTCACACGGCGGCCGGGGTGGCTTGAATGCAACGAATGAAACCACCAATGCGGCGTTTGGCTCGATCCATGAGCCGACGGAGCTGGGGGCCGGCGGTGGTGGCGGTCCGTCAGGGAACACCTCGCGCGGCGGCGGCGCAATCAAGCTGACGGTCAGCGGCACGCTGCAGCTTGATGGTTCGATTCTGGCTGACGGCAATCTCAGTGTTCCGGGGTATTACCGGGCGGGCGGCAGCGGCGGTTCGATCTGGCTCGATGTGGGCACCTTGCGCGGTGCTGGCCTGGTGCGCGCACAAGGCGGCGACCGTTCGTTCAGTGGCTATGACCAATACTTGGTCGCCGGAGGTGGCGGCGGCCGCGTGGCGCTGTACTACGACCAGCTGGAG
>NZ_JACYTR010000091.1 GCF_014841215.1 Pseudomarimonas arenosa
CCTCAATAGCGCCAATACCAGGTCTACGCGCTTCTCTGCAGGCATTTCGCTCTTGCGTCCCATGTCTTGCTCCTCGATGGTTGTCTATCATTTCATCGGGTCCAAGGATCTGGGGGCAAGACATCACATCAATCACCCGAACGTCATAGGTTCCTGATTGGGCGGTTCCGACCAGCACCTGACGCCGCACGCCGCTGATGGGCGGCCGAACACCCACCGCGCAGCCCCGAGGTGGCTCGTTCAGTTCAATCTCGATGCGCCCCGGCAGGATGCTCACCCTGCGAGGTGCAGCATCGTACAGGCCCGACGATGCGCACGAATAGGGAAACGACAAGTACAGTGGCTCACCTTCGAAGATGGCCTGGGGAATCTTGTAGCCGCCATCCTCGGCCGCGCCGGCCGAGCAGGCAGGCCCCATCGCGACGACCAGACTGAGCATTCTGAACACAATGGACCAAGTACCTGCGCTGCACGAACTCATACGCTTGATCTCAATATTTGGAAGTGACCGATCCGGCTTCATCGGAGCGGCTGACGACGCTGCTCACGCACCGGTTCGGGCCGCCAGAGGCTACCGATGATTAGTGCGACGCGGCCGCCCTCTCCGCTCGCATTTCCGCCAGCAATCCTGGGAAGTTGAAGTTGGCAATCAGCACGCGCAAGGGAAAGCCGTAGCTGGAGTGCGCGGCGAAGCGCCGACTCAGCCGGTC
The DNA here is from genome assembly GCF_014841215.1 of Pseudomarimonas arenosa. Classification (GTDB taxonomy): domain Bacteria; phylum Pseudomonadota; class Gammaproteobacteria; order Xanthomonadales; family Xanthomonadaceae; genus Pseudomarimonas; species Pseudomarimonas arenosa. The sequence continues at coordinate 711 of NZ_JACYTR010000091.1, forward strand.
GAGGGATGCGTTGATCAGTGCTGCATCTGGCCGTTGTTTCGGGTCCGGAGTGGCGTCGATCAACTTGGCTACTTCTTCGCGCATGGCTTGGATCTGCTGACGGTTGTCGGCAATCAGTCGAGCAGGATCCATCGTCCCGCCGTGCCCCGGGTGGACCAGCTCAACACCTGCCAACTGCGCCTCCAACTTATCCAACGCAAGCAGGGTCTCAGCCGAATTGCCCTCACCAACGTAGTACACATGGGATGAAAGCAGAGCGTCACCGACAAACGCGAGCTTGGCCGCAGGCAGGACGAGGGCCCCGTTGTTGTCGGCTTCCATGGCGCCGAGATCGAGCACAGTAAAATCCATCCCGGCGATGGACAGCACCTCTTCATGCTTGACGATACGATCGGGCGTCACGGCTGATTTCTGATAGTCATCTCCGAATGCCTGGATCCAGCCTTGATCGAACGCACGTTGGTTGACTTGAGCCACCAGATCAGCGGTGCGCTGGGTGGCGTACAACGGCGCTTGGCCGACCGCCTCGAACAGTGGCGCCAGGCCGCCGAAGTGATCGACATGCGGGTGGGTAAGGAACACGCCCTTCAGCGGCTTGCCCGAAGCCTTGATCGCACCGATCAAGGGGGGCAGGTCGCTCTGCAACATCAGGCCGTCAACCAACACCAAGCCCTCCGACGATTCGATCAGGTAGGCATTGGCCTCATAGCTCTTCACCTGCGACACGAATCGTTGGACTTTGGGAGCCTCGCTGCTTGGCGGTGCGGCGTGAACAGCGGGCGTGACCAAGGCAAGCGCCATGGCGAGCAAGAGAGAGTTGCGCATGAGATCTCTGTTTCCTATGAATTTGACGGCTAGATGGAGGAGCATCCGTTTGGGACGCCCCAGGGCCGAATACATAGTGCACAGCGAAGACCGAGCAAGTCATCGGTAATGGGACGAAGCGGCGCAACGATGCCACGAATACGTCTGAAGCAGGCCAATCCGACTTCAGACCAGCGCGGCTCTCTGTCGCACAACGGACTCAGTGCATCGCAATCAGGTGGGGGGCCTCGCTTGGAAACAGCACGACGCCGCAAACCGGCGCCGTGCTGCTTTGCGCTAACGACGCATCGATCAGAACGTCTGGCTGTAGCTCAGGTAGTAGTAACGGCCAGGAACGTCGTAGGCCGGGTCAAACGAGTTGTTGGCCACCGAGATCGAGACCGGCGGATCCTTGTCGAACAGGTTCTTGACGCCGCCACTTATCACACCGTTCCATGGTGCTGACCAGCGTAACTGCAGGTCATGATAGGTGGTTCCGCCAAGCAGATTGGTCGGAATCCTTTCCAGGCCATTGAAGGCCAGGCCATCCTGGTTGAAGATGCCGTTCGGGTTGGAGCACTGAGTATCAGGATCGACAGCCCCGGTGCAGTCCTCTTCGAGGTGCGATCGGTAGCGAACACCCCAGGTGGCACCGAAGTTCTCCATGCTCCAATTCATCGTCAAGTTGGACTTGATCCGGTTGAACATGCCTCCCGCGCCGTAGTAGTTCCCGACCTGCGAGAACACCAGCGGATTGTTGGGAATACCGCTCTCCAGCACGATGGTGTCCTTGCTGAGATAGGAGGTATCCCAGGTAAAGACGAAGTCGCCGACGCTGGAAGAGAAGCGATAGTTGGCCGTCAGGTCATAGCCTTCGATCTCACGACCGGCTCCGTTGGCATTGGTATCGATGATGCCAACCACGGCACCGGTGCTGGGCAAGCGCGTTACCAGCCCGCATTGCCGGGTCGAGCCGCCGAGAATGCAGGCATCCAGGATGACCTGCCCGCCGAACTGAGTCACCACGTTGTCAATCTCGATGTTCCACCAGTCCAGCGAAACGTCAAAGCCCTCCAGCCAATCCGATGGGCTGTAGACGAAACCAAATGTCTTGCTGGTGGCTTCTTCAGGGGTGAGGTTCGGATTTCCACCTACCGTGGTGCGAATCTGCCCGGAGGCCTGCTCAGCGCCGCTGGCAGAGGCTCCGAGGCTGATACAGCGCGCCTGTTGCTCCGCAGTCAGGCCGTCAAATCGGTTGGTCGTTGCCTGCCCGGCGCCGGTGCAAGGGTCATTGATGGTCTGGAAGGAATCGGAGTTGCCGGTGAACAGGTCCGAGATCGAAGGTGCGCGAAAACCCTCCGACCAGTTGCCACGAACGACCAGGTCTTCGATCGGCTTCCACTTGATGCCGAACTTTGAATTGGTGGTGTCGCCAAAAGTGCTGTAGTCGGAGTAGCGACTCGCCAGCGAAAGCTCGAGCGCGTCCGCCATGGGCAGGCCAGCAAACACTGGCGCCACCAGCTCGACGTAGGCTTCATCCACCTTGAACCCGCCATTGGTCGGCTGGCGGATATTGCCCGAACTCAGGCCACTGGCGGTGAATGCATCGGGCAGATCGAATCCGCTCTCATCGCGATACTCGTAGCCGGCGGCGAACGCGGCCGTTCCACCTTGCATGTCGAAAAGATCACCGGTGATATTGGCGGTGTATCCAATCCGCTTGTACTGATTGGTGTCCTTCAGCGTCACCGTGATGTAGTTGAGCATCTCCGGGGTGATCGACCCCTCGCCACCAAACACGTTGAGCGGCACGCAGCCCTGGATTGGCGCGCCGGGGGTTCCGCACATCAGGTTGCCCTGGGCATCCTGAAAGGATGGGCCCACGGCGTTGGCGACGTTGGCAAGATTGACCTGCCCGCCTGTCGTGGTGATGCCTCGATTCTGCGAGAAGGTGTAACCCACGTCCCAACTGAAGAAGCGATCGGCGAGCTGAAAGCCGCCTTCGAATCCGCCAGCGTAATGCCACACGTCGACATCCTGCGAGAACGAGCGTCCGCCGGTTTCGTTCAAACGGCGCTGCACGCGTGTGGTGGCGACACCAAACGGGTTGTAGTAGCTATCCGGAGAAACATCGAACTGCACGGCCCCGGTGCCAAATAACCCGCTGCTGGCAAAGGTGACCGGAATCGCTGCGAGCAACTGCTCGGAAAGCCTGTTGTTGTAGACAAACTCGCTGCGGAAGCTGATGTCGTCGGTCAGGTTGTGGCGCAACTGACCATAGGCTGCGCGCCGCTCTTGCGGCGTCAGCAGGTAGTTGTCGGGAGCGAAGTTGTAGCAATCTCCCGGAATGGAAAAGGGACGAATATTGTTCGGGTTCTGCACCACGCCCGGCCCGGTGGGTGAGGGGTCGGTCAGCGTGAAGGTGCCACTACGCCCGGCCAAGCCAAAGCGACCGTTCGGGCTGGTGGACGACGCGCAAAAGTCAGCGCCGAACTGCGGCACGGCCGAGATGGCACGGTCGCCGGCAAAGATTGGCTCGTTCTTTTGATAGGACAGGCTGACAACAATTGAGGTGTTGTCCGAGCTTGAGCCCGCGGTAAAGTCGTAAGCCTCGGTGCGACCGTCTCCTTCGCTGGCTTCGCCAAAATAGGCATTGGCCTGCATGCCATCGAAGCTGTTGATCGTGATGATATTGATCACGCCGGCAATGGCATCGGAGCCGTAGATGGTCGAAGCCCCGTCCTTGAGGATTTCGATTCGCTCAATCATCGACGTGGGAATCGAGTTGAGATCGACCTGGCCGCTCAACGCCCGACCGTCGGGCGCATAGCGCCGACCGTTGACCAGCACCAAGGTGGATTGCGGGCCCACTTCGCGAAGATCAATCGAGGTGGAGCCGTTGCCACCATTATTGAACACCTGGTTCAACGACGCGCCGGCCACCGCCAGGTCTTGCAGGATATCGCCGACCTGGGTCAGGCCGGTGGCCTGCAGATCCTTTCGCTCCATGACAAACACTGGCTGCGAGGTTTCAATGTCGACCCGCTTGATACGGGAGCCGGTCACTTGAATGCGATCCAAGGCCGTGACTTCGTCGCTGGATTCCTGCGCCTGCGCGGGCATAGCAGTCAATCCCAGCAACGCTCCCCCATACAGCACACCGGCAATCGCGCCGCCTAGTTTATTTAGATGCATCTTATTCTCCTGGTATCGGGACAGTCGCCAACAAGACGACCGCACCAGACTAGGGGCGCAAGAATGTGGCAGTGCGCACTGGCGACGCGCATTCGAAATCCATCCCCAGCGGTTTCACTGTGCAAGATCCGCGAACTCGCACTCGAGGCAAAAAAAGCGCGCCACAAGCAGCGGCGCGCCCCGAACTGTGTGTGCAGCAATGACGTCACCGAGAGCGGCGGGGGGGGAAGGATGCATCGGTGCAGGCTGCTGATGACCTCCATGGTCAGCGCAACGTGACAACAGTGTGCAGCGATCGGCACCGTTCGTGCGCAGGCCGCAGCGCTGATTCGCTGTGCAGAATCTGCGCGACCGCCATTCATCGCACCCGAACGCCGGCGCCATTCGTCACTGGCAAAGCATCGTTCATCCCATGCATGGCTCCGCTCGACTGACCGGTGCCTGCCCCCGCGTCGTGTTCCGGGCTGTTCAAACCGCGCTGCTTTCATCGTGCAGAGCCGATCCTTAGGGTGACATCCATCAGAGCGGCCGATTCCTGGCTGCGCAACACCATGAGGTCAGCATGTTTGTTCAATCCACCTCGAACCTCGTGGCTCCCGCGGCCACTCCAGCGAGTGGATCTAACCCGGTGTTCGCTCGCAAGGCGACCGACCAACCCTGTGCCGTTTACTTCAGCGGTGAGGGATCAATTAGCTGCCCATCGGGCCACGCGATGCTGGTTCTGGCAGTGGATGCTCACGTGCAACTCGAGTTTCAAAGCATGCTGCTTGGCTTGCAGCCAGGAGAGGGTTTCTTCTGCGAAGGTTCGGGCCAAGCATTCTTGAGCCGAACCACACAACGTGCCTGGATGGCGCTTTGTCTACCGCTGTCCGGTTGGACACGATTGGTCGGGGCGCTTGAAAGCGGCTGGACCGAGCAGCGAGTCATTTATGCGGCAAGGTTGGGAATAAGCGAGCGCCTGCGATTGCTGGCCACGCAGCTTGCACAGCGCGCCGCCCTTCCACTGGGCACGGCAACCGATCGTGATCCTGTTTGGCTCGGTCTCGTTGACGAACTGTTAGTTCAACAGGAGGCGTTGCGACGAGCGGAGCAGCGCTGTCCCGGACGTACCAGACGACAGCGTCGCTCCGCGTTCTCACGCTTGCTCAGAGCGCGGCTACTGATTGATTCCGCCAAGCCCGGCTCACTCAGTGTCGCTGAGCTTGCGAGGTTGGCGAATTACTCAACCAGCCATTTCTCTCGCGTCTTTGAATCGGCGTTCGGCGCTGCTCCACAGCAGTTGATGTTATCTCGACGCATGCAATACGCGCGTCAGCTGCTGGAGGCCAGTCACCTTGCCGTGCGTGAAGTAGCCGAACTGATCGGATTCCGATCAGCTTCGGCATTCTCTCGAGCGTTTCGCAACGAGTTTGGAATTGCTCCGCGGGAACTTGATGAGCAAAGGAGATGGCAAGACAAGGGACCATGCAGCGAACACGACCACATCACCTTGTGAGACCAACACGACGCAGCTGAAGCCGCCTTGAGGTGAGGTGGTTCAAGGTAAGCAGCTGCAGCAGCCAGGACTGTGTCGGAACCGAAATGCGCCGACTCAGCCCCCTCCACAGCCCCTTCCCCCTGTCACTGATCTGGAAACTTCATGAAGACGATCCGCGCACTTACTCTTCTTGCATTCGCCCTGTTGTGTTTCTCTACGAGTGCCCTTGGCCTTGCCAAGATGGCCTCGATCGTGCCCGCCCTGGATGTGGCGAATCCCCATCAGCTTGGCCACTTCATTGGGACACTGATGGGCACCGTCCTGTTCATCTGGTTGGGTAGGCTAAGCTTCGTTCGGGGAAGGAACCTAATCGCCGCGCCGCTGCAAACTCCAAGTTAAAGGTCGCGACATCAATCGCTTGAAGGCCGGCGGACGGCGAGCGCGACAAGGCCTAGACAGCCGGTTACTCGCTACATCACCTAGGTACGACGAGACCACTATGAGCTATGACTTCGCAATCTGGAAGAGAGCCGAAAGCGCCAAGACCGCGATGCTCGCCGAAGTATATGCTGCCGTTTGCGATGATAGGAGTCACCTGGCGATGGCGCCCTTTGATCTACCGGCGCTGGAGTCGGTCTTGAAGGCTGAGTTCGGTGACTACTCAGTCGATGCTGATTTGGAGATCCTGTGCTATCCGGGCCAAACGGAATCGGTCTGCTGGATGATTGTGGCCAGTCCCTACAGCGCAGCCGGCGATGTTCACGCTAGGCTTGTCCCAATCGTCCTAGAACATGGCCTGCTGCTTTACGATCCGCAGCGGAAAAGCGTAGTGGGAAACAAGCGTCCTCCTTGTGCGTCAGCTGCCACCACCAGGATGCCGTAGGAGCTCCGCCTGGGCAAAATACGCGCTGGCCTTGCGCAGGATCCCGTTCGCCTGCCGCAGCTCGCGATTCTCGCGCTCCAATTGTTTGATGCGCTCGCTTTCGTCAGTCGTTGGCCCGGGTCGTTGCCGGCATCACGCTCAGCCTGCCGAACCCAACGCCGAAGTGATTCGGCAGTACAGCCCATCTGTCCGGCTACCGAGCCAACTGCTGCCCATTGCGAGCCGTATTCATTCTGGTGCTCCAGCAGCAGGCGAACCGGGCGCTCGCGGGTCTCTGGGGAGTAGTTTTGCGACTTTCTCATCGCTCTGCGGTAAGGCGATTCTGCAATGGGCGCGTAGGCGGAACGTTATGTTGCGATTAGTCGAACCCAGCAGGCCAAGTGATCAGGCACCGAAAGCTTCAATCCAGCGCGGCAGACAACCCGGCGCCTCACTATCACCGACCGCCCTATTCGAGCCGGACCACACTGAGTCCTCGATAGCCGTCTCACGCGATTGCTTTTTTGCGTCATGGCATTTATCCAAGAACAGAAGGAAACAGCGCGATGATTGGTCTTGAGTTCCTACGATTGGCACTGCTGATGGGGGCGGTCATGTCACTGTCACTCGCGGCGTTTAACAGGAGCGGCATGGTGATGAGAGGCGGCCCCATAGTGTTTAAAGGATACGACGCGCGAGAGTACGAGGTGCGCCTCAAACGAAACTCCATTGCTGCGCATGTATTGCGCGGATCCTCTTCAACGGGCGTGCCACTTTTCTCAAGTGTCGATCCCCCTATCAGCCTCGCCACCGTTGGCCCTGATCTTCCGCCGAGCACGTAATATGAAGTAGAGCGCATAACCGAAAGCTGCGAAGAGACAGGCATACCCCAAAGCAAGGATGCGATCTTCCGCGCTTGGGCTGGAAGCCCCGATCGGAAGAAAGTAGACGAGATTTGTTACCCGCGGCCGTTCGAAAGATGGCGCCGGCGCAAGGAAGAGGCCGAAGTAGAGTCCGATCAGAGCACTCCGAGCACCTCTGTGCGCAACCACGCGAATCGTCACCAATGAGCAGACGAGCAACAGGGACGCACCCAGCACCAGCATCACGATAAGTACCGGCCAGTAGAGGCCCGTCGGATCCGAAGCCAGGGCCACTCCGGGCAATGAAAGTAGGCATCCCCCCACACAAGAACGCAGGCTGCAGCGAACATTTTCGGTTCGAATCATTCGAGTCGTGCGGGGTTCTTCCAACTCAAGCTCCTTAAACCAGCTATTGAACTGCCATCGCCACCGTGATGGCCCACACGGGATCCGATGATAACCAGCACACCAAGGCGCCGAGATGCCGATTGCGCTCGACTCTTGTGCCAGGTCAGGCGTTTGCCGCTAACCTTTGGCACCCGCCTTGCGCTGGTCCGGCTCATCGTCCTATCGGTCCAAACCACCGGCAGGCTAGGTCAAAGCACTCTGGTCGATTTTCAACTAGCGGCAACAACGTGGTCAGCTTGGCGTCGATGAACACGTCCCCGTAGCAACTGCGGTCAATCGCCCGGCGATTTGCAGAAAGGTCTGAACAAGTCAGCCCTGGGTTTTCAGAGCTTCCCAAACTGAGCGCACGTTCCCAAGCCGCCGACCTCCTGCCCCAAGTCTCCAATGAAGTCAGCTCAACCACAGGCTCATCGCAAGACTGAGGACGCTCCAGCAAATCGTCAGGGCCGCTGACAATGACCGATGCGTTCCACCGTTTGCTCGCCGGTCCGGCCAGCAAACGCACCTGCGTCCAGTCCCTGATCGAACTGCCAGCTGAGTTCAAGCAGGCTGCAACTGTCAGGGCTTCGCAGCGTCAGCCTGCCCACCGGCTTCACGTTGCGAGTCGATTCTGCGTCCAGAACACCGCCCGTGGTGCTATAGATGGTCGCCACAACATCTCCTTCACTCGGGATATCGGCCTGCACGGTGAACCAGTGATGCGAGGCGGCATCATTGCTCGCGCCTTCTGGGTCAAACGTGAACCAGCCACCCGCCAGTTTTTGCGATCCTGCACCATCGACAGTCCGCAGCAGGAACCCTTGACCGACCGTATCGGGATTGTAAAAGACCCCACTGAACTCGTGTCGTTCCAAAGCGATACTCGCGCAAACGTTCGCCTCAGCCGCCGTACGAACAAGCGGAATCGAACGGCTCAAGCCAACCGAATCACCAGAGTGGAATTGATAGTTCAGGACGGCGCGATCGCAGCTTTCCAATCGCAACTCAACATTGCCCACCGCGGCGGTTGTTTCGGCAGCTGACCGAGCGAATGCCCCTCTTGCCGACTCGTACAACGTGCCAACGAAGCCAGAATCCGCGCCTTCGTAGTCGGCCTGCACGGTGTACCAACGCAGCCCGGAGTCGCCCTCGTCTGCGCCCGCGTCGTAAGTAAACCAGGCGCCCCCCAAACGCTCACCGCCATCAAACGTTTCGAACAGGAACCCCTGACCCACAGTATCAGTGGCGTGCCAGACTCCGTCGGCCATCGCTGCAGGACCAGAGAATGGCCGCAATGGCGCGAAGCGCGCGGCTCGCAGCGCGTCGTCTGAAGGATCAATCCAATGAGCTATGACATCACCTTCGGCAAGAGACAAACGAACAACACGTCCATCGAGTTCTCCCTGAAGCGCGGCGTCACCGATGGTAAATGAATCCTGGGCACGGCCGCTCAGCAGATCCACGGCCATCACGCGAGCGACTGGGGAAGCTCGGCTAGACAACCAGATCCGGTTGCTCGCAAGGTCAAACAGACCCTCATGCGTCATGTCCAGGTTGCCAACTCGTGATCGCCACCGGTCGGCGCCGGAATGTGTCAATGGTTTGAGACAGCTTGAATCGTGATTTTAGTGAGCTTTGTTCCCCGTTGACGCTGATTGATCGAGCGGTCGATTGATAAAGACCTGTTCTGGAACGATGGGTGGGCTG
>NZ_JACYTR010000092.1 GCF_014841215.1 Pseudomarimonas arenosa
CTAAGCGATGTTTCCACCGCCCGCCGCCCCCGACCGGCATGCCGTGGAATCCATGACCGGCATCGCGTGGAATCGGTGACCGGCATGCAATGGAATCAGTGACCGGTTTGCGTGGAATGCGCAATCATGCACCGCGCGCTGAGTTCGCCGATGCTGCGATGAACATCTAGATCCGTCATGGGTGTGGTTCCGAGTTACCGAGAGCTGGTGGATTCGCTGATGCGTTTACCGGAGCGTGATTGCTTGTTGGCAGTGGGTTCCGCGGTTCTCCCAAACAGCCGCTTGGCTTGGTGCTGGACGATGAGGCTATCGAGCACACCCTCGGCGATGGCGCGCTCGTGCTCATCGAATTGGCGGATGGCCTCGAACTTGAGCTTGAGGGCTTCATCGGGCCCGCGCTCGGTGTCCCCAAAGACCAGCTCGTCCAGGCTCACATTGAGCGTCAGCGCGATGGTGCGCAGTGCGTCGAGCGACGGCTGTGAGGCGCCGGTTTCGTAGCGTTTGATTTGGGTGAGGTTGAGCCCCAGCGCCTCAGCGAGCTGCGCTTGGGTCCATCCGCGTTGTTTACGCCAGGCGGCGAGGCGGTCGCCAAAGTCCATCGGTAGCCAGGAGGAGAAGTCCAGTGGAGCCATGACGCTAACCCGTGGGTCTGAGGGGGCTTGCAAAAGGTAGCATATAAGCCACTACAATGGAGGCTACTAAAACCCTTGACAGGGTTTGGCGCGAAAGGAGGTTCCCATGGCCCGCATCCCCGATTCCGAGCTTGAGCGCCTGAAGGCGTCCGTGTCCCTGCAGCGCCTGGTCGAGGCGGCGGGGGTGACCCTCAAGCGGCACGGCAAGGAGTGGATCGGGCATTGCCCGTTTCATGAGGACCGGACACCGAGTCTGGTGATCAGCCCGAAGGCGAACCTCTGGCATTGCCTGGGGGCGTGTCAGGCGGGTGGGTCGGTGGTGGATTGGGTGATGCGGTTTGAGGGCGTGTCGTTTCGGCGGGCGGTGGAGCTGCTGCGGCAGGATCTGGGCGAGGTGGCGGCTGAGCCGGTGAAGCCGCTGGCCCAGGAAGACTCTCATTTAGCCGCCCGCTCTGCACCGGCACTGGAGGCCGGCAACGATGCGGCCTTGCTGGGCCAGGTGCTTGATTACTACCACGCCACACTCAAGCAATCGCCGGAGGCGTTGGCCTATTTGCAGTCGCGGGGATTGGATCATCCGGAGCTGATCGACACGTTTCGCTTGGGCTATGCCAATCGCACGCTCGGCTATCACTTGCCGATCAAGGCGACCAAGGCGGGTGCAGAGCTGCGCGGGGCGCTGCAGCGGATTGGGGTGCTGCGGGAGAGTGGGCACGAGCATTTCAACGGCTCGCTGGTGGTGCCGGTCATCTCCCCCGAGGGAACGATTGGCGAAGTCTACGGCCGCAAGGTAACCCGCGATAGCAAGCTGCGGGCAGGGACGCCACTGCACCTGTATTTGCCAGGGCCGCATCGCGGGGTATTCAACGAGGCCGGGCTGGTCAGGCAGGAAGAGGTGATTCTGTGTGAGGCCTTGCTGGATGCGCTGACGTTTTGGTGTGCCGGCTATCGCAATGTCACCAGCGCCTACGGCATCGAGGGATTCACTGACGAGATCCTGGCGGCATTCCAGCGTCACGGTATTCGCCGAGTCTTGATTGCGTATGACGCGGACGAGGCGGGCAATGCGGCGACGGAGAAGCTGGCGGCCAAGCTGATGGCAGAAGGGTTTGAGTGCTACCGCTGCCGCTTCCCCAAGGGCTCGGACGCGAACCAGTACGCGCTGGAGGTGCAGCCGGCGAGCAAGGCGCTGGGCCTGGTGATTCGGCAGGCGGAATGGCTGGGCAAGGGCGCGGCGCCAACGCGGTCGGAGGTAAAGCCAGTGCCGGTGGCTCAACCGCAGGCCGCGCCCGTGAACGAAGCGGGCAGCGATTCTCCGCTTCGACGGGGCTCAGCACAGGTTTTAGTTGCCGATGTGAGCACTGATCCTGTCGTTTCACCGACTGAAACGGCGATAGCCACTGATCCCGAGCCGCCGGCCTACCGCGTGCCACCGTCCGAGCCCGCGTTGCCGATCGAGATCGATGACAAGGAATTGCGCCTGTTGTTGGGCGATCGGGCCTACACCGTGCGCGGTATCGAAAAGAACCTCAGCTACGAGCAGCTCAAGGTCTGGCTGCGGGTGAGTGCCGGCGACCATGTACACGTCGATACGCTGGAGCTGTACGCGGCCAAGCAGCGGACGGTGTGGTTGAAGCAGGCGGCGATTGAACTCGGCGCTTCTGATGACGTCCTGCGCGGCGATCTCGGCAAGCTGCTGCGGGCGGTGGAGCAGCGCCAGGATGCGCTGATCAAGGCCAAGCTGGCGCCGACGCAGGAAGCCGCTGCGCCGGTATTGAATGCCGAGCAAGAAAGCGCCGCGCTGACGCTGCTGCGTGATCCGGCCTTGGTGGAACGGATTGTGCGCGACGTGGCGGCGATGGGCGTGGTCGGCGAGGATGCCAATGCCCTGGTCGGCTATCTGGCCTGCGTCTCGCGCAAGCTGGATAAGCCGCTGGCGATTCTGATTCAGAGCACCTCGGCGGCCGGTAAGTCGACCCTGATGGATGGGATTCTGGCCCTGATGCCGGAGGCTGAGCGGGTGCACTACTCGGCGATGACGGGGCAAAGCCTGTTTTATCTCGGCGAGCAGGCGATGAAGCACAAGATCCTGGCCATTGCCGAAGAAGAAGGCGTGCGCCAGGCGGCCTATGCACTCAAGTTGCTGCAGAGCCAGGGTGAATTGACCATCGCCTCCACCGGTAAGGATCCGGTCAGTGGTCAATTGGTCACCCAGGAATATCGGGTTGAGGGCCCGGTGATGCTGTTCCTGACCACGACCGCGATTGATCTCGATGAGGAGCTGTTGAACCGCTGCCTGGTGCTGACGATCAACGAATCGCGCGAACAGACTGAAGCGATTCATCGTCGGCAGCGGCAAGCGCGCACACTGGCCGGCCTGGTGGCCAGCAAGGAAGGCGCGGCGCTGAAAGCGCTGCACCAGGCCGCGCAGAGCCTGCTGCGACCGCTGGCGGTGGTCAATCCGTACGCCGAGGCGCTGACGTTTCGCAGCGAATCGACCCGGATGCGGCGCGATCATGCCAAGTACCTGACCCTGATCGATGCGATTGCGTTTTTGCATCAGTACCAGCGGCCCGTTAAGTCAACGAGCGTGGCCGGTGAGCGGGTCGCCTATGTGGAGGTGACGCTGGACGATATCGCGCTGGCCAATCGGCTGGCGCATGAGGTGTTGGGGCGGTCGCTGGATGAATTGCCGCCGCAGACGCGGCGGGTGTTGGGCGTGGTGGTGGCGCATGTGGCGAGTGAGGCGCAGCGGCAAGCGGTGGAACGGCCTGTCGTGCGGTTCACCCGCAAGGATGTCCGCGCGCTCTGCGGGATTACCGATACCGCATTGCGGCTGCATTTGGATCGATTGGTGGACCTCGACTACCTGATTGTCCACCGCGGTGGGTTTGGCTCGCGATTCGTGTACGAGCTGGCATTTGACGGTGAATCGGATTCGCCTACGACGCATCTGGTGGGGCTGATCGATGTCGAAGCCCTGAGTGTTGGCAAAACCTCGCACCCCCGGCGAGCAAGCTCGCAGGGTCGAGGAGCGAACCTCGCACCCACCTCGCACCCCGAAAACACCCCGGTTGCACCCACCTCGCAGGGTGGACTGTTGCCTCTCAGCGCGAGCACTGGCGCGGATATTCCCTTTTTAGCCGCTGCTGTTGAGGAAACTGCACGTCTAGAAGCCAACGCGCCGCGCCGTCATAACGGCGCATCGCACGCTGCCACGCGGAACTGACCATGCCACGGGAAGGTGACTACGGCCCAAAGCGCCGACGGCTGGAAGCGCCCTCGTCGCCGGACAGCCTGGCAGCCTGGATGCGGCGTTATCTGCAGGCGCTGGCAGTGGGCGGGTTTGGCAACGACCTGTTGCGGGCGCGGCGCCAGGCGCTGACGGTGTTTCTGGAGTGGGCGAGTGAGCGCGATCTGCAGCGGCCGGGGGAGGTCACTCGGCCGATATTGGAGCGCTATCAGCGCCATTTGTTTTACCTGCGCAAGGCGGACGGCCAGCCACTGACCCTGATGCGGCAGTGGTTGCTGCTCGATCATCTGCGGCAGTGGTTTCGCTGGTTGGTGCGGCAGAATCATTTGCCGATGAATCCGGCCTCGGACCTCGATCTGCCCAAGGTCCCGCGCACAGTCCTGCCCGAGCCGCTGGAGGCACACGAGGTCGAAGCCGTACTGGCCCAGCCCGACGTCGAGGACGTGCAAGGGCTGCGCGACCGGGCGATTCTGGAGCTGCTGTATTCGACCGGCCTGCGCCGGGCCGAGGCGATGCGGTTGACGGTGTACGACCTCGAACCGCTACGCGGCATTGTGCGCGTCCACCAAGGCAAGGGTCGTAAGGATCGCGTGGTGCCGATCGGCGAGCGGGCGCTGGCCTGGGTGCAGCGCTATCTGGATGAGGCCCGGCCGGCGCTGGTGGTCGACGCCCAGGAATGGACACTGTTCCTGAACCGGTTTGGCCGGCCGTTCCAGGGCAATGGGCTGGGGGCGCTGGTGCGGCGCTATCTCAAGGCGGCCGGGATCACCAAGCGCGGCGCCTGTCATCTGTTTCGCCATGCGATGGCCACGCAGATGCTGGAGCACGGGGCAGACGTGCGCTACATCCAGGCGATGCTGGGGCATGAGAACCTGGATACCACCCAGGTCTATACCCACGTGTCGATCGCCAAGCTGCAGGCGGTGCATGCGGCGACCCATCCGGGGGCAAAGCTGGGGCGGCGGATTCAGGCCGATGGAAACGAGGAGACGTAGAATGGCCCGGTACCGATCGGAGATGACCATGGCCGCCACTGCCAACGCCAAACAGGAAGTCGAGCAACTGCTGCAGCAGCTGCCTGACGACGCCACGCTGGAAGATATCCAATACCACGTGTATGTGCTGGAGAAGATCAAGCGCGGTCGTGCGGATATCGCCGCCGGCAACAGTCAGACGACCGAACAGGCGCGCGAAAAGCTGAGTCGATGGCTAAACCACTGATTTGGTCGAACGAGGCGATCGATGACATTGATGCGATCGCCCAGTTCATTGCGCGTGATTCTCAGCACCATGCGCGCCGCGTGGTGGACGCCCTGTTTGCCCTGGGTGATTCCGCCGCCGAGCATCCACTGGCGGGGCGGGTGGTGCCGGAGCTGGGTAATCGGCTAGTGCGTGAGCGTTTCCTGTACAGCTATCGCTTGATGTATGAGATTGGCGAGGACCGTATTGAGGTGTTGGCTGTGCTGCCTGGTTGGCGCCTGATCGACTCGATTGGCGAGCGGTTCGGCGACTGACGCGCACGGCGGCGTGCGCCGCTTAACGCTACGCGTTTAAGCGGACGCTCGGACACGGCATCGCTAGACCGAAGGTCGCGCTCCGACCCGAGGAGAGCATTCGCCCCGTTTCCGCGGTCACGGCGCTTGCATGCGCCTCCGCCCTGCGCGGCATTCAGCCGCTACGGGCTCTCGGCGCGAACAGCGCAAGCACCGCGCCCGCTGGCTCTGGCCGTCCCTGGCCATCCCAGTTTAGCCGCTCGCTCCGATCCCACCTCGCTCGGCTCCTGCCTCGCGCATGTGCGTGCCGGCTCCGGCACCCCGCAAAGTGAAGAGCTACTTTGCGGGGACCCCGCCACGCCCGCACGCGAAGCCGGACTCAGCAGGCGCCCAGCATGCGCGATGGAGCTGCGCACCCTGGGCGCCTGCCGCTCCGATGAACGGGCGATTCCCCCATCCCCGTATCGCGCGGTTCGTCTGCGCGCTGTCGATCTGCAGTCGTGCGCGCTCACGGGGCTATTGGCGGCCATTCGACATAACGCGCAATTACGCGCCCACCTCCTGTGGTCCCGCGCGGCAGGCGGCGTCCTGCCGCCTGAGAGCCCCGCGCTCGCGTAATTCGTCGTTATGTCGCATGGCCGCCCCGTGCATCCCTGCACTCGCTGCGGTGGCCGCGCGTCCTGCGCGGCATAGCCAGCTCCTGCACGCTACGCGCGTTGCGCTGCGCGTCTGCGCGCCATCCCTGGCTTGCTCGCCTCATCCGGCGCAGGGCCGTTGCGCGCGGGGTCATCTCCGCGGCTCCGGTGGGGCTGTCGCCGCGCGCTTGAAAGCAACTGCTCGCTCCGATCGAACGTGTCGTTTAGTTGCTCGCTGTGGTCGGGGCAGGGTAGCGCCGTGCTCGGCCTGTCAATGCCACGCCGGCTGCGCCGGTCGCTGCGCGAGCATTGACAGGCCTGCGCGCGGCACGGGTGGGGGTTCGCCCACAGCGATCAATCCCGGTCGCGGCACACAGGAGCATCCCCATGGCCAAGTCCACCCGCCGCATCACCCTCGAATTGCCCGAGGAATTCATTGCCCTCTGCGCGTCCGATCAGGTCGAACCCGAGTTCGTGCTACGTGGTTTTATCGCCGATCTGTGCGGTCTGATCAGTTGGCAGAACGCTCCGCGCAGCGATGGCTACAACAGCAATGGCTCAGATGAACGCATGTATGCGCAGCAGTACTACGAGCGGGTCGGCTATCCGTACTGGCATCGGCTGCGCGACTGAGTGGCTAGTGCCAGGCGCCTCTCGGGGCGCCTGGCGCCGTCTCTGGCGCTGGGCATTGCGCGCGGAGCTGGGGCGCGGCTCCGCGCCCACGCAGCGGCCCGCGCGCCGCCAGCGGCCGCGCAGCGCAACAGAGCCTGCGCTGCCCGTCCGCCGGCCCTCGAAGAGCGGGCGGCTAAAGGAAAGGGCTGCTTGCCGGCGCTGCGGCCGACTCGCACACTGCGGCCATGCTCGGCCGGCTGCTCGCGCTCGTCACCGTCCTGATGCTGGCCTGTGGGTCGGCGTCCGCGTACGCGCCTGGGCGCTCGATCGCGTCTCCTGAGCTGGCCGTTGCGGGGCCAAAAACCGCGTCTAGGGATTTTGCGGCCCAGGCGAAACCGGCAGCTAAGGAAAAATCGGCACTAACGCATTGTCGCGTCGGGAGATTTTGGCATCCGCCGCTGAAGTGCACGTCAAGTGTTGGGTATACCGGCTATTACCACGACAGCGAAAGCGGGCTTAACTACGCGAAGGCGCGGTACCAACTCCCAGGCGTTGGGCGGTTCCTGCAGGTGGATCCAGCTGTTGGTGACTTCAACCGCCCGATCACTCTTAACAAGTATCTCTATGCGAACAGCAATCCACTGATTTACATCGATCCAGATGGACGAACGGCCGAGCTCAATGCGGTTGTCACGATGCTGGGTGTGGAGCGGCAAGACAGTGTTGACGCTTTCGTTGCTGCCCGAAACGCCGGACGCGCAGCCCCCTGGTATGACGTGCGAGCGAAGGCCGCTTCTGGTGCGGGAATGCTGCTTCATGGGGGCAGCACTGTGGTCCTTGGCTTGGGTGAGTTTGCCGTAGGTGGCGGCAATGCCATCGCCAACTTGGGCCTAACAGGGGCACACAAGATTGGCGTGCCAGGCACGGAGCACGGCGCCAAGTTGGCCGAGGCCGAGTTGGACGAAGCGTTTGGTCTGGTTTCGCAAGGCATCGATACGTTTAGCGACAGGCCGTGGCAAACCTTAGGCATCGCCGTCGCAGCGCCAGTTATCACTGCGAAGCAGGCGATTGTCGATGACAATCCCGAAGCGCAGATATCGCTGGCGCAAGACGCAACGAGCTTGCCGCGACTCTTGAAGCGCGTCTTTACGGGGATGGCTCAAGCCAGGCCGAACGGGGCACCAGTCACTGTAACGATAGGTGAGTCGCCAAATGGTAGCGGTGCTCTGGGCCAGTTGGAGCAAGATGCGTCAGCAATTCGTCCCGCAATTCGTGAGAATGAAATAGCGACTTTCGAGGACTTTCGGTCAAGGTCGATCATCGGCGATCGTCTTGAGGGGCATGAGGTGTTGCAGCACGCACTGCTAAAGAGAGAAGGTTTGGTGGCCGCAAGACACAGTACAGATGCCTCCAAGCAGAACCCTGTAATTGCCTTGGACAAGGACGTTCATAAGAAAGTCAACAAGGCTCAAAGAGCGTTGGATCTCCAGTCGCAAACCGCCATAGAGAACATTGGCTCGAACGCTAGGATTCTGCGGGATGTTGGGATCGCGAGAAAAAAGGTACAGAAGCTGGCAAATAAGGCAGTTGAGCATGCGCGAAGAATGGGCCTATTGGATAGCGAGGATTGATTGTGGTTATTGCTGAAGTGCTGCCACAGCTTGATCGATTCGACACAGATTCAGGATCCCTTGAGGAGTTGCATGAAATCTGCGATCGGCTCTCGGCCTGTGATGATGCGAGGGATGCGGTTCCTAGGGTGCTCAAGTTTATTGAGCAAAATCCCCACGCGGATTTGGGATGCCCCGGCCCCCTGGTTCATTTTCTGGAACAGTTTTTTAGAAGTGGGTACGAAGAAGCTCTGGCGAGCTCTGTCGAGCAGCGGCCAACGCTCTTGAATGCCTGGATGTTGAATCGGCTCATCAACGGAACCGAGGGTAATGAGAAGAGGCGCTATCGCCTAGTTATGGAGCGAGTTGCTGCCCATGCGAGTGATAGTGAAGTGCGGAAGCTTGCGGCGGAATTCTTGGGGCGGTAGCCTGCGTGCCGCGCGTACGCCGTGTTGTTGTACCACGCGTACGCCGGGTTGTTGTACCGCGCGTACGGCGGGTTGTTGTAGGGCGGGTTTTAACCTGAGGTCTCCCCAGAATATTTCTTTACGAAACCGTTAGCCCGCGTAGGGCGGGTTTTAACCCGCCGTTTAGCTGCATCAGGCCGCCAGGGAATGTTTGATGGCGACGCGGAAAGCAAGGTACTGCTGTCGGGCTGTTTCGATGAGGTCATCGAACTCTGTGGCAAACCGTGTGTATCGTGCCATTTCCTCGGGTATTCCACTGCCGCCACGGTCGATATTGAGTTCAGGGTGAAGGAACAGGCCGTCCTCTGGCGTGCGGTGGCGGAGCGGAAAGAAGTTTCGGCAGACGTATCGGTCAAGCTCGGCGAGCGCCTGCAGCAGTTGTTTAGCGGGGTCCCGTACGGCAGGAACGATGAACTGATGATCGGGTTGCTCCATGAAGTGGATCAGGTCACCCAGTTTCGATAAGCGGTCGTAGCGTGCGCCATGATTGCAGGCGAGATGGTCGAGCAGATCGAGTAGGGCGCCCTCACTGACGGTGTCTTGCAGGCGCCTGAAGAGTGCTCGATCGTGGTCTAGCTGCGGTGTATTGGCCATGGCTTGGCGAGCCAGTGACTGCGCTTCGTGGCGCTGCGTCATGCCATGCATCGCAAGGTGATAGAGCAAGCCGCAGACCACTAAGGCGAAGCCCCAGGCGATGTCGTTGCCGCCGCCGGTGATCCGCAAGTCAAAGCTGCGCTCGATGATGGCCGCGATGATTTGTTCCCATAGCGGGCTGGCCATTAGCACGGTGCCGCTGACCACGAGCGTCCAGGTGATGCCGTTGTAGAAGCGCGTGTTGCGCGCCTAAAACCAGCCGTTCGCCTTGCCGAATTATTTATCACACGATTTGAAAACTTCCTTGGCAGTTTTCCATTTCGATGTCGCACGCGGGTGAGTATGTGTCGATTTCGTACCGCACGCTGCGCCGATTTGCTGTCGAACGCAGCGCAAGGCACTTGATGGCGGCCGATGTTGTCGGCCGGTGATGGGGTGCGGGTGTGGTGTTTGACGGCGGCGGAAATGCCGACGCCAGCTCCAGCGCTGGCGTCGGGAGACGATCAGAACGACACGCTGTCGTCGAAGTCTTGCGTGCTGTGGTCGGTGTGAGTGGTGGCGCGCAGATCGCGTTG
>NZ_JACYTR010000093.1 GCF_014841215.1 Pseudomarimonas arenosa
AGCCTGCGCCTTCGCTACGCTCGGTCGGCTGCTGTCGCAGCTGCGCG
Source organism: Pseudomarimonas arenosa (assembly GCF_014841215.1). Classification (GTDB taxonomy): domain Bacteria; phylum Pseudomonadota; class Gammaproteobacteria; order Xanthomonadales; family Xanthomonadaceae; genus Pseudomarimonas; species Pseudomarimonas arenosa. The sequence goes on from NZ_JACYTR010000093.1 coordinate 48, forward strand.
GGACTGCGTCCCGATCTCGCCCAAGTGGGCCCACCACTTGGGCTCGTCGCGCCTTGCACTCGACGCAAAGTCCTCGCTGATCATCCGCGCCCCCTCATGAAATATCCGGGCTAAAGAATCGGCGACAGGCCGGCGCCAAAGGCGGTGAGAATGCGGGTCGACAGCGATTTGCCGCCGAGTTCGACTTCCGGGAAATCACCGACCGCGACATAGCAGTCATAGAACCGTGGGTCGCGGTAGGGGATGGGTTGGCAGTCCGGCTTCAGTTCCCAGCTGGTGGCGTAGCGCCAGGGCCAGATATCGAATACCGGCAGCGCCTCGGATACTTTGCCCAGCGAGTAGTTGAGCCCGGACAACACCCGCGGCTTGGGGCGCGGTGCAATGGTCCAGGCGTTTTCCGGCGCGGTGTCGCGCAGAATGACGCGCTGCAGTAGGCGCGCGAATTCGGCGTCACGGATCAGCACGAAACTTTCTGTGTTGAGCTGATCGGAGCGCGGATCGAAATTATGCGTGCCGACCACGGCGACCTCATTGTCCACCACCATCGACTTGGCATGCAGTCCGACGCGCATACCGGCCTGGCGCAGAGCCAAGGGGCCACGCTGGCGGCCTGGGCCACGCGAGGAGCCGAACACCCGACGCGATTCGGTGGCATAGGCGCCCAGCACTTCGGCGTCGAAGGGACGACCGGCTTCGACCTCGATCGGGGCGTAAGCTGGGAACGGCTTGTACTCGAAGATCTGAAAGCCGAACTCGCGCAGGTAGCGGCGCTTGTACTTGTGCGAAAGCGCGTACACGGGGAAGGCGTCGGTGGCGGCCAGGCTGTTGGTGGAAATAGTGATCTCGGGTGGATCGTCGCGTTGTTGCAGACGACGGAACTGCCGTCGTGCCTCCTTGGAGAACACCAGATAAGGCGTCTGCAGCACCACTGATTGCCTGGAATCTGCCAGCAGACGACGTAGCCTTGCGCTGACTTCCAGTTCTGCCTCGGTGCGTCGCTCAAACGGCTTGTTGGGTTGGTCTGAGTGGAATTCCACCGCGCCGACCCACAGGCCCTGCCTCTGCAGTCGATCGCGAACCACTGTGGCGCTGTCGGCCATGGCCGAAATATCCAGCATGCGATCGGCACGCTGCAGCTCGGGTTGGCGCAGATCCAGCGGCCGGCCACGGCGTAGCTCGCGATAGACATCGCGCAGTGCCGCCGTCGGTACGCTCAATCGGTGCGCCCAGAACTGCTCGAAGCTGCGCTGCATGTCCTTGGCCACCGGGCCGCCGATCAGCAGGTCACGATCGCGGTAGTTGTAGTCATTGCCCCAATCGAAGTAGCGGTTCTGCACATTGCGACCACCGGTGATCGCCACGACGCCGTCGATCAGCAGCAATTTATTGTGCATGCGCTGATTGAAGCGGGTGAAGCAGCAGACGATGCCGGCAACGAACTGCAGCTTGCCGGTTTCGGCCTCGCCGAAGGTCGGGTTGTAGAGCTGAATCTCCAGATTGCGATGCAGCAGCGACAGCTGGGCCAGGCGGGAGGGGTCATCGGCACTGAATAGCTGATCGACCAGAACACGTACTTTCACCCCACGGCGGGCCGCGGCGATCAGCTCGCGCATGAGCAGGGTGCCGCTGTCGTCCTCGGTGAAGATGAAGCTCTGCAGATCGACACTGCGCCGGGCCGCGCGAATCAGGTGTACGCGGGCCAGCAGGGCATCCTGACCATACTCGATCAGGCTGACAAAATGCGCAGGCTGCTCCTTCGGCGGCGATTCGAGCGCCTGCAGCAAAGGTGAGGGCAGGGCGCAGCGATCTTCGCGCTGACAGGTCAGCTGTGTCTCCTGCTCGGCCGCCACCAAGGCCTGGGCCTCGCGGATATCGCGTCGGCTCGGCATGCAGGCGCTGAGACTGATCAGCAGCATGCACAGGAACCCGCGGGCGCTGCCTTGGTGATCGATCAAGCGTAGCTGCATAACCAGAGGTTGCCGCGCGCGAACTCAGGAGTCGCGCGGCTCCTTGAGCCGAAAGCTGAAAGCCAGCTTGACCTTGTCGGATACCGCCCAACGGCGAGCGGTCATGCCGAACTCACTGCGCTCGATTTCGCCCTGGGCCTGCACCGCGCAGTCCAGGCCGGGCCGATCGCAGGGCGCTGGCAGTAGGGTGAAGCGTGCCGGCCGAGTTACCCCACGCAGGCTGAGTTCGCCGAGCAGCTCGCCACCTTCGGTCAACAGACTGCGTGGGGCGCCACGGGCGCGGAAGTCAATCCACGGATGGCGAAGGGCGTCGAAGAACTCCTCCGATTTGGCCCACTCAACGTGGTCCGGGTTGCGCATCTGCAGGCTCTGCGCGGCGATACGGACATCGACATCGAATCGATCGGCCTGTGCCGGATGGGAGATCGAGCCCTGGATATACTCGAAGCGGCCTTCCAGCTTGCGCACCCAGAGCACGCGCAGGGAGAACTCGGCGCGGGAAAATGCCGGCTCGATCTGACCCAACAGCTCGCTGGCCTGCGCCGAACCCAATGCCGTGCAGGCCAAGAGCAGGCCGAGCAACCAGCGATAGGGGCACCGCAATCGACCGCTCAGGGTGACCAAAACGCCACCAGCCGCGCCGCCCCGGGTTCCAGCTCGGCGCCGGCGGCCAGTTCCAGCTCGGCGATGCCGGCCGGCGGCATGCCGCGGTGGTCGCCACTCTGGCCAGTGGCCAGCAGGGCGGCCAGGCTTTCAAAGCCCGGGTTGTGGCCGACCAGCAGGATCTCGCCGGCCTCGCGATGGCGGTCGATCAATTCGAGCAGGGCGCCGGGCGTGGCTTCATAGATATCCGGCTCGATGCGGGTGTCGATAAAGCCGAGACTTTCCTCAACCAGGGCCAGGGTCTGGCGGGTGCGTTGTGCCGGCGAGCACAGCACCCGCCTGGGACGCGGCCGGGCGGCTAACCAGCGTGCCGCCGCTTCGGCCTCGGCTTCGCCGGTCGGTGACAGGCTGCGATCGGCATCGCTTTGTCCGGGACCGGCCGGCGCGGCGTGGGCATGACGCAACAGGGTGATTCTCAGGCTTTCGTTCATGGCACCGGATCGACGATAGGAATGATGTTGATTTGATTGCGATTCCAGCTGCCCGACAAGGGCGAGGGCAGTTGGATGCTGGTGCTCAGGGTAGCGCTGTTTCGCGCGTCGTAGTTGATGCTCATGTTGCCCGCAGCCTTGCCCAGGCCGAAGGCACCGTCGATAAAGGCGCAGCCTGGGCAGTGCATGGCGTAGTCGAGCAGGTTGATTGTGCCATTGCCCCAGGTGCTCTTGTCGCCGCTCAGCCAGCGCGGATTGCCGCTGCTGTCGTAAATGTAAGTGGCGAAGAACTCAAAGCCGGCCGGGTTGCCGGTGCCGTCCAGGCCTTCGATGGCGTTGCCCCAGCCGGGTTCGCCCAGGTTGAACCAGGCCTGGGTGTGGTTATTGCTGCTGGGGGCAAAACTGAGCCCGATCGAGTCGATCCGCTCAGCGCCGACCCGACCGTCGTTGAAGGCCCAGGCCAGAATCAGACTGTCCGGATCGATCACCCCGACCCAGGCCTGGCCGACCTCGGTGGTGCTGGTGGCGAAGCCGTTCGGCGCGGCGGTATTGCGGTATTGCACGATCGGTAGTTGGCCGCCGAAGAAGTCGACCTGGCCCTGCAGCTGATACCAGATCGAGCTGCGATCGGGGTTGGCGGTGTACCACAGACCGCCGAACAGCTGCCGATTGCTGCCATCGCCGAACTCGGGATAGAAGTAGCCATTGACGCCATTACCGGGACGCAGGGCATTGAAATACAGGCCTCGGCGCGGCGGCGGAGGCGGCGTGCCGGTGGTCAGCGGCTCACACAGGGTGACCGCATTGCAGCTGGCGCCGGTGCTGGTCTGCAGCACCGTGCTGCGATTGGCGCTGGCACTGGTGGCGTCGACGCTGGCGATATGCTGCAGTTCGATGGCAGCCCCGCAGCCGGCGGTCGGGGCGATATAGAACGGTACATTCACTGTGGTATTGGCGCCGGCGGCCAGATTGCCCAGCGGTTGCACTGCCTGGGTGACCTGGATCGGCGAGCCGGCCGGCAGGGCCTCCGGCGTGTACAGGCAGAGTGCCGAACTGGCGTTGGCCGCGGCCTGATTGCAGCGCGCGATCAGCGGATCGTTACCGTCGGCATCATTCAGGCCGATGGTGGCCGAGGCGCCACCGTCGTTCAGCGTGGTGCGGTATTGATACGTGATCTGGCCACTGGTCTCGTAGACCACGGCCTGGAACTCGGCGTTGCCGACCGTGCCACCGGTGGAGAACTGACCGACGCCGGTCCACTGGAACACATGGCAGCCGCCGGCATTGGCACTTTCGGCGCCGCGCGGACAGGTGGCGAAATAGCGGTAGCGCAGGCCGCCGCCGGCCCTGACCACCAGATCATCATGCAGCGGGCGAATCTGCGGTCCGACCGAACCGTTACCAAAGGCGCCATCGCAGCTGTTGCTGAAATCGCCGCCGGATTCCGACGCAGCAAACGAGATGTAACCATTGGTCGACATCACTGCCTGGGTATAGCGCTGGCCGTACAGGGTGATGCCGCTGCCGCCCAGGGCAATGGCGTTGTTGACCCGGCCGTCGTCAGAATCACTCAGGCCCAGCGCCGCCACCGCATTGGCGCCGCTGGCGATGTCGATGAAACTGTAGGAACAGCCTTCGCTCTGCACACGATGACCGAAACTGTTGCTGACGCCTTCGAGATTGGCGCTGCCGCCGCCCTTGGCAAACAGCGCGTGGCCGCTGCTGAAGCCGCCCTGGCCGCTGTTGCTGACTCGCACCGGCACCTGCCAGTGCTCACCGGGGTCGATGATGCTGTCATTGTTGCCGCAGACCTGGCTCAAGGCGCCGTTCTGACTGGCGCTGATGCTGGCGCCGCGCACATTGATGGTGGCGCTGGCGCCGCCCAGCAGCTGGTCGGCGTCAAGCACGCTGACGGTGATGAAGCGTGCTCCGCCGGCAGGGAAGCTGAGCGACAAGCTGCCGCTGCTATTGACGCGATCGAACAGGCCGTCGCTATCGGTGTCGAAACGATAGGTATAGGGGGCGCGGCCGCCGCTGGCGCTGGCATTGAGCGTGAACAGCTCGCCGCTGGCCGGCGGCGTGGTGATGGCCGGCGAACTTAGCGTGACGTTCAGTTGCGCAGCCGAATCAAGGCCATCGATCGTCATCGGATTGCCACCCAGCGGATCGAGATAGTCGCGCATCCGCGTGTTCGCACTGCCCAGCCCATCCCAGGCATGGAACAGGCCGCCGTAATCGTCATTTAGATCGGCCGGGCCGGCGCCGCAGAACGAGGCGCCGCCCGATAACACGCCAATCATCCGCCGCTGTGCGTTGAACAGTGGCGAGCCGGAGGAGCCAGGCTCGGTCACGCTGGGCGGCAGGCTACTGGGCGTGGGCTGGATATTGGGCAGAATCGGCGGGGTCTGATCCCAGTCGGCGCGCCAATGCACGCCGCTGGCGCCGGCGATCGCACTCAGCGTCATCGGCGACTGCACGAAAGTGATGCGCTTTTCGTCGACATTCGGGTGATGAATCGATGCGCACAGACCGACGGTCGACTCCGGTGTGCTCGGTACCGAACAGGTGGTCGGCGGCGGCGAGCGATCCCAACCGGCCCAGTACAGCTGGAAATCGTTGCCGTCCGGCGGTGTCGCCAGCTCCAGCAAGGTCCAGTCCGACTTGCTGCCAGCCACGCCCGCGGCGGCGAACGGATTGTTGGTGGCGGCCAGAAAGCTCAATCCCTGGGTGGTGCGATCGCTGGGCTTGGGCAGGGCGGTGCCGCTGGCGCCGGAGCCCGGCGTGCGGCAAGTCGGCGATTCATAGCGCCAGTACACGCGAGTGGCAGCGGCTGCGCTGTTGTTGCTGATCTGGCAATGGGTGGCGGTGGCGAACAACATGCGACCGTCATTGCGCGTGTTGTTGAGCAAGGAGCCGGTGCAGGTATCGGTACCGTTGACGGTGATCGCGCCCACCGCGCGGCGCGGCTGATTCCATGGATCGGTACTGGCCAGACAGGCGACATCGGTATTGCAGCTGCCCGACTTGCACTCCTTGGCGACCTCGCCGAAGCCGCGATAGCCCTGGTTGACCTGCTGTAGATGCAAATCGACATGGTGTGGCTCGGCCTTGGCCGGCAGGCTCAGCTCGATCAGGGCGCGTTCGCCGGCCAGCACCGGTGTCCACAGCTGGCCATGCGCCAGTCGGTCGGCGGCGGTGTAGGGGCCGAGCACATCCTTGCCCTCATTGCCGACGATGCGCAGCTCGGCGCCGTCCGGCAGGTTGAAGCGATCGAAGCCGAAATTGAGATGCACCGCGGCTTCGGCCTTCACCGTCAGCCGCCACTGCCAGCGGCCATCGTCGAGCAGCTGCCACTGGCCCAGCGATTCGGTGTCGCCCTGCACGCTGCGGGCGACGGCGAAGCGCGAGGGCAGGCCAGCGATCTTGTCGGTGATTTCGTCCTGCTTCGACAGCGCTTCGAGGTCCAGCGCCGGGAAGCTCAGCGCGGCGCCGTGATTGAACGCCTTGCTGAAGGCGTCCGGGCTGGCCGAGCCGGACAGCGGATACAGCAGGGCCAAGGACAGTAGGGACCAGCATCCAAGCGCTTTGCTCATGGCGACTCCTCGCAGCGGCGACCGAGCACTGGGCTCGACGGTGGGATCGGTGTGAATCAGGTCACGCAGAGCACCGATGATAGTCGATTGGCTAAGTCTAGCTGCCGTCACTGGCCTGCTCGGCTTATTCTCTTGCTCAGGTTCAACCCCGACAGATCATGTTCGACGCCCACGATATTGCTGTTCTGGTGCGCTCTGGCGCGCCCTTGATAGTCATCGAAACCAGCGAAGAAAAGCTGCTGGTCGACGCTTTTCGCCGTGTGGTGGGGGAGTTGTTCCGGCCGCTGTGGCAATGGAGCATCACCAATGGCCTGAAGCGGCTGGACATCGACGACGAGGAAACGCCGCCCTGCAATGATTCCAGCCAGGTGCTGGAATGGATGTATCGCCATCCGCAGCGCGGTATCTGGCTGCTGTTCGATTTCAGCCCCTACCTGCGCTATGCCAGCAATCTGCGCCGGGTGCGTGAGGTGGCGATGGCGCAGGCCGGGGCCGCGCAGTGCGTGGTGCTGGTCGGCAGCAAGGTGGAGATCCCGGAGGAGCTGGCCGATCTGGTGACCCGCTTCGAGATGCGCCTGCCTGACGAAGCAACCCTGATGCGTCTGCTGCGCGAGGAGGCATTCGCCTATTCGCGTGAACACAGCGGGCGGCGGGTGGATGTGGACAGCAATGCCCAGCGCGCCCTGATCCGCCATCTGTTGGGCCTGTCGTTGATCGATGCGCGCAAGATCGTGCGTCAGCTGATCCATGCCGACGGCAAGATCGGCGAAGCCGATGTGCGCGAGGCGCAGAAAGCCAAGTTCGACCTGCTCGGCCGCGACGGCATCCTGCACTACGAACCCGATGCCAGCGAGTTCAGCGAGGTGGCCGGCCTGGCCAAGCTGAAACACTGGATTGCCCAGCGCCGCGCCCTGTTCGTCGACGGCAAGGCGCCGAAGGGACTTGATCCGCCGCGCGGCGTGCTGTTGCTCGGCGTGCAGGGTTGCGGCAAGAGTCTGGCAGCCAAGGCCATCGCCGGCGGCTTCGGTGTGCCCCTGATGCGACTCGATTTTGGTGCGCTGTACAACAAGTATCACGGTGAAACCGAGCGCAATCTGCGCGATGCACTGAAGACCGCCGAAGCGATGGCACCCTGTGTGCTGTGGTGCGATGAAATCGAAAAAGGTCTGGCCACCTCAAACAGCGACGATGGCGTCAGCCGTCGCGTGCTCGGATCCCTGCTGACCTGGATGAGTGAGCGCAAACGGCCGGTATTCCTGGTCGCCACCGCCAATGCGGTTGACCAGCTACCGCCCGAGTTCCTGCGCAAGGGCCGCTTCGACGAAATCTTCTTTGTCGATCTGCCCGGCGCCGACGCCCGTGCCGAGGCGTTTCGCATCCACTTCCGCCGCCGCGAGCTGGCCCCCGAGCGCTTCGATCTGCCGGCCCTGGTCGCCGCCAGCGAGGGCTTCTCCGGCGCCGAAATCGAGCAAGCCATCGTCGCTGCCCTGTACGAGACCTACGCCGCCGATCAACCGCTGGGGCAGGCGCCCCTGCTCGCCGCCCTGCGCGCCACGCGGCCGCTGTCGGTACTGATGGCCGAGAAAGTGCAGTGGCTGCGCGACTGGGCGCGGGAACGTTGTGTGCCCGCCGACTGATCGGCGGGTTAAAGCTGGTGGCGTTGGGCGCGTCTTGAGCTAAGGTCTCCCCACAAAACTAGCAGGCAGTTCAATCATTTAAAGCAGAGCCACAAGCAAGAGCGTTTCGTTCCGCCCTTCGGGCGGCCCGAGCCACCTTTCTTTGCTGCCAAAGAAAGTGTGGCCCAAAGAAGCCACCCAGTGAACGCGCCTTCCGGGCTCCTGCCCTCCAGGTTCGCACGCGAGGGCCGGGTTTCGACAGCCACATTACTTTGTACTGGCGAAACACGCGCACATCGTGTGCGCGTCCCTTCGGGCTTTTCGTCCCTCACGTGCCGCATTCCCACGGGACCCGATTGACTCAGGCTCGGTCGCACTCAACGCCGCGAAAGCGCCCTCGTAGGCTGGCGCTGAGCGCAGCGAAGCCCAGCAAACGGCCAAGAAAAAGGTGGGGAGACCTCAGGTCTTGACCTGCCATGTTGCTTCTCAACGCACGTCGGTGGTGATATCTCTGCTCGGCGAATCTGTTGCGCATGCCAGCAAGCCAACGCGCGTCATTGACCGGCTGCCTCATGATTGCTACCCGCTGCAGTTTGTCATCAACCAATGATGAAACTATATGCTGTGCTAGCATTGGTTTGACTGTATCGTGCCCCTGTTCGGCGACGGCGAAATTCCCAATGTCGTCCTATTCGGCGGGCCAGGGCGCCAGGGCCCGCCAAACTGCTTCTCAACCCGCGTCGGTAGCGAGATTTCTGCGCGCGACTTTGATCGTTTGCTTTGCGATTGTCGTGGGTCGCAAGTGAGGTTGCGACTGGTGGCGAAACCGTATGTTGTGGGTTCGATGACCTGGCCGTGTGCCTGGTTGGCCGGCCAAGACGCCAAGACCCGCCCTGATCCTGCTAGCCGTCTAGCGTCGCGGAAATCCGGTGTGAACTAGTTCACACAAAAAAGCGCCCGGATGCTATTGCGTTACCCCCCCCCATCACATAGCATTCACGCCGAATTTTTGAGCCGGCGTTGCCGATGGCTTGAGTCTCTCCCGAACTCGGCCCCACCAGACCTCGGTCGGAACTCTCCAATTCTTCCTCTCTGTGATCAAGCCGCCTGCACGATCTAGGGTCGTGCGGATTGCCTTCGCTTGCTCAAGCACTCTCAAACTTCAACCTGGCTACCACTGTGAAAAATCGCTCAAAACCGCTCGTTGCTGACCTAGCTGTCTCCTATCAGGGCAACGCCTTCAATCAAATTAGGCGCTCGATCCTGGGCAACGCGCTGCTGGGCGTCTGCCGCTGGACCTTGATTTGCGGCATGGTCGGTGCCAGCGCTGCCTCGGCAAACACGGCCAGCAAGATCGAGCTCGCAGGCTCGGCTCCTCAGTCCAAAGGGGACGACACCGACCGAGGGACGCCGATGGACGAAGTCGAGGTGAGTGCTACCTACTGGCCCCGGCCGACCGGCTGGGGTTCGACACATCGGCCTTTCGA
>NZ_JACYTR010000094.1 GCF_014841215.1 Pseudomarimonas arenosa
TTTTTTAGGACCGTCCTCGCCGCCATGCTCGCTGCCCTCGCTAAGTCCAGGCGCTATAAGGGAAAACGCCGTCGGCGGTGGAACTGTGCGTCAAGGTTACGGTTTCCTGGCCAATACTACGATTCGGAATCCGGGCTGCATTACAACTACTTCCGGGATTATGATCCCTCAACAGGGCGTTACGTTGAGAGTGATCCCGTCGGGCTTGTTGGGGGAATGTCGACATTCGGTTACGTCAAAGGTAATCCGCTGACAGGTACAGATCCATTTGGCCTCTTCCGATTTGGCCCAAGTTGTTCATCAGAACAGCGTGCCCAAATAGTGCAGGCGATGATCGATGTGCTCCTTGATCTCGCGAAGCAATGTGCAGCTGGGATGATCGACGGCTGTCAAACCTGTAAGGGGTGCAAGTATTACCAGGAGATTCTGCGCTATTTCACGGAAACAGTCGTCTACCAGTGCCGGGGTACTAACCAATGTGGGCAGTCACTCACGAACGGACTAACCGCACTCAACCCGTCCCTAACCATGGTGCCCAACCCGAAGTGCGGCTGCTTGAAGGCCACCGTGTTCCACGAGGCGATGCACAACATGGGTCCGGAGTACGCCGGAGCTGGTCAAGAAGCTGAGAATCGTGTGGACGACGTGGAGAGGAGCTGCTTCACATGCGGCAAATGATTGTTGCTAAGTGCTTGCTTTGTTGGGGTCTGATGGCCCACTGCTCGTCGGGGCTGGCCCGTCTTCCGCCAGTTAATCTGGATGAAATCGTTGCATCTTCGGATTTCATCTTCGTTGGGACCGTTCACCGCCGAGGGACAGAGCCGCTTTTGGCGACCGGCTTCAGTCATTTGGGTCGACTTGAGCTCAATGTAGATCGAGTCATCTGCGGTGTGTTTGCGGCCGAAGAGTGGCCGGAAGGTAGGCTGCAAACTCTGTTCGACTTGAATCCAATCGAGCGGCCGAGTTTCGAACAAGGTACACGTTATGTGTTCTTCGCCAGGACGGACCACAATGGGGTTCAGCTGGCACCGTCATTTCTTGGCGCTGCAGCCCTCGATTCGGAAGGGATGGTTGGATTGAGGCAGGTGGACGATGTTGGTCGATCTTTGCCGCTTGACTCGCTAGTCGAGAGAATAGATTGCGAGCGTGCTATCGGAAAGTCAGTCTTGTTCCGCTGAAACACGGTAAGGCGGGTCAACATAGCCCGCGTAGGGCGGGTTCTTAACCCGCCACTGCCTAACGCTCACTTCCCCCGCAACGCCCGGTCTCGCCGGGCGTTGCCGTTCCAGCCTCAGCGTTTCCCCTTGGCCTTCTTATCCTCCGGCGCCACAAAGCCGATCGGCCGTTTCGGTGGCTCCGGCGGCGTCATCAATTCGCGCAAGGCATCGAACACCTGCTTCAACTGCACGCGGGTATTGCGGCTGAATCCGTCATGCTTGATCGCCAACGCCTCGGTTTTCTGTTCGAGGTCGGCCAGCCGCTTGGCGAGATCGGCATGGGTAGCGGCCAATTCCCGCACCCGCACAAAGGTGCGCATGATCTCGATGTTCACCGCGATCGCGCGCGGACTGTTGAGCACCGAGGACAGCATCGCCACACCTTGTTCGGTAAAGGCATACGGCGCGGTGCGGCGACCGCCGTGGCCGGCACTTGAGATCACAGATTGTGATCTCAAGTCGGCGAACTCCTCGGCGCTGAGCTGGAACATGAAGTCGTCGGGGAAGCGTTTCAGCTGGCGCTTGACTGCCTGCACCAGCACCCGGGTTTCGACGCCATAAAGCTGGGCCAGATCGGCATCGAGCATGACCCGGTGCTCACGCAACAGCAGGATTCGACTTTGGATCAGCGGCTGGAGTGGCTGCGTGCGCCCTGTACTCATCACCGCGCCGCCTCAGCCCGCGTAGGGCGGGTCTTTGACCCGCCGCTTTGTGATCTCGGTGGGCCGTGGCCCGCGTAATCGTTGTGTTGTGTCTGCTCTGATGCGAAGAATTTTGGCCGTGTCGTGTGTTCCCTTGGCGGGTCAAGACCCGCCCTACACCCGCCGCTAACGCTCACTTCCACCACAACGCCCGGCTTTGTCGGGCGTTGTCGTTACTGCAGCAGAAACTCATCCGGCTCAACGCCGGCCTGTTTGAGCCCGCGTAGGGCGGGTCTTTGATCCGCCGCTTTGTGATCGCGGTTGGCCGTGGCCCGCGTAATCGTTGTGTTGTGTCTGCTCTGATGCGAAGAATTTGGGCCGTGTCGTGTGTTCCCTTGGCGGGTCAAGACCCGCCCTACACCCACCGCTAACGCTCACTTCCAGGGGCAAACCTGGACATATATGGACGCCTCCCCCGGGTCAAGCCGATCTGATTCACCGATTCGGTGCTCGGACAAATATTCGGCGTCTTGGTGGGGAGCTGACGTCGTCCCCGCGCCGTGATGAGCTTCGATCCTGCTGGCCCAAACACCCACACGTGCTCAAGGCACTTGTCCAGGAACGGGCTCAGCCCGCGTAGGGCGGGTCTCGACCCGCCGCCTTTCTAACGCCAACTTCCACCAACACCGCCCGGCCTCGCCGGGCGTTGCCGTTCCAGCCTCAGCGTTTCCCCTTGGCCTTCTTATCCTCCGGCGCCACAAAGCCGATTGGCCGCTTCGGTGGCTCCGGCGGCGTCATCAATTCGCGCAAGGCGTCGAACACTTGCTTCAACTGCACGCGGGTATTGCGGCTGAATCCCTCATGCTTAATCGCCAACGCCTCGGTTTTCTGTTCGAGATCGGCCAGCCGCTTGGCCAGGTCGGCGTGGGTAGCGGCGAGTTCGCGCAGACGCACAAAGGCGCGCACCACATACACCGACACCTCAATGGCGCGTGGGCTATTGAGCAAGGTCGCTGCCATCAGCGCGCCGTGCTCGGTGAACACACGCGGCAGGTAGCGCCGACCGCCGCGACCGGGGTTTGAGGTCGCAGATTGCGACCTCAAAGCGGCGAACTCGTCCTCGGTCAGCACGAACATGAAGTCGTCGGGAAATTTCGCCAGATTGCGTTTGACCGCTTCGTTGAAACGCTTGGTCGGCACGTCGTAAAGCGTGGCGAGATCGGCGTCCACGATTACCCGCTGACCGCGCAGGGAAATAATGCGCTGGGTGATCGACTCCAGCGGCAGCAAGGCAGCGGGCAGGCTCATCGATGGCTGCTCTGCGGTGCGCGTTTGCCGGTGGATCGCTTGGCTTTGCTCGGTGCCGGTGTTGTCCGCGTGCTCGGCTCGCGGTGCGCTGCGCTGGTCGTGCTGCGCATCAGGAGGCGCTTAGCCTGGTGTTTGAGGATCAAGCCCTCGAGCAATCCCAAGGCAAGCTGCCGGTCTTCCTCGTCGAACTGTTTGATTGCCTCGAACTGCATCCGCAGTTGATCGTCAGGACCGCGCTCCTCCTCGTCAAAAAGCAGCAGGTCTGCGCTAACGGACAAGCCGATGGCCAGCTTTTTCATGACCTCCAGAGTGGGCATCGTCTGGCCTGCCTCATAACCCGTAAGGCGGGTGTCGTCGTCTCGGCCCGCCGCTAACGCTAACTTCCACCAAACGCCCGGCCATCGCCGGGCATTTGGTGTAGCCCGCGTAGGGCGGGTTCTTAACCCGCCACTGCCTAACGCTCACTTCCCCCACAACGCCCGGCCTCGCCGGGCGTTGTCGCAGCAGCTACCCAATCAACTGCGCGATGGTGTGCCGCACGGCGCGTTGATCGTCATCGGCGAGCTGGCCGAGCGGCTTGCGCACCAAGCCGGCCTCGACGGTGAAAATAATCGGTTTGACCACACCGGGCATGAGCAGACCGGCGGTTTTTGTGTCGCTGACCGGCACATCGCCAAAGCGGGTCGATCCCGGGTTCTGGCTGGTGATCGGCATCAGGATCAAATCGGGCCGCTCACGCTGATAACGATCAGAGCTGACGACGACCGCGGGGCGTTGTTTCTTGCCGGTCTGATCGGTGAACGGAAACGGCACCAACACCACGTCGCCGAAGCTATAGCTGGTCATAGGCGGCATCGACGTCGTTGTTCCAGAGTCGAGCGAGGCTGGTTTCGCTGGCGGTTTGCGCGGCACGCACCAACGTGCGCTCGTGTTCACGCTCGGCGATAAAGTCGACAAAGTCGACCACCTCGGCGATGCGTTCTGGCGGCAGCTGGGCGAGTTTTTCGGCGAGATGGTCGATGGCGGTGCTCATTGAGTCTCCGAGTTCATAGCGATCGTCGTAGCTTGTCAGCGACGTAGGAATAGCCGGTCGCCATGGCAAAGATCATTGCAAGGTAGCCACTGATCACGATAGCGCGAGGGTCACCGATGTTGTCGAGCAACGCCTGGTCCCATCCGTGCGGTAGTTCGCGAAACAAGCTGTAAAGTTTGGCCGCAAAAGCCGTGCAAATCACCATCAGTCCAGCGCGCAGCGGCGTGCGAATAGACGTCGGCCAGTTAATCAACTGCTTGCGAAGAAAACCAAGAAACAAGCCAATTGAGAGCAACAGTGCGTTCCATTGTTTGCGCATTGTCTTTTCCTCCCGGCGCTGTTGATGTCGCTGGCAGCGACGTAGCCGCGTGCCTGCCTGTGACCGCTAGCCGCTGACCCGTGCGGTATAGCGCTTGGCGTCGTGCATCAGCAATACCCCGTCGATCAAGGTCTGGACCGCCTCGCGCTCTTTAGCGCTGAGCTTACCGACGGCCTCGAACTGCAGGCGTAACCGCTCATCTTTGGGCCCGCGTTCGTTGTCCTCGAACAGCAACGCGTCGGCGCTGACGTTTAGCGCTAGAACGATCCGCTGGAAGACCTCAATCGTCGGCTGTGAGTTGCCTGACTCGTAGCGCTTGTACTGCGAGACATGGACGCCTGCCTGATCGGCCATCAGCTGCTGGGTAAGGCCGCGCTCCTTACGGATCTCGGCAAGTCGCTTGGGGAAGTGCATAAACAATTGGGCGAGCATGGGATGGGTCATGACGGTACCCCCAGGGTGACAAGTAGCGACTGAGAAAGGACTATAGTAGAGTCGCCTAAAGTTCTCAATCTGCTACTTGACGGGTTTTTGCCCGAGGAGTCCCGAATGGCCCGTATCCCCGATGCCGAGATCGACCGCCTGCGTAACTCGGTGAATCTGGTTCGCCTGATCGAGGCCGATGGCCACACCCTCAAGCGCACCGGCAAGGACTGGGCCTGTGCCTGTCCGTTCCATGACGGCGATAACGAGCCCTCGTTGATCGTGAGCCCGGATAAGAACTTGTTTCACTGCTTTGCCTGTGGCGCGGCGGGCTCGCCGATCGATTGGCTGATGAAACGGCGGGGCCTGGCATTTCGGCGGGCGGTGGAGGTGTTGCGGGCCGAACTGGGGGAAACGGCGGGTGATGTGCCGAGTACCTCGGCACGCGTGATCGCGCCGTTGCCGGCGGACGCGGACGATGCGGCGCTGTTGGCCGAGGTGGTCGAGCTGTATCACCAAACGCTGCGCACCGACGCCGCCGTGCAGGCCTATCTGGCCAAGCGGGGGCTGGACCATCCCGAGGTGATCGACGTGTTCAAACTCGGCTATGCCAATCGCACATTGGCCTATCGCTTGCCGGAAAAGCAGCTCAAGGCGGGGGCCGCGGTGCGCGGTCAGCTGCAGCGGCTGGGCGTGTTGCGGGCCTCGGGGCATGAACACCTGGCCGGGTCGCTGGTGGTGCCGGTATTCGATGCGGCGGGGAATGTGGCCGAACTTTACGGCCGCAAGCTGTCGGATCAGCAGCGCGAAGGCACGCCCTTACACCTGTACCTGCCCGGCCCGCATCGGGGCGTATTCAACCTGACCGGCATTCGCGGCTCGAACGAGGTGATTTTGTGCGAAGCGCTGCTGGATGCGCTGACGTTTTGGTGTGCGGGCTATCGCCACGTCACCTCGGCGTTTGGGGTCGGCGGATTCACCGATGAGTTGCTGCAGGCGCTGATCGAGAACAGTACGCAGCGAGTGTTGATTGCGTATGACCGTGACGAGGCCGGCGAGCGGGCGGCCGAAGCATTGGCGCCGAAGCTGGCCGCGCAGGGCATCGCGGCCTATCGGGTGCAGTTCCCGAAGTCGCTCGACGCCAACGCTTACGCGCTGAAAGTCGGCCCAGCGGCGAAGAGCCTCGGCCTGGTGTTGCAACAGGCGGTGCCGATGGGGACTGCCAAAGCGTTGCCGGTGCATGTGGCGGTGGAACGGCCGGTGAAGGTGCAGGACGCCCCGGCGCCCGTGGCCGCGCCAGCGCTTGCGGAGGTTTCCCCTTTAGTCGCTGCTGTTGCGTTGCCTGCGCCGGTGGCTGAGGTGTTGGCGTCCTCCACGTCGCCGAGCCCAAGCGATGGCCCGGCGATTGAGGTCAGCGAGCAGCAAGCGGTGATTGTGCTGGGTGATCGGCGTTACCGCGTGCGTGGGCTGGCCAAGAACCTGTCGGCCGACACGCTCAAGGTCAACGTCCTCGCCGTACGTGGTGAGCAGATGCATATCGACACGCTGGACCTGTATGCGGCCAAGGCGCGGCAGGTGTTTGTGAAGCAGTCGGCCTCGGCGCTAGATACCGAGGAATCGGTGATCGAGCGCGACCTGGCCAAGCTGTTGCTGGCGCTGGAAGGTCTGCAGGAACAGGCAATTCGAGCGGCAGTGACCCCGAAGAAAGCCGAGGCATCGGTGTCTCCGGAGCAGCAGGACCGGGCGCTGGCCCTGCTGCGCGATCCGCGTTTGGTGGAACGGATTGTGAGCGATGTGGGTGCCATTGGCGTGGTCGGTGAGGATGCGAATGCGCTGGTCGGCTATCTCGCCTGTGTGTCGCGCAAGCTGGATAAGCCGCTGGCGATTCTTATTCAGAGCACCAGTGCGGCCGGCAAGTCGACGCTGATGGATGCGCTGTTGTCACTGATGCCGGAACACGAACGTGTTCATTACTCGGCGATGACCGGGCAGAGCCTGTTCTACCTCGGCGAGGGCGATCTGCGCCATTCCATTCTGGCTATCGCCGAAGAAGAAGGCGTGCGCCAGGCGGCCTATGCGCTGAAGCTGCTGCAATCGCAGGGTGAACTCACGATTGCCTCAACCGGCAAAGATCCGACGACGGGCAAGCTGGTGACGGAGGAATACCGGGTGGAAGGCCCCGTCATGCTGTTCCTCACCACTACCGCGATCGATCTCGACGAAGAGCTACTCAATCGCTGCCTGGTGCTGACGATCAACGAGACGCGCGAGCAGACCGAGGCGATTCATCGCCGGCAGCGCGAAGCGCGCACGCTGGCGGGACTGGTGGCGAGCAAGCAAGGCGCGGCGATTCGCGCATTGCACCAGGCGGCACAATCGCTGCTCAAGCCGCTGGCGGTGGTCAATCCGTATGCCGAGGCGTTGACGTTTCGCTCGGAATCGACGCGGATGCGGCGCGATCATGCCAAGTATTTGACCCTGATCGACGCGATTGCGTTTTTGCATCAGTACCAACGGCCGGTGAAGACGGCCACGGTCGCCGGTAAGGTGGTCGAGTATGTCGAGGTCACGCTGGACGATATTGCGCTGGCCAATCGCTTGGCGCATGAGGTGCTGGGGCGGTCGCTGGATGAATTGCCGCCACAGACGCGGCGCTTGCTCGGCATGATTGTGGCGATGGTTGGAGCGCGTTGCGCAGCGCAACGGATCGAGCGCCGCGATTTGCGATTCACGCGCGCCGACGTGCGCGCGGTCGCGGGATTGAGCGAGACGCAGCTACGGCTGCACCTGGAACGTTTGGTGGATCTCGATTACCTGCTGGTGCATCGCGGTCAGCGCGGCCAATCGTTTGTCTATGAGCTGCAATTCGATGGCACCGCAGAGGATGCCGTGCCACGTGTGATGGGACTGGTGGATGTCGACGTCCTGCGATCTACCGATACGACGCCAAGTTCGCGGGGTACAGCGGTGAGTTCGCGGGGGTCCGGGCCGGAGTTCGCGGGGTCATCGCGGCCCCATCGCGGTGGGTTCGCGGCCGGTTCGCGTGGCGAGGAAACGCCCCGCAACGCCACGCCTGATGCCGATATTTCCTCTTTAGCCGCTGCTGTTGAGGAAACCGCACTACCCGGGACGCCGCGACGAACCGCCACGCAACGTAAACCCAACGGCGCGCATCCGACCCCATGAGCGCCTGGCCAACCCTGCTACGGCAATTCCTCGATGCCAGTGCGGCCAAGGGGATGTCGCCGCTGACGATCACGACCCGTGAACGGGGGCTGCGGCGGTTTATCGCCTGGTGCGAGGAGCGCGAGTTGGCGCCGGAGCAGATCACCCTGCCGCTGCTGGAGCGCTACCAGCGCCATCTGCACCATGCGCGCAAGCGCGACGGGTCGCCGCTGTCGCTGGCGTTTCAGCAGCAGTTGCTGCTGCCATTGAACGCGCTGTTTCGCTGGCTGGTGCGCTCGGGTCAGTTGGCAGCGAATCCGGCGGCCGACCTCGAACTGCCACGGCTGCCGAAGCGCCTGCCGCGGCATTGGCTGAGCGTGGAGGAAATCGAGCAGCTGTTGCGGCATGTGGCTATTTACGGCGAGGTCGGCATCCGCGATCGGGCGATTATCGAAACGCTGTACAGCACCGGGCTGCGTCGAGGGGAATTGCTGGCGATGAAGCTCGATGCGGTGAACCACGCCGCCGGCATCGTGCGGGTGATCGAGGGCAAGGGCCGTAAGGATCGGGTGGTGCCGATTGGCGAGCGCGCGCTGGCCTGGCTGCTGAAATACCGCGACGAAGTGCGACCGCTGTGGGTGATACCGCCGGACGATCGCCGGCTATGGCTGCGCCCGGACGGCAAACCGCTGCGGCCCTCGCAGCTCACCGAGCGGATGAAAACCCTGCTTGCCGAGGCCGGCATCGACACGCCGGGCGCCTGTCACATCCTGCGCCATAGCATGGCGACCCATATGCTCGACCGCGGCGCCGACGTGCGCTACCTGCAGGCGATGCTGGGGCATGCGCAGTTATCGACGACCGCGATCTATACCCATGTCGCCATCGGTCAGCTCAAGGCAGTGCACGCGGCGACCCACCCGGCGGCCAGCCTGACGCGCAAGCCAAAGGCTAAGGACAGCGAGGACACCGACGATGGCGCCGCTTAACGCTGCGCGTTTAAGCGGACGCTCGGACACGGCATCGCCGAACCGAAGGCCGCGCTCCGACTCGAGGAGAGCGTATCGCCCTGTTACCGCCGTCACGGCGCTTGCAGGCGCCTGTGCCCTCCGCGGCATTCAGCCGCTGCGGGCTCCAGCGCAAAGAGCGCAAGCGCCGCGCCCGCTGCCTCTGGCCGTCCATGGCCATTTCCTCTTAGCCGCTTGCTCCGATTCAACCTCGCTCGGCTCCTGCCTCGCGGTAGTGCGTGCCGGCTACGCCCGCACGCCAAGCGTGGCCAGCAGGCGCCCGGCGTGTGCCTGGATCTCGCAGTGAATCTCAACGCTATCGCCAGCACACCCCGCACGCCTGCCGCTCCGAGCAGAGGAATCAGCCCCCATCCCCGTATCGCGCGGAAGCGCAACGCGCTGTCGATCTGCATTGGTACGCGCTCACGGGGCTCTCGGCGGCCATTCGACATAACGCGCAATTACGCGCCAACCTCCTGTGGTGGCGCGCGGCAGGCGGCGTCCTGCCGCCTGAGAGCCCCGCGCTCGCGTAATTCGTCGCTATGTCGCATGGCCGCCCCGTGCATCCCTGCACTCGCTGTGGTGGCCGCGCGTCCTGCGCGGCATCGGCCAGCTCCTGCACGCGCTCCGCGCGTCTG
>NZ_JACYTR010000095.1 GCF_014841215.1 Pseudomarimonas arenosa
AATGGTCATCCGCGCATCGAAGCGGAACAGGCTGCCGTCCGAGGCGATCTTCTCGTATTCGTCCCCTGCCCGGTCGATCCGCAGCACACTGCCGTCCAGATCATCCAGGGTGAACTTCAGCTTCGCCCAGGCCGGGGTGAACTGCCAGGCATTACGCTCGTAATTCCGCGACCACGACACCATCCCGCCCGGCACTTTAACGGATAGATCCACCACCGACGTGCGGTAGCTGCCGTCGGTGGGATCGACCGCGGCGTGAGTCGGTGTGCTAAGCGTGAGCAGGAGCAGACTTAGCAGGAGGGTTAGACGGGACATGGTGAATCCTTGAAGTGTTTCTGCGCTTGGCTGGGCTGGGGCGCGTTGGATTGGTGTGGTGGGGTGGCTGACGGGTACTCCCCCTCTCCCCAACCCCTCTCCCACCGGGGGAGAGGGGCTCAGTGAAGCATGGTGGTTAGCCGCCGCTCAGGACAGGAGGAGGATTGGGGCCACCGCCGCCGCCCCAGGAGGGGCCGCCTCCTCCTCCGCCGCCGGCGCCACCCCCGCCGCCGCCAGCACCAAAGCCACCGCCTTCACCACAGTCGTCGCAAGGCGGAGCGCAGGCATCGCCTGTCAGAACGCTGATCGGGCCGCCTGCCGCACGACAGGCTCCGCCACGCGGCATGTAGGGCGGCCATGATTCGCAGGCACCGCCTGGAGCGGCTGGTCCACCACCGACTTCACCGCCACCAGAGCCGCCGCTAGAGCCGCCGCAGCCGCTGCCAACCAGACGCGACAAGGTGAAGGTATTGGCGGTGCTGCGTTGTGTGCCGTTGGCGCAGTCGTATGCGCCACCGATGCCGATGGTCATGTAATACGAAGCGCAAACGCCACCGCCACCAGCGTCGCCCGACGTAGGCGGCCAGGGCTGCAGAGCAATCAGTCGGAACGGCATGCGAATGGTCTGCTTGGCGCGGATGACCGAGGGCAATTCACTGAGGAACTCCATGCGGAAGAAGGCATCCTGGGTGGGCAGGAGCAATTGCATTTCCTGCGCCTGGATCAGGCCCTCGTTCTTGATGGTGAATTCGCCCTGGAACACATCGCCCGGCGACAGCTGCGGGATGGTCATCGCGGCCGGCGATACCACCAGCACCGGAGCCGGTACATTGGTTTCGAAGATAGCCCGCAGCACGATCTCGTAGGAATCGCGAATCGTGGTCTCGGTGACCGACCACTCCACCGTAACGAGGTTGTAGTCAAGGAAGGCTTCCTCGGCCAGGGTCACGCCCGGACGGATCGTGATACGGCCAGTCCCCTCCTCGTGATTGGGTGCGGTGATTCGGTAGGTGTAACGGCCGGCGGTGATGTCCTGGAAGCGGAACTCGCCATTGCTGTCGGTGCGGCCGGTGTATTCCAGCGTGGTGACCGCCTCGTTGCGCAGGCGAATGGCGGCACCGGCCAAGCCAGGCACCGGCAATCCATTGCTGCCAATGGTGGCTGTGTAAATGTCCGACACATGGAACAGCGCACCACCTACGCCTGATTCGGTTACCGTGATGGCAATCTCGAAACCGCGCTCTTCCAGATTGTCACCGACGACCGACAACACGTAACGATAGATTCCATCGCTAAGATCACTCGGCGGCGTGATGATGACAGGAACATTGCGCTTGGCGCCCACGGCCAGATTGCCAAGAGCGCTACCGGCCCCCAATTGCAGCCAGGCCGGCGCAGGCTGGCCCTGGAAATCCTTCAGGGCCAACGTCAGATTGGTCAGAGCGACAAAGCCGTTGTTCTCCAGGCTGAAGTTCTCGGTCATCGACTGGCCACGTGCAAGCCCGGTGTTCATTACTTGCGGGGTGGCGGTAAGACGCGGATTAGCAGTCGAGAACAGATAGCTGACCGGAATCTTGGCGAGCGGCAATAACCCACTCTCGTCGGCCACCACGCGCAAGATCAAGGTACCCGAGCCCGGCACGCTTTCATTCGCCAGCAGGCTGAACTTCAGCTCAGCACTCTGGTTGGGGCCCAGACTGGCGCGGCTGTTCAGGGACTGGAAGCTGAGGCCAGTCGGCAGGCTGCCGCCGGTCTGGTCTTCTGCTTCCAATGCCAGGCGAACATTGCTGAGCTGGGTGGCTGCACCGGCCCGTACGGTGAACCCATAACTCAAGGTTTGACCGTAGGCAGCACGCCACTGTGTGCCGCTGGGCGAAACCGAAACCTTCTGGATGGTGAATTCGCCCATGGCCGGTCGATCGAGAATCTGCGGATGGATCAGCGAGATCTGATAGCGGCCTGATTCGGTAGCCAGCGGTGTGTAGTCGTGTGAAACACTGCCGTCGGCGGCCGATATCAGATCCACCACACGCTCGAAGCCGTTGACGCGCAACACCAGCTTGAGCGGCACGTTGGCCAATGTCGCCCCACTGGTGCGGTCCTTGGCCAGGCCGCGAATAGCGATACTCTGATCACCAAAGCTGTTCTGCGGGGTGACATTGGTCAGTTCGCCCAGATAGGAGGTATCCACCAGGCTCACCTCGCGTCGACTCTTAACACCCGGCATGGTCAATGCATTGGCGCGGCCAAAGGCATGGCGCAGGCTATCCAGCTCGAACTCTACGAACAGGCGATCCGGCGCGGTCGGCGGCACAGTGATGCTTTGCCAGGCAGTCGCGATGCGGCCGCCGGCTGCGATGCGCGCCACGGTACGGCCGTTCGGCAGGGTCACCACATCAACGCCGCTGACCTGATGGAAGGCCTGCACCGCCAGCACATTGCCCTCGTCATCGATCAGTTTGATGCGTGCATCGGCACTGGGCTGCGAACTGCTGTTGGCGCTGATCCACTCGATTTCGGCATCACCCGGGTTTTCCATTTCGATGCGCACCCGACCAGCACCGCCACGGGTGAATTCCTCGGTCACCAGGCTGGTCACCACACCGCCGTCACCCACTGCCATTGAGCCGCTGTCGATGAGATCGACCTGCTCACCCGAGTTGGGCGCAAGGCGCAGCACGCTGCGGAAGCTGGCCAGATTGCCCAGTTCGGCATAACCCGGAATCACCACTCGAACCTGTCGCTCAGAGTTGCCAGCAAGATCGAACGGATCGGACACGTGCAGCTTTCCGTTCAGCTCAACACGCAGTTCCAGCGCAGCCAGATCGGTACTGCCGCTGTTGGCCACGTCGAACACGATGCCGTTCATCAAGCCGCGACGCAGCACTTGCTGACTGGCCAGCGCGACCTCGACCGATGGCATCAGCAAGCTGCGTGGCAGCGCCTCGGCACCGGTATCGTCGATCGCGGTCACGCGATAGCTGCGCTCTCCCCGCTCGTAGGCGTTATCGGCAAAGCTGAGAACGTCGCGAGCGGCATTGCTCAGCAGCCGGAAACTCTGTCCCTGGCTGATCGAGTCGAGGTGGTAGCCGCTGATCGTGGCACTCGGGTGGCTCCAGCGAACCTGCGGGGCCTGACCTAGCTCCTTGCTGATCGACAGGCTGGCCACCGGCAACAGTTGCGCGTTCAGATACACCGAATTGGACGGCACCGATTCGTTGCCGGCGCGGTCGCGGGCGGTAACCACATAGGTGCGCAGCGTGGTCGAGGGCTGGCCGTCGACCTCATGGGCCTGACCGATCAGATCGCGAATCGGTGTCAGGCCGCCGACATCAAGCAGTGGATCCTGAGCGGAACGATACAGCCGATAGTAGGCATGGTTGTCGCCCGGCAGATCGCGAACAATCTCATCCCATTCAGCCACCACACCGCTGCCGGTCAGTCGCAGACGGAGGTTCTGCGGCACAGCCGGCGGCAGACGATCGGTGCGAACGTTGGCCGAATCCGAAACTCCACTGACTGATTCCTGGTTGTTGCCGGTGCGGATGCTGGCCACGGCATAGACGTAATCGGCGTCCTCCGGCGGCAGATCGGCATGGGTGAGTTCGCCAGCTGCACTGCGGCCAATGGGCAGCATCTCGGTTTCGTTGGCGCGACGGCGCCAGATCTCATAACCAGAAGCTCCTTCGACTGCATCCCACTTGAGTTCGGCCCGACCGCCGGATACTGCCTTGGCGCTGAAGCCGCGCGGGGCCGGCAGCGGCGGCAGATTGCCGCGATAGACCTGGAAGCTGTTCGGTACTTCGATATCCGGGCTGGCGTTGCCCAGCTCGTCGGTAGCGACAAATTGGAACGACAGCGACTCGGGGCCGGAGGCACCGGCATCGTTGGGCAGCGTAAGGCTGGCCTGCCAGCGCTTGTCACCGCTGACGAGCACCGAGCTGACACTGGTCCATTCCCGACCAACGCCTGACAGCTTGTAGCGGACCACCGGCAATGCATTGTCGGCCGGCATCTCGTCGGCTTCGAAGGTCGCGGTGATCTGCGACTGCACATCCGCCCGTACCGGCTCGCCCGGCTCGATGGTCAGCGATGTGACACGCGGGCCATCGGTATCCAGAATCAAGCTGGCGCCGCTGCGGACGGTGGTTCCGCGATTGCCAACGGCATCGCGCGCCGAGAACACGGCGTATGCCGTGCCGGTCTTGGCGTATTCGCCGACTGTGAAGCTGCCGCTGTACTCGGTGGCACTGGTGGCCAACAAGGTGACGCCGAGCGGCACGCCGCCATCGGGGGTGATGGTAAGGAACGGCGTGGTCAGCAAAGGCTCGCTGACCAGCAAGCGCACCTGCACTGCCCCTGGCGCGACGCGCAAGGGATTCTCAAGGAACTCCCCTTGCGGCACGTACTCAAGGCTGATGGCCTCCGGCGCTGTGCGATCCGACACCGCATCCATCTGCGCGCTCGGCGCCGACGTGGTACCTGCGGCGTTGCGCGAGACCACACGGTAGTAATAGCGACGATCGGTTGGCGGCAGGTCATCAAAGCGGGTCGCTGAGACCGCATTGCCATTCAACTTGCTGGCCGAGGCCGTGCTGTCGAACGGCGCGGTTGAACGGTACACGTCATAACCATTGACGCCGCCCTGGCTGACTGCGGACCAGCTCAGCGAGATTACGCCCGCTTCCTTGGCAACAGCCGACACCGAAGTTGGTGCCGGTGGCACACTGGAATCGCGGGTAACGCCACGGGCAGCGCTCGCCGGGCCCGCCCGGCCACGGTTGTTGCGCGCCACCGCGGTGATGACGTTTTCGCCTTCATCCAGAACCACGCTGCTGGAATAGTTCCCTGCAGCATCGACTGGCACCGCAGTGAACGGCTGACCATTCACCGTGACCACGACATCGGCGCGCTTGGCCGCCAACCCCTTAACCAGCAGCTCAGCCTGATTGGTCAGCAAGCCATGCGCCGGACTGGTGATGGTCGGCGCCGGCGGGGCTTCGAGCTGGATGTTCAGCGTGCGTGAAATCTCGGCCGGGTTGCCCAAGGTGTCGATGACGCGGACTGTGAGCACGACTTGTCCATCGACTTCGTCTTCCAAGCTCCATGCGGTACTGAGATTGCTGCCGGTCACCGTTCGATTCAGCGCACCGCTGCCGCTGATGAACTCGGCACGCGCCACACCATTCAGATCGGTCGCAGTGACGCGCAAGTCACCGGAGCGGGTCAGGCTCATGCCATCGCTGAGGGGTGCGCCGTCGAAAGTCAGCCCGGTGATTTCGGGAGGCTGAACATCGGATTGCGGCGTGCCCGGCACCGAAGCCACCGCCGGGTTCTGCGCATTGCTGATGTTCACTGCGGTGACTGCAAAGTGGTAGGTGCTGCCGTTCTGCAGCCCGCCAATCGAATGGCTGGTGCCGGATGTCTGGGCGATTGGCGTCATGCCGCTCACCGAGCTGATCGGCGAACTGGATTGGTAGACCTGATAGCGAAGCAAGAGGTGGCCCGGGGTCGTTGCCGTCCAGCTCAGATCGATTCGTGCGTCCTTAGAGTCCGCCCGCAGACCGACGGGATTGCTCAACCAGGTGGCTGCTGCAACGTTTGGCGCGCTGCTTTCGTTGCCATAGGCATCGAAGGCGACGACCTTCACCGAGTAGCCGGTGGCGCTGCTCAGTCCCGCAAGATTGGCCGCAAGTTCGTCGACGGATGTCGTCGCGCGAGCAGTACCGTCGAGATAGACGCGATAGCCAGCGAGATCGCCAGCACTATTGCTCACAGCGTTCCACTGCACCTGCAGGCTGGAAGCACCCGAGGTGATGCGGACATTGGTCGGCGTTGCTGGAGCCACTCGATCCATCGGGATCAGCGATTTGACAGTGAAGCTGCTGGACAAGCCGGAGCGATCGCGGGCGACCACAGTAACGAATTGTTCGACACTGGGAGTGAGGCCCGTAATGGCGTGTGTGCGGGTGCCGGTGGGTAAGGTTGCGATGAGCGTCGCCGTGCCGAGATCGATAAACCCGCTGTCGCTGCGGTAGATCAGGAAGGCATCGATATCGCCTCCGCTGGCCGCCTCGTTGTAGCCGGTCCAATCGACGGTGATGCTGCGACCATCGTTCGCTCCGGTGAGGACAAAGCTGACCTCGGCCGGTGGCGTGTTGTCGTAGATCGTCTCCACGTTCACGTTGCTACTGCGGTTGCCGGCGCAATCGCGGGCTTGAATGGCAAAGGTGTTACGACCGGACACGAGAGCGACCTGCTTTGACCAGGCGGCGTTGGCCGAGCTTGGCACGGCCAGCTCGCCATTGATGTAGATCGCTGTATTGGGTTCGCGGGTGCCTTGGATCACCACCAAGTCATTCGCGGTACTGGCCGGCAACGGATTAACACTTGGAGCGGACGGCGCGGTCGCATCGTAGGTAAACATGCCGGTGAACGGCAGTGACTGCACGCCATTCACGTCCTTGAGGGTGGCGGTGACCGTGTAGCTGCCTTCGGCGAAGCCGGTGTCCGGAACGAATCGTGCTTGATTCGCGCTGCCCTGCCACTGACCGCTCACGGCCACCGAGTTGCGCGACACGCCATACACCGAGGTCGCGTGGTCGATATCAGCCGCGGCGCGGTACAGGCTGAGTATGATGTCGGCTGGCGGGTTGGCACTGCAGGAGCCTGCCGCCGGCACCATGCCGGTGACCGCTGGATTGTCGGAGGCGTAGAAGTAGGTAATCCGCAGGATGTTCGACACATTGCCGGCCGCATCCACCGAGACCAGATCCCAGTCAGACGCACCTTGGGGCAGGGTCAGGTTGACGACGACCGGCGCGTCGCCCGCGGGTGCATACGGCAGCTCGTTGATCCACAGCTCGGTGCCAGGCTCACGCTCGACAATGAAGGTGGCACGGTCGCCATAGGTGATGTTGTAGGCCGGTGCCACCTGCACCGAAACCGCGATGGGTGCAACCGGGGCCGTGCTGTCGACACTGAAGCGGCCAACATACACATCATCTCCGACTTCCCCGGCGCTGCCGTCTTGATCCTGGTCAAACGACTGGCCATCCAGCGCGCGGAACTCCGGCCGCACGGTGACGGTGTACAGGCCTTCTGCCACCAGGGGCTCGCTGAGGTCGATGGCCAATGTGCCGTCGGTCACCCGGGTCAATCCGCCGATACTGATAGCACTCGGGCCATCGATCGTGATCGCCGACGGCTCCAGACTTGCTTCATCGATAGGGCGCGTTGCGTGCAACAGGATGCGTGTAACCGGTTCATTGGCTGCGGGATGGGCCTCAATCGAGACGAACCGCGGTGCATCAAGCTGACCGACCACATGCACGCTGCCATCTTCACCGTTGTAGGTCGCACTTCCACCCGTGCCACCACGTGCCAAGGCATTGCTGACCAGCGGGAAACCATTGCTGGCGCCGTACTCGATCGCGATCCGGCCGCCACCGCCGCCGCTGGCACCATTGCCACCGTGCGCCTGCAATTGGCCCTGGCCGCGCAGCGAACCGGCAGTAAGCCACAGTGAGCCGCCGCTTGCGCCGCCGTAGTATTGGTTGGCGCTTTGACCGTTGGCGAGCAACTGGCCGTCGAGCAACAGCTCGTCCACCGTGAGTCGCAGTCGACCACCGCCACGGGTTTGGTTGGCACCGCCGCCGACACCGAAGTCGACCGGCTGTGCAGCCAAACCAAACACGGCGTTTGATGCTCGACCACCGCGTCCACCGTAGGAACCGCCAGCCGCGGCTTCGGTAACTCCGGCGGGCGTGCGAAGTCCCAGGCCATTGGTGTCGATCGCGGAGTTTGTCGACAGCGAAATTCGACGCGTGCTCAGAGAAATGCCGCCCGCGGTACCCACAGGCAGCCGATGGATTAGCTTGGCGCCGGCCTGCAGCTCGACCTCATCGAAATCCTGTTGCGCGCCCTGGGTAAACGTCCAGCCAAATACGCGCAAGGCGTTGTCAGGCAGGTTGAGACCACCCTCGCTGTACCACTCGGCCCCATAGCCGGAGATTCCACCGGTGGTGATGGGCGCGACTTGCTCGATCAGGGCGTTGCCGATCGCCACCGAAATGGGTTGCTGCTCGGTCAGCATTCGCACCCGGGCCCGGTCGATGACCAGGAATTCGCTTAGCGTCTCACTGAGCTCGGTGACCGCTGCATCCTTGCCGGTCGCACCGTTATCGATGCGCACCAACCCGGTCGCCTGCGCCTTATCACGCAGGTACACCGTGCCGGCGCCGCCGCGGCGGTACGGCTCCGCGTGCACCGTCGTACCACCCAACGCTTTAACCTGCGCCAACAGGTCGATGCCGTCCAGCGCACTGTAGTACACGGCAATGCGACCACCACCGCCGCCTGAAAGCAGATACTGATCCGACGTCGGGAATGAACGGTCTCCGCCCTGCGCACGCACCAGGCCAGTGCCGCGCAACGTACCCGCATCCAACCAGATCGAGCCGCCGCTTCCGGAACCACGATAGTAGCCCGGCAAGCTGATGCTGCCGTCCGCCAGAATCGAACCGTCGAGCTGAAGGGTGCCGCTGACTGTCAGCTTGACTGCACCGCCGCCGCGAGGAGGACTGTGTCCGGGACCACCACCACCGCCAGCGCCCAACTCCGTTGGCTGACGAATCGAACCGTATCCGGCATTGGTCGTGTCGGTGGTTCCGTGGAGCCCACCGCGGCCGCCATGCGAGCCACCGATGTAACCACTGGCTCCACTCAGGTAGGTTCGGCCCTTGCCGCTGACATCAATCTTTGAAGTCGCATCGACGGTCAGAGTCTCAACGGTCAGGTCGACCTTGGGGCCGGTTGACGTCGTTGTGGCGGTCACATCGTGAGTGACCACTCCA
>NZ_JACYTR010000096.1 GCF_014841215.1 Pseudomarimonas arenosa
CGGCCGAATGAGGGCCGTGCCAGCGCCGAAAGATCGCCAACACTCTGTTATCTCAACACCATCGGTCGAAACTCTCGCCCCGCTTGGAATTGCCGGATCTTTCGGCGCGACCTCATGAAATATTCGGGCTAGGATGAGTGCCCCCCAGCCTGAAACGGACTCAGCATGAAAGCCAAGCACGCGCGCTACGAAACTCGCGGACCGGTGCCGCAGGATGTGATCAGTGCGGTGGAGTTCGAATTGCCGCCGCCCGCGTCCGGACAGGCCACGGTGGAAGTGTTGGCCTCACCGATCAACCCGTCCGATGTGCTGACCCTGACCGGCGAGTACGGCATCCTGCCGCCGCTGCCGACGATTGGCGGCAATGAGGGTGTGGGTCGCGTCACTGCCGCCGCCGACGACGTGTCGGGGCTGGCGGTCGGTACCCTGGTGCTGCTGCCGATCAGCTGCGGCAGCTGGAGCACCCATCTGAATCTACCGGCCAAAGCCCTGGTGCCCCTGCCGCCTGGCGCCGATCCGGTGCAGCTGTCGATGCTGACCATCAATCCGCCGACGGCCTGGCTGATGCTCAGCGAGTTCGTTGACCTGCAGCCGGGCGACTGGGTCATCCAGAACGCGGCCAATTCGGCGGTCGGCGGTTATCTGGTAC
Source organism: Pseudomarimonas arenosa (assembly GCF_014841215.1). Taxonomy (GTDB): domain Bacteria; phylum Pseudomonadota; class Gammaproteobacteria; order Xanthomonadales; family Xanthomonadaceae; genus Pseudomarimonas; species Pseudomarimonas arenosa. The sequence goes on from NZ_JACYTR010000096.1 coordinate 650, forward strand.
AGATTGCGGCGATGCGTGGCCTGAACACGCTGAATGTGGTGCGCCGTGAGGATGCGATTGCCGCGGTCAAGGCCAGCGGTGCCGAGCATGTGCTGGTCGACGGCGACGATCTGCCCAAACGGGTCCGCACCATCGTCGGCGAGGCGCCAGTGCGTCTTGCCATCGATTGCGTCGGCGGCCTCAGTACCGAGAACCTGGCACGCTGTCTCAGCGAAGGTGGCACGGTAGTCAACTACGGCGCCATGAGCGGCGAGCGCTGCATGATTTCGCCACGCTATTTCGTCTTCCGCGATATCACGCTGAAAGGCTTCTGGCTTAGCCAATGGTTCAAGCGAACACCTGCGGCCCAGCGCATGGCAGTGTTTGCCGACATCGCCAAGCAGGTAGCTCAGGGAAAACTGCGCGCCCGGGTGCAGGCCGAATATGGCATCGATCAGATCAAGGAGGCCATTGCCGCCGCGGCCGCTGGCGAGCGAGAAGGCAAGATCGTGATTACGCCCACCCGAAACAGCTAGCCCGGATATTTCATGAGGTCGCGCCGAAAGGGGAGGAGCAGAGCAACCACGAAGCCAGCGCTTTCGCTTTTCGAACGATTGATGGTGACCAAACGCTGACCCCCGCCTGCGCCGTCTGGGCGCGCCAAGCAGCACTACGCCGCGTAGCCCTCGGCTCATCGCCGGCGCAACTCCGTTTGCCGAATCGCTTCGCACAGGTATTGATTGCGGCGCGCGGCTGGCTGAGAGTCTGGTTTTCATGACAACAACCGACCGCATGCATATCCGACTCCTTTGCAACGCTGTCCTGGCGCTGGCGCTGACGCTGATGCTGTCCGCCCTACCCGCTGCGGCCATGAGCGAACTTGAGTGTCAGGTGTTCGAGCGTGAGCGCGCATTCGCACAGTCGGTGGCTGACCACGACCAGGGCGCGTTTGCCAGCTTCTTGCACCCAAACACGGTGTTCAATATGGCCGACCCAAAGGCGATCCACGGCAAACAGGCGGTGATCGAGGCCTGGTCGAAAATTGTCGATGGCGGCCCGATGTCGCTGCGCTGGCATCCGCAGCACGTGCACGTCAGCGGCGACGGCAAACTGGCCAGCTCAAGCGGCCCGTTTGTCATCCGCCTGAACCAGGAAGACGGCAGCACCCGTTATCGAATCGGCCGCTTTCTGAGCATATGGCAGCGCGGAGAGGACGGACAGTGGTATGTGGCGATGGATGGCAGCGCCAGCCCACCGACCGACGTCGATGCCGCCGGCGCCGAGGCGCATATGCGCATACCCGCTGAGTGCCAGGCCGAGTCTTCGACCGGCACCGACTGAGCCAACGCAGCTTCGATTTGGGTGGCACAATGGTGACTCGGCGAGATTGTTCCGGCGAGTCAAAGCACGAACTCGTTGGGGCAACAATCGCACAACGCTCACGGCTGCTTGATCGGGAGAACTGTGATGACCCGCCCCCTTAACTACCAGATCGAGATCGAAGCTCCGAGCGAGAGAGTCTGGCAGCAGATGCTGAGTGACGCCGGCTATCGTGACTGGACATCAGACTTCTGCGAAGGCTCCTACTTCGAAGGTCGCTGGGAAACCGGCGCCGACATGCTTTTCCTCGGCCCCGGCGGCCAGGGCATGCGGGCGCGGATCGAAGCGGCTGAGCACCCGAACTACGTCTCGATCCAACACCTCGGCGAGTTGAGGGAAGGCAAGCCGAACAGCGGCGAAGACTGGACCGAGTCGTTCGAACGCTATCGACTCAGTGAAACCACCCCCGGCCAGACCCGGGTCGCGGTCGAACTGACCGGCGTCCCCGAGCAGTACATCGAGATGATGGATGGCATGTGGCCAAAGGCGCTGGCGCGGCTGAAAGCGGGCTGCGAACGCGATTGATTGGCGCGCTGGCTTCCGCCCTGGCCTGCGCCACACTCGACGATCAGCATCCAAGCTGGGCTGTGGCTCAATGCGCAGCGGGTGCCACGGCTCGTCGAAACCCGAACCACACCAGGGCCGCGCTAAGTGCGAGCAGTACCAGGGAGACCATGAGGCCAATCGGGCTGAGCTCGCGATCGACCACCACCCAGGCCGGATCACTCGGATCGTAGTAACAATCGACTCGATCGCCGCGTCGAAAGGCGGCCAGTACCGAAGGGTCGGCGGCCGGGTTGCCGGGCCGAAAGCCGGTCGAGATCAGCAGCTTTTCGCCGGCCTGATAACGCAACGCCAGCAAGGGATAGTAGCTACGGCTGATGCTGCGCTGACTGCTGGTGGTCTGGCGACCGCGGGTTTCGGCATGCACCGAATAGCGCATGTCCAGCACCTCGCAACTGGCGAGCTTCCACCCGCGCGGCTCGAGCTCGGTCCAGATCATCGATACGCTGATCAGCAGCACGAGCAGGCCGCCGATCAGGGCCGCCTTCTGCAAGACCGATTGCCCGATCTTCAACGAGCGCTTGAACATTCGCTGGTACAACACCGGCAGTACCATCACGGCGACGAAGGCCGCGCCGATCAGGACATTGATCAGGATGCCGATCAGCTCGACTTCACCGCTGCTTTGCGGATACGCCGGGGTCTGGCGTATATGCGCCACCGCCAGAGGCACGTCCTCTCCAGCCTCGACATCACGCGCCTCGGCGCTCAAGTAGAGATCGCCGCGAACATCCCAGCTGACCAGAAAGCCGAACGACAGTTTGATCCGATCGAACGGACGCAAGGTCTGCTCTGGCCAGATCAGCCAACGCTCCTGCTCCGCTTGATCGGGCTGTTCAAATCGCACGTCATCACTGCCCGCAACGAAGTGCGGCACTTCGCCGAGCATGGCCTTGACCTCCACGCGACGCTCGCGAGCGCTGAGGTTTTCGACTTCGAGCACGGCTTCCTGGACCCGGCCGTAGGTGGCAACCTCCGGCTCGATGCGCAGACGCAGCGACAGCTCTTCGGCCCCGCCGGCCTGGCCCGCTTGCGCCTCAGGGCTGGGCTGGGCCCAGGCCTGAAAGCCCAGCGCAACGAGCAACACGATCGCGCCTGCCACCCAAGGCTTGAGCGACGGGCGGCGACAGCAAGCCTGCATGCCCCCTGATTCCGGCCTGTGTTTCATCGGTGTGCCCCCGGAGTGCCACAGGTCCATCACCTTAGCGCAGTGCTGCCGCGAGTGGGGAAGTAATCTCTAACAACGAGATCACGCACCGGCAGCGGTTCACTCCAGGCCAATCAAGGCTTGGTCTCGGGCTCACGGTTGGCAGCCTCGCCTATGAACGTGAGCGCTGTCTCAAACTGCTTGATGGCGCTGGCACGATCCGCCTTGATCTTCGCAATCAGCGGATCCACCAGCCCATTGGCCGCGGCCAACGCTGCACTGGCGGTTTCATTCGCCGCAGCTTGCGCCTCGCTAGCAGTCTGCAGGGTGGCCGTGGCTGCCTGAATGGCAGCCGCTCGATCTGCCTGATCGACAGGCAACGAATTGGCCGCGTTCAAAGCCTGTGCTGCGCTCGCATGTTCTGCGTTTGCTGGTGCTCGCACCACCGCCTCGATCGAGGCTGATACTGCCTTCTTGAATGCGCGCAAGGATCGCAATGCATCGTAAATCAGGTCGAAGTTCGACTCGGTCTGAGCACGCTCCAGTGCATCGGTGGTTGCTTTCAGGGTGGCGACGAAATCCTGCTCCAATCGCTCTTTCAGTGCTGGAAGGCGAGCAGAATCCTTGACCTTTTCGTGCTGACCCCAAGCCGCGGTTACCTGCTGCCTGAGATTGGGTGAGGTCAAGGCCGTCTTTAGCGCGGACTGAGCCGCCAGGCGGGAGTCATCGAAACTCTTGCGATAGCTGGCGAACAATCCGCCCAGACCACTTGATTCAGGGGTGAACCGGGTATCGGCCGGCTTCTTCAGACTGAAATCGCTGTTCACCAGTTCGGCGCCCAACTTCTCGCCGTAGTTGAACAAGGCCATATTTTTAAGCGACTTCAGCGTCTCATCATAATCGGTGGAGTAGGAGCGCACCGTCCAATTGCCAACATCATCCTTTATTAACACATAGTTTGACCTGCCACCACCGGCCACGCGAATATTGTTGATGTTCTGCCAATACTGCGCGTCAAGCCTTTGCAGCACCTCGGCTCTTGGATTGGCCTCAAGATAGCGCTGGCCCAGCCATGGCACACTCCGCTGGTAGGTGTTGTCGAGCATATTGTCCCAACCACCGGATTCACCCTCCTGCAGACTGGAAGCGGTAAAGCTGCTGCGCAAGTAGTAGGCAGCGGGTCGGATATAGCTCAGTCCAGCTCGATCCAGGTAGGTATCGGCCAATGCCTGACTCGCCGAACGGTAGGCAATCGAGTCGACCCCTTGATCCTGTGCGATACGAGCCCGGTGGCCTTGCAGCCAGGCGATCAGCGCGTCCATGGCCAACTCGGGCGTGGCGCAGGATGCCAGACTGCATCCCTGGTCGTCTCTTTCGCAGCCATTGGACACGCAGGAAGATGCATTGTCGGGGAGCAACGCGTCCGGCATGGGCAAGGGCATCGAGGTGGCCGCCAACACCTCCAAGGCCGACTGTCGATGTTTGTCGGCCGAAGCCTGGACTGCTGCCATCCATGCTTGACGAACGGCCGCGGCCTGCAAAGGTGGGTCAGTGGCCAGCGCGGTGCTGGCGGTGGTTCTCAATAGATCGATTGACTCAGCCGAGTAGCGCTCGATGTCGGCCAGGACCGCTGCCTTCTCGAGTTCATGTGCCGCCAAGGCCGCCTCAGCCACTTTGCTAGCCGCCAGGGCCGTGTCGGCCTCGGCCTCGGCCTTGGCCTTTTGCCAAGCAGCTTCGGCCAGCTCGAGCGCCTGCCTGGCAGCCGCCGTGGCATTGTCTGCGACAACGCGATCGGCACTCAACTTCGACTCAAACGCGCCAAGGCGCTGCTCATCCTTGTACGCCGCCAGGGCGGCCAGCAGCGCGCGAAGAGCTTTCAAATCCTCTGCGGCATTGGTCGACACCGCCGCCGACTCAGCCTGCTGGGCGCACCCCGTCAGTTTGGCGAACAGTGCCTGCTCTGAGGGCGCCGGCGTGGCCGTACGCGCGGCATTCACGCAGGCTGCAAATCCCGGTTGTTTCAGCCCGGTCAGCGCCAATCCCAGCGCGGCGCTAGCGGGCTGCTTAGCATCGAGATCGGCCTTTTTCTTGGCACGCGCGTCCTGTGCATCTTTCTGTGCTTGGGCGCGTTGCTTGGCCCCCTGCTCGGCCGTCTGCCGCTGCGCCCTCAATGCAGCCAGGTGGTCCGAAGCTGCGCGGGTCTCGGCTCGACGCTGCTCGATCGTCTCCAGCGCCCGCGCCACGATGCTGGCAGAGTCACCGCCGAAGTGCGCGAGTATCGACTGTCGACGCGCAGGGTAGCGAGACGCCATCGCATCGTGATGAGCAGCGCGTGCATGCAACTCGTTGGCCTGTATCAGAATCGAATTGCCAACCACCTCGATAATGGTGAGTAGCTCTTTGCAGCGCGCTCTATTTTGCTCGGGACTCATTCTTGGTGAAGAAGATTGGCCTTTCAGCGAGTTGCCGTCGTCGTCGCCACACTCCGCCACGTCGCTACCCTGACCGTCAACAAACATCTGGTTGTTCGACAGATAGACCAGCTTGTGCGCAAACCGAATCAGCGCTTCAGTCAACTGGCGCTGTTCCAGGACAGCGGAGTGCAACGACTCTCTGTGCTGTGTTTCGAGAAAGCGCTCGGTCAACACCACCAGCCCGTCTTCGATTCGGCCTTCCTCCAGACCGCCTGCACGCACCTCAAGCTGTCGGCGTAGGTTGCTGAGCTGAGTGCTGGCCGCGCGAAATCCTTCCGCCTGAGGACGAGCCAGGACTCCGGCACCTCCGCTTGCGCGCAAGGCTTTGGCTGCAGATGCCGGCGTGCAGTACAACGCCTGTGTCAGAGTTCTGAACGATTCGCCATTGTGAGACTGCGGACGCGGGTCGGGAAACGGCGGTGCGGCGCACGCGCTAGTCGCCAGGGCAGTCTGAAACCGTAACAGCTCGGATGCATGGCCGACCTCAAGTATCGGTAGGAGCATTTCGATCAAAGCGATCCGACGTTTGGCTTGCGTCGCTGTCAGCGCTTCTACTTGTTCCATCTGCGCCAATGCATCAAGTATGGCATTCACCAAGTCCTTGGCGCGTTCTTGAGCCAGCGGGTAGATCTCTCTTGCGATTTGCCTTTGCGGCTTCCAAGTGTCGCCAAGCTCCTCGATTGTCGCCTCCGAAAGCGTGGACCAATACTCGGCGGCTTGGACCGACGTGAGTTGATCATTCGACTTGCGGCGGACGGACGGCGGCACTCCATCAATCGCATATAAATCAGTCCACGCGGCATCCAGCTGCTTCGCAGCGGCCTGGACCTGATCCACATGCATCCTGAAGATCAGCTCCTCCGCACCAATCTCGCGATTCTTGTATAGGCGCAGGATATCGTTAATCAACCGGGCGCGCGGACGACGATGCCACGCCTCAAGAATCTGATCTGAATCGCCGCTGTAGTCGAACGGCTCCTGTCTGGACTGGTTCTTTAGCTGATACTTCCCAAGCAAGTCCTCACCGGCATACAGATTGCGCGCCTCGACCAACAGGGGCTTGGCGGCAATTGCCATCACCGCCAGCCGCTGCACCTGTACGTGCTCTTCATCGGCCAGGGGGCCCTTGTACACATCAACGTCCACTCGCAGCACAGCGCAGCCCGAGAGACAGACCAAGACTCCGCTCAAGGTGGCCAAGGCCAGCCGAGCCATCATCCGATTGAGGCTCATGGCACGCCTCCCTGGTCGGCGGAAAAGTCGGCTAGCCGCTTCTGCTCGCGCAGCAAATCCGAGAGCGCGCGAAATAGCTCATCGTTCAACCGCACTGAATGCGTGTGGATCTTGGCCGCCGATACCGCTCCCAAGGCCTCGCCTACGGCGGTGAAGAACTTGCTGGAATCACTGCCCATCACCATCACCAGGCGATGATCCTGCGGCACTTCGCGGAACCCCTCAGGGCCAAAGGCAATCAAGTTGCGTCCGCCGAGAAAGGTCGAGCCCGCTTCTCCAGCACCGATGATCGAGTGTTCGGGATTGATCGAGGCTGGATTCAGTGAGTCCACGACCGACGAGGGCACCCAGCCCGAGGCAAAATGGGCGCCGCCCAGGCTCGACTGGCCATGCACCCGGATGCGATACATCTGAGGCGGCACTTGACCTCGTGGATCAAGCACACCCAAGTAGTAGATCTGCTCGATCTCGTTGATCGGCGCTTGCCCGGCGACCGCTGTGCCCAGCAAGACATTCTGATAGCGATTGGCGCAACCGGTGCTGCTGGCAGCAATGGCGACAAGGAACAAGGACTTCCATCGAGCTCTGTGCATTTGCCCCCCTGGCAATGACATGCTGACTTGAGAGGCCGCATTCGACCGCAGCCCTGCGATGCTGATCCCGCTCACTGAACCCCGTCACAGTCGCGGCCGGCCAGGGCAAATGCCTGTGCGCATCGCGTTGTGCTGCTTTGCGCTTCCCACGCGCCAACCAACCTACTGGTTCAGAGATTCGATCATAGCTGATCGACCACGGCCATTTGCGCGTTTGCTTCACGCCCTGTGAACTATTTACAGAGCCCAGCAGGCATTTGACTGCGATTGCAATCAAACGCCACGGGCTCGGCAACCCGACTCCCGCAACGGACAGCCATCGGATCAGGGGCAGCGCCTTGCTTCACTACCCCAAGGGCACCCTGGATTCTGGCCTGCGCCGGAATGACCAGATCAGTGCCGGATGTACAACAGAAGCCGTAGGCTTCGGGCCTTGCTGTGGCTAGCAGCCTGTCGGACTTCGTCCCGCGAAACGCGATTTCGGTCGATCTTACCCAACGATCGATGGCGTCAGGTGGTTCTTCGATTCGGCAATCGGTCGGCCCTTCGCCGAATCGCTGAACG
>NZ_JACYTR010000097.1 GCF_014841215.1 Pseudomarimonas arenosa
GCGCGAAGAAGAAGCTGGACGAAGCGATGCAGCAGGATGCAGAGTTGAGGCGGGCCGCCTAGCCTGGAGCGGACTTACACAAATCCGGGTAGAGCGGGTCCAAGGGAACTGGGAGGCAAGACAGTGAACCCTCGCACTCAACAGCAGCGTGCGTACGAACTGGGGACGCTCACCGTACTGTGGCAATCCCGTCGTCGCGATGCGGATCAGTTGGCCGGTTTGTGGTTCGTACCCGAGCAGCCTGGCGATGGGTTCGATTTCGTGAGTACTCACAACGGGCTGGCCCTGATCTACTTTGGCGTCGATGCCAGAGGCCAGCAGCTGTGGTTGACCTCCGACCTTGTGCAGATCGACCAAGTGGATCCTGGGCTGTCGCGCCGTTGGAACATGTATCGGCAAGTCAACGGTGCCCCACAACCGTGGGGGACAGCCACTGCCTCGGTCCGGTCCTGTGATGAGGGCAGCTTTACACTCACTTCTTCGGACGGATGGGTGCGCAGCATGCCGTCAGCCCGAAAGCTCACGTCGAGTGCCGGCATCCGGCACTGTGCCTCTGCGGAGTGACGATGTTGCGGTCTGGAATTGGCGTTCTTCGCCCGATCACGCGGATCACAGGTCTACCCCGGGAGAGCTGGACCCGAGTGCCTTCAGTGTCAGGGCGGTCAAAGTCTGCGTGGTGCCGGTGGGCCTTGGCACGGCCTTGTAGGCCTAGCCCCCGTCCTATCACGCGATGTGACTCCTGGCAGCTCTCTGAGCAGAAAGTCAGCGTGTATGATCGCCGCAGCCCGGCGTGCGCGAAGCGCGTCGCGGTATCGGTCTGGCCCGTTGGGGTCAGGCGCCGAAGGCACTCGTCCATACACGTCAAATCATGCCTCACGTATTGCTCCAACAGCGTCGTCAGTCTCTTTGCTCGACCGCGGCTCCGGCGTTCTGATGACGCCCAGTCACGCGTCAGTGGGGGGGCCTGCGCCAGGGCTTGCAGACCGATTCTATGTCGGCGATTTCCTGGTCGACCGTCATGCCTGTTCGATGACCGACGCAGAGGGTGTGGTGACCACGTTGCGGGTCAAGGTCATGCAGGTGCTGCTGACCTTGGCGCAGCGCCCAGGCGATCTGGTGTCGCGCAAACAGCTGATCGACTCGGTATGGCAGGGCAATGAGTACACCGGCGTCAAAGGGGTGACCGATACCATTTCTGAACTGCGCAAGTTGTTCGGCGAAGCGGCGACCGACACCCAGTACATCGCTACCGTGCCGAAAGCAGGCTATCGCTTGGTGGCGCCGGTGCGCCCGATCGAGCCATTGGTTATACCAAGGCCCAGGCGGCGGATGGCCATCATCGGTGTGCTGTGCGCCCTGGTGCTGCTCCTGGTTTGGTCCGCCTGGCAAGGTGCCGAGCCTACCCGCCCAGCTCAGGCGCTGCCTTCGCTTCGCGGAGATCTGCTGAGCGCGCTTCCTGGGCGCGAAAGTGAGCCGAGGTTGTCACCTGACGGGACCCAAGTCGCGTTTGTTTGGGAGCCTGAATCGGGCGCCGGCGTTAAGGTTTTTGTGGCCGCCACCGATCAGGCTTCACCGACTGGCCCGTTGTCAGAGAGTAAACGGCAGTCGTCTCCGGCCTGGTCGCCGGACGGCAAGCAGCTGGCCTTCTTGCAGCTGAACGATCAGGGCAAGAGCCAGATCCGCATTGTCAACTTGGCGACCGGGCTTGGCACCAGCTGGGATGTCGATCACGCGCTGCTTAGCTGGGGGCTCGACTGGTCTCCTGATTCGCGATCGCTGGTGTTCGCGCGGTTTGATCCTGTCGCCGGACTCGGTGGCTTGGTGATTCTCGATTTGCTCGAGCAACAAATTTCGGTGTTAAGTGAGCGCTCGGTACACAAGTACGAATCTGATCTGATGCCCAGATTCTCGCCGACGGGAGAAACATTGAGTTTCATCCGCCCGCTGGCCCCCGCGCGCAATGAGCTCTGGCTACGTGATCTCGCAAGCGGTACCGAACGCCGCGCCTTTGACGGGCTGGTGGACGCAGCTGACTGGATCGACGAGGGCCGCATGCAGGTGCTGTGGGGCGGCCCCACCGGCAGCTCGATTGGGGTCTTGGATCTGTCATCCGGGCGCCTGGATGAGCGCTACAACGACTCGAGTACGGTCGACTTCATCGATCGCAGCGGCTCAGCCTGGGTGTATGCCCGGTCCACCTTTAGCACCTCGATCCGCCCGCTGGATCTATCCGCTGGGGTGCTCGGTGAGCCTTGGCTGACGTCGGCCGGAAGTGATCAGAACCCCGATCAGGTAGGCGACAGTGCGGTTTACGTGGCGATCAATCCCGGTGGTTACACGCTCTGGCGCAGAATCGGAGATGGCCTGCCGACCGTTGTCCACCGCTCGGAGCGGCCGCTGTTTGCTGCCGCGCAGTCACCCGATCGACGTCAGATCGCGTTCAACTGGTCAGACCCGATCAATGTGATCGGGCTGTTCGTGCTTGACCCTGAAACCCGAGCCATCCGGCGATTGGGTGATGCCAGCATGGATTACGCGCCGCCGGTTTGGTCAACCGATGGCGCATCCATCATTGCGGCAGCGCGACACGCCGGCAACAAGTGGAACCTCTGGCGGCTGGACTTGAGCTCAGGCCAGGCGCAAGCGTTGACCGAGCACGGCGGCCTGCTGGGTCGCCTCGATGCCGCAGGCCACCTGCTGTACAGCAAGCTCCGGGAGCCCGGATTGTGGCGGCGCGACCTGAGCAGCGGCGATGAAACCGTTTGGATCGACGATCTGGCGATTGGCGACGGTGGCAACTGGGTGCTGGGCGCCGACGACGAGGTGTACTACATCCGCCGCGGCGCCGAGGCCGATTTGGTTGCACGACGATCGCCGGACGGCGCGACGGCGGAGATCGCCCGCCTGCCCAAGAGGCGGGTAGCCAACTACCGCAGCATGACACTCGATCGTCAGCGCAATCGACTGCTGTTGAACTGGTTTGAGCGCGACCAGGCCGATCTTTATCTGATGGCCGACTAGCCAGAGCAGAGCCAGTCTCCTCGACCCGGAACTGGGCCAAATCGCCCATTCGACAGTTTTTCGACATCGCTTGAGGCCTGTCGGAGGGCCGGCCACAGGCCAAAGTTTCTCATTCCAATCAGTGGCTTAGAAAAATCGACGGCTTTTCGACTTGTGTCGAGTGCTGAGCGCGATTTGTCTGTTCCGGCGGCCAGCGACACGTCTATCAGCGCCGATAGAGCGAATGCGTAGCGCGCCAGGCCGGTTCATGACGACCCGTTCGTCATTCAGCAAGCCCCGATTGGAGAAAATGAATGCTTGGAAACAACCACCTGTTGACCAGTGCGATACGCCTTGCCCTGGTTGCCTCCACGATTGCCCTGATGCCGACTGCGGCCATCGCCCAGGACAGCGATGAGGCCAATGTCCTCGACCAGATCGAGGTCACCGGTACCCGCCTCAACTCGCCCGGGGTGATTGCCAACAGCCCTATCGCCTCCTACAGCAGCGAGGAACTGCAGCAGAAGCAATCGGTCACGGTGGAGGAGTTTCTCCGCCTGGTGCCGGGCGCGGTGCCGGCGATTGGCTCCGGCGTCAACAACGGCAACGGCGGCGGCGCCACCATCAACCTGCGTGGTCTGGGCGCCAACCGTGGACTGATTCTGGTCAACGGCCGTCGGGTCGTGCCGTTCAATCTGCTCGGCGCCGTGGACACCAATGTGATTCCGATCGCGATGATCGAGCGCATCGATCTGGTCACCGGTGGTGCCTCAGCGGTGTACGGCGCCGACGCCGTGTCCGGCGTGATCAACTTCATCCTCAAGCGCGACTTCGAAGGCGTTGAACTGGCCACCCAGTTCGGAACGTCGGAAGAAGGCGATGCCGACCGCCAGCGCAGCGACTTGATCATGGGAGCCAATCTGGCCAATGGTCGCGGCAACGTGGTGATGAGTATCGGTCGTACCGAGACCGATGAGCTGCTGCAAGGCAGTCGCCCGATCGGCGTCGAATCCTTGAGTTCAGTCAGCGGTAACCCGGAAGGTTCGGGCACCACGGTGCCGGCCCGCATCGGCGGCGTCCCTGGGCTGCCCGGTACCAACCAGATCGGCCCGGATGGCTCCTTGGTGCCGACCTATGCGCTGTTCAACTTCAATCCGCTGAATCTGTATCAGACCCCGCAGGAGCGTCTGCAGGCCACCGCTTACGGCCACTTCGAGCTGACCGAGGGCCATGAGGCCTACGCCGAAATGCTCTACACGCGCTCCGATGTGTTCACCCAGCTGGCGCCCAGCGGCAGCTTCTTGAACACCTTTGAAGTGCCGGTGGGTAATCCGTTCATCCCTCAGCCGATGCGGCAGCAGATGTGTGCTGGCCTTGGCATCAGCGATGCCGAATGCACGGTCGGCAACACGCAGACCGCGGTGCTGTCGATCGGTCGGCGGCTCACCGAGTTGGGCCCGCGTCTGAACAACTTCGAGAACAAGATGTTCCAGGGCACGGTCGGCGTGCGCGGTGAATTGAATGACAACTGGAACTATGACGCCTACTGGTCGTTTGGCGAGTCCGATCAGATTCAGACCCGTGGCAACTGGGGCTCTTTGTCGCGCACCCGCCAGGCCCTGATGGCAGTGGACGCCAACAGCTGTCTCGATCCCTCCAACGGCTGCGTGCCGTTGAATATCTTCGGGCCGGAGGGCTCGATCAGTCAGGACATGATCGACTTCATCAACCTCGACGCCCTGCTCGGTCAGACGGTGGAACAGAATGTTGGGGGCGCGTCGGTATCAGGTGACCTTGGCGATGTCTTCAGCGTGTTCTGGAGCGACTATCCGATCTCCCTGGCAGTCGGCGTGGAATACCGTGAGGTCGAAGCCAGCACCAAGTCGGATCAAGCCTCACAGATTCAAGGTGAAGTACTGGGCACCGGTGCGCCGACGCCCGATCGTGGCGGTCGTTTTGAATTGAAGGAAGCCTTTGCCGAGTTCTTCGTGCCGATCGTCAACGATGCCCCCTGGGCCTATTCGCTGTCGGCCGAGCTTGGCTATCGCTACACCGAGTTCAGTACCGATAGCAGTCGCGGCTACGACACCTTCAAGTACGGTGGCGAGTGGGCGCCCACGGAGAACTTCCGAGTGCGTGCCTTGGCGCAGCGAGCCTCACGAGCGCCCAATGTGAACGAGCTGTTTCAGCCGGCAGTGACGGCGCTGGCCAATCTGGCGGTGGATCCCTGCCAACTCGATCGCATCAATCAGGCTGAAGCCAACACGCCGGGAACGCTTTCGAACCTGTGCCGGCAGACCGGCGTGCCGCTCAGTCAAATCGGCAGCCTGGAGCCGCCGTCGGCGGGGCAGGTCAACGTGCTGAGCGGGGGCAATACAGCGCTCAGTCCAGAAGTGGCCGACACCCTGACCTTCGGCGTGGTTTGGCAACCGAGCTTCAGCGACAGCCTGGCATTGACGCTGGACTACTACGATATCGAGCTTGAACAGGCGATTACGACACCCACCATCACCGATGTGATGAGTCAGTGCTATGACCCGGCGTTCAATCCCAACCGCAGCTTCAACGCCGCCTGTGCCCTGGTCGGTCGGCATCCGCTGAATGGCAGCTTCAATGGCTCGGATGCGCCCGGTGTCGGGCTCTTGCTGAGCAATCAAGGGAAGGTGCGCACTGACGGTATCGATCTTGGCTTGAACTATGGATTGTCGCTGAACGAGTGGGGTTCGCTGGACTTTGCCTTGAATTGGAACCATGTGTTGAGCTGGGATTTCCAGGCCACCCCAACGTCGGTCAACCGCAACTGCGTGGGTTACTACAGCATCGCCTGCAACGGGGCGGCGGGCATCATCTACCGCAATCGCTCCAACCTACGCACGACCTGGTCGCTTGATGATGTCAGCCTGTCGCTCAACTGGCGCCGCAGCAGTAGCGTGATTGAAGAGCCGGGCGGTCAGGCCTTCCTGCCCGAGTTCTCCTCGATCAGTGCGTACAACTACTTCGATCTGGCTGCAGCCTGGCAGGTCAACGACCGTCTGCGACTCAATCTGAGTATCGACAACCTGCTCGACAAGGCGGCTCCCAACGTCGGCAACACCATCGGTTCCACCACCTTCAACAGCGGCAACACTTACCCGCAGTTCTACGATGTGGTAGGTCGCTATTACACCCTGGGTGCGACGATCAAGTTCTAGCTTGCCGCCAACTCAGCCACTTTCCTTCAACCACCCAACAACGACAACAGTTCGCCTCTCTCCTATACCGTGGCGCAAGGACGCGCCACACTTTTTTGAGCAGGCACATTCAACAAAGAGATTTCCTCATGCACTGCAATTCAGATTCTTTCCGGCTCAATGGCAGCTCCCTCGTTCGCAAACTGACCTTGGCGTTGGGCGCGGCGGCCATTCTGGCCGTGGGCAAGGTGTCGGCAGCGCCGCTGGATCTGGAGTCGCTGGCAGCACGGCTTCCGGATATGGGTGAAATCCATCTGCACATGTTCAAAGCTGAACAGGCCGATGGCTACATGCGCCTGGGCTGGAAGCAAGATGGCCAGGAGCTGCACGTGTTTGATCGCACCATGATGCCCTCGGCCGAAATCTACGAAGCTTTCAACGCGCGGCTCGATGCCGCTTCGCTGCAGCCAAAGCAGGTGGAGATCGAGTTTCACAGCGGGCTTCAGACCCTGAAGGTCGACTATCGATCGGCAAGCGGAAACGGGGTGCTTAGTCGGGAACTGCTCAGCCCTGTAGCCGAACCGAAGCGCTCGGAAGCCGAGCTTGAATTGGCCCCCGGCGTTTTGCTGCGCGCCTTCAGCTTTCTGTTGCCCTTAGTCGACGACAGCGCCGTCGGCGACACCATCGAGTACACCTGGTTCGAGCCGATGAGTCGCGAGCCCACCGCCGCGGTGCGGCTGCACGTCGCCGAGGGCGGCCCTGTGCAGGCCGGCGATAGCGCCTTGGACACCCTGCGCTATGAGCTGCGTGGAAGCTCGCCCGAGAACGATATTTACGTCAGCAAGCAAACACCCCGCAAGGTGTTGCGAATCGATGTGTTGGGCACCGACCTGCAGTTTCGTGCGCCGGCCACGCCCTGAAGCGGAGAAGGCTTGCCCCACTTGTCGAGCCTAGCCACACTAGAGGGCAGCTCAATGATCGGGAGCCTCCAATGCCATTCGCGGCGCACGGCGACATTCGCATCGATGCCGAATTTCCGCTGCTGTTCACCTACGTGCAGGGGCCGTGGAACATCGAGTTAGTCAGGCAGTGGGCAGAACAAGCGATTCCTCATGCGCTTGGCTTCGCTGCCCGAGGACCCTGGGTGGGTGGCGCCGTGATCGAGCGCTCGATGCTGTGCACGCCTGATGCGCTGGAACTACACCGCGGGGTAGCCACGCGGATGGTGCGGCAGCTGGGGGCGGTGGCTGCCGTGCACGTGGCGCTGCCAGGTACCGAGGGTGCAGATGTCATGCATGGCGTGTTCAAGGCCATGTTCAGCGGGTTATGTCCGTACAGCCAGTTCAAGGATCCCGAGGAGGCGCGGCGCTGGAGTCTGCAGCAAGTTGCTGCACACCAGCCGTGCCATTGAGGTTTCGGCATTGCGAGTCAGGTCGCAAATCACTGATTCTCTCCCGTCTCCGCTTGCGGGAGAGGGGCCGGGGGAGAGATCGATGCGCACTGACAACGCGCGCCGGCTGGACTGTCGCTGGATTCGGAAGAATCAATAGCAAGCGGCGCTCGGGTATGTGTTGCGCGTTGGCCGAGGCTCGGTCGTTCAGGGGGAGTCATGATCAAACATCAGGGTGGGTGCCATTGCGGCGCGGTGCGTTTCGAAGTCGAAGCGCCGGTGGATATCGAGGCGCTGGATTGCAACTGCAGTCTCTGCGCCAAGGCGGGTTTTCTGCACCTGATCGTGCCGAAGGCGCGCTTTCATCTGCTGCAGGGCGAGTCGGAGCTGTCTGAATATCGTTTTGGCACTGGGGTCGCCAGGCATCTTTTCTGTCGACACTGCGGGGTGAAAAGTTTCTACGTACCGCGTTCCAACCCCGATGGTATCGACGTCAATGTGCGTTGCATCGACTCCGACACCGTCCGCTCACTGAAAGTGGAAACTTTTGACGGCAAGTCCGCCTGGGAGGAGCAGGCGGCCAGTATCAGCCATTTGTCCAGCACCTAGTGTAGTGTCGCATAAATACCATTCATAAATGACGTATACTTTTGCGGGCTTGGTTGCGGGAAACGCTGATGGGCCGATTGCGCGCGGATGGTGAGATTGAGCTCTTCGTAACCCGATACAACGCTGACGCAGCCCCTTTCCAGTGGATCGCCACCGCCGACTCAATCTTGCAAAAGATCGCGCGCCTTGCGAAACGTAGTTCTGCGACAGGACACTAGCCCGGATATTTCATGAGGTTGCGCCGAAAGATCCGGCGATTCCAAGCGGGGCGAGAGTTTCGACCGATGGTGTTGAGATAACAGAGTGTTCGCGATCTTTCGGCGCTGGCACGGCCCTCATTCGGCCGCTGCGCGGCTACGCA
>NZ_JACYTR010000098.1 GCF_014841215.1 Pseudomarimonas arenosa
AGTAAATTGTGCGCCCCGCGAAAGATTTGGAATTGCCCTCGCGGGGATTGGGCTAGTGCGTGCCCAGAGCTGGAAAGAGCCGGGCATGAAAATGCGAGACGCTTGGGGCTTGGCCGAGGCCACGGCTTGCGCTTGTTGGCTGGAAGATTTATCTGCTTTGAAGCCACCGAAGCAAGCGCTCTTGAAGGGGCTGCCTCAGTTCAAAACCCCAGTTGACTAACGCCGTATTGAGCTGCCGTTGGCCGGCAGACTAACAGTAAACACGATCACTTCTCCCAACGGTCAGCTCGAATACGTAGTTAGGTTCAATGTGCCGAGTTCCCTGGCGCTCACCTCTCGGGCTAAATAGCCCCAACAATGTTGCCAATTGCCAACAAGAGCAGCCAGACCAGGAATGGGGTGAGCATACCAAGTAACACCACGGGTCGATAAGCCACCAAGCCCCGTAAGTAGAGGCTGCCGTGCAGCGCCGAGCCGACAATGAACCAGAGGAAGAAAAGCACGACCAACAGGTGAGAAATCTCTCCGCCTGCTCTTGGGGCAAGGTTCTCCGCCAGAAACGCGTAAATTGGCCAAAGCCAAATTGTCAGGTACCAGTGCCAATAGGCTCGAACCGTAGCGCCGAGACCGCTCGTGGGGTTTGGCATTGAACCTAACGCCGTATTGAGCTGCCGTTGGCCGGTAGACTAACAGAAAACACGATCACCTCTCCCAACGGTCAGCTCAAATGCGTAGTTAGGTGTCTGTTGGGACATCATCCCAGTCTTCTCCCCAGCCAACCAACCAGCTCATGCCGTAGCGCCGCTCGTAGACAACGATTGGATTAAGTTCAACTGGCATGGGACGGCCAAATAGCTGAGCATCTCTGACGCGCCAGTGCTGATTGTAGAGGGCATTCTCGAGCTCTTCGAGCTCCGGCATGGGGCGAAGTTTCGCCTCATTGACAAATTTAGAAGGTGCCTCGTATGCAAGAACAAGAGCACCAACCGAGTTTAGGTCGACTTGAACGTTCAAAGGAGGGAACTGTTCAATTGCTCGCAGCGCCCAAAGAAGCGAAACCAACGCTTCAATCTTCCAGCTGAAGGTATTGATGTCGCGCTGATCGGGCCGATTCGGCAGGAAGAAAAACTCACGCTCTTTGTCAGAGAAGAATTTGTCAATCTCGTTGACTTTCGCCCAGTTCAGAGTTCGCGTCGGGACATCTTCAAAAGCTCTTGACGTAACCGCCAAGAGCGCAAGGGACCGCTCGGCGACTTCTTGCGCGGTTCTCGGGCGAATGCAGTATTCCATATCGTCGGACATAGACACCTAACGCCGTATTGAGCTGCCGCGGCGCGATAGTTGATCAGTAAACACGGTAGCCTCTCCCCGCGGTCAGCTCGAATACGTAGTTAGACAACGGGCGATGCTTTTACATAGACAGATTCGTGGATAGGGCCGCCGTGAAAGACTGAAGTATACGTGCGAGGAAGCAAATTGTGCGCCCTGAGAAAGATGTTGGAATTGCCCTCGCGGGGATTTGGCTAGTGCGTGCCCAGAGCTGGAAAGAGCCGGGCATGAAAATGCGAGACGCTTGGGGCTTGGCCGAGGCCACAGCTCGCGCTTGTTGGCTGGAAGATTGATCTGCTTTGAAGCCACCGAAGTAAGCGCTCTTGAAGGGGCTGCCTCAGTTCAAAACCCCAGTTGACTAACGCCGTATTGAGCAGCCGTGGGCCGAAATCGTATCAGAAAACATCGCGGCCTCTCCCCACGGTCTGCTCGAATACGTAGTTAGACCACGCGCAAAATTGCCGCACGCTGAAATGCCCTTGGAACCCATGCGAAAGACTGAATTGTGCCTGCGACCACCCAAATCGATGCTCCTGCGGAAGACCTAGTTTGCTTGTGCCGAGCGTAGGGCGAGAGATTGCCGAGCGCAAGAAAATGATGCGCTGAGCTGAAGCAATCGGCGCGGGAGCAAGCAGCACACGTGCTGAAAGGCATGCGCACGAAGCTCTTGCGCCGACGGGGGCCGAAGCGTTCGATCACCCCGAGCTTCGACCCACCAACCTCCATGCCGCTGTCAGAAACCGCAGTGGACTAACGCCGTATTGAGGTGCCGTTGGCCGGCAACATATCAGAAAACACCATGACATCTCCCAACGGTCAGCTCGAATACGTAGTTAGATTGCACCACCGATGCCAAGGAGCCCTTCCCAAACCGGTGCAACTCGCACCCCGGCTGACTCGGAGATGGAAGCCGCAAGAGACCTGTGCTCCAGGACAACAATGGTGGCAGAGGAAATGGCAATGGCAAGAGCAACAAATGCAACACGGCGCGTGACAGCGGGACCGAGCAATAGCAAGAGCGAAGAGAGGAGAGTGCAAAGAAACAGCGCGCAGAGCGAAGTGAAGGTAACCAGCGATGCCGGCGCCCAAGCATCGACCCAGGACCTCGAAATCTCCGCGTCAGAAACAGGGAACAGCCAGGCGTACAGTGCGATGCTCGTGATAGCCAAAGAAATGCCCGCGGAGGACAAGAGCAGAGCGAAGCTGAAAGGGGCTCTTCGAAAGCGCATATTGCTGCAATCTAACGCCGTATTGAGCTGCCGCGGCGCGATAGTTGATCAGTAAACACGGAGCCTCTCCCCGCGGTCAGCTCGAATACGTAGTTAGACAACGGGCGATGCTTGTACATAGACAGATTTGTGGATAGGGCCGCCGCGAAAGACTGAAGTATACGCGCGAGGAAGCAAATTGTGCGCCCTGCGAAAGATTTGGAATTGCCCTCGCGGGAATTCGGCTAGTGCGTGCCCAGAGCTGGAAAGAGCCGGGCATGAAAATGCGAGACGCTTGGGGCCTGGCCGAGACCACAGCTCGCGCTTGTTGGCTGGAAGATTGATCTGCTTTGAAGCCACCGAAGCAAGCGCTCTTGAAGGGGCTGCCTCAGTTCAAAACCCCAGTTGACTAACGCCGTATTGAGCAGCCGTGGGCCTGGAGCGCATCAGAAAACACCACGACTTCTCCCCACGGTCTGCTCGAATACGTAGTTAGCCATGTGCGACAAACGACTCATGGTATGAAACTACAGCGGTTGGTGGAAGGCATGCAAATGAGATGGCTTGAAAGTGCTCCGGTGTGGCTCCGGGCAGCACTAACGAGGGAATGGAAGTGAAGCCGAACCGCGAGTAGTAGCCAGCCGAGCCCAGAACCACGCAACCCTGAGCGCCGAGAGCGCGGAGCCTTGAGAGTGTGCCCTTGATTAGACACTGACCCACCCCACGGCCTTGGTGGGCGGGAGTGACCGAGACGGGCCCGAGACCATACCAGCCACTCTGGCCGGACGAGAGGCTGACCGGCGATGCGGCCACGTGACCCAGGACCTCTTCGCGGAAAGTCGCGATGAGTGACACAGCAAGCTGCCGGGAAGAGCGTAGCGCTCGAACGATAATGTGTTCGGTGCGGCTACTGCGAGGAGCGCTCAAGAACGCGGATACAATGACGGCCTCGATGGCGTCAAGGTCGCCAGGCTCTTCCTCGCGCACATCAAACCCAAACGAACGTATCTGCACGTGGCTAACGCCGTATTGAGCTGCCGTGGGCAGACTGTTTGTCAGAAAACACGACCACTTCTCCCCACGGTCAGCTCGAATACGTAGTTAGGGAACAGGACGACCTGCAGAAGATGTGCAGAGCCGACCGACAAACAACCACCGCGAAACCAAGAAGCTGATCTACGAAGCGCGATTAGCCCCAATTGTAGCCAGGAATCGGGGAAGCGTGCAGGCCGGTAAGAGCGATGCATTGGGGCGCGCCGCTAAGCGGGGCGCGGCGACGAGTAGGCCAAGTGGAGCGGAGCTGCGCGGACTGATTCCAAGGCGTGTCTACCTGCGATGGCACGATTCCACACACAAGTTGGGATCCGATCTCGGGACTTCGAAGGACGCGGATTCGAAGAGCGAAGCTGAAACGCAAAATCGGAATCCAGAATGCTTGCCTCGGTTCGAAGCCCCTGTTGCCTAACGCCGTATTGAGCTGCCGTTGGCCGGCAGACTAACAGAAAACACGATGACGTCTCCCAACGGTCAGCTCGAATACGTAGTTAGCTATCAGACACGGGAGCATAGATTGCCGGCAATGGGAGACCCAGAGATTTGGCGACTCCGTTGACGACGTCAGGGATGCCAGAAACCGGAAACTCGCCAAACAGACCTTCGCGGCCCGCCCGAAATACTTGAACCTTGCCACACATGTAGCAGACCACAAAATGGAGCTCGTCTGTGGCGGAGCGTATGACAATGCCGTGATGCGGAATGAAGCAGTAGGAGACTCCCTCGCCCCAAGATGTATCTGCCCAGCGTGACACCTCTGTTGCGATTGACGCGGCCTGCGCAGATGCGTTAGCGCGGCCAAGGATGCGCCAGCCGTGAAAACATTGGGAATGGGCTTTGGCCTCGGTGCTGGAACAAGAGTCTAGATCGTCGGGGTTGAGGGTGAGCAACTCGACTGACGTCAGCGTGCGTGCAACTTGTAAGGTTGCTGGGCGAGGATAGGGTGAAGGAACTTCCGCCGCCAAAAGACAAGAGGCCGCCAACAGCAGAAGTAAACCTAGCCAATACCGAAACATACTGATAGCTAACGCCGTATTGAGCAGCCGTGGCACGACAGCGCATCAGAAAACACCATGACATCTCCCCACGGTCTGCTCGAATACGTAGTTAGATTACTCTTCCGAGGCGTCGACACACACATAGCCGCCGCCACGTTGACGTTTACGAAACTCTTCTTTGTACTCGCTGCGAGTGCCAGGCTTGAGCAGATCGCACGGGTTGAACCAATGCACCGTGCGCGCGAACCCACGCACGTCAGGAGCCGGGCCCTCAAACTCAGGATTCTCGGGGCAGCGGTAGTGCCACAGGCCGAACCTGTCAGGCACGTCGCCGAGGCACAGAACTTCTTTGACGCCACCGTTGCAGTTGGTGCTGACGACAACAACCGGGCCGGGTAGCTCCTGCGGCGTGTTCTTCACGCGAAGCACGACATCGTGATGGAACTCACCCTGTGCCCAGTGATCAATGTGCTCCCACCCAAATGGCTTCAGTCCGTCGAGGACGCCCTTTAGGCTCAGCGTGTTTGCAAGAGATTCAAGCATTGCAACACCTTCAAAAAGAGTACATCTAACGCCGTATTGAGGTGCCGCGGCACGACATCACTTCAGGAAACATCACGGCCTCTCCCCGCGGTCAGCTCGAATACGTAGTTAGGGTACAGCCACCGCATACAAAGCGTTGCTCTCAGGCCGTGAGCAAGCCCCAATGAACGGGGCGACGGCTTGTCAGTGTGCAGTGGCCAACGAGGGGATTGTAGCCTGGACCAAGAGAAGCCGACAGCCCAACCAAGGCGAGGCGACCGGGCGGGCCGCGATGCGGGACGCAGCCTTCGATGGCTCAGTGGAGCGAAGCTGCACGGGCTGATGGCCGAGAGCCCCATGCCGAGCGACGCCGCGCCCGTGCCGACCGGAAGGTCAAGCTCACCACTGCGCCTGTGACATGCAACCGGAAACAGAGGCTTCCAGAGATTTCAACAGACAAACTCAAGGGCCTTACAGCTGTGGCCTAACTGAGCGTTGAGCAGCCATTGGCTACTGTCATTTCAGGAAACACCGTGACTTCTCCCAATGGTCTGCTCTAACGCGTAGTTAGGCCGAAAGCACCAATCTGTGCGGTCTGAATGAATGACCGGGAACTCAGGTGGTGGCGTTTCGACCTATGGGCGGAGCATATCCTGAATGGGGCTGCAGAGGGACCCAGGACTCGGAGCGCGGGATTCGGGGCCGCCACCAGGCGAGGACCAAACAGGCCTGGCAAGACAAAATTGGGTGGCGGGCAACGCCGAGCCGAGAAAAACATCTTGCGCGGACCTTCAGACTTGTAGCTACTCACCGAGTGAAGCGGTGAACCCCAGCCTAACGCCGTATTGAGCAGCCGTGGGCCGAACACGCATCAGAAAACACCGCGACCTCTCCCCACGGTCTGCTCGAATACGTAGTTAGGGTACAGCCACCGCATACAAAGCGTTGCTCTCAGGCCGTGAGAAAGCCCCAATGAACGGGGCGACGGCTTGTCAGTGTGCAGCGGCCAACGTGGGGATTGTAGCCTGGACGAAGAGAAGCGGACAGCCCAACCAAGGCGAGGCGACCGGGCGGGCCGCGAAGCGGGACGCAGCCTTCGATGGCCCAGTGGAGCGAAGCTGCACGGGCTGATGGCCTAGAGCCCCATGCGGAGCGACGCTGCACGGGCTGATGGCCTAGAGCCCCATGCGGAGCGACGCCACGCCCGCGGTGACCGTAAGGGCATGCTCACCACTGCGCCTGTGACATGCAGCCGGAAACAGAGGCTTCCAGAGATTTCAACAGACTAACTCAAGGGCCTTACAGCTGTAGCCTAACGCCGTATTGAGGTGCCGCGGCACGATGACATTACAGGAAACGCCACGACATCTCCCCGCGGTCAGCTCAAATACGTAGTTAGGGTACAGCCACCGCATACAAAGCGTTGCTCTCAGGCCGTGAGAAAGCCCCAATGAACGGGGCGACGGCTTGTCAGTGTGCAGAGGCCAACGAGGGGATTGTATCCTGGACGAAGAGAAGCGGACAGCCCAACCAAGGCGAGGCGACCGGGCGGGCCGCGAAGCGGGACGCAGCCTTCGATGGCCCAGTGGAGCGAAGCTGCACGGGCTGATGGCCGAGAGCCCCATGCGGAGCGACGCCACGCCCGTGCTGACCGCAAGGTCAAGCTCACCACTGCGTCTGTGACATGCAACGGGAAACAGAGGCTTCCAGAGATTTCAACAGACAAACTCAAGGGCTTTACAGCTGTAGCCTAACGCCGTATTGAGCTGCCGTTGGCCGGAAACATATCAGAAAACACGATCACCTCTCCCAACGGTCAGCTCAAATACGTAGTTAGATTCGTGACTGGGAATGGTTGCCCGCACTTGGCATGCGAAAACCAACAACCAGCAAGAGAATCGCTAGGCAGATTAGGGCAACGGAACTGAACATGACAAGTACGACCGCCTCAGAATGCCGCCTAAACAGCCAGGGGTAGTGTGCTGCGACGGAAACTAGTTCTCGCTGTTGGGGCCCTCGAGTGAGAGTTGCTGCACCGCAGCTGTTCCGGCGCGAACAGCATTTCCGAGGACCGGGGGATCAGCGAACAATGGCCAAGCCCACGCCATGAGGGTCGCGCCAAGTACGGCAAGCGCTGCCGATACGGCAAGAACGAAAAGCCTATCAAATCCCATAGGCGATCCTCACGAATCTAACGCCGTATTGAGCTGCCGGTGGCCGGCAGACTAACAGAAAACACCATCGCCTCTCCCACCGGTCAGCTCGAATACGTAGTTAGAGCCGTGGATCCTTAGTCTACAGTACTGCAGGTTCGCGCAAGCACAGTTTGCCTTGGCGGGAACTTCTTTATCACTCGAAGACTCCAATGCCACCTGAAGCGAATGGATGGACCGATTGTGCGCGAGTATTGGGTTTCGGCTGTGGTCGGGTGGGTTATGGTACTACCATGGCGCGTTGGCGTGGCTGCGACCGGTGAAATACAAGATGAGTACACGGCTCGCAAATTTGTAGCTGAAGTACGCCACTCCGCTAGGTTCGCCGAAGTATCCAGCGACCATTGTATACTAGATGAAGGCCGTTCACTTCAAGAGGCGGTGTCGTACCTAGCGGGCAATCAGCCGACAAAACTGATTTCGCACACTCAACCACTTCCGCAGCGCAGCAACTACCACGCAATACTAGTTGAGATGCAGGACGGGACTCTGGTCTCCATCAACGTATTCGAATCCGAGGGGCAGTGCGCAAAGTTTATGACGTCAATAGTGGTCGTAGATTGATGGCCGCCGTGCATTGTAGCCCTGGGGGTTCAGGGGCGCTTCACACGAGCGCTAACGCCGTATTGAGGTGCCGCGGCACGATAACACTTCAGGAAACATCACGACCTCTCCCCGCGGTCAGCTCAAATACGTAGTTAGGGAACAGGACGACCCGCCAACGAGAAGCGGAGCGAG
>NZ_JACYTR010000099.1 GCF_014841215.1 Pseudomarimonas arenosa
TGAGGGCCGTGCCAGCGCCGAAAGATCGCCAACACTCTGTTATCTCAACACCATCGGTCGAAACTCTCGCCCCGCTTGGAATTGCCGGATCTTTCGGCGCGACCTCATGAAATATCCGGGCTAACCCCACCCCAACCCTCCCCAAATATTGGGGAGAGAGTTCCGGGCGCCAGCCGGCGCGCGTTGTCAGTGCGCATCGGTCTCTCTCCCCTTGCGGGAGAGACCAATGTGCGGCGCTCAGAAATACAGCGGATGCTCGGGTGCCTGACTGCTGCCCTTGCCGGCATTGCTCTTGACCTGATTGCGCCCGGCGCCTTTCGCCGAGCCCGAAGCGCGCTCCGCGCGGTCAACCAGATTGGCTGGCGTGTCATTGGCCATCGCCGGTGCTGCGCCAATACTGGCGGTGAGCTTGAACGGCCCTTGCTCACTTTGAAAACGCAGCGAGGCCAGATTGGCCCGAGCATGTTCGGCCACTTCGACGCCGCGCTCCAGGCTGGCCCCCGGCAGCACCAGCAGAAATTCGTCACCGCCGTGCCTGTATAACAAATCGTTTCGCCCTGCCAGCGGCCTTAGCACATCGGCCACTCGACGCAGGCACTGATCACCCTGATTCACGCCGTAGCGCTGGTTGATCGGCTGGAAGCGATCGAGATCGATAAACAGCAGACTCAGCGGCTCACCCTCCAGCTCGGCGGCCGCGATCAATTTTTCCAGCCTGGCCTCACCGGTCTTGCGATTGATCAGACCGGTCAGCGGGTCGACCTCAGCCGTACGTTTCAGCTCGGCCTTCTTGGCATTTTCCTCGATCACTTTTAGCGCCAGATCGGCGAACTCGGCAGCAAGATTGAGCTCGGTATCGGAGAACAGCTGACCGAGTTCGCGTTCGATCAGCAAGGCGCCCCAGCCGGGCTTGCTCACCGCAAGCGGCAAGACGGCATAGTGCGCGCGATATGGCTGCCCGCCTTCCACATCGAGCTCAATGTCAACCTGCATGGTGTTGCGCGCTCGGCAAATGCCCTTCAGGGTTGAGGCGCGTTCGGTCATCAGCTCGCAGTAGTGCGCCTTGGCTACTGGCGGCTCGCTGAGCAAGAAATCGTAGCCACGAAATCCAGTAGCGGTGATGGCCGATCGCTGAGCCGGTACCAGCTCAGCCACCGACTGCAACAACAGGCGGAAGGCACGCCATTCCAGATCTCCGTCCGACGCCGCGTTTTGCGCCACGTCTTCCAGTGATTCGAGAAACTGACGACGCTGCTTTTCCAGGGCGAGATCGGCGCTGCTGATCGCATGCGCTTCGCTGATGGCCTCGGCCTGGCGGCGCAGCACGATGACCCGGTCGGTCAGTGCCACCGACAAGCCCACCACGCCGAGTGCCGCTGCACCTTGATAGATCAAGGCCAAGCCGTGACTCGCCGGCAGCAGCCCCATCAAGGCCAGGCCGCGGGTTCCGAACGCCAGCAGACAGACCAGCCACAGAACACAGAGCACTCCGGCTACCGGTGAACCCAGGCTCCAACTCCAGGCGGCGAGCAGAACCGGTGCCAGGCAGGCCAGTACGAAGATCACAGCCATCAGACTCAGCGCCAGGGACGCCGACTCAGCCGGCAACAATGCCAGCACGATGCCCAGCGGCAACAGCGCAATCGCCGCCCGATCACTCCAGCGCGCCAGGGGCAAGGCGGTGGCAGACAGCCCCAGCAATCGGTGGGCGAAGGCCAGAATGGCGGCCGCGCAGGCCATGCCGAGCACCGGGATGGCCCGCCAATCTAGCGCCGCCATACCCGGCAGCTCGTACAGATGGCCATCGGCGGCCGCCAACCAGACCGCCGCCAGCACGGCAAATGCAGTGAAGAAGCGGAACACCGACTCACGCACCGCCAAGGTCAGGGCGAGGCTGGCCAAGGCACTGGCCAGCATGGCGGCGTAGGCGGCGGCGGCAATCATGCCGGCGGCGCGATCAGCCTCCAGTTGCGCTCGGCTTGACAGCACGTTCCAGCTCAACACTTGCCGCACCGGCACCTCGGCTCTGATCAGTACACCCTCGGTCGCCGTTGCCGGCAGATCGAATACAAAGCTTGAGCGCAAGGGCGAACCACGACCGGCCCCGAGATAGGAAGTGGCGCCGAGCTCCGCCCCGCTGGCCGCATCGAAGGCCTGCAACGACTCAACCAAGGCGGTGTCCAGACGCAAGACCGGCCCGATCAAGGAATCGGTCGGCGCTCGCAGCCAGAACCAGTCGACCTCAGCCGTTCCCGGCTGCAACAGCAGGGTGTCCTGCGCCATCGGCAGACCCGCTTCCAGCGCGCTGCGCGCCTGTTGAGAGGTCTGATCCATCGACAAGCGCGCGTGTCGCACCTCGGCCCGTTCGCTGGACATGCTTTCGCCCTGGGCATAACAGACCAGGGTCAGACAGCACAAAAACAAACAGATCAAACCGCGACTCATGCTTCAATCTCGCATTGATTCGGGGCCGACAGGTCGTCCAGCCATTGCCCGATTACCCTACGTGCCAACTCGACATCGTCGACACTCACCCAGACTGTAATCAACCCGCGCACCGGCAACTCCCCCAATGCGCCGGTCAGCGCTTCACCTCGGACCTCTGACTGTATGCCCGCGGCCATCAGGCAGCCGCGGGCCATATGCGCGTCGATAAGGTGCTCTGCCTCGTATACGGGACGCATCGCCAGTCCTCGACCAGGAGCCTCAAGCATACGCCGAGCGGGCGCCCGACTCACCCATCCGGTAGCGGACATTCAACAACCGCAGCAGGATCAGCCCGGCCGAAGTAAAATGCGAGGTTTCCCCATAGCGATCTCTCATGACCGCCCTTGCTGTCGACCCCAACGCGCCCGTTCGCCAGGACTTCATCCGCAACATCGTTCGCGATGACCTGCAATCGGGCAAGCATGCCGAGATTCACACCCGCTTCCCGCCGGAGCCCAACGGCTACCTGCATATCGGTCACGCCAAGTCGCTGTGCCTGAATTTCGGCGTCGCCGAGGAATTCGGCGGCACCTGCAACCTGCGTTTTGACGACACCAATCCGGCCAAGGAAGACCCTGAGTACGTCGAGGCAATCAAGGAGGACGTGCGCTGGCTGGGCTTCGACTGGCATGAGTTGCGCCATGCTTCGGATTACTTCGAAGTGTTCTATCTGTGCGCCGAGAAGCTGGTGCAGGACGGTGTGGCCTATGTCTGCGATCTCAGTGCCGAGGAAGTGCGTGCCTATCGCGGCACCTTGACCGAACCGGGTCGGCCGTCGCCGTTTCGCGATCGATCGGTGGCGGAGAATCTGGATCTGTTCCGCCGCATGCGCGCCGGCGAGTTTGCCGACGGGTCGCGCACCTTGCGCGCCAAGATCGACATGGCCTCGGGCAACATCAATCTGCGCGACCCGGCGATCTACCGGATCAAGAAGATCGCTCACCAGAACACCGGCGATGCCTGGTGCATCTATCCGATGTACGACTACGCCCATTGTTTGAGCGACGCCATCGAAGGCATCACTCACTCTCTGTGCACGCTGGAGTTTGAAGACCACCGGCCGTTGTACGACTGGTTCGTCGATCAGGTGGGATTGACCGCGAACCCGCAACTGCTGGCGCCGTTGTCGGCCCAGGGGTGGCATCTGGAAGCCGCCAAGCCGCGTCAGATCGAGTTCTCGCGACTTAACATCAACTACACCGTGATGAGCAAGCGCAAGCTGATCGCCCTGGTGCAGGAAAAGCATGTCGATGGCTGGGATGATCCACGCATGCCCACCCTGCAAGGCCTGCGCCGGCGCGGCTACACACCGAGCTCGCTGCGCCTGTTTGCCGATCGGGTGGGCATCAGCAAGCAGAATTCGCTGACCGATTTCTCCCTGCTCGAACAGGCCCTGCGCGACGACCTCGATGCCCACGCCGAGCGCCGCATGGCGGTGATCGACCCGCTGAAACTGGTGGTTCGCAACCTGCCCGAGCAGCATGAGGAAACCCTGCGTTTTGCCAATCACCCGAAAGACCCGAGCCGCGGTGAACGCGAGGTGCCATTCAGCCGCGAGCTTTGGATCGAGCGCGAGGATTTCATGGAGGTGCCGCCGAAGGGCTTCCATCGCCTGGTCCCGGGCGGCGAGGTGCGCCTTCGCGGCATCGGCATCGTGCGCTGTGTCGAACTGGTCAAGGACGGCGATCGAGTGATGGAAGTGCATGTGGAACTCGATCCGGACACCCGGCCCGGCGGCAGTGCCACCGACCGCAAGGTCAAGGGCACCATTCACTGGGTAAGCGCACGCCATGCCGTGCCGGCGGAGATTCGACTCTACGACCGCCTGTTCAACGTGCCGACGCCGGATGACGAGGACGATGGCGGCCCGGGCTATCGGGCGCACATCAACCCCGAATCCAAACGCTTCGTTACCGGCTTTGTTGAACCGGCCGCCGCCCACTGCCCGAACGAACTGAACATGCAGTTCGAGCGCGTAGGCTATTTCGTTGCCGATCGTCGCGATCATCAACCGGCGCATCCGGTGTTCAACCGCTGTGTCAGCCTGCGCGACACCTGGGCCAAGCAGGCCGGCAAATGAGAACCGCGCTACTAGCTGCGATCGCAATCCTGATGCTGGCACTGGCCCTGAGCGCCTGTGCCGCCAGCCGACCCGGACCCGATGACCGGCTGCTGCTCGGGGGCAGCAGCGCCCAGCCCTCGCCTGCCCCGTCGTCGAACATGGTGAAAGCAAAGCCGGGCGAAGTGGACTATAGCTGCAAGGTCGATGCCGATTGTGCTGTGAAGGATGTGGGCAATTGCTGCGGCTACTACCCGCAATGCGTCAATGCCGATAGCCCCACCTTCCCCGATCAGGTCAAGGCCGAATGCGCACGCGAAGGGCGCAGCAGTATTTGCGGTTTTCCCAGCATCGAGTCCTGTCAGTGCGTGCAGGGACGCTGCGCGGCGAAGACCGGCATGCAGGGCGGCGAACAGGAGATCACGCAATGATCTACGGGCAAGTGCATCTGACCTTGCCGGCATGGGTTCACGAGCTCGACCTGGTCGGCCAGCGCTACGAAACCGATGAAGCAAAAATGGCCCTGGCCATCGATCTGTCGGCGCGCAATGTACAGTCCTGCACCGGCGGCCCGTTCGGCGCGGCGATCTTTGCCGGCAATGGCGAGTTGATCGCCCTCGGCGTCAATCGTGTGGTACCGCAGACCTGTTCCGTGGCACATGCCGAGATGATGGCTTTCATGACGGCACAACAGCGCCTGCAGATGTTTCGTCTGAACGACCCGGATGCCCAGTCGAATACGCCGATCGTACTTGCCACCTCGAGCCAGCCTTGCTGCATGTGTTACGGCGCCAGCTTCTGGGCCGGCCTCGATGAAATGCTGATTGGCGCTCGCGCCGAAGATGTCATGGAGCTGACCGAGTTCGATGAAGGCCCCTTGCCCAGCGATTGGGTAGGCGAGCTCGAACAACGAGGAATTCGCGTCCGTCGCGATGTCCTGCGCGAGCCTGCGCGTCAGGTGCTTCGTAACTACAGCCAGCATGCCGGCCAGCGTTACTGAACAATTCGCCTGGTTCTCATGGTGCCGGAGCGGCTTCGAGCCCGAACTGGCCGCCGAACTGCAGGCTCGCTGTGCAGGGTCAGGTTTGCATGGCTATGCGCGCGCCGTGCGCGACCTCGGCTTCGTGCAGTACATCGGTGAGTCGGCAGCGCAGCTGGAACAGCTTGATCCACGCCAACTGATCTTTGCCCGCGCCAGTTTTCTGCAGCACCTGCATCTCAGTGGGCTCGACCCCAATGATCGCCTGGGCCCATTGCTGGAAAGCTTGCCGGACGCTTTTCCCGGCCAGCGCTTCGGACGTTTGCAGATCGAGCATGCCGACAGCGATAGCGGGCGTCCGCTATCGTCGCTGGCCCGTGCACTTGGCAATGCCCTGCGCGGCGAATTGCGTCGGCGCGGCTGGCTCGACCCCAGCGACAATGACCGCAAGCCGCGCCTGCACATCGGCTTGCTGAGCGGCAACGAAATGGTCGTCGGGCGCGCCCAGTCAGCGTGGGGCCCAGCCTGGCCGGGCGGCATCCCACGTTTGCGCAGCCATCCGGATGCGCCGTCGCGCTCGGCGCTGAAGCTGGAAGAGGCCTTGCTGGTACTGCTCACAGACACCGAACGCGAGACCTGGCTGAAGCCCGGAATGCGCGCTGCCGATCTGGGCGCAGCTCCAGGCGGCTGGAGCTGGGTGTTGGCACACAAACACCATGTTCAGGTAAGTGCAATCGACAACGGCCCCTTGGCCGACTCGGCGCTAGCCACGGGTTTGATAACGCACTTGCGTGAGGACGGCTTCAACTGGCACCCGGCCAAGCCGCTGGAATGGATGGTCTGCGATATGGTCGAGCAGCCGATTCGGGTCGCCGATCGCATGGCTACCTGGCTGCGCGAAGGCTGGTGTCGCCGCAGCATTTTCAATCTCAAGCTGCCGATGAAAAAGCGCTGGGACGAAACCCAACGTTGCCTCGACCTCATCCAGCATCAAAGCGGCCGCAGTATCGAACTACGGGCTCGCCAGCTCTACCACGATCGTGAAGAGATCACGGTTTTCGCTGGATGAGTGCTTATGTGCGCCATCTAAACGAAGAAGCACGAACCGAAAGTCTGATTCACAACCGACTGACTCGTGACAACGGAAGTTCATTGCATTGTGTTCATGCCCCAGCGATGGCTCACGACCGCCCACGCTGGCACCAGCAGAACATCGCAAGACAGATCAGTGGCGGCGTGTCGGCTGACGCTGCCGAGCAGGCCGCGTTCGATGCCGGAGCGGCCGCTGACGCCCAACACCATCAGTTCGATCGACGCCTCCTCGACCAAGGCTGGCAGCACGCTCCCGGGGCGACCGCTGCGCAGAGCCGGCAGGGCGTCGGACTTGCCTAGGCGCTGGGCAAATTGAGTCATCTTCCCGTGCGCGCGACGCGCTGACTCACCAAGGTAGCTTTCGCGCAGCGTCGCGACCACACCGGCAAACGCCAGTGAGGACTGGAACTCGGGCTCGTGCGCGTGCACCAACATCGCGCGAGTAGCCGGAAGCAAGTCGAGAGCGAAGCGCGCGGCCTGCTCGCTGGCGGCGGAGAAATCGGTAGCCAGTGCGATCCGCGCATAGGGGCCAACGCAGGGATTGCGCACCAGCAACACCGGCAGCCGATGCAGTCGCAGCACCCGGTCTGCCGTCGAACCCAGCAGCAGGTCCTTCCAAGACGCTTCGCCGTGCGCACCCATCACCAGTAGTTGCGCTGGCCGCCGCACCAACAAACCATCGAGCTCGCGATAAAGGGCATCGGGCAGAAGCTCGGCCTGCACTTCGACGCCGCCCGAGGCCAGCCGCGAGCGCTCGGCCTCCAAAGCGTCGCCGATGGCTGCGTCCAATTGTTGACGCAGCTGCGGATCGACCTCGTTCGCCCCTAGGCCTTCCAGCCAGCTGCCGTGCTGGCGAGCATGCAACAGGAGCAACGATGACCCGGCCGCCTCGGCCAGCTGCACGGCACGGTCGGCGGCCCGCTGTGCTGCCGCTGAGAAGTCGCTGGCCGCGAGGATGCGCCGGATGCTCATCCCTGCAGGCCCTCCGATTTGAACTGGCTAGCCCGGATATTTCATCAGAAGAATGAGTGACGGCGTGGTTTTCCCTTAAGATTCAGTTGTCTACGCTGAATAACAAGGACCGTCATGACAGAGTGTACCGTTCAAGGCGAACTTTTTGGGCATCTTGGCCGCGCCAGGATCGAGGCCGAGTTTGAGGGTGGCGATATCAGCTCGGATGCGGGCGGTGCGCTGCTGTTGCGACAGGTCGAGCGGCGCCTAGGGTTGCTGGCGGCGGCCGCCAAGTGTTTGCCAGACGATCGTGATCCGAATCGGGTGCGG